>CABKLX010000019.1 GCA_902373415.1 uncultured Eubacteriales bacterium | reverse complement strand
GTGCGGGCCCCCGTCAATTCCTTTGAGTTTCAACCTTGCGGCCGTACTCCCCAGGTGGATTACTTATTGTGTTAACTGCGGCACAGACCGGTTCAGCCGGCCTACACCTAGTAATCATCGTTTACGGTGTGGACTACCAGGGTATCTAATCCTGTTTGCTCCCCACACTTTCGTGCCTCAGCGTCAGTAAAAGCCCAGCAAGCCGCCTTCGCCACTGGTGTTCCTCCCGATATCTATGCATTTCACCGCTACACCGGGAATTCCGCTTGCCTCTACTCCACTCAAGAACGTAAGTTTCAAATGCAGTTCGGAGGTTGAGCCTCCGCATTTCACATCTGACTTTACGTCCCGCCTACGCACCCTTTACACCCAATAATTCCGGATAACGCTCGCCACCTACGTATTACCGCGACTGCTGGCACGTAGTTAGTCGTGGCTTCCTCCTATGGTACCGTCATTATCGTCCCATAAGACAAAAGTTTACAATCCGAAGACCTTCTTCCTTCACGCGGCGTTGCTGGGTCAGGCTTTCGCCCATTGCCCAATATTCCCCACTGCTGCCTCCCGTAGGAGTCTGGACCGTATCTCAGTTCCAATGTGGCCGTTCAACCTCTCAGTCCGGCTACTGATCGCAGACTTGGTGAGCCGTTACCTCACCAACTATCTAATCAGATATGAGCCCATCTTCAAGCGGATTGCTCCTTTGAAAACACGATCATGCGATCACGCTTTGTTATGCGGTATTAGCAGTCGTTTCCGACTGTTATTCCCCTCTTGAAGGCAGGTTGCTCATACATTACTCACCCGTCCGCCACTAAGTCTGCGCATCGTCACCCCGAAGGGATCAAACACGCATCTTCGTTCGACTTGCATGTGTTAGGCACGCCGCCAGCGTTCATCCTGAGCCAGGATCAAACTCTCTGAAAAATATGGTTATATAACTCTCCGAAGAGAGATCATATACTTCCAAAGACTTTGAAACCAACCTAAATTTATCCGGTTCGTTTCTCTTTCAATTTATGCGCTTCTGCGCCGAGTTTTCTTCTCGTTTGTTAAAATTAACAGGGTTGTATCATTGTTTAATTTTCAAGGTTCATCCGCCCTCCGTTTTTCGAGGGCTTAAACAGTATACCACGGCATTTCGGTTTTGTCAATACCTTTCGCCGAAATTTTTTAAGAGACGAAAACAAATAAAAAATCGGTTTTTTCGTTGCAGTTATGGGCTTTTTCGGTTTTCCTGCAAATTTCATTCAAAATTAGTTTACATTTATCTGTTGTCCCTTTCCGACTCGAACACTCTTAAACGGATAAAAATCCGGGCACAGACTTCACCTGCACGGAATTTATATGATTCAATTCCAAATATCTTCCCGAAATTGCGGTTGACTTTTTTTTCCAACTGTGCTATTATGTAACCAACATATATAATATGGAAGGAACGCGCGATGAAAATTAAAAACATCCTTTCCGCCGCGCTCGTCGTCGGCTTTATCCTGACGGTATTTGCCGGCTGCGCAAAGAAAGAACCGACATTCCGATTGAGTCAGACGGAATTGAATATTGACTGCGGAGAAAAACAGACCCTTTCCGTTGCGCTTGAAAATACGGGCTCCGACCCTTACGGCATCGTTTGGGAAAGCGACAACACAGATGTCGCAACGGTCAAATCCGGCATCGTGACAGGCGTTTCCGCCGGAGTCGCGGTCATAAAAGCGAGAGTGACGGTATATTCCAACAGCAAAACGGTCTCCGAAGAACTCACCTGTACGGTGACGGTCGCGGGAACTCCGACGCTCAGTGCGATCTCGTTTGAAGAATCCGAGCAAACGGTCGCTCCCGGTTCGACGCTTCTTCTGTCCCCCGTTCTTACCCCGAACGGAGCGCCCTCAACGCTCGTTTGGAGTTCCTCCGACGAAACCGTCGCGACGGTCGACCGATACGGATGCGTGACCGCGATCGGCGAAGGAACCGCAACCGTGACCGTCGTCGATGAAGCGACCTCTCTGTCCGCGCAATGCACGATCAGGGTCTCGGAAAACGCCTCCGTGCCTACCGAGCCGACAGGAACGGATCTGACACTTAACAGAACACAGATCTCACTTTATCCGGGAGAAGCCTTCTATCTCACGGTCGAAGACGCCCCCGGAGAACTCACATGGAGCTCTTCAAACACGGATATTGCCGCCATAAGAAGCGACGGATATGTCAAAGCCGTCAGCCCCGGAACGGCAGTTATCACAGTCACCGACGGGATCAACCGCGCGAGTTGTACGGTTACGGTCATGTACTATTCCTCTGCACCCGAAGGAACGACCGAAGCGCCTCAACCCACGACGGAAGAACCTCAGCCTCCGACAGATACGCCGACGGTTCCCGACATTCCCACTTCGCCCGAACCCGAGACACCGACCGACGGAGAAGAATAAAAACCGAAAACAACCGACAGCGGCTTCTTTCCCGAGAGGATATGAAGCCGCATCCTTTTCGGGAGAGATAAAACATACGAAAATTTATTTTTCGGCACGATTACACAAAAAACGACGGTAATCGAAAATGCCCTCTTTACTTTTTGCATTTTTTTTGTTATAATATAGGTCACCGAAGTTTCGGAAAGGAAAAGATGACCGTCCGCAGGAAGAATAATTCTCCGATCGGGCGTAAAGCAAGAGAAAAGTCATGGACAACACCGTTATATTCGAAGCGCTTGACACCTTCTCGGTTCCCGTAAAGGTGGCGGACGAACATTTGCAGGCTCCGCCGACGGCGCTGAGGCTTATTCTGTTTCTTCTGAGAAACAAAAACGCTTCGTATACAAAAGAAGACATCATGAATGCCGTCGCGGCGACCGAACAGGAGATCGACGACGCTTTTGCGTATTGGTGCAAAGCGGGGATCCTGTTCAGAACCGCAAACAGATATATGTTTGAGCGCCCGAAGATCGCGGCGTCGGAGATCATGAAATACACTCCCGCGCAAATCGCCGAGCGCGTCAAAAAAGACGGCGGGTTGCGTTTTCTTTACGGAATGGCTGAAAAACTCTTCGCAAAGACCGTATCCGACACCGACGCGTCGCTGATCCTTTCGCTTGTTGAGTGGAACGGGATAGAAACGGAAGCGGTCGCGCTTCTGCTTCAATATGCCGCGGACATGGGCATGTCGCTTTCACGGGTTCAGAAACTCGGCATCGAGTGGATGGAAAACGGGATCACGACGCCCGAAAAAGCGGAAGCGTACATAAAGACCCAAAAAGAGAAGAAAGAACTTTTGAACCGCATCGCCCGAATGCTCGGCATAAGCCACCGCGCGCTGACGCCCGGAGAAAAAAAAGCGTTTACGACATGGACGGAGGAATACGGTTTCGGGCTTGACATGATAAATCTCGCTTACGACAGAACGGTCGCAAGCACGGGGAATTATTCCTACGCATATATGAACACGATCCTCAAATCATGGCATGAAAGCGGGTTCAAGACCGTGTTTGACGCGGAAGAGGGAGACAAAAAGCCCGAAAAGAAAGCGGCAAAGACAACGGGTAAGAAGCCCCGTTACACAAAAAAAGAGCGATCGGAAGACAATAAACAGTCGATGAAAGACAGTTGGGAGATCATTCTCAGCGACATAGAGGAGGATCGGGAATGAAAAGAGAAGACTGCCGCCGCAGAACGGACGAACTTTTCTCGCAGAAACAGGCTGACGTTCTGACACGCCGCGCCGCGCACCGATCCGAGATATATGAAAAATTCCCGCAGATTCTCGAAACGGAACGTCGGATGGAGAGCGTGTCTGCCGAATTTTTCTCGAAGATGGCGGACGGAGATCTCTCCGAAGAGGAATTTGAAAAATTAAAGACCGAAAGTCTCGCGCTTCAAAAGGAAAGAGAAAAAATACTGACGGACAACGGCTATTCCGCAGACTATCTCTCCCTTCAATACGAATGTCCCGTCTGCAAGGACGAGGGTTTCGTCGGATCGGAAATGTGTATCTGCTACAAAAAGGCGTTGGCGGAAGAATTTTTGCGCTGTTCAAATATGCAGAAGATATATCAGAACAAAAATTTCCGCAATTTCGATCTGACCTTCTATTCCGAGGGCGCGGACAGAAATAAAATGGAAGCAGCGCTTGAATACTGCAAAAAATATGTCCGCAGTTTCGACAAAGTCTGCCGCAATCTTCTGTTTCTCGGAGATCCGGGAAGCGGAAAGACCTTTCTTTCCTGCGCGATCGGAACGGAACTGATAAAAACGGGTCATTTTGTTCTCTATACGCCGATACAGGATATGCTCGACGATTTTGAGAAAGTGCATTTCGGAAAAGGCGACGCGGACACAGAGTCATATAAAGAATGCGATCTTCTGATAATCGACGATTTCGGCGCGGAGTTCAAAAACTCTTTTTCCGAAAGCGTTCTGTACAATATTATCAACGACCGTCTCAATGAGAAAAAGCCGATGATAATCAGCACAAATTACGACGAGGATGAGATCGAAGACAACTACCACGACCGTCTGTTTTCGAGAATGATGTACGAATTCGCAAAGATCCCGTTCGCAAAAGTCGATATCAGACGCGAAAAAGAACGCCGCCTGTTGGAAAGGAAAAAGAACGGGAAGTGAACTCTGTCCTGATATGTCCCGTCTGCGGGAAAACTCTTGAAAAAAGAGAAAAAGACTTCGTATGCGAAAACCGTCATTCTTTCGATACCGCGAAAGAGGGATATGTCAATCTGCTGACGGGTAATCGCGCCGGAGGCGGAGACAACACGGAAATGGTCGCCGCGCGGCGGTCTTTTCTTTCGGGAGATTATTACGGGTGTCTGCGCGAAGCGATGCGCCCTCTCTCTTACGGGACGGTGCTCGATGCCTGTTGCGGGGAGGGTTACTTCACCGAAGCCGTCGCGGAAAATGCCGAACGGGCGTTCGCCTTCGATTTGAGTAAGGACGCGGTCAAACGCGCCGCGAAAAGGATAAAAAACGTGACGTTTTTCGTCGGGAACATTGCGGCGATCCCGATAGCGGACCGATCGATCGATGTTCTGACTCATATTTTCGCACCCATGCACGGGGAATGCGCAAGAGTGTTGAAAGACGACGGGGTTCTTTTTCAGGTCGTTCCGGGGAAACACCATCTTTGGCAGATGAAACAGGCGCTTTACGATAAGCCTTACGAAAATGCTCATGTACGGTAAGGAAGCAAGCAACCGAAAACAAGAGATAGACCGCCAG
>CABKLX010000018.1 GCA_902373415.1 uncultured Eubacteriales bacterium | reverse complement strand
GCAAGGTTGATTTTTTAAACATAGAATCATGTATATTGCATCCGGATAATAGAAATGACAAAACAAAAAATGTTAGAATGAGCATAAGCAATGCCATTATTCGCTTTACAAGCCTCAAAGCAATTACCTCCCAAAATCGTTAAAATAAGCATCATAAAAGCCGACTATGTTTAACTTCGTTTTTCATATATTATGATTTGATTTCTATACAAACCGAACAAGTTTCCGGACTTACACGCACACGGAGTTCTGTTTTTGATAAATCAAAAAAGCTCTGTAATCTGCTTGACGAAATGTATAATTCCGATTCTGTCTTTATCGGCTTTGCTGTACCTCCGGGAGGCACAATAAGATAATCGAACTCATCAGAATTTCTTATCAATGTAACATTTTCCGTATTCAAAATATATGATTCGTCATCAAACTCCATCAGATATGTATTTTCCGTTTCTTTGGTAAAAGAGGCACCGCAGCCCTCTAAAACTTCAAAAAAAGGAATTGATATATCGTCTTCTCCAAAGAATAAATTGTCTGTTTCTCCTATATATGCACCTTTTATATACAGTTTGTAGTTCTTCATATCACACCAAGTCCTCATAGAGAAGTGCGGTTCTTTCGTTGCATTGCAATCTGTTTCCGACGGAATATTCGTAGGTATGGACGGTTCCCGCAGCGTCGGTATAACCTGTCAGTTCGTTGAGCGAGTTATAAGTATACGAGGCGATCTGAGTTCCGTTTTTTGAGACGGTCCTGATATTGCCGATGTTGTCATAAGTATAAGTATATGTTTCGTCGACGGTCGAATCGGGGCCGAAATAACCGACGGAAGCTATCATCGAAGTCGAGGCGTTCGCTCCGCCCGCACCTGTGACGAAAGAATATGCTTCTTTGTCAACCTGCGCGCCCGAGCCGTTTTTCAGTGTTCTTGCCGTCTGTCTGCCGAGTCCGTCGAAGACGGGATTAACCGTGAATATATCATTCTGACCCGAAGAGAGTTTGAACGATGTTATTCTGTTGTCGGCGATATATGAAGTCGTATACTCGTGTTCGTATATTCCGTTATACTTATATGACAGAGAGTTAAGACGGGAGATTGTGTCATATCCGTAAAGGGTCAAAAAGATGTCGTTTCCTGTTTCTTTTCGCGTTTCGGATTGACGCCCTATCGTATCATATGTAAAAAGGGTTTTTGCCCCGGTAGCCGTATCGGTGACGGAACGTAATGCTCCGAGACCGTTATATGTATACAGAAAAGCGTTGTTTTCAAGATTATTATAACATTTCTTGACCAGCCTGTCAAGATTGTCATAATAATAGTTGATTGTAACCCCCGTGCCGTATGAACTTGAGATCAGTTTTCCGTTATTCTGAGCATACGCTTTTCATCTTTGTCCCTTTCTTTTTTCTGTCGGTTTTTGTCAGAGAGGGGGGTGAGGAAGTCCGTTTTGTTTTTCGTTTAAACAACCGTCGGGCATCGGTCTTTACGGCAAAAAGACGCCTCCTTTTTGCCCCTCTGTTTATTATAACGTTTCGGGAGCGGAAATGTGACAGAAAATGACAGAATTTTTCTCCGCAGATGTAATTTTTCCCGCATTCGGGGAAGGTGTCTTTCGGAAGAAAAGGTTTCAGCCGAGGAGGCTCTTTTTGAGCACTCCTCGGCTGAAAAAATGTATAAATATTTGATCTGACGCAGTCGGAATTATATTTCCCCGTCTGCGGCGTGCGTAGAAAAGGCATATTAACAGGAAAACCTGTGAAGCCCTTCCGACAGTTCTTTTTTGAAGTTCATATATTCAAATCTGACTCTGATCCCTTTCGGAATTTGAATGACGAAAGCCGTTTCGGACTCCGAACGGACATACGAAACGGATAATTTCCCGGTTTCGAGCCGCATCGTTCCCAAAGCCTCTTTCAGCGAAATGACGGCGGGAGAGGTCATATATTCATATTTTGTCTCCGGAATATGCGCGATCTCCGTATTATGCCAATCCGCCGCCGAAAAATCAGGAGAAGAGAAATTCTCTTTTTCCGAATTGTAATCGTGCGTCTCTCCCAACAAAAAGTTATCGCATTCCCTGACAAACGACGGAAACCATTTCATGTTTTTGCCGGAGACACAGTTGAATTTTTCTCCGTTTTCCGCGGTGATCTCAAGATAGTAGCACACTCTTACACGGCCGTAAAGAACGGGGCTGTAATCGTCGCGGTATCTGTAATAGCCGCCGCCGACAAGAAAACCTATCGCGTTCTTGCCCGAATGCAGGAATGACGTTACATCGTATTTCTGACATATAATGCGGTGCGCGGGTTCTTCCCCGTGCACGTTGAAATGTTCATGGTAGTCTGTCGCAAGGGTGATGAACAGATCTTCAGTCACACGTCTCCCGTTTATATACGGATAATAGAATCCCAAGCCGCATACGGTAAGTTCCGCTTTGGAGATGCTTTTTATGCTGAACTCATCACGGAAATAGGGTGAATTGCATTCTTCGCTCGGCATTACCCATTCGGCGCCGTGAAAACATTCCGTAAAATTCATGTGGACTCCCTGTCTTCGATCAAAGCATATTGAAATATTTCCCGAAAATGTATATCGGAACGGCAGACCAACCGTGACACAGACTTCCCGCTTTTCCGAAAGCGTCTGCGCCCTCCTCGGTCTCCCAGAAGGTTTGACAGCCTGTGTCAAGCATTTTGCCCCATGTGTTTTCTATATCGCTTAAAACGAACTGTTTGTAATTCTCGCTGACATTCAGCAATGCCTCATACTCGTAGATCGTCATTGAAAGGGAACAGGGGATCAGTTTTTTTGATGTTATGCTTTGTGCGACCGCGCCGATCTTTTCCTCGGGGACGGCTCCGATATAAAGCATCAGCCCCTGTGTCAGAGCGTGTTCGGGAATCCCTCCCGCGACCGTGCCGTACGCCTGAAAAGTTTCATTCCAGAAGGTCTTGTGCAAAGAGTTTTTCATTTTTTCGTTCAGTTCCGCATATATCGCGCCGTCGTTTTCACGGTGCAGAATTTTGCATATCTGCGCGAAGCAGAAAAACGCATCGCACACAAAAGCGTTCAGAGGCGAATCGAGGATCGGTGAAGTTCCGACGCTCTCTCCCGCCAAGCCGTCCCGCCACTCATAAAAATTCCAGTATCCGACGCCCTCGTATCTGTATAACAGTCCGTTCTCCGTAATTCTTCCCGCAAAACCTTGCACGATCTTTTCCAGGACGGAGAACACGTCCCGCGCCACGGAAACATCTCCCGAAAAAAGCGTATATTCCAATACTTCTCTTACGTAAACGGCTGTAAAAGAGGGAATATCCACCGGTACTTTTCCCGGAGGACACAGTTCCAACAGACCGTCCGGGCGAAGCGAGCGCGCCATAAGACGGAGTGTCGCCGCCGGAAATTCAAACTCCCGAAACGCGTAATATCCGCAAAGTATCTGAACGCGACTGTCCATTGCATACAGGGACTGTTCCCTCCACGGGCAGTCCTCGTAATGCTCATGCATGCAAAGTTCAAGGGTGTTACATCCGACGTCATAGATCCGACGGTGCAGTTCGTTTGAAAAATCGGGGCAGATCTTCGTCAGAGGATATGTTTGCCTGATCAATCCGGCGTAATTCACCGTTCCCGAAAGGCTGTATATGTGAAAACTCAGGTAACGGAGCCCGACACGCAGCATGGGATAAAAGAATTCATTTTTCCCGGCGTGCGCGAGGTAGCGCAAACAGAAATTACGCCCTCCGACGGCAGTTCTGACTCTCCCGTCGTCAAGATGCTCTCCGAAGCCGATCAGTATTTCACATTCACGCGGAATGTCAAACGAAAATGAGATCAGCCCCGCCGATTCGTCGCAGTCGTATAATAAATACGCCCCGTCACAGCCGCTCTCGCGGTCGATATTCCACGAAACGCCGCCTTGTCCGTTATCGGAAAAACCCGTGCCGTCAGTCGCGTTCAGGGCGGCAAACTGCATTCTTTCCGCTTTCGGCAGAGAACGGTCGCCGTCCTTAAAAGTTCCCCGCGCAATAAGCTTGCCGCTCACACGGTCGGCGTTGATGAGTTTTTTGATCGGTCTGGGAAACAGACACTTTTTTTTGCCCGCCGCTACGCTCGGTTTGAACTCTCCGAGCTCTTTTGTTGCGTCAAAGTCCAGATTGAAGCCTAACTGCGGGGTGATGATCTCTTTCAGCCCCAAGACCCTCGTATCTTTGACAGAGAGACAGTCACATGAACTGTTCAGCACGCAGTTTTCATCGGAATATACCGAAAAAATTACTCCCGGAATCTGTTTGCGGCACGTTGAAAAATCCTCACCCGACACATAATGCCGGATATTAAGCGTGTTTTTGCCTTCATGTACAAAAGGGGAGATGTTCAGAATATCATATACCTGATAGTCTTCATAGCCGCAATACTGACCGCAATCGACAAATTTTCCGTTGATATATGCGGCATATTGCGAATATGACGACAGATAAAGACGGCAGTTTTCGGTTGACGTCAGATCAAAACTTTCCCTGTAAATGAATGCGCTGTCCGCAATGTCTTTGCCGTTTACATCGGCAATTATCCATTCCGAGTTCTTAAAAACATCCATACCGTGCCCTTTCCGAGAGTTGCTTATCCGATAAAAGTGCAGAGATGACAAGGTTTTTTGCAGAAAGAGATTCCTGTCACTTTTTCATTGATCCGAAAAGTTTTTTCCGCAGTCTTGCGGATCATACGCCGTCAGCGGCCGTAAACATCGTCGATGATCTCTTGAAGATATTTTTTTGCATATCTGATATCTTCGATCTGCTTTTCTCCGTTGATCTCCCGTTCGATCGTGATGTGAGAATCGTATCCGATATCATGCAGTTTCTGTATCAGCGCTCTGAAATCGACTTTTCCGTCTCCGATGCGTGTTTCCTCGCCGAGATTGCGTCCGTTTGTGGGATATCTTCCGTCTTTCGCGTGAAGATTTCTGACCTTGTCGCCGAAAACGTCCAGCGCGTCCACGGGGTTGGCTTTTCCGTACAGAATGACATTTGCCGTGTCCAGATTTACTCCGAGATTATCCGTGCCCACGACCTCAAAACAGCGCAACATCGTCGTGGGTGTCTCCTGTCCCGCTTCAAACAGCAGATACTGACCGTTTTCTTTGAGATGTTCCGCAACCGTGCGAACCGCGTCGCAAAACGGCATGAACTCGGGATCATTCGGATTTTCGGGAATGAAGCCCATGTGCGTGATAACGTCCTGAATGCCCAGAAGTTTGGCAAAATCCGCCCCGTCACAAAGGTTTTTTACCCTCATTTCACGGTATTCGGGCGGAACAAGCCCCAATGTTTTCGGTCCGTCATAAAAATCCCATACGCCGGGACCTTCCCACCCCGCCCAATAAGCGGAAGGCGTAACATTGTATTCAGCCAACAGTTTTTTGATCTTTTCGGCGTTTTCGGGCGTCCGGATCTTCGGATTCCATGCGAGAAGCTGGCAGGTCGTAAAACCTTCTTTCGGAAATTCCGCTATTTGCTTTTCAAAGTCGGCAAGATCGTCAATGCCGATGCAAACACCTATTTTCATATATTTCTCCGTTCTGAAAGTTATGTTTTCTTTGTTATTTTGTCAGGCTTTTCTCTCGGAAACGGTTGTCGTCGTTGTTATATATGTCACAGATTATCTTTTGTATTTTCAGGGCTTCTTTTCCGCTTATCTCCAATTTTTCAAGCCCCAGAATACTCTTATAGAATTGGTTTATCTGTGCCGCGTGCTGAAATCCCCAGTAGTCTTTTCCGCCCGTGTACGAAACGAGATCCTCGACTCTGTTGTTCACCGTTTCGACCGTTCCGTCATTATAGGATATCACCGCATCGTCATAAGACAGTCTGACCGTTCCGTTCTCGCAAAACAGCCTTATTTCGATCGGTTCGTTGATGAAATAAGTGTTCATCGCATAAAAAGAGAGCAAAGCCCCGTTTTCGTATTTTATAAGTCCCTCCGCCGAGTCTTCCACCTTCATTGTTTTGTGATTGCGGTTATGAAGCGAAGACTGTATTTCGACAGGCTCGGAATCGATGAACCAGTTTGCCATATCAATGGAATGGATAGCCTGATCTATGATTACTCCGCCGCCTTCTTTGTCCCAAGTGCCTTTCCAGTCGGAAGCATCGTAATAATCGTCCGGACGGCTCCATGTAAGAACAACTCTTCCGCATTTTACGCTTCCGAGTCTTCCGTCCTCAATTCTTTTTTTGACGAGGCGCGTCGGGGTATTGTAACGGCACTGAAAGATAACGCCGTACTGCAATTTCACTTCCTCCGCCAGCCTGACGGTTTCGGCCGCGTCCTCATAGTTGATGCTCATCGGTTTTTCGCTTATAACATTTACACCGTGTCTCAACGCATATTGCGCCGCCTCGGTATGTATATAATGCGGAAGGCAAAGATGAACGGCGTCAAATCGGTTCTCGTCGATCATTTTTTTGTAATCGGTATAATAAGGAACGGAATACTTTTCCGAAGCGGCGCGTGCGCGCTCCGGGACAATGTCGCAAACCGCCGTCAATTCGGAAAGATCCAGATCGCGTATTGCGTCAAGATGCATGCATGAAATACATCCGCATCCTATTACCGCTACTTTCAGTTTTTCCATAACGAAACACACTCCTTCGGTTCTTGTCATCTCTTCGTTTTCGCTTTTTCCGCGGAATTTCAAAAAAGACTGTTGACATTAAGCCAAGTTTTTTATATAATTAAAATACTATATCGAATAAAATAATTCAATACTGTATTAGATACTAAAATTATGTTTTTGGACAGCCTGCCATGAAAAGTATAAATAAGATTTTTGAGATCACGGCATTTTTCACATCATTCAGTTTTGAATGGAACAACGGCTTTGCGTATGACGGGGAAAGCCATAATTTCTGGGAGATCGTATATGTGGCTTCGGGTGCGGTTCAGGTCTCCGAAAACGAGCGCGTATACAATCTGTCGAAAGGCGAGATAATTCTGCACGCCCCGCTTGAATTTCACAGCATAAGTTGTGAAAAAGACACCCCGACCAATGTTTTGATAATAACATTTTCGGTCAACGGCGCATTGCCGAGCAACCTGTTCGACGGTTCTTTTCGCCTTTCCGTTGAAGAACAGACCTGTTTTGAAGAGTTGTTTTCAAAAGTGAATTCATATTGCAGAGAGACGGAAAAAGACGAGTTTGACGGGACGGAATGCGTAAATCTTCTGTCTGCGTTTCTGATAAGGCTCAGCCGAAACCGTGTTTCGCAGAATTCACTTATCCGCTCCCGCGGCGCGCAGGAATACAACCGAGTTGTCACAATGATGGTGAACAGTATTTATGACGACTGTTCCCTGACAGATGTCGCAAGGCTTTGCAATATCAGTGTGAGCTATGTAAAACTTTTGTTCAAACAGTTCTCCGGCGTTTCCCCGAAAACTTTTTATTCCCGACTCAGATGCAACGAGGCGATCCGCCTCTTGCAAAACGGGCTTTCCGCGAGCGAAACTTCCAATAAACTGAATTTTTCGTCGCCCAACCATTTTTCGGCTTTCTTTAAGCGAATGACGGGACTGCCGCCCGTTCAGTATCAAAAACATTTAACAAATCATGATCTCAGCCCCGAAGCATGACGGCGCGCGGATATAACGGGTCATGACGGAAACCGCACAGGAATATATTTGAAAAACACCCGCAAAACAGTTGCGCAGCGGCGGCACGGTGAAAACC
>CABKLX010000017.1 GCA_902373415.1 uncultured Eubacteriales bacterium | reverse complement strand
AAAGAAAAGAGAAGAAAGAAAGGCTTTCGCTGTTTTTTGCGCGCACGCGGGAGCGAAAGCGCTTTTTCATAAAAAAGTTCATAAAATCGTGGTTCGCAGAGGGGTTTGATGAGCTATTATGGAAAAGAAAACGGAAAAGGCATCATGTCAGCGCGGGGGATAAGCAATACAAAGGCATCGGAGGATATATTATGAAAAAGATATGCGTTTCGGACGTAACACTCGTATCGGAAACACAGAAAAAAACTTCTCTCAGTTTCAGAGAGAAGATCGAGACCGCAAGGCAACTCGACAAACTCGGAGTCGATGTCATCGAACTTCCCGAGGTCAAAGATCCGAACACCGACGCGCTTCTGATAAAGACCGTCGCGTCGTTCGTCTCGAACGGGACGCTCAGCGTTCCCGTCGCTCTTGACGGTTCCGATCTCGAAACGGTTGACGCGGCTCTCGCAAAAGCAAAAAAGCGCCGTTTGAGGCTCTGCGTTCCCGCGTCCTATGTCAGAATGGAATATTCATGCCACAAAAAGCCGGGAAAGATTTTGGAGATCGTTCCCGAGACATTGAAAAAATGCAAAGAAAAATGCGGCGACCTTGAACTTTTTGTCGAAGACGCGACCCGTGCGGACGAGGCGTTTCTGAAAGATCTCGTGACCTCCGCGGTCGAAGCGGGAGTGACCGCCGTCACGTTCGCTGACGACGAGGGCGCGACCATGCCCGACGAGTTCGGCGCGTTCATCGCCGATCAAAAGAAAAATATTCCCGCGCTTGAAAAAGTCCGTGTCGGGGCATTTTGCAGCAACGCCTTCGGACTTTCGCTCACTTCCCTGCTCGCCGCGATCAAGGCGGGAGCGGACGAGATCAAACTCTGCGCCGCGGGAAGCGCGTGCGCGACCGTCGGAGCGTTCGCCGCGATCGTGAACGCGAAGGGCGAAAAACTCGGATGGAAGACCGATCTGCTTTATACGGAACTGAACCGCATCTGCGCCCAGATCGCATGGACGACCGACACAAAGAGAAGCGAGACTTCTCCGTTCGATTCGGGCGTTTCCGATCACAGCCTTCCCGAAACGGAACTTTGCGAGGACGACGATATTTCCGCGGTCAGCGCGGCGGTCAGAAAACTCGGCTACGACCTTTCCGAAGAGGACGACGCGAGAGTTTTTGAGGCGTTCAAGCGCGTTGCGGCGAAAAAACCCGTCGGAGCGAAAGAACTCGACGCGATCGTTGCGTCATCCGCGCTCCAGGTCCCCGCGACATATAAACTCATCAGTTATGTTATCAACAGCGGAAACGTTATAACGGCTTCCGCGCATATCGAACTTGAAAAAGACGGACAGAAACTTTCGGGCATCGCGCTCGGCGACGGTCCGATCGACGCGGCGTTCCTCGCGGTCGAAAAGATCCTCGGACATCATTTTGAACTCGACGATTTTCAGATACAGGCGGTCACGGAGGGAAGAGAAGCGATGGGCTCGGCGCTCGTCAAACTTCGCAATAACGGCAAACTTTACTCCGGCAACGGCATTTCGACCGACATCATCGGAGCGTCCGTCCGCGCCTATATCAACGCGCTGAACAAGATCGTTTACGGGGAGAACTGACGAATATGAATCTTTCTTTTTCAACGAGAGGCTGGACGGACTTTCCGTGGGACACGCTCTGCGGAGCGGCGCGCGCGGCGGGTCTGACCGGTATCGAAATATACAACGCAGACGGAGCGTTTGTCTCCTCGCGAACGGGAATGTTTCACCCGTCGCGCGCTTCGGCGACCTTCCGCGAACTGAGAGACGAGGGGCTTCGCATCACCTGCGTCGATTCCGTTTGGAATGCGGGAGAAAAGAACATTGACGCGGATGAGATCAGGAACTGCATCTGCGCCTGCTACGACCTTCACATCCCGTTCGTGCGCGTCCGCACGGGCGACGATGCGGACGTGAACACGGTCGAGGAAAATCTGAAAAAAGTCCTTCCGTTTGCGGAGGAAAAAAACATCGTTCTTCTTATAGAGACCGTCGGGACATTCGCAAACACCGAGAAACTGCGCGATATGCTCGAACGCTTCGCCTGCGACAACGTGGCGGCGCTCTGGGACATGAACGCGACCTACCGCGAGGGCGGCGAGAGCGCGGACGCGACGATCAAGAATCTCGGAGCGTTCGTCCGCCACGTTCATATCAAAGACTCCGAACAGACCGAAAAAGGGCTTGAATACAGGCTTATCGGCGAAGGCTCTCTGCCCGTTGACGATATGATCCGCGCGCTCCGTTCGGTCAATTACGAAGGCTTCGTTTCGCTTGAATGGGATCCCTCATGGCTTCCCGAACTCGCCGATCCCGACATTGTTTTTTCGCATTTCGCGAGTTTTATGAAAAATTTCAGCGACACGTCGCGCGCGGAGCCTCATTTTTATTACAACCGCGCGCATACGGGACGTTTCATCTGGAAGAAGGAAGAACTGATCGACTGCACGTTCCCGAAACTGCTCGACACCATGGTCGAGGCTTTTCCCGACCAACTCGCATTCAAATACACGACGCTCGATTATACGAGGACATATAAAGAGTTCCGCGACGATGTTGACACGTTTGCCCGCGCGCTGATCGCGCTCGGTGTCAAAAAAGGGAGCAAAGTCTCCGTCTGGGCGACAAATCTGCCGCAATGGTTCATCGCTTTCTGGGCAACGACCAAGATCGGCGCGGTTCTCGTCACGGTCAACACCGCGTATAAGATCCACGAAGTCGAATACCTGCTCAAACAGTCCGACACGCACACGCTGATCCTCGAAAAAGGCTGGCGCGATTCGGATTACGCGGGGATAATCGCGGAACTTTGCCCCGAACTCAAAACGCGCGAACAGGGCAAACAGCTCCACAGCAAGCGTCTTCCGTTCCTGAGGAACGTCATCTCCGTCGGCTTCCGTAAGGAAGGCTTCATCGAATGGGAGGACGCGGTCGCGAGAGCGAGCGAAGTGCCTCTCGAAGAGGTTTACCGCCGCGCGGCGAACGTTTCCAGCGGCGATGTTGCGAATATGCAATACACTTCGGGAACAACGGGTTTCCCGAAAGGCGTTATGCTGACGCACCACAACATTGTCAACAACGGCAAGTGTATCGGAGACAGAATGGATCTTTCCACCGCGGACAGAATGATGATACAGGTTCCGATGTTCCACTGTTTCGGCATGGTGCTTGCAATGACCGCATCGATGACGCACGGAACGACGGTGCTTCCGCTCCCCTATTTCTCGCCGAAGCCCGCGCTCGCCTGTATCAACGAGGAAAAGATAACGGCGTTCCACGGGGTTCCGACGATGTTTATCTCATTGCTTGAACACCCCGATTTCCCGAAAACCGATTTCTCATGCATGAGAACGGGCATCATGGCGGGAAGCCCCTGCCCGATCTCCGTCATGAAAGACGTGACGGAAAAGATGAATATGAAGGAGATCACGATCGTTTACGGTCAGACGGAGGCGTCTCCGGGCTGTACGATGAGTTCGACCGACGACCCGATCGACGTCCGCGTTTCGACGGTCGGAAGACCTCTCCCCGAGATCGAGTGCAAGATCATCGATCCCGAAACGGGCGAGGAATGTCCCGACGGAGTGACAGGAGAGTTCGTCGCGAGAGGTTACAATGTCATGAAGGGCTACTATAAAATGCCCGTCGCGACAGCCTCGGCGATCGATAAGGACGGCTGGCTCCACACGGGAGACCTTGCGTGCCGAAATCCCGACGGAAACTTCCGCATAACGGGAAGGCTCAAAGACATGATCATCCGCGGAGGCGAAAACATTTATCCGAAGGAGATCGAAGAGTTCATCTACACGCATCCGAAGGTCAGAGACGTTCAGGTCATCGGCGTTCCCGACAGGCAGTACGGCGAAGAAGTCATGGCATGCGTCATCCTCAAAGAGGGCGAGACCATGACCGAGCAGGAGATGAAGGATTACGTCAACGCCCACATGGCGCGCCACAAAGTTCCCCGTTACATCGAGTTCGTCGATTCGTTCCCGATGAACGCCGCGGGAAAGATCCTGAAATACAAGATGCGCGAAGACGCGATAGCGAAACTGAACGCGAAGGGCGCGGAATAAAAGAAAAAAAGACCGTCCGAGAGGAACACGGAGTTCCTTTCGGACGGTTTGATTTCTTTGTATACGGTATCCGGTCGGCAAAAGAGCCGTTCCGTTATTTTATGATACCGCGCGCGACGAGAACGTCAACAACGGCAACAAGAACAACGAAAAGAATGCCGACAATGATCGTAAGTCTCTTCAAAAACGCATCTTTTCCGTCTTTTTTCGAGTTGTTATAGAAATTGGACTGACCCGTAACGGCTCCGCCCATACCCTCGCCTCTGTTGGTCTGCGCGGCAACGATCACAACGAGCAGAACGCAGAGAACGACAATTGCTATCGAAAAAATAATTATGGAAGTACTCACGGTTACAAACCTCCTTCTTTATGTAACGCGGCAAACGCCGCAATTCTCTTATCTTAATGATTATATCATACGAAATCTCTTTTTGCAAGAGGTAAATACAAAAAAAGTATGATTTTTTGAGACACTTTCGCCCGTTTTACCGCGAGCGGTCTTCTCTCCGCGTTTTCCGAAGGGTTATCACGTTGATCTCGGGCGGAAGCAGCCGAAACGGAACGCCCGAACAGCCGACGCCGCGCGACACGACGAGTTTTTTGCCTTTTTCCGAATAAACGCCCTTGTAATATTTCGGCAAATACGCGTCCCTGCGGAAAAGAGCAAGAAGACTTCTGCCGCCCCGCGGACGGAAAAGCCCGCCGACGAACGGAAGTTCGACAAAACCGCCGTGAATATGTCCCGAAAGCATGAGATCGGGTTTTCCGAAAAGCCCGTCGAAAATATCGGGATCATGGGCGAGGAGAACCGAAAAACCTTCACCGAATTCGGGAGGCTCGTTGTTGAATCCGATCCCGTAAACAGTCATTCCGCGAAACTCTTCGCTGTCGTTTTCAAGGATATGAACGCCGTAATCGCGAAGCCGTTTATAGAAAAAAGTATCGCTGACGAACGGGTCATGATTTCCTCTGACAAAATAAACGGGGCAGACGCGCGAAAGGCTTTTAACAAGGCGGAAAAACGGTGTCCGACGCTTCCCGCGGTCGTGAACGTCGCCGCAGATCGCGATCATGTCGGGGCGCAGTTCTTTGATTTTTTTTGTGAGACGGCGGTTCATGTCGCGGTCGTGAATGTCGGTCAGCAGGACGATCTTCATTCCGTCCGCCCCGTCGGGGAGCGAAGAAAAGGAAACGGTATCTTCCCTGACCGTCAAAAGATTTGTCGCGACCGTCGCATAAACGGCGAACGAGACGGCGAGAATGAGAATTATGACAAGAAATATCACCGTTTTTGCTCCTTTCCTTCCGAAACGTAAATCAGAATGTCGTTGTATTATAGTATAACATTTTATATGTTTTGTGTCAATACCCGCAAACGATAACATTTTTTTCCCGAAACCTCTTTACAGAACCTGTAAAATAATGTATAATATAGAATAATAACCATTTTTTACGGAGTTGCGAAAAACGATGATCTGGGAACTTCTGACGGGGACGAAAGACCCTGTCCTGACCGCGACGAACGATCTGACGGCGTTCGACGTGATATATTCGGCGGTCATTTATATCGTCTGCGCGTTTGCCGTTTTCGCTTTCCATGACGCCGTTCAGCGCAGAAAAGCGAGAAAGTACGGGCTTGAAACGGTCGGCGGAAAAGGCTTCGGGGGTATATTCGGAAGCGCTTACGACCTGTTTTCGGTCTCCATGCTCGTCATTTTCGGCGTCGCGTTCAAAAAGAGAATATCGCTCGGTTCCGACCCCGGAAGAAAAAAAAGTTTTATCATCTCGCTCTGCGGCGTTTTCTGGTGCTTTGTCGGGGCGGCGGCGACCTTCTGCCTGTTGCAGGCGGTCTACATCCTGCGCGAAGACGCGGGGATAGACTTTGTCGGGATCTTCATTCCGTGGCTGACCGCGCTCTTCACCGTTTTTGTTCTCGTTTCGGTCTTTTCCGTCATACTGTGCGTTGTTCCGAACGACGGCGGTCACATGCTCGCCGCGATCGCACCCTACGAACTGCGGGACAAACTGCTCGCGGTTCCCGAATTCGTTTCCGTTTTCATCGTGCTCATATTCTCCGTTATCTTCGCAAAAACTTATTTTTCAAACGCGGTCGTCGGCAAAGTCTGGGATCTCTTTGAGTATCTGTGGACAGCCGTCGGCGGACTTTTCGTGAAATAAACGGTTTCAGACAGGAGAAAAAAATATGCTTTTCAGGATCTTTATGCAGGAGGGGAGCATCTCCGAAAAACTGCAATATCTCGTTTTCGCGCTCATCGCACTCGTCATCGCGCTGACGCTGCACGAATTTGCCCACGCGCTTGTTGCGAATCTTTGCGGAGACCCGACGTCAAAAGCGCAGGGCAGGCTCAGTCTCAACCCCCTGCGCCATATTGAGCCGTTCGGCTTCGTGACGCTTCTTCTGTTCGGCATGGGCTGGGCAAAGCCCGTCAACATACGTCCCTCAAGATTCAGGCATCCGCGTCTCGGCTGTGTTCTGACCTCCGCCGCGGGTCCCGCGTCGAACTTTTTGCAGGCGCTGATATTCTCTTTCTTTTTCCTTCTCTGCTCGGCGGAAGCAATAATTAAAGACTCGGTCATTCTCGACAATCTGAGTTTCCTGCTTCAACTGCTTGTCAGTTATAACGTTTCGCTCGGAATATTCAACCTCATTCCGATCCCCCCGCTCGACGGATCGAAGATCATCGGAGAACTGCTTCCTTACAAAGCGCAGCGCGCCTACTATTCGATCGAAAAATTCGGTTTCCTCATCGCTTTCGGGATCGTTATTCTGCTTGATTACACGGGCATTTACGACTACGTTTTTCTTAAAACGGCGAACGCCTTCGTAAATGTATGGGTTCCCGTCGTCGGAGCGATAATATCATGACCGAAACTCCGACTTACAAATTCGAGGTCTTCGAGGGACCTCTCGACCTGCTTCTCAGCCTGATAGAAAAGCATAAGATAGATATTTACGACATTCAGATATCTCTGCTTTTGGAACAGTATATGCTCTATATCAAAGAGGCGAAGGAACGGAATTGGGATCTGACCGCCGATTTCATCGAAATGGCGGCGCGGCTGATGTATATCAAGTCGTATTCGCTTCTGCCCCCGAAGGAGGGCGAAGAGGAAGAGGAAGACCCGAAACTCGATCTCGAACGAATGCTCCGCGCTTATGCAAAATATAAGCAGATCTCCGAGCAAATGCGCGGCGATTATATAGGAAACAGGATATTTTTTCGCGATGTGCGACAGGAAGGGCTTCCGAAACCGCCGCAGGACTATAACTACGAAGCGGAACGCCTCGAAAAGATATATCGCCGTCTGATGATAAAATATTCCGCGAAAACGCTTTCATCACGGAGTTTTCAGGCGTTGATCGGAACAAAAGTCGTTTCCGTCGGCTCGCGCATCGTCTATGTCGAAGAACGGCTGAGCTGCGGCAAGCCCGTCATGTTTCATTCGCTTTTCACCTCGTGCAAGAGCCGTTCGGAGATCGTGGCGACTTTTTTGGCGGTGCTCGAACTTTTGCGTAACGGAAGGATCGATATGGAAGACGACGGCGACGATATAGCGCTCGAACTCGTCAACGAATAAAAAAGAAAAAGAGAGAACATTATGGAAAACAAAGATCTGCGCGCGGTCGTCGAAGCGATCCTTTACGCTTCGGGAGCGCCCGTCGAACTTTCGAGGCTCGCGGGAACGCTCGACATCCCCGAAAAAACTCTGCTCGAAACGCTCGAAGAGATAAAAACGGAATATGAAGACGGGCGCCACGGCTTTGAACTCGTCCGAACGGGCAACAACTTCCGTTTCGTGACAAAACTCGCGCTCGGTCAGACCGTTGCCGCGTATCTCGCGACGCGCAAGACAAATCTTTCAAACGCGGCGATGGAAGTCCTCGCGATAACCGCTTACAACCAACCCGTGACGAAAACGTATATCAGCCAGATCCGAGGCGTCTCGTCGGGCGAAGTCGTCGAAGCCCTCGTCGAAAAAGGACTTTTGGCGGAGGACGGGAGGGTCGATCTTCCGGGAAGACCGATGTCTTATGTCACGACCGACAGGTTCCTGACCGTTTTCGGGCTTTCGGATATTTCGGAACTGCCCGAAGCGGATTTTATGACGGACGAGCTTTCCGAACTCGCGATGCCGCATGAAAAACAGCTTTTGCTCAGCGGTCAGACAGAGGAAGAAGGCTACGAATCCGGTCAGATAGGAAACGAGCGGCTGAACGGCTGAAACCCGGTCGGAGGATAACGAAAGGCGGTGCGGAATGGGTATTTTTCTGAAAATTCTCGGAATATTCGGAATTGTTATCGCCTGCGCGGTCGGGCTCGTGATTTTGGCGGTCGCCGCCCTGCTTCCGGCAAAGATCAAAGTCCGCATCGGATATATCGAAGAGGAATTCATTCTCTCATTCAAACTTCTGTTCTTCGTTTTTACCGTCTCGCCCGAAAACAAAAAGAAGAAAAAGAA
>CABKLX010000016.1 GCA_902373415.1 uncultured Eubacteriales bacterium | reverse complement strand
GACGGGGCGGGCGCCGTTTTGATCTTACTTTTCGTTTTCTATCGCTTTGAGAAGAATGTCTTTCGCGTAAGAGATCGCTTCCCTGACGCTTCCGTCCTCGAACGGAACGTGAAGTTCCGCGACTTTCAGCAGTTCAAGGTAACTCTTGCTTCCGCCCGCGTCGCAAAGACGCAGATAATCCGCGAACGCCTTGTCTTTGTCCTCCGCGAAGCGTTTTTTGAATTCCATCGCGCCCATTGTCGTGAGCGTGTAATTGATATAGTAGAACGGATAAAGGAAAATGTGTATCTTATGATACCAGTAGCCGCCTCTTTCCATGAACGGATCGTCCGTATATCTGCGCCACGGCATATATTTTTCTTCGAGTTTATGCCATTCGTAAGTTCTCTCTTTCGGCGTCAGATCGGGATTTTCGTAAATGATATGCTGGAACTCGTCGACCGCGACACCGAACGGAACGAACGTGATCGCTTCCTGCAAGTGCTGAAAACGGTATTTGTCGGCTTTGTCCCCGAAGAAACGCTCTGCGTACGGGTAGCAGAACTGCTCCATCGACATCGAATGTATTTCGGCGATATCCGTGCTTACGCCGTGATATTCCATTATGGGCTGTTTTCTCATCGCGCGGTAGCCCGCGAAGGCGTGACCGAGTTCGTGGGTCAGAACCTCCATGTCGAATATCGTGTGATTGAAACAACTGAACACGAACGGCGCTTTATATACGGGAAGGAAAGTCATATACCCCGTGTTTGCCTTGTTCGGCTTGTTTTCGAGATCCATAAGATCGTGGTCGATCATGAAATCGATGAACTCGCCTGTCTCGGGGCTGAGATCGTGATACATTTTTCTCGCTTCTTCGACCATGAAAGCCTCGTCGCCGACAGGCTCGGCATTTCCGTCGGGAAATACGAATTTTTCGTCGTATGCCATGATCCTGTCAACGCCGATGCGATTCGCCTGCGCCTCATAAAGTTTTTCGCAAAGCGGAACGATCTCTTTTCTGACCTGCTCGCGGAACGCCGCGACCTCTTTCTGACCGTAGTCGCTCCTGCCTTGCTGTAAGTAGCCGAGCGGCGTAAACGTCCCGTATCCGAGCGCCTTGCCCATGCGTGTTCTGAGATCGACGAGTTTTGAGAATATCTCTTCGAGTTTCGGTTCGTTGCTTTCATAAAATTCCGAATACTTTTTGAATGCCGCGCGGCGGATCTCCCTGTCGGGATTTTCAAAGTATTTCTGTATCCCGTAAAGGTTCAGTTTCTTTCCGTCGAATTCGATCCTGGCGGTAGCCATCAGTTTCTGATATTCCGTCGTCAGCCTGTTTTCCTCCTGCATGAACGGAACGAGTTCTTCCTTGAAACTGTCAAGGCTTCTCTGCGCCGCGACAAGGTACTCTTTCCCGAGATCCGCTTCCAGTTCCTTTGTGAACGGACAGTCGAGTATCGCTTTCGTCAGTTCGTTTACCGTCGGCATCGCGGCGGGCATTCTTTCTTCGAGAAACGCGATCTCACCCTCGTAAAACCCGTCGGTCGTGTTGAGCGTGTTTCTTATGTGCGCGACCGTGCTCATCGTGTATATCTGCGCGCCGAAAGCATCGTTTTCGAGTATGACCGCTTTCACTTCGTCATAACTTTTTGCATTCCTGACTCTTTGCGTGAACTCTTTCGTCTTTTCCTCAAACGCGTCTATATCGGGGCGGACGTATTGAAGATCTCCGAATTTGAAATCTGCCATAATTGTCTCTCCTTTTATTTATAAACATTTTTTTGTTAATTTGATTTTACCACGATTTGCGCCGACTGTCAACCCGTGCTTTTATCGGTTTCCCTCGGTACATTTCTCCGCTTCGGCTCTCCGCCCGCGGTTCTGCCCGCCGTTCCGAAAAAATTCACAGTTTATTTGTGGTATTCGTATACCGAGTGTGTTATAATTGTTGCGATAACAAGCATTGAATTACTGCCGCTCTTTCATGGGCGTCTTTTTTGAAAGAAGAAAACCGTTTATGGGAAAGTTGCTGAAAAAACTGTCTCCCCCGCGCGTGATCGCGCTGTGCTTTGCGCTGACGATTCTGCTCGGCTCCGTTTTGCTTATAATGCCGTTCAGCGTCAGGGACGGCGTCGAACTGCGTTATATCGATTCGCTTTTTACGGCAACGAGCGCCGTATGCGTGACGGGTCTTGTCACGGTGGATACCTATGACACATTCACCGCTGTCGGACAGAGCATTATCGCCGTTATGATACAGATCGGAGGACTCGGAGTTGCGACGATCGGCGCGGGCGTGATCCTCGCGATGGGAAAACGCATGGATCTGCGGGGAAGAAAGATCGTCCGCGAAAGCATCAACTTCGGTTCGGGCAAAGGCGTCGTCCGTCTCGTTCGCAGCATTTTCGCGACGACCGCCGTCATCGAACTCGCGGGCGCGGTTCTGAATTTCTGTATCTTTATCCGCCGAATGCCGTTTTTGCGCGCGGTCGGCGTCAGCCTTTTTCATTCCGTCGCGTCCTTCAACAACGCGGGCTTTGACATTTTCGGAAATATGCAGAGTATGACCGCGTATAAGGACGACGTGATGCTGAATCTTGTGACCTGCGCGCTCGTCATCCTCGGCGGCGTCGGTTTTCTCGTAGTCCGCGATCTTCTTGACAAGCGTTTTCGGTGGAAGCGGCTCTCGCTTCATTCAAAGGTCGTTCTGTCTTTCAGCGGAATTTTGCTCGCGGGCGGTACGCTTCTATTCAAACTGACCGAAAACTTTTCGTGGCTCGGAGCGTTTTTTAACAGCGTTTCGGCGAGAACGGCGGGATTTTCGACCTATCCTCTCGGCGGATTTACGAACGCGGGACTTATCGTCATGCTCGTTCTGATGTTCATCGGAGCGTCGCCGGGATCGACGGGCGGCGGCGTGAAAACGAGTACGATATTCGTCCTTGTCACGGGGATCGGATCCGCCGCGACAAACCGCTCGGAAAAGGCTTTCCGCTATTCCGTTCCGCGAAACGCTTTCAAAAAAGCGGCGGTCGTGACGCTTATCGCTCTCGGAGTTATCGTGACGGGAACGTTCCTTTTCTGTCTTGCGGAACCCGATATACCGTTTCGCGACTCGCTTTTTGAAGTCACGAGCGCGTTCGGAACGGTCGGTCTGTCAACGGGCATAACTCCGACTTTGGGAACGGCGGCAAAGATAATTCTTATGCCGATCATGTATATAGGCAGGCTCGGACCTCTGACGGTCGCGACGCTCTGGTACTTCTCCCGCGGCGAGCGCGTGCGCTATCCCGAGGGAAATATAGCGATAGGTTAGAAGGGAGATAAATATAATGTTTCACCGTTCAAAAAACGATAAAATGTCTTACGGGATCGTCGGTATCGGACGCTTCGGCTCGGCGCTCGCAACGGAACTCGCCGCGGCGGGAGCGGACATCGTCGTCATCGATTCCGACGAGGACAAGGTGCGCGAAATGCGCGAACTGACCGACAACGCCTATGTTGTCGCAAATCTCGAAAAGAAGACGCTTACCGAGACGGGTATACAGAACTGCGACGTCGCCGTCGTCTGCATCGGCGAGCGTATGGATACATCGATCCTGACAACGCTGCATCTCGTTTCACTCGGTATCCCGAAGGTCATCGCAAAGGCATCGAGCGCGGAACACGGAGTTATTCTCGAAAAACTCGGAGCAGAGGTCGTTTATCCCGAACGCGACATGGCGATACGCCTCGCCAACCGCCTCGAAACCTCGAAGGCTCTCGATTTCGTTCAACTCAGCGAAAAAATAAATATCACCAAGATAAGCGTTCCCGAAAAAGCCGTCGGAAGAACGGTCGTCGATATAGATCTCCGTTCGCGTCTGGGGCTCAACATCGTCGCGGTCGAGAACGACGGCGCGGTCACCGAGACAGTCAGACCAGACTATGTCTTCCAAAAGGGCGATCTGATTTATCTTTCCGGAAGCAAAGAGGGGATCAGAAAACTCAACGAGTGGCTTGAAAAATAGTTTTTCCCCCGAAAAAAGCGCTTTTGCAACCGCAGGTTGCCGAAATTCATCGCCGTCCCCGAAAGCCCGATGTTCAGCGCGCCCGAAGCCGCGCCCGTCACCGTTCCGAGACTTGATCTCATAAAGCGCGCGGGGAAAGAGTATGCCGAAAAGGGAGAGATCGATGCCGCGCTTCTTTCGGAGATATGCTCGCCGATGATCTCCGAAGAGGAATACGCGAGAATAGCGAACGGGAACTGCTGAATTTCCCGATTTTTATAAAAGAACATCCCCGCGCCCGGCGCGGGGATGTTCTTACGCGTTATTATGCGTTTTTCAGATATTTTTTATATCTTCAAGAGCCTTTTCGGTCTCGGAGAGAAGGCGTATGTTCTTTTCCTTCTTCTCTTTTTCCGCGTTG
This sequence comes from uncultured Eubacteriales bacterium, assembly GCA_902373415.1. Taxonomy (GTDB): domain Bacteria; phylum Bacillota; class Clostridia; order Oscillospirales; family UBA644; genus UBA644. The sequence goes on along the minus strand of CABKLX010000016.1, from coordinate 9,421 downwards.
ACCTTTTCGGCGGGCGCTTTGCTCACGAAGCCGGGATTGGAGAGCATTTTGTCAACCCGTTCGATCTCGGATCGGAGTTTTGCGATCTCCGCGTCGAGGCGGGCAATCTCTTTTTCTTTGTCGATCAGTTCTCCGAGCGGCATATACGCGTTCGCGTCGGAAGTGATGACCTGAACCATACCCTGCGGATCGACCGCGCCGATAACGACTTTTTCGGCGGACGCAAGCCTCTTGATAAAGGCTTCGCCGTCGGTGTACGCCTCGGGATTTTTCGAGTCGATGTAAAGCGTCGTCTTCTTCGCGCCGGGAACGTTCATGCTCTTTCTCGTCTTGCGGACTTCTTTTATCAGAGACATGACGTTTTCCATCTCTTCGGCGTCTTTTTCAAAACGGAGCGCTTCTGTGAATTCGGGATAACGGCTTATCATCAGAGCCTCGCCCTCATGAGGCAGAGACTGCCAGATCTCCTCCGTTATGAACGGCATGAACGGGTGCAGGAGCGCGAGCGTCTTTTCAAGAACGTAGCAAAGAACGTTCTGCGCGGAAAGATTTGTCGCCTTGTCCTCGTTCGTTTCAAACAGACGCGGCTTGACGAGTTCGATATACCAGTCGCACAGTTTGTCGTAGATGAAATCGTAAAGGTTCTGCGCGGCGATACCGAGTTCGAATTTATCGAGGTTCTCGCATACCGATTTCGTCGTCGCGTTAAGTTCGTTCAGGATCCATTTGTCCTCGATCTCAAGTTTTTCGGGAAGTTCGACCTTATCGATCGAGAGGTAGTTGAGCGCAAATCTCGCGGCGTTCCAGATCTTGTTTGCAAAGTTGCGGCTCGCCTCGACCTTTTCCCAGTAAAAACGCATATCGTTTCCGGGCGCGTTGCCTGTTATCAGCGTGAAGCGGAGCGCGTCCGCGCCGTATTTGTCGATGACTTCAAGCGGGTCGATGCCGTTTCCGAGCGATTTCGACATCTTGCGTCCCTGCGAGTCTCTGACAAGTCCGTGGAAAAGTACCGTGTCAAACGGCTTCTCGCCCATGTTCTCGTAGCCCGAGAATATCATTCTGATTACCCAGAAGAAGATTATATCGTAGCCCGTAACGAGGACGCTTGTCGGATAGAAGTATTCGAGTTCGGGCGTTTTGTCCGGCCACCCGAGCGTCGAGAACGGCCAGAGCGCGGAACTGAACCAGGTGTCGAGCGTGTCTTCGTCCTGCGTCATGCCGCTGTGACCGCATTTCGGACATACCATCGGCGCGTCCTTCGACTTGCAAACGACGGTCTCTCCGCATTCGGGACAGTAATAGGCGGGTATCCTGTGCCCCCACCACAACTGACGCGATATGCACCAGTCGCGGATATTGTCCGTCCAGTTGAAATAAGTCTTTTCAAGCCTTTCGGGAACGAGTTTTATCTCCTTGTTCCGAACCGCGTCCGCCGCGGGCTTGATGAGTTCATCCATTTTGACGAACCACTGTTTCTTTATCATCGGCTCGATAACGGTCTTGCAACGGTCGTGCGTTCCGACGTTGTGCGTGTAAGGCTCGATGCGGACGAGAAGTCCCATTTCGTCGAGTTCTTTGACGATCGCGGCTCTCGCCTCGTATCTGTCCATTCCCGCGAATTTGCCGCCGTTTTCGTTGATCGTCGCGTCGTCGTTGAGAATGTTGATCTCGGGCAGATTGTGACGCTTTCCGACCTCGAAGTCGTTCGGGTCGTGGGCGGGTGTGATCTTTACGACGCCCGTTCCGAAATCCTTTTCGACATATTCGTCCGCGATGATGGGTATCTCCCTGTCAACGAACGGAAGTCTGACCTTTTTCCCGACAAGATCTTTATATCTTTCATCGTCGGGGTGAACGGCGATCGCGGTATCTCCGAGCATCGTTTCGGGACGCGTCGTCGCAAACTCGAGAAACCTTCCTTCTTCGCCGACAACGGGGTATTTGATGTGCCAGAACGAGCCCTGCTGTTCTTCGTATTCAACTTCCGCATCGGATATGGACGTGTGGCAAACGGGACACCAGTTGATTATCTTGGAGCCTTTGTATATAAGCCCCTTGTTGTACATATTTACGAAAACTTCTTCAACGGCGCGGGAACAGCCCTCGTCCATCGTGAAGCGTTCGCGCGACCAGTCGCATGAAGAACCGAGCTTTTTAAGCTGGTTTATTATGCGGTTGCCGTACTGCTCCTTCCACGCCCATGCGTGTTTGAGAAATTCCTCGCGGCCGATCTCGTTTTTGTCGATTCCCTCGCTCTTCAACTTCTCAACAACTTTGACTTCCGTCGCTATGCTCGCGTGATCCGTTCCCGGCTGCCAGAGCGCGGAATATCCCTGCATGCGCTTATAGCGGATGAGTATATCCTGCATCGTATTGTCGAGCGCGTGTCCCATGTGCAGCTGTCCCGTTATGTTCGGCGGCGGGATCACGATCGTGAACGGCTTTTTCGTCTTGTCGATCTTTGCCTTGAAATAATCGTTTTTTACCCAGAAATCGTAGATCTTGTCTTCAAACTTCCCGGGATCGTAAGTCTTGTCGAGTTCTTTCATTTCATCCTCCCGTATATGATAAATATTATTGTCCGAGTTAAATAAAAAATCCGTCCCAAAGAAACCTTTGAGACGGATGAAAAATCCGCGGTACCACTCAAATTGCGTCCTTCCGATCATTCGGAAGACCGCCGCTCTCGCCGTTTTAACGCAACGGAAAACGGAAGGGTTCTACTTGCGCGCACGCTTTCTTCCCTTCGGCTCGGAAACTACAACGACGAAAACGCTTTCTGCGGCTCACACCGACCGCCGCTTCTCTCGGAAAACCTTTTTCGTGCCCTTTTCGTCAACGCCTTTGCTTGATGATACCACATCAAAGCAAAAAAGTCAAGACGCAAAAGCCGAACTTTTTGATTTTTTTGTCCGTTTTTTCCGTTTTTCGCTTTGCGTGCTTGAAAATGCGGAAAAAATGATATATAATGAAAGACGGAAAGGTTCAGAGAACGTTCACCGAGCCTTCACATACGGGTGCTATACTCAAAAACGGTTAAGATCATACAACGCTTGAAGGGGGGACACGCATGGCAAAAATTCTTGTCGTCGACGACGAAGCGAATATCCGGACGCTGATAAAAAAATACGCGCAGTACGAAGGTTACGGGATCGTCGAGGCGGTCAACGGTATCGACGCGATCGCGAAATGCCGCGCCGAGGATTTCGACCTGATAGTCATGGACGTTATGATGCCCGAACTTGACGGGTTTTCAGCCGTGCGCGAGATAAGAAAAAACAAAAATATTCCCGTTATCATGCTTTCCGCCCGCGGCGAGGAGTATGACCGCATTCACGGTTTTGAGGTCGGTGTGGACGATTATGTCGTCAAACCTTTTTCTCCGCGTGAACTGATGATGCGCATCGCCGCTGTTTTACGCCGAAGCGGAAACGGAAACGAAGACGAAAACGATGTCGTCGATTACGGCGATCTTGCGATCGATTTCCGCGGAAGATTTGTTTACGTTCAAGGCCGGCGGATCGATATGTCTCCGAAGGAATACGATCTGCTCTTTTATCTTGCGAGGAACGTCAACATCGCGCTGAGCCGGGAGAAGTTGATAACCGAGGTCTGGGGCTACGATTATTACGGCGACGACCGCACGCTTGACACCCATATAAAACTGCTCCGCCGCAGTCTCGGCGACGCCGCGGGACACATCGTGACTTTGAGAGGGGTCGGATATCGTTTTGAAGCGTAAGAAAATAAGTATAAAGTGGCTCGTGTTCGGCGGTCTGCTTGTTTTCGCCGCCGTCGTTCTGTGCCTGCTTTGGCTGTTCCAGACGGTTTTTCTCGAAGAGTTTTATCAGCGGATAAAAACGCATGAGATCAAGTCGGTCGCGTCCGACGTCGCCGAAAATGTCGGAGAAGGCGACCTTTCGCGCAGTATTGCCGCGATCGCGGGCAGCCGAAGCGTCTGCATCCTTGTTATGAACGAAGACGGAAATATGATCTCATCCGCCGAAGGCGCTTTTTCCTGCGTAATACACAAAATGACACGCTCCGAGCGAAAGGACGTTATCGACCGCGCCCTCGCGGGCAACGGCGTTTATTCGACCGTTTTCGATATGGATTTCGTAAACGCGGAAAACGGTTTTCAATCTTCTTCCGAGGTCAGGAGCGAGAGCCTTGCAAAAGGGCTTTTATATGCCGAGATCGTCGAAAAAAACGGAAAGACCTATGCGATCATGCTGAATTCGCAGATAACGCCCGTTGACGCGACAGTTTCGACTCTCCGCGTTCAGTTGATATTCATAACTTGCATCGTGATCGTGCTTGCCGCGGTTCTTGCGTTCATTATCATGCGCGTTGTCTCGGCTCCCATATCGAGGATCAACGAGTCCGCAAAACGGCTTGCGCGCGCGGATTATTCGGCGGTGTTCGACGAGAGCGGCTACCGTGAGATCTCCGAACTTGCGGGAACGCTGAATTATGCGGCGGGTGAACTGAGCAAGACCGACGCCCTTCAAAAGGAACTTATCGCGAACGTTTCTCACGATCTGCGCACGCCTCTGACAATGATCGGCGGCTACGCGGAGATGATGCGCGATATTCCGGGAGAAAACAATGCCGCGAACGCGCAGGTGATCGTGGACGAGACAAAACGTCTGACAACGCTTGTCAACGACACTCTCGACATCTCGAAATTGCAGTCGGACACGCTTCCTCTGACGCCGTCGAGGTTCAATGTGACCGATTGCGTGCGCGGTATACTGACGCGATACTCCGAACTCCGCGAGCGGGAGGGCTATTCGATCTCGTTTGAATACGATCGCGACGTTTTCGTCAGCGCGGATGAGATAAAAATTACGCAGGTCGTTTATAATCTGATAAACAACGCCGTCAACTATTGCGGCGAGGATAAGAAGATCACTGTTCGGCAGACCGTTTCCGACGGTGTCGTCCGCTTTGACTTCATCGACAACGGCGCGGGCATAGCCCCCGAAGAACTTCCGACCGTATGGGACAGATATTACCGAAGCAGAGACGCACATAAACGCGCGGTCGTCGGAACGGGACTCGGGCTTTCGATCGTTCGGAAGATCCTTGAAATGCACGGCGCACATTACGGCGTTTCGAGCGCTGTCGGACAGGGCAGCGACTTTTGGTTTGAACTGCCGACGGAAGAATAAAAAGAATCATAAAATACAGAGCGTTCCCGCGGACAGCAGGAACGCTCAAATTTCTTTAATTGAAAGTCAATACGATATCGCTCGCTTCATTGTACGGATAATAGGGGATCGTGGCAAATTGCAGATCTTCTATCAGCAATTCCGCGCCGTCGGAATTGAGCAGACTTGTGTATGTTATTCCTATTGCCCGAAGCGCTCTGTTGCCGGACAGTTTCTTTTGTATCGCAACAATAACGGTCGTTGTCTCGCCGGGTCCCACCATGTTGTATATCGGTGCGACATACGGCGGAGTTATCGTTGTTGATTTGAACAGCACGGAAGGAACATTGATTGCTTCGTTCGAAAGATTTGTCAGTTTGAAAGAAATGTGAGTTGCTTCTTTCGGCAGAGTTGTGTATCCGTCCGCAAGAATTTCAAGCGGGAACTGGACTTCCTGCTTTACACCGGACCTTTCAAACGTGAACCGCATTGCTTTTTTGCCGTTGTCGGAGGTTACGACTTCCACGTTGTCAAGCGCGTCTATCGCTGCGGCGGTTGCCGTGTCATTCAAATCAAACGGAACAAATATGCTTTCTGCGCCTTGATTGATTATTCTATACACGGTTTCTGTTTTTCCGTTGTACGTTATTTCTATCGGAACAAGATGCCTTCCCGCGGAATCAAACGAAAACCGTGCCTCAAACAGAGAATATGTTTCCGTTCTTTCCTTTTCCGTAAGCGCGTTGCCGTTTGCTTTGACTTCTGAGCCTGCGGGAACGAATATCTTTGCATTGATTGCCGGAAGCACATTTTTTCCGACCTGCGTTTCGTAGTCGGTCATGACAATAAGCGGAATATCGCTTTGATATTCGGAAGATATTCCTTTTTTGATGGTTTCCGGTTCATTTCGGTTTACTGTTATGAGCCTTGAAAATGTTCCGTTGTCGTTGCGTTGAAGCCGTCTGTCAAAACAGTTGAACAGATAGTTCTGTCTGACCTCTCCGTCCGTGTACGGGACTTTGAGCGTGTCGATATTATCAAACATAAGTTTATACCCGAGCGTTTCAAACTCAACTTCATCGGGCGCTTTCAGATCTATCGTATATTCCTCTCCGTTTACAGCCACCGTGGTTTCTCTGATCCCGTAAACGCCGCTCATATCGACGTAAGCGGAGTAAACCGCACAGTCTCCCAGTTCCGAGCCGGTTACCGCAACCCCGTCGCAGGTGACGTCCGACCCTATCGGCGCATAGACCCTGATCTCACGCAGATTTGTGTTTTCGTATGTAAAGCCGGGCAGCATCGTTACAAGCGTATTGTCGTCCGCCATTATATCGTGCGCAAGTCTTTTTCTGATTTTGAGCAGTTCGGCGGGGTCGTGGTCGTAATCGTTTCTGCTCGTATAAAGCGTATCGTAGTATGTGTTAAGAACCGTGTCCGCGTCAATATCCGTTATGTTGTGCTTTTCAAGAAACGCGTTGATCTTATTTTCCATCAAACACAGATATTCATAGTCCTCCATGCCGTCTCTTATGGCTTCGAGGCGAAGCGAGGGTACGGGGATGTTTCTGTTTATCACTCCGTCGCCTTCAACCCCCGAGTATATAAGAAACCCGTCGCCCGCTCTGTAATTGGATGCAAACGGATAATTCCAGATATCTCTGTCCGCGCCTTCCTTTGTCAGCTGAATTGAAGTTGCCCAATAAAGATTGCCCGTTATGCCGAGGTCTTTTTGCATCCAGTTCAGGGTTCTGCATCCGACAAGCGGATAGCCTATCAGATAGCAGGGATGGTTGTCTATATCAACGCCGTCGCAGTTATACCACCAAACGGTATCTCCCGCTCTCTGCCTTTCCGTTACATATACCTCGTCGTTCTGGTCAATGTTTTCTATGCCGCAAAAAATATCAACGCTGCCGTAAAGCGCGCTGCGCGCGCCGGAGGTGACCAGACACCTGATTTTCGGATTGTATTTTTTCAGAGAATCGAACGAAAAGCGAATATCATTATAGTAACTCATGCTCGGCTCGTCATAGACGTAAACATACCCGTATTCGAGTATACCCTCCGCGTCGAGCGCGTCGATAAATGCTTTGGGCCACGACAGCATGCTTCCGTCCTCTTGGCAAAGCAGATGACGCACTACGCCGTTTGAGTCGGTGAATTCATTCAGACCGATGGGAATCCTGTAAGATGTTACCGTCCCGTCCTTTATGCGCTGTGCCATTTTTCTCGCGAAATCGGGCGCGTAGTCGTAGTTGTCCGGAAGATCGCAATCTTCAATTCTGTATTCAAGCTGGAAATCCGCATACTGCTTTCTTGTTTCCTCGTAATCGAGGTTTGTCGCGCCTTTTCTTTGCAGATATTCCCATGTTGAGAAGAACCACATCTGAAAAGACGTTTCCATCGTGTTCGTTTTCGGTATCGCGAAATCCCAGACTTCCGCTTCAAGAGGAATGGAGATGTCTTCGCCGTTGTCGCGGCGCACGGTAACCGTTCCCGTATATTTTCCGGCAGACTGCGTTTCGCCCGCCGAAAGCGTAATGTAGATACCCTGGTTTTCTTTCGCTTTTATCTCAAAAGAGTTCAGGTCGTCGTAAACAAGCGGAATCATCGCGTCGGGGTAGAAGTTCTGCTTGTCGGTCGAATCTCTCAACGTTGTGACGTAATGCTCCCTGTATACTCCGTAAACGTCGAGTTTTTCCCCGTTCTCGTTCGTTATATCCGAAACCTTGACGGAAACGCCGCTGACGTCTTCGTCAAAACGCAGAATGAACTGACAACCCTCTTTTTCGTTTCGCGCAAGACTGACCTCGAGCTTTTCGCGACCGCTCTGAGGAACGTCTTCAACAAGCGTATACGTTTTTGCGTTGTCAACTATAAAAACGTTTTTTATTGGGGTTCTGATTATTTGACACGACGCCAAAAGACACGCCGTCACGCAAAGCGCTGTAACTGCCGCAATGACTTTTTTCATTTGGTTTTCTCCTTTTGGTTTGATGCGAAATCTATATAAGAAGTGTATTATAAGTATAACACAACGGTTTTTTGCTGTCAATGTTTTTTATTTAAATTGTTTCTGTCGAACTTTTATCGGTAAAAATCGCCTATCGCTTTACTTTTTATCCTGTTCGTGATAAAATACGGTTGAAAAAAGATTAAAGAGGTTTCCGAAAATGGATTTCAAAGGCTTCCCGAGAGAAATGCTTGCGTTTTTGCGTGAAAACAGGGAGAAAAACAGCAGAGAATGGTATGACAGCCACAAGCCGGAATATAAAAGGCTTGTGTATGCGCCGTTTGCGTCGTTCGTCGAAACGCTCGCTCCGACCGCGGCGTTTATCGACCCTCTTATCGTGACGCAGCCTCGATACTGCCTTTGTCATATATATCGCGATACCCGTTTCACAAAAGATAAAAGTCATCTTTATCGCGACAATATGTGGATAACTTTCAAACGCCCCGCAAAAGTCTATCCTGACGCTCCTGCGTTTTATTTTGAGGTGACGCAATCGGGCGCGTTCTGGGGCATGGGGTATTGGGCGTCAAGCGCGGCGAATATGGCGCTTTATCGCCGATATATTCTCGAATATCCCGATCTGTTCAAAAAACGTGTTTCGAAAATCAAGACGCTGCATTGGCAGGTCGAACATTATAAGAAGAAATTCCGCGAACAACCCGCAAAAGGTCTTGAAGAGTATTTCACCGTTCGGAATATACATGTCTGCGACCATGCGCCTGTTGAGGAAATATATGACGGTGCAATAGTCGAAAAGGTTCGGAACGGTATGAAAGAGGCTGCGGAACTGTATAAACTTATGAATGAGATAAAGTTGATGCCCGAACTGGTCGCGGACAGAACGAAAAGCATTCCGACAAACAACATCGGAGCGTTTGAATGGTAATGGCGCTGTATATAAATATGTAGACGGAACGGTCCGCCGAACGGCATGATGTTTTGAGAGAGAATATTTGCCGTTCGGCGGGATTTTTTTCCGCTTACGGAAATAAAAACCGAAACAGAGGCGGTCCGATCTCAGTCGGAGCGTGCTTCAATCGTTGAAATGACCAACAGCCGTCGACAGTATCGGCAATTTGTCCGTCAAAAACGACAAATCACTTTTTTTTTGATTTTTTTTCGTTTGAGGGGTTGACAAACCGGTTTTGTCATGGTATAATAGTCAGGCTGACAGCGAAAAACGGAAAAAGAAAGTCAGCGGATGAACCTTGAAAATTAAACAATGATACAACCCTGTTAATTTTAACAAACG
>CABKLX010000015.1 GCA_902373415.1 uncultured Eubacteriales bacterium | reverse complement strand
CGGAACCGCCGACCGAGCCTCAGCCCGATAACCCCGACGGAAACTGATCGGAAGACCGTGAAAGCAACTTTGATTAAAGGCGTGGGCGGACTGTATACCGTCCGAACCGAAGACGGCGACCTCGCTTCCGTCCGCGCCCGAGGAATTTTCAGAAAAAACGGGGTAACGCCCCTTGTGGGTGACCGCGTCGCCGTCGAAAACGGCGCGATAACGGAGATTTTGCCGAGAAGAAACGCTTTTCCGCGTCCTCCCGTCGCAAATATCGACAAACTGTTTATCGTCTGTGCCGTGACCGACCCCGCTCCGAATTTGTATACGCTTGACAGAATGACCGTCATCGCCGCTTTTCTCGGCGTGACGCCCGTTCTTGTCTTCACCAAGACCGACCTCGACAGCGCGTCGGAGACCGTCGGTCTGTATTCGCGGCTTCCTTATAAATGTTATTCGATTTCTGCGGCTTTTCCCGACGAAAAAACGGTCGGCGCGCTGAAAGCGGAAATAAAAGACTGCACGGTCGCGCTTTCGGGCGTTTCCGGCGTCGGAAAATCGACGCTGATGAACCTTCTTTGCCCCGAGGCGCGGGCGGAAACGGGGGAGATCTCGAAAAAACTCGGACGCGGAAAGAACACAACGCGTCATACCGAACTTTTCGAGACTTGCGACGGCCGCGTCGTTGACACTCCGGGCTTTTCCGAGATCGAGCCTCAGGCGTTCGGACTTCGGGACCGCTCCGTGCTTGCCGATCTTTTTCCCGAATTTGAGGAACCGCTCTCGGAGGGCTGCCGCTTTTCCGACTGCCGCCATATCGCCGAACCCGACTGCGCGTTGCGCCGAGCCGTCGCGGACGGAAGAGTTCCGAACTCGCGATACGAGTCGTTTGTCAGGCTTTACGGCGAGATCGGCGAACTGAAAGCGTGGGAGAATAAATGAGAGCCGTAATTTTTGTCTGGTCGGATTGTTCGGCCCTTCCCGTTGAGATAAAAAGCGACGATCTGGTCATCTGTGCCGACATCGGCTTGAAAGTCGCCGAGCGTTTCGGCGTCCGTCCGTCGGTCGTTATCGGGGACTTCGACTCGTACCCCGAAGGAAAGTTTTACGACGGCGAAAAGATAGTTCTGCCCGTCGAAAAGGACGACACCGACACTCATTTCGCCGTCCGTTACGCGCTCGGACGCGGATGCGAAAAGATCGTTATCGTCGGAGGCGTCGGCGGCGCGCGCGAAGATCATACTTTCGCAAATATCGCGACTTTGCGGTATATTTACGCGCACGGAGCGACGGGGTATATCGTGACCGACCGCGCGCGTATAGATTATCTCGAAAACGGCGTTTTGCGCATCGAACCCGACGAAAAAAGCGTGAACGTGACCGTTTTTCCGCTCACCGACACCGCGACCGTGACCGAACGCGGGCTCAAATACGGGGCGGAAAAGACCGTTTTTCGCGCCGATGTTCCGCTGTGGGCGAGCAATTCAACGCTCCCGAACACCGAGGCAACGGTCGAGGTCCATGAAGGCAAAGTCATCGTTTTTCGCATAAAATAATTCTTTCGTGAAGATCGGTTTTCCGAGATTTTCCCCCAACGTTTACCCGATGTTCACACAGCCGTCACTTTCGCGGGGTATACTGTGACCGTAAAAACAGGAAAGGACGGTTTTTCCGAATGAACGAATTTGACAATAAAGATCTTAATACGGATATGAACGGAACTCCGACGGACGGGGATCGCAATATCTCCGCGTCGCCGTCTTCCGAGAATACGGGCGCGGCTCAGCCGCTTCGTGAGACCCGTTTTGACGCGGAAGAGGGGGGACGCACGGCGCAGGGAACGTTCTCTGCTTCATCGGACACACAGTCTCAGCCGACTTACGGAGACGGACAGTCCTCACAGCCCCGACCGACCTACGGAGCGGAACAGCCCGCGCAGCCCCGACCGACCTACGGAGCGGAACAGCACGCACAGCCCCGACCGGCTTACGGAGCGGAACAGCCCGCACAGCCCCGACCGGCTTACGGAGCGGAACAGCCCGCACAGGCTCAGCCGACTTACGGAGCGGGACAGCCCGCACAGCATCATCCCGCGCATCCGCCGAGATACGAATACTCTTACCGCAACGGTCAGGCGTATTCGACATACGGTTACGGCGGGGAGCACGGTTACGGAACGGTCGGGAGCAACGGAACGTATTCATATTCCGGTCCCGTAAAGCCCCATCCCGAGAAAAAGCCGAAAGCCCCGAAAAAATTCGGCGCGGGCTTTGTGTGCGCGATGCTCGCCGTCGCGGTGATAGTTTCCGCGGGACTCGGCATCGGAGGCTCGTATCTGCTTTTCGGCAGAAACGGCGCGCAATCGTCTCAGGGCGGTTCGTCGGGCGGCGGCAACACCGTTATATATGAAAACTCGGATTCAAAAGTGGATGCTTCGCAGACTGCGGGCAGCACTTCGGTCGCCGACGTTGTCGCGGCGGTTGAAGATTCCGTCGTCGAGATAACGACGGAAAAAGTCACGACCTCGAACTTCTTCGGACAGTATGTCACGAAGGGTGCGGGAAGCGGCGTCGTTATCAGCGCGGACGGATATATCGTCACGAACAACCACGTCGTTGAGGAAGCGACGAACGTGACCGTTACTCTCACCGACAGGACCACTTACGACGCGACCATTGTCGGTCGCGACGAAAAGACCGATGTCGCCGTTATAAAGATCAACGCAACGGGACTCACTCCCGCCGTTCTCGGCGACTCCTCGAAAGTCGTTGTCGGACAGGACGTCATCGTCATCGGCAACCCGCTCGGATCTCTCGGCGGAAGCGTGACGGCGGGTATCGTCAGCGCGCTTGACCGTCAGATCAGCGTCGACGATCAGACAATGACGCTGATGCAGGTCGATGCGGCGATCAACCCGGGTAACTCGGGCGGCGGCGCGTTCGACGCGAACGGAAATCTGATCGGAATAGTGAACGCAAAGACTTCGGGTTCGAGCATCGATAACCTCGGTTTCGCAATTCCCGTAAATATAGTAAAGCCCGTTATTGCCGACATTATCGAATACGGTTATGTGACCGGAAGGATCTCGACGGGATTTGAACCTATCGACCTGACGGACAGCGTGACGGCGATCAGTTACCGCGTTTCGAGAACGGGTATTTACGTTTACAGAGTTACCGACCCGACTTCTCCGTTCAGAAGCGGCGACCTGCTCGTCAGCATGGACGGAACCGTCATCGCTTCAATGACGGATTACAATTCGGTCGTTGACAGCCACAAGATAGGGGACACGATCTCCGTAACGATCATCAGAAACGGAGAACAAAAGACTGTTTCGCTGACCTTCGGCGAGTATATCCCCTCGGATAACGGCTGATCTGATATTGTATTGCTTGTTTGTGTTTTTTTCATATTTCTTTCTCTTGAGAGAAAAGCCTCGCTTCGGCGGGGCTTTTCTCGTTTATATGAAACACATTTTGCTTTGACGAACCTCTTGCGTTACGGATTTAACCGTCGTTTATGAGAAAAATGCGTTTTTTGTCCCGTCAGCGTTTCTTTTTCGGCTTCGCCGAGTTTGTGTCGCCGCTTCGCGGCCGAACAAACCGTATTTTCGATTTTGATACGCCGCGCGAAACTGCCGCTTCGCGACACGCGCATGGCTGTTCGCAAAACGGAGCGTTTTGCGAGTTTCTTTCTCTTGAGATAAAAGCCTCGCTTCGGCGGGGCTTTTCTCGTTATATATTCAAAGATTTATCTGTACCCATAGGTTGAATTTTTTGCCTGCGACAAACAACGATAAATCTTTCGGAATGAAATCCCGAAATCTTGCGGAATAGAAAATCAGGATCCCCGAATCTCCGAAAAATTTGACGATACTCTTGCCATATCCGCAAATGTATGGTATAATATGCTGTAAATGAAAATTTCGGAGGCTGTATATGCTCAATCTGATAAACGGCGTTGACCGTTCGCTCGTATACTGTATCGGCGTCCTTTTTGCGTTCGTTGCGACGTTCGCGTTCACAAAACTTCTGAAAAACAGGCTTCCGCGCGACGGCGGCAGGGAATTTGCCGTTGACGGAAAACTTTCCGCGGGCAAACCGCGCGGCGCGGGTATAATCTTTGTCCTCGTCTTTGCGTTTTCCGCGCTCGTGTTCGGCGATCTTTGCGTCGAATACGGCATTTACATATTCATTGTCGTCGCAACGATGCTGACGGGCTTTTTCGACGACGCGTCCTCCGTTCCGTGGAACGAGTATAAAAAAGGTCTGCTCGATCTGTTGCTCGCGGTCGCCGTCGCCGTTACGTTCCTGTTTTACAACGATCATACCGTGACGCTCGTCATTGCGAATTTCACGTTCGGTATCCACCCCGTTATTTTCGGAATACTGACCGTTATCCTCGTCTGGACGGCGATCAATGTCACGAACTGCACCGACGGCGTTGACGGACTTTCCGCGACGCTGACTTCGATAACTCTTCTGACGCTCGTCGCGGTCGACGTCATCCGCAACGGCATCGACGGGTTCGATTATTCGACGCTCATGTTCGTCGCCGTTCTTTTCGCTTATCTTTGGTTCAACGCAAAACCGTCTTCGCTTATGATGGGCGACGCGGGCTCGCGCGCGATGGGCATGATCATCGCTCTTGCCGCGCTGAAAACGGGCAGTCCGTTCATTTATATCCCCGCGTCCGTTGTCATGCTTGTCGACGGAGGTCTGGGGCTTGTCAAAGTTTCGATGAAGCGTTTTCTTCACGTCAAACTTTTCTGGAACATCAGAACTCCCGTCCACGATCACATGAGAAAAAACCGCGGCTGGTCGGACACCCAGGTCGATTACCGTTTCGCCGTTTTTCAGGCGTTCGTTTCCGCCGTGACGGTCATCGTCGCTTTTCTGTGGGCAAGATAACGCTTTTTTGACCGAAAAAAACATACAGGTCGGAGGATCGGAAGACCCTTCGACCTCTGTTTTTTGCGCGGCGGTAAAATAATGTACAAAACATATCAAATCTATTTATGTAGATTTAACGATATTGCATATCCGAAGCAATTGCATTATTGCATTTGGGGGAAATGTGTGTTATAATCTTGTAGAATATGATATAACACATATAACAATTGTGATATAACCGCGCCGCGAGCCGAAAAAACGCATCGCGCGCATGAAAAGGAGACGCTCCGAAAATGAATATCGTTGTTTGTGTCAAGCAAGTTCCCGGAACGACGAACGTCGCTGTCGATCCCGTCACGGGCACACTGCTCCGCGACGGCGTTGAGAGCAAACTGAACCCCTACGATCTGTTTGCGCTTGAAACGGCGTTTGAACTCAAAGACCGCTGCGGCGGTTCCGTCACGACCGTAACAATGGGTCCGCCTCAGGCGAAGACCGCGCTGCTCGAAACCGTTTACATGGGCGCTGACAGAGGCGTCCTTATAAGTGACAGAAAATTTGCGGGAGCGGATGTTCTCGCGACGTCATACACCCTTGTCGGCGGCATAAAAAAACTCGACTGCGATCTGATAATCTGCGGAAAACTGACCACCGACGGCGACACGGCACAGGTCGGCGCGGAGATCGCGGAACATCTCGGTTGCGCCCACGCGGCGAACGTGACCGAAGTGCTCGAAGTGACCGATAAGACCGTGACCGTCCGCATGAACCTCGAAACGTCAACGCAGGTTCAGCGGATGCGCCTTCCGTGTCTGATATGCGTCGATAAGGACATAAACTCACCGCGCCTGCCGTCCTGCAAACGCAAATGGCAGACCGATGAAAAAACGCAGATAAGCGTTCTGACCTTCGAGGACATGGACGACCGCGACCCGACGCATTACGGGCTTGCAGGCTCCCCGACGCAGGTCGACAAGATATTCCCGCCCGAAAAGAACGAAAACAAAGAGATCTTCGAGGGCGCGCCCGAACGGCTCTCCGACGGGATATTCACGCTTTTGAAGACGAAAAAATTCATATAAGGAGGACGGAAAGATATGATTTCTCTGAAAATTGATCAATCACGCGTTACGCCCGAAGCGGCGGACGCATTGATGAAATGCTGTCCGTTCTCCGCGATAACGTACGAGGACGGAAAACTCGACATCGGCGCGGGTTGCCGTATGTGTAAACTCTGCGTCAAAAAAGGGCCGCAAGGCGTCGTGACGATCGTCGAGACACATGACGAACTTGTTGACAAATCGCTCTGGAACGGCGTGTGCGTCTATGCCGAAGCGGAGGAAGGCGTCCTTCACCCCGTCACTTTTGAGTTGATCGGAAAGGCGCGCGAACTTGCATCCGTCACAAAACACGAGGTCTTCGCGCTTCTGATCGGGCATAACACCGAAAAGAACGTGCAACTGCTTCTCGAATACGGCGTTGACCGCGTTTACGTTTACGATTATCCCGAATTTGCGGATTTCGTCATGCTTCCGTATGCGAACGCCTTCGCGGATTTCATCGAACGCGTCAAGCCCTCGTCCATCCTTGTCGGCGCAACGAACGTCGGCAGGTCTCTCGCGCCGCGCATCGCCGCCCGTTTCAAAACGGGGCTGACGGCGGACTGCACCGTTCTCGAAATGTACGAAAACACGGATCTTGTTCAGATAAGGCCCGCGTTCGGCGGAAATATCATGGCGAAGATACTCTGCCCCAAGACACGTCCGCAACTCTGCACCGTGCGCTATAAGATCTTTTCCGCTCCCGAAAAGACCGAGCCTCACGGCAAAGTTTTCAAAATGGAACTCGACCCCTCGCTGAGAAAGACGGCGACCGAGGTTCTGGAAGTCATAAAAAAGGCGAAGGAAAAGGATATTTCCGACGCGGAGATCATCGTCGCCGCGGGCAGGGGAGTCAAGAAAGAAGAAGATTTTGAACTTGTCTGCCGTCTTGCCGAACTTCTCGGCGCGGAAGTCGCGGGAACGCGCCCGATCATCGAACTCGGCTGGCTCGACCCGAAACGCCAGATCGGACTTTCGGGAAGGACCGTCAAGCCGAAACTGATAATAACGGTCGGCGTCAGCGGTTCCGTTCAGTTCGCCGCGGGAATGAAAAATTCCGAGTGCATAATCGCGATCAACAGCGACCCCGCCGCTTCGATCTTCAACATCGCGCATTACGGATATATCGGCGATCTTTACGAGATATTGCCGAGACTTATCGAAAAGATCGGGGAGGAAAAGAAAAGTGTATAACAAAGTGACAGAAAAGGATATAGATTTCCTTCGGGAAGTGACCGCCCCCGACAGAGTTCTTGTCGGCGACGCGATCAGCGAGGATTACAGCCACGACGAACTCGCGGGCGTCAAAGCCATGCCCGAAGTCCTTGTCCGCGTGCTTTACACGGAGGAGGTCTCAAAGATCATGGCTCATGCCTATCGGCGCGAGATCCCCGTCGTTGTCCGCGGCTCCGGAACGGGGCTCGTCGGCGCGTGCGTCGCGATCAACGGCGGAATAATGATCGAGACCGCGTTCATGAACAAGATCCTTGAACTCGACACCGAAAATCTCGCCGTCACCGTTCAGCCGGGCGTACTTCTCATGGAACTCGCCTCGTTCGTCGAGGCTCACGACCTGTTCTATCCGCCCGATCCCGGAGAAAAAAGCGCGACGATCGGCGGAAACATAAGCACCAACGCCGGCGGTATGAGAGCCGTCAAATACGGCGTTACGCGCGATTATGTCCGCGGACTGACAGTCGTTCTGCCGAACGGCGAGATCGAGACCTTCGGCGGCAAAGTCGTTAAAAACAGCGCGGGTTACAGCCTGAAAGACCTTATCGTCGGATCGGAGGGAACGCTCGCCGTCGTGACCGAGGCGATATTGAAACTCGTTCCGCTTCCGAAGAAGAGCGTTTCGCTTCTCGCTCCGTTTTCGAGCATCGACGACGCTCTCGAAGCCGTTCCCGAAATAATAAAATCGAAAGCGTCCCTGACGGCAATCGAATTCATGGAACGCGACACGATCCTTTTCGCCGAGGAATATCTCGGCAAAAAATTCCCCGACAAGAGCGGCGCGGCGTATCTGTTGCTGACCGTTGACGGAAATATGCCGCTCGCGGTCAACGCCGAAGTCGAAAACGTCGCGCGTCTGTGCGTCGATATGGGCGCTCTCGATGCGTTTATCGTCGATACCGACGAGCGCAAGCATTCGGTCTGGTCTACGCGAGGCGCGTTCCTCGAAGCCATAAAAGCCTCGGCGGGCGAAATGGACGAATGCGATGTCGTCGTTCCCCGCAACCGTGTCGCCGATTTCATCAAATATACCCACAAGATCTCCGAGGAGCTTTCGATCCGTATTCCGAGCTTCGGACACGCGGGCGACGGAAATTTTCACGTTTATATCTGCCGCGACGATCTTTCGAAGGACGAATTCGAGAAAAAACTCGCGATCGCCTTCGATCGGATGTACCGCAAGAGTTATGAACTGCGCGGACTCGTTTCGGGCGAACACGGAATAGGGTACGCAAAGAAATCCTTTATGGCGGAGCAGTACGGTCCGACGCAGGTCGAGATCATGCGCGGTATCAAAAAGGCGTTTGACCCGAAAAACATATTGAATCCCGACAAAGTTATCTGATCCTCCGACACTTTCCGCCGCGGACTTCCCGTCCGCGGCAGATCTTTTGCCATGCGACGATACGCGGTCGGAGATGTTTTGAAAAGACCAAAAAAATTCACATACGCCTATTGACAAAAAAGCCGATATGGTGTATAATTATTAAGCCTTGACCGAGGAACGAACGAGGTCAGAACGAACGGAGCGGCGTTCCGACATATTTACATGCGGGTGTAGTTCAATGGCAGAACCCTAGCCTTCCAAGCTAGTCGCGTGGGTTCGATTCCCATCACCCGCTCCAATTTTATGTGCTTGTAGCTCAGCCGGATAGAGCATCTGCCTTCTAAGCAGAGGGTCGGGGGTTCGAGTCCCTTCAAGCACGCCATACGGTGGGTATAGCTTAGTTGGTTAAAGCGCCAGTTTGTGGCACTGGAGATCGAAGGTTCGAATCCCTTTACCCACCCCAGAAAAGAAACCGCCTTTGTCTATCGGACAAAAGCGGTTTCTTTTCAACTAAATCCGTCCTATCGGACGGGATAAATCCCGCTTTCGTGGGATGAAATCACTTCGTGATGAAATCCGACTGCGTCGGGAGATAGGGACGGATTTAATTTCATCTGCAAAGCAGATTTCATCCGAGCATCGCTCGGATTTCATCGCGCTCGCGCGATTTCATTGAAAATCATTGAAATCTGTGATATAATAACGCAAAGATAACGGTTTTTGCACATTTACACCGTTCGTGCGGAAATACGGCGCATTCTGAGGAGATCCGGGAGGGTACCGTGACGAAACCGAATAAAAACCATTTGCGTATCGGCTTCGTAATATCGTTGCTGATCGTGATAGCTGCAATATGTGAGCGTGTCAATACAGACTCTATACTTCGTACTGCAAACGGGGTACTTTTGGGACTGATCAGATCATCCGTCTATATCGGTTTGTTTGCCGCATGGAGATTTTCGGTGCGTCAGCGGATTGTGCCGAAGAACACCAGAAGGTATTTATCGGCAGTCGCCTTCTTCCTCATCCTGTGGATGGTTATCAGGACGGTTAAATATTATTTTGTCGTTGATCCGAATATAAACCGCATACTGTGGTACTGTTATTACATACCTATGCTTTTTGTTCCGCTTTTTTCGGTTTTTGTTTCGGCATCTATCGGTAAGCCGGAAAATTCCCGTATGTCAAAATTGTTGATTCCGGCAACAATACTTACGTTTATCTTTACCCTGTTTGTGCTGACAAATGATTTCCATCAGCTTGTTTTTGCTTTTCCGGAATTATATTTCTGCCCGTGATTCTCGGAACTCAGGATTGAAAAATCTTTCTTAAAAACGTTGCGCTTCTGTCGGCAATTCTCTTTTTCCCCTTCGCTTGTCCCCGAAAAATCGCCGCCGTTTCCGTTTTGCCGAATGGAACGCCGTTTTTCGCGCATAATAATTCCGAAATTATCTGTTTGGAGCGGAATTATGAGATCATTGTGGAAAGCGACGGCGTCTCTTCCCGAATTTCCGGAACTCGTCGGAGACGTCCGCACGGATGTGCTTATTATCGGCGGGGGCATCGCGGGCATACTCACCGCGTATTTACTGCACGAAAAAGGCGTCAGATATGTCCTTGTCGAAAAGGGAAGGATATGTTCGGGAACGACGGGTAACACGACCGCGAAGATAACCTTTCAGCACGGGCTGATCTACGATAGAATTCTTAAAAGCGACGGAACGGAAGCCGCCCGCAAATATCTGGAGGCGAACAGGGCGGCGTTTGACAAATACGCCGAACTGTGCGGAAAAACTGACTGCGACTATGAGATAAAGGACAATTATGTATACTCGACGGACGACAGGCGAAAACTCGAAAAAGAGGTTGAAGCCCTTGAAAAGATCGGCTATATCGCCGACCTGTGCGAGAACGTTCCTTTGCCGATCAAAACGGTCGGAGCGGTAAAATTCCCCGATCAGGCGCAGTTCAATCCTCTGAAATTTCTTTCGTCGGTCGCCGAAGGACTGAATATATACGAAAATACTTTCGTCCGCGAAATGCGCGGCAATACAGCCGTCACGGATAAGGGGAAGATACACGCGGACACGGTGATCGCCGCGACGCATTTCCCGTTCATCAACAAGCACGGCAGTTATTTTCTCAAACTGTATCAGCACCGATCGTACGTCATCGCGCTCGAAAACGCGCAGGACGTGAACGGAATGTATGTGGACGAATGCGACACGGGGCTGTCTTTCAGAAATTACGAAGGTCTTCTCTTGCTCGGAGGCGGCGGACACCGCACGGGCAAAAAGGGCGGAAACTGGGCTGAACTGCGCGCTTTTGCCGCGAAAAAATATCCGAATTCCCGTGAAAAGCATTTTTGGGCGACGCAGGACTGCATGAGCCTTGACGGAATACCGTATATCGGACGGTATTCGGCAAAAACGCATGGTTTTTATGTGGCGAGCGGCTTCAATAAATGGGGAATGACGGGTTCGATGACGGCGGCAATGCTGTTGAGCGATATGATCCTCGGAAAGCGCAACGGGTTTGCGTCGGTCTTCGACCCTTCTCGCAGCATCGTGAAGCCGCAACTGTTCATCAACGGCGCGGAGGCGGTCTGCAATTTGCTGACGCCCTCGAAAAAACGCTGTCCACACCTCGGCTGCGCCCTGAAATGGAACGAAGCCGAGCGTTCGTGGGACTGCCCGTGTCACGGTTCGCGCTTTACGGAGCACGGGCGTGTGCTCGACAACCCCGCGAACGGCGACCTGCCGAAGTGAAAAAAACGAAAACAAGCCGCTTTTCATTAAATTGTTTCCGACCTTCCGTGTCGAGGGAAAAATGATCGGTGACGTCTCCGAACCGCGAAATATTTCGGAACTTTTCCGCGAGAGAAGTCAACATCTCCCGGAAAGCGTATCTGCCCGATCCGCAGGGCGCGAATGCCGTTCCGAGGCAAAAAACCGCTTATAAATTTTTGCGGATCGGGCAAACGGGTTTCGTCTTTTTGTCTTATTTCTCCTCGCAATGCGCCGCTTCTTTCCGACAAAATCGAAATGATTGTAAAAAAGCGGAAGAATTATCTTCAAACTGTATAAAACGGACATGTTTCCAAAAATATGTCCGTTTTATTTATTTACAACTCGTTTCGTTTATACTATAATAACTGTAATTATATATTGCTGGCGAGGTCTGCGGCGCATACGCGTGTTTTTTCGGATATGCGGGCGCGGCGGACGGCAGAACAGGCGCGGGATTGCCGAATTCCCGCACAGAGTAAAAGAGTGTTTTTCCGCGCGGAAAAATGCGCGGCGCAAGCCATTGCAAGGAGATTCTTATGAGCAAAGAACC
The DNA here is from genome assembly GCA_902373415.1 of uncultured Eubacteriales bacterium. GTDB lineage: Bacteria > Bacillota > Clostridia > Oscillospirales > UBA644 > UBA644. The sequence goes on along the minus strand of CABKLX010000015.1, from coordinate 5,876 downwards.
TGTCGATCTTCGCGGCAGGCGAGAGGTGTTCTGGGACGATTTCATGATCGAACCCGACCGCACCGACGCCGAGCTGCGTCTTCACAAGCCCGTAAAAAAAGAGCGCGTCCTTCTTCTCGACAAACCGTGGGAGGGCGACGGCTGCGACTACTACAATATTTTCAGGGACGAGGATGAAAACGGAGTCCTTTACAGGATGTATTACCTCGGCTGGACGATGATCAAGCCGGACGGAACGCATAACGGCTCCGACATCAAGGTCTGCTACGCGGAGAGCCGCGACGGAATAAACTGGACGCGTCCCGACTTGGGAATTTGCGAGTTTGAAGGCTCGAAAAACAACAACATCATCCTGACGCAGGAGACCGATATTTACGACAATTTCTTCGCGTTCAGGGACACAAATCCGAACTGCAAGCCCGATGAGATATACAAGGGCGTCGCCGAGTGCGGACGCGACGGATCGCTCTGGGGCTACACCTCGACCGACGCGAAGCACTGGAACCGCGTCGCAATGATCTCCACTCGGGGAAAATTCGATTCCCTGAATGTCTGCCATTGGGATAAATACAGCGGAAAATACCGTTGCTACATCCGCGATTTCCACGACAACGAGGAGACCGACGAGTACGGTATCCGCGACGTCCGTCTCATAACTTCCGACGATTTCTGGCATTGGTCGGATGCGACGCGCATAGATTTCGGCGATCAGGCGGACTATCCGCTCTATACGAACAATATCGGACCTTATTTCAGAGCCGATCATATACTGACGGGCTTCCCGACGAGATACGTCCAGCGTTACGAATGGTCGAAAAACTTCGACAGGCTTTGCGGCGCGGAGCAGAGAAAACTCCGTTGCAATCTGACCGATCGTCTCGGACTGACCGTTACCGACTGCGTGTTCATGACGAGCCGCGACGGAATAAAGTTCCACAGATTTGACGAGGCGTGGCTGACGCCCGGTCCCGAAAACGGCGGAAACTGGGTCTACGGCGACTGCTATCCCGCGTTCGGCATGATCCGGACTCCGAGCGAGTACGAGGGCGCCGACGACGAGATCTCGATGTATAACTTCGAGGGGAAGTGGACGGGCAAACCGTCGAACCTTTACAGATACACCGTCCGTCTCGACGGCTTCGCGTCGTATTACGGCGCATATCCGGGCAAACAGCTTGTCACCCGTCCGTTCACCTTTGACGGCGACACGCTGAAAGTCAATTTCGCGTCCTCCGCGAGAGGTTATATGAAGGTCAAAGTGCTTTCGGAGGATTTCGAGCCGATCAAGGGCTTTTGGACGACCGAAATCTTCGGCGACCGCGTTGACCGCCCGATCGACTTTGAAGAAGCGGAGATCTCGTCGCTCAAAGGAAAGACCGTCCGTCTTGCTTTTGAACTTTGCGACACAGATATTTATTCGTTCATCATTGAATGATCAAACGGGAGGTAAAAATGAAAAAGATATTTCTTTTGGCGATATGCCTTTGTTCGGTCTTTGCGTTCTTCACGGCGTGCAACGGCGACGAACAAGACCCGACGCCCGGTCTGACGACCGACGATCTGCAAGGCGAAAAGTTCTATTATCTCGGCTCAATTATCATTGCCGACCCGTCCGACGAGGACAAGGACATAGAACCCGGCACGCTTCCTTACATGGAGAGCAGAGAAGACGAGGTTATGTATAACCAGTGTCTTTTCATCGAACAGACATATAACTGCAAGATCATCCGCAGCGGTTTCAACTTTGACTCAACTTCGGCTTTCGCTTCGGCGTTCGCCGCGGGAAACGTCAACGCGGATTTCTGCTCGGCAACCTTCAAGGAACTCCGCGATTACTATCAGGCGGGCATTCTCGAAGATCTCGAACAGCTTGAAAACCTCGATGCTTCCGACGAGGCGAAATGGGGTATCGAGGCGAAGCGCGACGCGGGCAGATACGGCGGAGTGCTTTACGCATTTCCCGTCGCGGGTTCCATGTATGTTCCCCGCTTCCTGACTTACAGCGGCGCGATAATATACAACTATGTGCTTTACGAAGATTTCAATATCGGAACGACCCCGAAGGAAATGGTCGAGGAGGGAGACTGGACGTTTGACAATTTCCTGACCCTCATTCAGGATTGCAGCGACCTTTCCGGTCAGCGTCCCATTTACGGACTTGAAAACCAGTGCAGTCTGCTGTCTATCGCCATCGGAGCGAACGGCTCGAACATCATCGTGAACAGAAACGGGAAATTTGTGTCCGGTCTTACCGTAGACGCGACCGTAAATGCGCTCGAATGGGTCAGAAAACTCAATCAGACGGGCTGTATCGGCGGTAATATCGCCAACGACACCGCGGTGTTCGCTGCCATGACGTCCGACAACGCGATCAGGACCGAGTGTCCCACCGTTCACTGGGTTCCGATGCCGACAGGTCCGGACGCGACCGAGGAAACGAACAACACGGGCGCGTATTTCGGATACCACGAAAAGGGAACTTCCGTTTTTAAGCATACCGCAGATCCTGACCGCAAGGAACTGACCGCGTTCGTTATGGATAAACTCTTCGCTCCGACCGACGAGTGGGGCGAGACGGGTTATGACGAATATATGTCCCGCAATTTCTTCGATACGGTTGATGACTACAATGTTTATAAGGAGCAGAGCATCAACATGATATATAATTACGGTCTTGAAGTTCTCAATGACAGCGAGTTCGCGGATTCATACATGAGCATTATGAACGGCTCCGTTGAAGCGAGTTTCACGGGTTCGATCAAAAACCAGCTTTCGTCTCTGACAACCGCGCTCAACGAAAGAATCTGCAAGCCGATGAACGAAGCGAATAAGAGAGGATAAATGATGAAAATATCTCTGACCCCCTCATTTTTCGGGGAAACGGAAAAAGTCCTGTTTGAACACGGAAAAATGAGCCTTTCGCTGTTCAGATATTCGACGGGAATATGCGGAATGACGCTGAAAAACGCGCGCGGATATATGACCGTTCTTCCGTTCAAGGGTTTTCAGGTCTGGCGCACGGGCTTTGACGGACACGAACTTGTCATGAAAACGCTTTTCGACGAGCCGACGGAGAGCACGGAATATTGCAAGACCTACGGCGCATTTCTGATCCATTGCGGACTGACCGCGATCGGAAATCCCGATGTCGGCGCGGGCGATACGCATCCGCTTCACGCCGAACTCCCGAATATCGGTTACGACAAAGCGTGGGCTGTCTGCGGCGAGGACGAAAAGGGAAAATATGTCGAGCTTTGCGGCTCGTGCCGCTATGTCTTCGGCTTTGAGACAGGATATGAGTTCAGACCGACTTACCGTCTTTATGAAAACGCGACGACTTTCACCGTTCACAACGAGATAGAAAACCTGCGCGGTTGCAGACAGGAATATTCGTATATGTGCCATATGAATTTCCGTCCCGTTGACGGCTCCCGTCTCGTTTATTCCGCAAAGACGGAGAACATATACGTTCACGAACTCGTCCCCGACACTCTGACGGAGGACGAACAGCAGAAACTGAAAGATTATTTCGGTATCCTGAAAAAGGACATTCACGCCCATGATCTCATAGGCGGCGAGGGACAGTTCTATCAGCCCGAGGTCGTGTTCACCGTCAAGTACGAGACCGATGAAGAGGGCAGAGGACACTGTATGCAGGTGTTCCCCGACGGGTACGCCGGCTACGTTTCCCATCATCCCGCTCAACTTCCGTTCGGCATTCGCTGGATCAGCCGTTTCCCGAACGAAGACGCCGTCGGAATGCTTCTTCCCGCGACAGGCGAGCATAACGGTCACGCGGACTGCGTCAAAAAAGGCTATATCCGCTATATGGAAGCCGACGAAACCGTTTCGATCGACTTTGAGACGGGTCTGCTTACGCCCGACGAAGTGACCGCGATGAAGGAAAAGATCGCGAGAATGACGGTTTGACGACAAGAGAAAAAAATATATATAAACGATATATCCAAAGGAGAAAAAAACTATGTCCAGAGTATGTATCCCCGACAGCGAATACGTTGAAAGACGTAAAAAGTGCGTCGAAATGATGAAAGAGCAGAACCTTGACGTCATGATCGTCAACGGTACTGAGTCCGACTACGCGAATCCGCGTTATTTCTGCGGTTTCTGGCCTCTTTTCGAGAGAGTCGGAGTTGCGATCGCCGCCAACGGCAACGCCGCCGTTATGGTAGGTCCCGAATCCGTTATTTTCGCGGGCGACGTTTCGAGAATAAAGAACATCTACCCCTGCCTTTATTACAGAGAGGGAGCGAACCCGTCCTATCCCGAGATCAAGACGAATACATATAACGATGTTATCGAAGACCTCGGCGTTAAGGGCAAAAAGATCCGTATCGGCATCGGCGGCTATATGGAAACGACCGTTGTCATGATGGACGGACTTAAAGAATGCTATCCCGAGGCTGAGATCGTCAACGCGGATAACATCATGGTATCCCTGCGTCAGATCAAGTCCGCCAACGAGATCGCCTGCATCCGCGAGGGCTTCAGAATTGCGCAGATCGCGACCGACGAGGTTATCAAGGCTCTCCGTCCGGGCGTTACCGAACTTCAGATGGTCGGCGTTGCGCAGAAGGCGATCTATGAGAACGGCGCCGAGTATGAAGGCCTTCCGATGTACGTTTTCAGCGAGAAGAGCACTTCTCACGCAATCTCCAGACCTTCTTACAGAGTTATCGAAAAGGGCGATATAGTTCAGCTCAACCTCTCCGCGAAAGTTGACGGCTATTCTCCCGCGATCGGTCTTCCCGTCGGAATGGGCAAGTACTCTCCCGAAAAGAAAGATCTTGTCGATTTCTGTCTCGAAGCGCACAAGTGGACTGAAAAACAGCTTAAAGCCGGCGTTCTTGCTTCCGACATCGCGAAGGGCTTCCTCAAATTCTTCGAGGACAACGGAAGAAGACAGAATTACGTTTACGGTCCCTGCCACGGAACGGGTATCATCGAGGTTGAAGCACCCTGGATGGAGACGACTTCCGATTACCTGCTTCAGCCGAACATGACCTTCCAGGTCGACACGTTCGTTTCCGGTCCGACCTTCGGTCTTCGCTGGGAGAAGGGTATCGTTATAACCGAGAATGGCTTTGAGTCGAACTGCGACGAGCTCAAATATATCGAGCTTGATTTCTAAATCCGAGGAGATTGAGATTTTATGAGACTTGAATATATGATGACCGCGGATGTTCAGGAAGCAAAGGAAAAGAACCTTCCCGTCATCCTTCCGATAGGCACGATCGAGTGGCACGGACCTCACTGCGCGCTCGGTTGCGACACCATGATCTGTCAGGGATTTGCCGACAAGATCGCGGAGAGCAAGGAATGCGTTGTTTGCCCGCCCGTCTGGTACGGCGTCGCGTCTTACGCTGTCGGAGGTCCCGAAAACGGAACCGTTACTATCGACGTCGATGTTTATGAGAATTACATTTACGGAATTCTCAAATCCATGCTTTACGGCGGTTTCCATAAGATCTATATGCTCATTCACCATCAGTTCGAGGATGAGAACTATATGCCGATGACCCTCGCCTGCGCTAAGGCGGCGAAGAAACTCATCATGGAGTATATGGAAGACACCCGCGGCAAGGGCTGGTGGGGATCGAACGATTTTGCCAGCTATTATGACAACCTCGGAACGGATTCCGACTTCCCGTTCGGAATGATCAAGGTCTACTCCTGTATGTCCACCGCCGCTCAGCACGCGACCGGTTACGATCACGCGGGCAAGTACGAGTCTTCGCTGCTCAAAGCGTTTTATCCCGACGCGGTAAAACTCGAAAGACTTCCCGAGTCTGATGCATGGTTTATCCAAAGCGCCTATGAAGCCTCCGCCGAACTCGGTCAGAAGATGATCGAAGTGT
>CABKLX010000014.1 GCA_902373415.1 uncultured Eubacteriales bacterium | reverse complement strand
CCTCCGAGCCGTAAACTTTATTCACTTTTCAAGCATGAATTTTTCCGAAAGGATCATTCGTAAAGCTTGCCGTAGTTTTCAAGTCTCTCGTACTTCTCTTTCGCTTTCTCGGCAGCAAGCTCGAAGAGTTTTTCGGCTCTTTCGGGGAACTGCTGAGTCAGGCGGCTGTAACGCGCTTCATTCTTGATGAAGTCGATATAGTCCGCGGTCGGAGCTTTCGAGTCGAGCGAGAACGGATTCTTTCCTTCCGCTTTGAGCGCGGGATTGAATCTGAACATCTGCCAGTAGCCTGCTTTGACAGCCTTGTCCATTTCGTCCTGGCAGTTCTGCATGCCGCCCTTCTTGATACCGTGCATCTCACAGGGAGCGTAGCCGATGATCAAGGAAGGTCCGTGATAAGCTTCCGCTTCGGTAAGAGCTTTCAGAAGCTGGCTCTTATCGGCGCCCATAGCAACCTGAGCGACATAAACGTAACCGTAAGACATCGCGATCTCGGCAAGATTCTTTTTGCCGATGGCTTTGCCTGCCGCCGCGAACTGAGCAACCTGACCGAGGTTGGAAGCCTTGGACGCCTGTCCGCCGGTGTTCGAGTAAACTTCGGTGTCGAATACCATGACGTTTACGTCTTCGCCGGAAGCAAGAACGTGGTCAAGACCGCCGAATCCGATATCGTAAGCCCAGCCGTCGCCGCCGAAGATCCAAACGGATTTTTTGGAAAGATACTCTTTTTCGTCGAGGATCTTTGTTCTGTACTCGTTGTCGCATCCGCACGCTTCAAGCATGGCGACGAGGTCTTTTGTTGCCTTCTCGTTGGCTTTTCCGTCGTCAACGGTGTTCAGGTAAGCGTCGATGACAGCGAGTTTGGCATCGTCGGTCACGCTCTCACGGAGAGCCTTGACATAGCCGATAAGTTTTTCTCTGATCGTCTTCTGACCGAGATAAATTCCGAGACCGTGTTCGGCGTTGTCCTCGAACAGGGAGTTAGCCCACGCGGGACCTCTCTTGCTCGCGGCGTTCACGGTGTACGGAGTTGCGGGAGCGGAGCCGCCCCAAATGGAGGAGCATCCGGTCGCGTTGGAGATATACATTCTCTCACCGAAGAGTTGGGTTATGAGACGCGCATACGAGGTCTCGGCACAACCCGCGCAGGAGCCGGAGAACTCAAGCAGGGGCTGTTTGAACTGGCTTCCCTTTACTGTGTTGTTGATAAGTTCGGGCTTCTCCGAAACGTTTTCGACAGCGTAATCGAATGCAGCCTGCTGATCAAGAGCGGCAGCCTGTGTCTCCATCGAAAGAGCCGCCTTTTCGGGATTTCCGTCAGCAAGCGCTTTCTTGGTAACGGGACAAGCCTTCACACAGAGCGTACAGCCCATACAGTCGAGCGGGCTTACAGCCATCGTGAACTTATAATCGGTCTTAAGAACGGGCTTCGGAGCGAATTTCGTTCCTGCGGGAGCCTTTGCTGCCTCCTCCGCGGTCATCGCGAACGGACGGATCGCGGCGTGCGGGCAGACGAAGGAACAGTTGTTACACTGAACGCAGTTCTCTTCATGCCAGATGGGAGCGAATACCGCGACGCCTCTCTTTTCGTAAGCGGCGGCGCCCTGCGGGAACGTGCCGTCTACGTGATCGACGAAAGCGGAAACGGGAAGCGAATCGCCGTCCATCTTGTCAACGGGGATAACAACGTCCTTGACGAACTTGACAAGTTCGGGTCTGTCGCCGTGAACGGTTTCCTCATCGTTCTTGACTTCAACGGTCTTCCAGCTTTCGGGAACATCGACTTTAACGAACGCGTTCGCGCCGAGTTCGATCGCCTTGTGGTTCTGGGCAACGACGTCCTCACCGAACTTGGAATAGGACTTGGTCGCCTTCTCCTTCATATAGCCGATGGCTTCCTCGGCGGGAAGGAGTTTCGCAAGCGCGAAGAATGCGGACTGAAGAACGGTGTTCTTTACCTTCATATTTCCGACGTCGTTCTTTGCGATCGACGTTGCGTTGATGATATAGAAATTGATGCCGTTATTCGCTATGTAGGACTTAACGGCGGCGGGAAGATGCTGTTCGAGCTCCTCGGGCTTCCAGAGGCAGTCGAGAAGGAACGTTCCGCCCGGCTTTACGTCGTTGACGATCTTAAAGCCTTTGAGTATATATGAAGGATTGTGACAAGCGACAAAGTCTGCCTTTGTGATATAGTACGGGCTCTTGATGGGCTTGTCGCCGAATCTCAGGTGCGAGATCGTGACGCCGCCGGTCTTTTTGGAGTCGTACTGGAAATAAGCCTGAATGTATTTGTCGGTATGGTCGCCGATGATCTTAATCGAGTTCTTGTTCGCGCCGACCGTTCCGTCGCCGCCGAGTCCCCAGAACTTGCAGGAAACCGTTCCGGCAGCCGCGGTATCCGGGCAGGGCTTTTCTTCGAGAGAAAGTCCGGTCACGTCGTCAACTATGCCGATCGTGAAGTTAGCCTTCGGCTCGTCCTTCGCAAGATTTTCGTAAACCGCGAAGACGGACGACGGCGGGGTATCCTTTGAACCGAGACCGTAACGGCCGCCCACGATCTTGATTCCGGTCACGCCCTGAGTTGCAAGCGCGGTGACAACGTCAAGATAAAGGGGTTCGCCGAGCGATCCGGGCTCTTTCGTTCTGTCGAGAACGGCGATCTTTTTAACGGTCTTCGGAAGAGCCGCAACAAGTCTGTCCGCGCAGAAAGGTCTGTAAAGACGGACTTTGATAAGGCCGACCTTCTCGCCGTGAGCGTTGAGGTAATCAACAACTTCTTCGGCAACGTCGCAAACGGAGCCCATGGCAACGATCACGCGGTCTGCGTCTTCCGCGCCGTAATAGTTGAACAGTTTGTAATTCGTTCCGATCTTCGCGTTGACCTTGTCCATATACTCTTCAACGATCGCGGGAAGCGCATTGTAATAAGAGTTGCACGCCTCTCTGTGCTGGAAGAATATATCGCCGTTTTCGGCGGATCCGCGAAGAACGGGATGCTCGGGATTGAGCGCTCTCTGTCTGAACGCCTTGACAGCGTCCATATCTACCATTTCTTTGAGATCTTCCGTCTCCCAGACCTCGATCTTCTGAACTTCGTGAGAAGTGCGGAAGCCGTCAAAGAAGTTGAGGAACGGAACTCTGCCCTTGATCGTGGAAAGATGGGCAACGGCACCGAGATCCATGATCTCCTGCTGATTTGTCTCGGCAAGCATGGCATAACCGGTCTGACGGCATGCGTATACGTCCGAGTGGTCGCCGAAAATATTCAGCGCGTGAGATGCAACGCAGCGGGCGGAAACGTGAATAACGTTCGGAAGAAGCTCGCCTGCGATCTTATACATATTCGGGATCATAAGAAGAAGTCCCTGAGATGCCGTGTAGGTCGTTGTCAAAGCGCCTGCGGCAAGAGAGCCGTGAACCGCACCCGCGGCGCCGCCCTCAGACTCCATCTCGACCATCTTGACACGCTCACCGAAAATGTTTCGTGCGGGTTCGCCGAAAATGTTTTTATCGGTCGCGGACCAAGTGTCGGTCACTTCCGCCATCGGGCTGGAGGGAGTGATCGGATAGATTGCGGCAACTTCCGTGAACGCGTACGCAACGTGCGCGGCAGCGGTATTGCCGTCCATGGAAATCTTTCGTCTGTTTGCCATGTGGAATCCTCCTGAATTTATATGTTGATAAATTGTTTACCACCGTGTATTATACAGAATATAATCTATAAAGTAAATACTTACTTTCAAAATTTCGTTTTTTTTTGCGATAGTTCCCGTTATTACGACGCAAAACGGTTTATTTCTTCCGTTTTTTCCCTTTTTCGGGACGAAGGACGTAAAGCTTGTGCAAGGCGCGCGATGCGCTGACGAACAGCGCCTTTTTCTCGGCGTCGCTTTTCCATGAATCGAGCGGATCGGCAATGACGACAAGATCGAATTCAAGCCCTTTCGCAAGATATGAAGGAACGACCGCCGTTCTTTCGGGATAAAGCACGTCTTCTTTGCCGATAAGCGTCAGTTTTCTTCCCTGCGCGCGCAGTTCGTCGTAAACGGACTTGCACTCGGCGAGAGTTCGGCAAATGACCGCTTTTGAACGGTATTTTTCGTTTTCGTCAAGTGTTTTTCCTATATCCGAACGGTCGATCTCCGTGACGGGGTCTCCGTGACGCTCAAAAAACGTATAGTCCGAATTGTTGTCGCAGAAACGCGAGGCAAACTCGTTGATCTCGACCGTCGATCGGTAACTCTTGTTCAGTTCGCGGAAGCAAACGCTTCGCGGGGCAAATACCTCCGAAAGTTCTCCGATCGAACCGTAATGGCGGACGGCTCCCTGCGCGAGGTCTCCGAGAACGGTGAAACGGCATTTCGGATATACGACGCTCAGCGTTTTATAAAGAACATACGGATAGTCCTGCGCCTCGTCGATGACCGCGTGCTTGATATGAACGTCGATCTTGATCTGCCCGAGCAGAGCCTTGACAAACGCGCACGCAAACATATCGCAATATTTAAGTTTTCCGCTTTCGATGCCTTCCGCAACGCCTGCGGCGTATTCGGGATAAAGGTCTTCAAGACAGCGCAGATATATTTTTTCGGCGCTGACGTCCAGCATTTCGCAGACGCTGTCAAGCACCTTCTGCCTGTCCTCCGCCCATCGCTGCCCCATCGCCTCTTCGAGAGCCTCGTCGGAATAGTCGATAATTCCGTCCTGCGTCAGTTCAAACGCATACTGCGAACGGCGGCGGTTTTTGAACTCCGTGTCAAGGCGCTCACCTATGCCCGCGAGTATTTTTTCTTTCCGGACATCGTGCGCGAACTTCGCGTACAGTTCAAAATATATCTTTTTCAACTCCTCCGCGCCGCACACGGGCTCGTCATAAAACATAACGTCGGAAATGCTTATCTGCTCATCGGCAAGCCCGCGCGTGCGCTCGGAAAGAAGGTCTGTAAGCGCTTTTCCGCCCTTTGCGACGATCTCCTCGGGGCTGATCCGTTCCGCAAACAGATCCTCCGCCTGAGAAACGAAATCGCCGAAAGAAGTCTTCTCGAAAAACGGCGAAAAAAGATCGTGAAAACTCGTCTGCGTCACCCTGTCCTCTCCGAGTTCGGGGAGGACATCGGCGATATACGCGTCAAAAACACGGTTCGGGGAAAATATTATAATATTGCCCGCGGCAAGACTGTCTCTGTATCTGTAAAGCAGATATGCGAGACGGTGAAGTGCGATCGAAGTCTTTCCGCTTCCCGCCACGCCCTGAACGAGGCACACGTCGCTCGACGTGTTTCTTATGATCTCGTTCTGTTCGCACTGTATCGTACTGACGACCGTCTTCATTTTCAGATCGCTGTCTTTGCCGAGTTCGTGCATCAGCACGTCGTCCTCGACCGCGATGTCGCTGTCAAACATATATTGAAGCGCGCCGTCGCGGATAACGAACTGTCTTTTCAGTTTCAGATTGCACTCAACGCGCCCGGCGGGGCAGTTATAGGATGTCTTACCCAAGCCCGAGTCGTAAAAAACGGACGCTATGTCCGAGCGCCAGTCACAGACGAGGATGTCCGAACTTTCCTCGTCGATCAGAGAACGTCTGCCGACATATATCCTGTCCGTTTCTCCGTCTTCCTCGATGTCGAGACGCGCAAAATACGGGTTGTCGGCAAGGCGCACAAGTGTCTCCTGCATTTTTTCAAGACGCTCGTATCTGCCGACATCGCGTTGCTCGGTCATCGCCATTTGGGTCAGTTCCTGCAAATTCTGTTCCGGATGTTCGCTCGCGCGGGCGAAATCCTCCCATGTTCTGCGGCGCTGTTCATAAATATAATCGCGCAGGGACGAAAGGTCGGTTCCCGTTTCGGAAAGTTTCTCTTTTATATAGTTTTCGACAAAAGCGAGGTGTTCTCTTTCCTCCGCTTCAAACTGTTTCTTTTCTGCCATATCAGTCACTTTCATTCGGTTTTCACGGTTTGCACGCGCCGCAGGGCGAATACCCCGCATTGATGAGTTCCGAGCGCGTTCCTTCAAATACCTGTTTGTTTTTATCGCTTATTTTTCCGACCGAACCGCAATCGGGAAGATGAAACTTTCCGTTTGACGTATTCAGTATATATGTCTGCCTGTTCTCTTTTTCCGCCGATGTCGCGGTTTCGCCCGAGCCGTCAAGAGTGCCGTCCGAGCGGCTTTCACCCGTCAGATAATCTATCTCGACACCCGGCTGACGGTTATACACATAGACGAAAAAGCAAACACCGTCTCCGTTATCCTCGACAGAATACGCCTCGATATACACGCCCGAAGCGACAAGGTTTTTCCCCTCAAAAACAGGCGTTACGCGGTAAAGCACATGGTTTCCGGTCTCTTTGACATAGTCGGCGACCATATTTTCAAACGGAAGCATACCGACGGTGTTCAGGTAACGCGTTCCCGTTATCAGATTTTTCTCATTCGCGTTTTCGCCCGTCAACTGGTATCCTATAAGATGACATCTGTTATACAGATATTTTCCGTCTACGAAATCGTATCGGACGCTGTGCCAGCCCGTCGGCTTCACACTGCCGATCGCGCCTCTTTCCTGCGTCGGCATGGTTTCCTTCCCCACGCACGCGAAAGCGACGCCGCACCTTCCGAGATAATCGAGATCGGAGTAACTTTCAAACGCCTCCGTTATGTTCTTTTCGCTGTCGGAAAAATGCGGAACTCCGCCGTCAACGCTGATATAAGCGACATCCGTTTCCGTAAAAGCGGGGGCCGTCGTTCCGTTCCCGCCGACGGTATCCCCCAGCAGGGAGCACGACGTTACGGCGGAGGCAATGAGAAACACGACCGCGATCAGAGCGAAAAGCAGTCTTCTTTTATTCACGGAGGTACACTTCCTTCGTTATTCTTTCATGCGAAGAGCCGACAAAATCTTCCGATGATACAAGTCTGAAACCGTCAGACAGATCGACGCCGAATTTTTCGTCGGACGGGTAAAGCCTGTTCCAGCGGTAAACGATCCATTCGGACACGTGTTTTTCATACTCCGACGGATCGGTCTTCTCGAAGAAGAAATATTCGTCCGCCGAAACGGGCGGTTCGGAGCAGACCGAGATCTTCCCTTCTTTTGTCTCAAAAAGCGTCTCGGAATATTTTTCGATAAAAAGAGTTCCGTCTCCGACTGTTTTCAGCATATCTTCCGTCAGTATGCGGTCGCGGCTCTGACGCCTGCCGCAGAACAGTCTTCCGTTTCCGTCGTCAACGCAAATGAACGCTCTCATATTGTTCCTCCGAAAAAACAGTACATATATTTTAGCAGATTTCGACGAAGATTGCAACAGGTTGAGAGAAAAAACCGAAAAACACTTTTTCCCAAGAGCAGATAACGCATATTAACCGCGCGGCGGCATATAGATTACTGAAAGCAGTCAAACTAAAAAAATTCAGAACAGAGGGTGCGGAAATGTTTGTAATGTCGGCAAAAATCACAAAAGGAAAGGTACTTGTCGCGGCGCTCGCGCTATGCTGCATCGCGCTTGTCGTCATCGTCGCGGTTGCCGGAAACGGCGGCTCGGTCGCGGCAAACGCCGAGTATGTCACGAAGACGAACGACGAAAGAGTCGATTTTCTCAAAGACTTCGGCTGGGAGGTCGAAAGCGATCCCGTCAGCGTTTCGGATATAGTTATCCCGACGAACTTCGACGCGACATACGATACCTACAACAACATCCAACTCGCCCAGGGACTCGATCTGTCCGGATATAAGGGTGAAAAAGCGGTCAAATACACATACAAGGTCACGAACTATCCCGATAATGCCGACACGGTCAACGCAAATCTGATCGTGGTCGGCGAGACTATCGTCGCGGGAGACGTCTCCTCGACATCTCTCGGAGGGTTCATGCACGGGTTCGCAAAGCCCGCGTCGGTGCTTGCCAGCGAAGCGGAGGCAATGACGACTTCCGCGCCGAACATCGATCTGCCGATGAGCGGAAAATGACCGAAAAAACGTAACGGACAAAATTCAGCCGCCGCGAAAAATGCGGCGGCTCTTTCCGTGTTTTCGTAAAAGTTTTTTGCCGCATCTTGACAAACGGAGAAAAATGGTGTATCATAATAAAAACGCGAAGACGGGAAGAAGTAACAAAGACACGTTCCGAAAGAGAGCAGCCGGTCGGTGAGAGGCGCGGGAGGCGGCTTTGCGAATACATCCCCGAGCGGCGCACCGAAAGCACGGCGAGTAGGCTGCGACGGAAGTTTCCCGTCAGAAAACAGAGTGTCGGACAGACACTTGCAAAGGCGTTTTCCGCGAGGAAAGCGCGAATCAAGGTGGTAACACGGCAAAAGTCGTCCTTGAAGGTCTTTTTTCGAGACTTTCGGGGGCTTTTTTTATTCTGAAAAATTATGATATACGGAGGAAATACTCAATGCAGATCTATGATGAGCTCGTCGCCAGAGGGCTTATTGCGCAGGTAACGGACGAGAAAGAGATCAGAGAACTTATCAACGACGGGAAGGCCGTTTTCTATATCGGCTTTGACCCGACGGCGGACAGTCTGCATGTCGGGCACTTCATGGCGCTGTGTCTGATGAAGAGACTTCAAATGGCGGGCAACAAGCCGATCGCGCTCATCGGCGGCGGCACGGGATATATCGGCGACCCGTCGGGACGCACGGATATGAGAAACATGATGACTCCGGAGCAGATCCGGCACAACTGCGAATGCTTCAAAAAACAGATGAGCCGCTTCATCGACTTTTCCGACGGAAAAGCGCTCATGGTCAACAACGCCGATTGGCTTCTCGACCTCAACTATATCGAACTTCTCCGCGAAGTCGGCGCGTGCTTCTCGGTCAACAATATGCTGAGAGCCGAGTGCTACAAGCAGAGAATGGAAAAGGGACTTTCGTTCCTTGAATTTAACTACATGATAATGCAGTCTTACGACTTCTACGCGCTTTACAAAAAATACGGCTGCAATATGCAGTTCGGAGGAGACGATCAGTGGTCGAATATGCTCGGCGGCACGGAACTTATCAGAAAAAAACTCGGCAAAGACGCTTACGCGATGACGATAACGCTCCTGCTCAATTCCGAGGGCAAAAAGATGGGCAAGACACAGTCGGGCGCGGTATGGCTTGATCCGAACAAGACATCGCCGTTTGACTTCTATCAGTATTGGCGCAATGTCGGTGACGCGGATGTGCTCAAATGTCTTCGTATGCTGACATTCCTTCCGCTTGAACAGATCGACGAAATGGACGCGTGGGAAGGAAGCAAACTCAACGAGGCGAAGGAGATCCTCGCGTTTGAGCTGACAAAACTCGTCCACGGCGAAGAAGAAGCGAAAAAGGCGCAGGAAGGCTCGCGCGCGCTTTTCGGGAAAGGCGTTTCGAGCGAGAATATGCCGGCCTTTGCGCTGAACGACGCGGATTTCGGCGAGAACGGCGGGATCGACATCGTTTCCCTGCTTGTCAAATCGGGGCTTGTTCCGTCAAGAGCGGAAGGCAGACGCGCGGTCGAACAGGGAGGCGTCACTGTCAACGGAGAAAAGGTCGCAGATATAAAGGCATCTTTTGCGAAAGACACGTTCAAAGATGAGTTCATTCTGAAACGCGGCAAGAAAAACTTCATGAAGATCACCCTTTAAGCAGATGTGCGCGGACTTATGTTCCGCGCACATTTTTCTTATTTCCGAAAGAGGAGCATATCCCCTTTTCAAACCGTCACAGGTAGGTATTGCGGCACTGTCCGTTGCATTCGGCGCTGTTCAGGCACTCGCATCTGTTGCCGTTTTCGTGATCGACTTTGACCGCGATATTTTTTTTCAGGACGGGACAGTATTTTTTGATGACGGAGAAATCTTCCGGTCTTTTCCTCATAACGTTATCTCCCCTTTTCTTTTTATATTATATTCCCGCAAAAAAAGAATATTCCGAATAAAACGTGTAAGAAAAAAGCGGCAAAATGCTTGACTGTTTACGGAAAATGTTGTATAATAAACTAAATTTAAGTTACGGAGGTAAAATATGCCGAAAATCAGAATCAGCTCTGACAGTACCTGCGATCTTTCGCCCGAATTGATTGAAAAATACAATATAGCGATCACACCCCTGAAAATTACGCTCGGAGATACGGATTACACCGATCAGATCGATATTACTCCGCAGAAAATATACGATTACGTTGCGGAAACCGGAGTTCTTCCGAAGACCGCGGCGGTCAGCGTCGGAACATATACCGACGTTTTCACCGAACTCAAAAAGGATTGCGACGAGGTCGTTCATTTTACGATCAGTTCCGAAATGTCGAGTTGCTACCAGAACGCGGTGCTTGCCGCGGAGGAAGTCGGCGGCGTGTATGTTGTCGATTCCCGCAATCTTTCGACGGGCATAGGACATCTTGCGATAGAAGCTGCGATAGCGGCGCAGGATGAAACCAAAACGGGAAAAGATGTTTTCGATTATGTTTCGTCTCTCGTTGACAGACTGGACGTCAGCTTCGTCATCAATTCCGTCAATTACCTTTACAAAGGCGGGCGTTGCTCGGGAGTTGCCGCGGTCGGCGCAAATCTTCTGAAACTGAAACCGCTCATCGAAGTTCACGACGGAAAAATGGATATGGCGGGCAAGTACAGAGGCAACATGAAAGACGTTGTCAAAAAATATATAACAGACAGACTGACCGTGCCGGGCGCGAAATTCAAGAGAGACAGAATATTCGTCACCTGCACCTGCACGGATTACGACCTGCCGAATTACGCGAAAGAGATCGTTGAAAGCCTCGGACTTTTTGACGAAGTCCTGATAACCATCGCGGGAAGCACCATAACCTCGCATTGCGGCAAAGACACTCTCGGGATCCTTTATATAAACGAATAAAAAATTACAGCCGGCGCATCCTGCGTCGGCTTTCTCTTATCAAAAGCTATCCGCGGCGGGTGTTGCCCGCCGCGGATATATTCTTTATTGTTTGTCAAGATTTGCTTTAAGCGTTGCAAGCTGATTTTTGAGTTCCTCGGGAAGTTTGTCGCCGAACTTCTTGTAATGCTCCTCGATCTCCTCAACTTCCTTTTCCCAAACGTCTTTATCGACTTTGAGAATGGATTTGAGCGTTTCGATGTCCATATCAAGATCGGTCAGATCGATATCCTCCGGTCTCGGAACGTAACCGATCGCGGTCTCCTGAGCGTCGGCTCTGCCCTCACAGCGGTCGACGATCCAGTTAAGAACACGCATATTGTCGCCGAATCCGGGCCATACGAAATTGCCCTCGTCGTCGGTTCTGAACCAGTTGACATTGAATATCTTCGGCGCTTTGTCTCCGAGTTTCTTGCCCATTTCGAGCCAATGACGGAAATAATCGCCCATGTTGTAACCGCAGAACGGAAGCATTGCCATCGGGTCGCGGCGAACCACGCCGACAGCGCCGGCAGCGGCGGCAGTCGTTTCGGAAGCCATCGTCGAGCCGATGAACACACCGTTTTCCCAGTCTCTGGACTGATATACAAGCGGAGCGCACTTTGCGCGGCGTCCGCCGAATACGATCGCGGAAATGGGAACGCCCGCGCCCTTGTCAAACTCGGACGAAATGCAGGGGCAGTTCTCGGCGGGAGCGGTAAATCTCGAATTCGGATGAGCCGCATAAGTCGTCTTGTCGGCTTTGACGAACATCGAGCGATCCCACGGATTGCCTTTCCAGTCTATAAGTTTTTCGGGTGCTTCCTTGGTCAGTCCTTCCCACCAAACGGTATTGTCCGCGGGATTGAGCGCCACGTTGGTGAATATCGCGTTTTTCTTGGTGGAAGCAAGCGCGTTGAAGTTGGAATGTTCGTTCGTTCCGGGAGCAACTCCGAAGAAACCGTTTTCGGGGTTGATCGCATAAAGTCTGCCGTCGGGTCCTATGCGCATCCACGCGATGTCGTCGCCGACGGTCCATACCTTGTATCCCTTGTCGCGAAGATACTTGGGGGGAATGAGCATCGCAAGGTTGGTCTTGCCGCAGGCGGACGGGAACGCGGCGGCGATGTAATGAACCTCGCCCTTCGGATTTTCAAGACCGAGAATGAGCATGTGCTCAGCCATCCAGCCCTCTTTCCAGCCCTGATAGGAAGCGATTCTGAGAGCGAAACACTTTTTGCCGAGCAGAACGTTTCCGCCGTAAGCGGAGTTGACGGAGATGATCGTGTTATCCTCCGGGAACTGGCAGATATATCTGTTTTCGGGATCAACGTCGCACTTGCAGTGAAGACCTCTTACCCAGTCGTTGCTGTCTCCGAGAACTTCGAGCACCTCGGGGCTGACTCTGGTCATTATTCTCATATTGAGAACGACATAGATCGAATCGGTGACTTCGATACCGATCTTTGCGAGAGGCGAGCCTACGGGACCCATCGAAAACGGGATGATATACATCGTTCTGCCCTTGTAACTGTTTCGGGCGATGTTATAAAGTTTTTCATACATTTCTTTCGGATCACACCAGTTGTTGGTCGGTCCTGCGTCTTCTTCTTTGCGCGAGCAAATGAAAGTTCTGTTCTCAACACGAGCAACGTCGTTGGGCTTCGTTCTGTGCAGATAGCATCCGGGGAGTTTTTCCTCGTTGAGTTTGATCATTTCGCCCGTTGAAACAGCCTCCGCTCTGAGAGCGTCCGCCTGTTCTTCACTGCCGTCGATCCAAACGACATTGTCGGGATTGGTAAGCTTCTTGATCTCTTCGAGCCAAGCGAGAACGGTTTTGTTCGTTGTCGTCATACAGATTACCTCTTATTCCTTTATATTTTTCGTTTTAACTGTTCTCTTTCTCCGCGCCGAAGCGTCCGTGAAAAAGAGAAAAAATCGCGTGGTAACCCAAATTTTCCACGGTAATAGTATACCACAAATTTCCACGCTATGCAATATAACATTTGTGAATTTTTGTTAGAGAAAGATTGTTAAACAATTAACGTTCATTTCTTCAAAACCCTTGTAAAATGCGAAATAAAGGAAAACTTTTGAGAAAAACCGTTCCATTCGCATAATAGGTATGCTATAATCGTATAACACCCTGAAAAAAACGGAGAAAAAAAATGAAGACGAATTATTCACTTGAAACGGAGCGGATCATAAAGTCTCTCGACGGCACCCCGACGTTGCTGCTTCATTGTTGCTGCGCGCCGTGTTCGTCGAGCGTTCTCGAATATCTTGCGGAGAAATTTGCGATAACGGTATTTTTCTTCAATCCGAACATCTCCCCCTCGGAGGAATACGGGAAAAGGCTTGCCGAGTTGGAACGGCTGACAGCGGAAATGAAGCCGAAAAACCCTATAAAATTGCTTGAATCGGAATACGACCCGCAGGAATTTTTCGATGCCGCAAAGGGGCTTGAAAACGTTCCCGAGGGCGGTGAACGCTGTCGGAAGTGTTTTGAACTGAGGCTCGGACGGACGGCGCGGGAAGCGGCGGCGCGAGGGTTCGATTTTTTTACGACCACGCTGACGCTGTCCCCTCTCAAAAACGCCGAACTTCTCAATTCCGTAGGTTTCGCGGCTGCCGAGCGCTTCGGTTCGCGTTGGCTCCCGTCCGATTTCAAGAAAAAAGACGGCTACAAGCGTTCGATCGAGCTTTCGGCGCTGTACGGACTTTACAGACAGGATTACTGCGGCTGTGTCTTCTCGAAAAAAGAAGCGGAGGAGCGAAAAAAACGCGCTTCCGAAAAAGATAAAAAAATATAAAAAGGAGATCCGAAAATGAAAAAACTCGGCACCGGAGCGCTTTTGCTGCTGACATCTCTGTCGCTGTTCTCGGCGTGCGCGAATGTGGACAGCGAACCGCAACAAATCGAAAACGTATACGTTATACCGAACACGAAGATCGTTCTTCGCGACGAGACTCTCCCGAAAACGAGTGAGGGACGTCTGTCGGCGTGTATGGCGAAAAACGAGGGAGAAGGAATGCAGTTTCTGCTCCGTTTTGACACGGACGTTTCGAACGTGAAGGTCACCGTTTCCGACATCGTGAACGAAAGCGGAGAGAAACTCGATCACACGCTTTACAGACAGCGTTATATCGAAGTTTCCGATCAGCGCTATCCGTCCGAAAGAGGCTTTTACCCCGACGCGCTCGTGCCGATGTTCGACGGGACGGACGGAAAGCCCGCGAACGACTCGTGCGACATAAAAGCGGGACAGAATCAGGGGTTCTGGATAACGGTCAGATCGACATCGGAGCAGACCGCGGGCATATACGAGGGCTCCGCCAAGGTGACGTTTGACGGCGGCGAAAGAGAAATCCCGATCCGTGTCGAAGTCTGGGATTTTGCGCTCCCCGTCAAAAGTTCTATGCAAACAAATTTCCTGCATCATTGGAACAATAATTATTATGAAGATGTCGGCATATCGAGCAAAGAGATGAACCGAATGGTGTGGGAATTTTTCCTCGATTACCGCATTTCGGGCAACTATATGTTTTTCATCGAATACGACGGCTACGGCGCGGACTTAGAAAACTACGTCAAGTCGATGAAAGAATTTGTAGATGAACACCCCGAGATAACGCACGTTCAACTTCTGCTTCACCAATGGGATTACAGCGGCACGGTCGATTCCGAAGCAATGGCAAACAATGAGAACAATAAATATATGTACGAACTTATGAAAAAGTACGGTCTGACACAGATCGCTTCGTACTACGTTGTTGACGAGCCCGCAGATACGGAAGCGAACGAAAAATTGATAAAAGACCTTGCGGCGGGAATAAGCGGCTTTGCGCCCGACATAAAAAATATCGTAACAACGAACAATCCAAAATATGACGGATACATCTCATGCTGGTGCCCGCTTTGGAATATGGTAGACAAAAGCTTTGTTGCGGAAAAACAGGCGCTCGGCGAACATGTTTGGTGGTACGGATGCGCTGTTCCCGCGGCGCCGTATCCGACATATCATCTCAACGATAATCTGCTTTCGCCGCGCATAGTTCATTGGATGCAAAAAGATTACGGAGTTGAGGGAGAACTTTATTGGGGAACGACGCTTTTTGATTACTACAAAGGCGGCGGCAACTATGTTACCAGAGACGTGTGGACAAACCCGTACACATCTGAAGGGCTTCCGGGAGACGGCTATCTGTGCTATCCGGGCAAAGAGGGCGACGGCATAGTCGGCAGGAATATGCTGGTTCCGACATTGAGACTCGAAGCGATACGCGACGGAATGGAAGACTATGAATATCTGACGCTTGCGGAAGCAAAAATGCAGAAATTCATCGAAAAATATTCGATAGACGCGGACGCGAAAGAACTTCTTTCCACATATACTCAGGCTCTGTTCAGAAGCGTCGGGGATTACGAGCACGACTCTTCCCTACTGACACAGCAGAGAAAACTCATCGCGGAGTATCTGCTCAGCGACGATACAACGCTTGTCACAACAAAAATAAATGCGGACGGCTCGAACACGGTAACAGTCTATTCCGAAAATAATATAAATGTTTCGGCAAACGGCAAAGGCTTTGAAAAGGAAGCAAAAAACGGATATTTCGTATATACGCTGACCGTTCCGAAGTCCGCAAACACGGAAAAAATA
Organism: uncultured Eubacteriales bacterium; assembly: GCA_902373415.1. Classification (GTDB taxonomy): domain Bacteria; phylum Bacillota; class Clostridia; order Oscillospirales; family UBA644; genus UBA644. The sequence goes on along the minus strand of CABKLX010000014.1, from coordinate 35,364 downwards.
ACCGTCACGGTCGGTGATAAGACCGTTGAAAGGCTTCTCGGCGTTGCGGAATGCTCGCACGAGTTGAAAAAAGTTGACGAAGTTATCGCCGAATGCGAAAAGAGCGGCAGCTGCGAATACTATATCTGCGAAAAGTGCGCGGGGAGGTTTTACGACGCGGCGGGAGAAGAACGCGTAGATAACATAGAAGACATTGTTGAACCGAAACTCGGCTATCACACGGACGACAACAATAACGGCGTTTGCGACGTGTGCGGAGAAAAAGAAGAATAAAACATATACTCCGGAATATCGGAAATACGAAAAACATAAGTCCGATAAAAACGGACGGTAAAAATTCTCTCCCGCGGTATAATAAAATACCGCGGGAGAGAATTTTATGCCGAAATATCTTCAAAAATCAAAGAAAAACGCCCTGTCCGCAAAACAGAGGCGTCTCACAGGCATTGCTCCGAATTAAAAACGGGGCAATGCCGTTTTTTTCATGTAAAGAACCGTCCGTGACCGAAAAACGCGGCGTTTTCACGCTTGATCCCGAACGAAGACCGAGCAATACGCCGTATTCCTTCGCAATCCGGATAAAGCGCTTTCAGAGATTGTTTTTATCGCATTCCAAAAGCGAACGGATGACCTCTCCCGCGCAGAGCATTCCCGCGACGGGAGGCACAAAAGAAATGCTTCCCGGCGTCTGTTTCCTTTTTTCGGGATCGATCGGGGGCGTTCTCGGCTCGGCGGTCGAGTAAACGACTTTCAGTTTTTTCACGCCGCGTTTTCTCAATTCACGGCGCATGACGCGCGCGAGATGACAGGTGTCGGTCTTGTTTATGTCCGTTACGGCGAATTTTGTCGCGTCGAGCCTGTTGCCCGTGCCCATACAACTTATACACGGTATCCCGAGTCCGTCGCACCTTACCGCGAGTTCGATCTTCGCGGTCACGGTGTCGATCGCGTCAACTACAAAATCGCAGACCGAAAGATCGATCGAATCGGCGGTGTCGGGCATATAAAAGATATCGTAAACCGCAACCTCGGCGTTCGGGTTGATATCGAGGATACGTTCTTTTGCGACCTCCGTCTTTTTTCTTCCGACCGTCGAATGAAGAGCAAACAGTTGGCGGTTTATATTGGACTCGCTGACCGTGTCGCTGTCGATAAGCAAAAGTTTTCCCACTCCGGCGCGGGCAAGCGCCTCGCACACAAACGATCCGACGCCGCCGAGCCCGAATACCGCTACCGTCTTTTTCGCGAGTTTTTCAACGCCTTCCTCGCCTATCAGCAGTGCCTCCCTTTCAAAAATACCCATCATTTATCCTTTTCGTTTTTCTCACGGACTATGAACCGTATCGGAGTTCCTTCAAGTCCGAAAGTCTGTCTGATCTGATTTTCAAGGTATCTCTGATAAGAGAAATGAAACAGCTCCGCATCGTTGCAGAACGCGACGAATGTCGGCGGATTTGTCGAAGGCTGGGTGATATAGAATATTTTCAGACGCTTTCCCTTATCCGTCGGCGGCTGAACTTTCATCGTTGCGTCCGCAAGCACATCGTTGAGCACGCCTGTCGAAACACGTCTGCCGTGCTGTTCATGGACGTAATTTATCAGTTCGTAAAGTTTTTCGACACGCTGACCCGTCTTTGCCGAAATAAAGACAACGGGCGCGTAAGACATATATTTAAGGTCTTCGACAACCTTTTCTCTGATCCTGTTCATCGTCTTATCGTCTTTTTCGACAACGTCCCACTTGTTGACGACGATGACGGACGCTTTTCCGCGATCGTGGGCAAAACCCGCGATCTTTGTGTCCTGTTCGGTGACGCCCTCGTTGGCGTCGATCATAATGAGCACGACGTCCGCGCGATCGACCGCCATATAAGAACGGACAACGCTGTAACGCTCGATATTCTCGCTGACCTTGCTTTTTTTCCGAAGCCCCGCGGTGTCAATAAAGACAAATTTCCCGTATTTGTTTTCTTTGACGGAATCCACCGCGTCGCGGGTCGTTCCGGGAATGTCGGAAACGAGCATACGGTTCTCGCCGAGCATATAATTGACAAGCGAAGATTTTCCGACATTCGGTTTTCCGATAAGCGCGACCTTGACCGCGCCCTCGTATTCGGGCTCTTCCGGAGCGTCTTTGAGTTCGCGGACGACCTCGTCGAGAAGATCGCCTATTCCGAGACCGTGGACGGCGGAAACACCGAACGGATCTCCGAGCCCGAGGTTGTAAAACTCATATATTTCGGGAGGTTCCGCACCGGGTCGATCGACCTTGTTGACGCAAAGAACGACCTTTTTGTTCGCTTTCAAAAGCATTTGGGCAACATCCGCATCGGTCGAGGTCATCCCCGACTGAATATCGACGACCATGATGACAACGTCCGCTTTGTCAATCGCGATCTGCGCCTGTGCGCGCATCTGAGAAAGAATAACATCGTCCGAGCGCGGTTCTATACCGCCCGTATCGACAAGCGTGAACTTGACGCCGTTCCACTCCGTGTCGCAGTATATTCTGTCGCGGGTAACGCCCGGTGTGTCCTCGACGATCGAAAGCCGCTGATTGACTATTTTATTGAAAAGCGATGATTTTCCCACATTCGGTCTTCCGACCACCGCAACTATCGCCATACCGTTCTAACCTCTTTTCTTCGGATGTTTTACACAATACTCTATCGCGTCCAGAAGTCCCTGAGCGCCTTCCTTCGCGACGCGCACGGGGACACAAAGTTCCCTTTCGACGTCCGAAACGGTCAGATCGTCGAGAAAGGTGTCGTCCCTGAGCATAACGTCCGGGACTATCAGATACGAGCCGAGATCCTTGCCTTTTAACTGCGCGATGATGTCGGTCGCGGTCACAAGTCCGGCAACCGTGATCGTGCGCCCGAAATAGTCGTTATAAACAGTATAGAGCGAATAATCAAGCCCCGTATATTTTTCGCGCAGTTTTTTCATGGCGTCCGCTATCGTATCCGTCGCGGCGACGCCGGTGACAAGAGATATTTTCACCTTTGAAGGGTTCGGCTTCTTTTCTTCCGAATAATAATCGAAATCGTCCCTGAAACAGGAGATCATGCCGACGCCGTTCTCATACTGTTCGAGATCTTCATAAAAGCCGACGTCGGGCAGAGGCATCTCCGCTTTCAGATAAAACTCGTCCGCGCCGTAAAAGATGCGCGTTCCGTATTTTTTAAGGCATTCGTCGCCGACCGCGTTTATACGGTTCAGAGCGTCCGCGGCGGTCTGTTTCGTAAACGGAACGAGCGGCGCGAGCCCTTCCCGAAATTTCGTAAGTCCGACGGGAACGACGGAAACGCTCGAAACGGCGGGATACAGCGACGCGAGATCCCGAAGAGTTTTCGTAAGTCCCTCTCCGTCGTTGATGCCGGGACAAAGGACGATTTGACAGCGCAGATTTATACCCGCGTCTTTCAGTTTTTCAAGATCCTTCATTATATTTTTTGCGCGGGGATTGCGGAGCATTCCGTACCTGACCTCGGGATCGGTCGAATGAACGGAGATATTCAGCGGAGAAACGCGCAGTTCGCATATACGGTCGAGTTCCGCGTCATCGATGTTTGTCAGCGTCACGTAATTTCCGTATATCAGCGAAAGGCGGAAGTCGTCATCCTTGAAATAAAGGGTATCACGCATCGACGGCGGCATCTGGTCTATGAAGCAGAAAACGCACTTGTTTTTGCATCGGTGCTGTTTATCCATCAGAAAATTCGTGAAACCCAATCCGAGATCGCCTTCGCATTTTTCTTCAAATCTCAGTTCTGCCCCGTTGCGAGTCACGACGACCGACGTCTTTTCATCCTCGGCTGATGTCTCGTACATATAATCCAGCACATCGCGGATCTTTCTTCCGTTCACGCTGACGAGTTCGTCGCCCGCTTTGACTTTTCCGTAAAACGGGCTTTTCCTGTCAACGGAAACTATCTTTGCCATAATCTCTCCTTCGGGTCAATAAATGATTAAAGGGAAAACACGGTTCACACTCAAAGAAAGCTCACCGATGTTTTCCCATCAACAATCTTTTCCGAAACGTCCGAAAACGTTTTTTATTCGGCATCGACCTTAATAACCTGTTTGCCGTTGTAGTAACCGCAAGCTTTGCAGACTCTGTGCGACAAAACCGCTTCTCCGCAGTGAGAACACTTAACTATGCCGGGCATATCAAGCTTCCACGTGCTGGATCTTCTCTTGTGCTTTCTCTGTTTGGAAATTCTGTTCTTCGGAGCTATCATTCAAAAACACCTCCCGCTCGTAATGATTATTTATTGATAACTGAGTAAATTCAAAGTTCTCCGTCCGTCTTTTCGCAACGGCACGTCTCACGGTTGAGATTTGCGCCGCACCCCTGACATATCCCCTTGCAATCCTCCGAGCAGTGGACGATCAGAGGTATTTCAAGCGACAGGGCATCGTATGCGGTCTTGACAAGATCGATCTTTCCGCCGCTGACCGTGACCGAATCGTCTTTCGACTCGTTTTCGTCAACGATCGTGTCGATCTCCGCTTCAAGCGGAAGAACGACTTCATCCAGACAACGGTCGCACTGCGCGCGGTAAACGCCGCGGACAGTAACCTTCAAACTGACAACGTTCGCGGTATTTTTCATCTTGCCGACAACGGTGACATCGGAAAACTCCGACTGTTCGGGAGGCATCGGAACGGAAACATCTATATTCTCCGTCATGCCGGTACTCTTGAAAAAGGACGCTATATCAAAGACAGTCATGTTTTCTCTCATAGCTTTCCTCCGAAAAAGTGCATACCTATCCCATTACAGTCTGCCTAACCATTATATCATAATTCGGGAAAATGTCAATACCCGATATTGAAAAAAAATTATGAATTTGCCGATTTTTGCATCAGAACACGGTATCCGCGGACACGGAATGAGCCGTATATATATTCCCGATCGCAACGGAAAGTCCGGCAAGCGCGTCGCGTATCTCATCCGCGTCCGAGCCGCGTTCGTAAAGATCGGAGATACAGGAGATCTTTTCTTCCGCGTCGGCGATATAATCCCCGTGCACGAAAAACGCGAGAGTTTTTTTCTTTTTCGCAAAATCGGACGAAAAACGGGCGAACTCGTCTCTCTCGTTTTCGGGATCGTCCGCGACCCGTTCGACGGAAGACAGAAAATCTTCGGTAACTCCGCGCAGATATATTCTGATACCGACGGTCGAAGCGACGAGAACGAGCAAAACAGAGACGGATATTATCAGATTTTTCATTTGTTTTTTGCCACCACCGTTATTTTATCGCCGCAAGCGGTCATCAGAAATACATCTTTGACACGAAGCCCGTGTTTTCCCGCTATCGCCGCGATATCCCTCGCCGAAAGCCCGAGTTTTTTCAGGTTTCTGCCGACGGGTCTGCCGTCAACGACGAGCGAATGAGAAAGCGATCTCTGATCCGACGATTTCGGTATCACGCTCATCTTTCCGCTCGTTTCGAGAATGCAGAACCTGACGTCGCATACATCGAGGATCCCGTGCTGGCGCAGTTCCTCCATAAGTTCATCGACGGTCAGCTGAGCCTTTTTCATCTGCTTTATATCGATCCTCCCGTCGTTTATGACGATATTATACTCCCCCGAGAGAAAAGAACGGTATCTGCTGCTGTTGAGAGAGACGACGCTCGAAAGCATCTCGAACGCAACGAGCGCCAGAATGGGAACGACCGAATAAAGAAGCGGCAGACGCATATCCTGCAAAGGCAATGTCGCGATTTCGGAAACGAGTATCGTCGTTACGAGTTCAGTCGGTTCAAGTTCCCCTATCTGCCGTTTTCCCATCACACGCAGAGCGATCACCGTCAGAAGATACAAAAGGATAGTCCGAATGAAAATAATGCCCAAAAAAGATCTCCCCTTCGGAAATTTCTCCGAGAACAAAAGTTCATCTGAGAAAAGTGTTTCCGAAAGAGAGACTGTTTATCACAAAATTCCATCAATCTTCTTCTTTGTATATAACGAATACGCGGAATACTTGATCCTTTCAAACTCGTCGAGCTCCGTTTCGGGAGATTCGAGCGTATTCGAGTCCGTAAGCCCCGTCGGCAGTTTGATTTCGACGATCGCCGTCGCGGATCTTCCGCGTCCCTCGCACCGAGCCGACATCCGGCCGCCGCCCGCTTCGATTATCCTGCGAATGAACAGCATGGAATCGGCGACGTTGCCGTCATCGTCAACTCTGAGACTGAAAGCCGAGTCGGGATCGAACGCCGAACGGATTATTCCGGAACGCCTGATCTCCGCGACAAAGAAACAGGTTTCTTCCCGAAGCAAAGTGACGATCGTCTTTTCGGACTTTACCGAGGACGGAAGGCTGCCCAAATAACCGTAGATCTCGTAAACGGATTTTTTGAAAGCATTCTGATCAAGGACGACAGCGGTCGAAAAGTCGGGCGTCTCGGTCTGCAAACTCGTTCCGAGTTCGGACGAAACACGTCTGAACACCCGAACGGGATCGAACATGGTAAGTTCAAAACTGCCGTAAGAAGCGCAGATCGAGTAAATATCGGCAATTCGATGAATGCCGCGCGATATCTGATAAAGATTTTCGTTGAGACAGTTGATGTACGATTTGCATTTCTCGTCATACCCGACTCTTTGCTCGAAAAGCGAAGAAACCGAGGCGATCAGCCCGAGAGGTTCGAACAGTTCGTGAGCGAGCAAAGACGCAAGCCTGCCGCCCGAAAAAGTCTCATTCAAAAAATCCTCGGAAGTATACGTCTCTTCGACCTGCACTCTGTAAAAAGGAAGCCTGTTTCCGTTCCCGTCAAATACGGTTGAGAAAATGAAAGCGTCAAACAGTGTTGTCTTCTTCGGTTTGAGCCTGCAAAAAGCCGCCTCGCGCAAAGTCTCGCGAACGGTTTGTTTCTCGTCTTCATCCAGATTTATTTTAACAAAATTTTTCATTATCAGCAATGCAAAACGCGTTGCGCCCGATTTGTTCCAATAGACAGGCTCAAAAGCCGGATCCAAAATGACTATCGGAACTTTGCTGTCATCATAAACGTCCGAAATACTGCGCAAATTGATTTTTGGCTCGCCTGCATTGATTAAAGCCATAATTAACCTCCGCTTCTTTTATTGTGCAAATTATACATTAAATCCATAATTTTACAAAATATTTTCTACGAATATTTTAGTTAGAAATTTAACGATGTGTCTTGTATAAAACACAATTTTAGTTTACAATATAAGTAGGTAAAAACAAAAAAACATATTCAGGAGGACATTACTATGTCAGTTAAAGTTGCTATTAACGGTTTCGGCCGTATCGGGCGCCTTGCGTTCAGACAGATGTTCGGAGCCGAAGGCTACGAGGTAGTTGCGATCAACGACCTCACCGATCCGAAAATGCTTGCGCACCTTCTCAAATACGATACCGCTCAGGGCGGTTACTGCGGCAAGATCGGTGAAAATTCTCACACCGTTGAAGCCGGCGAAGATTCGATCACCGTTGACGGAAAGAAGATCAAGATTTATGCGATGAAAGACGCGAAGGATCTTCCGTGGGGCGAGATCGGCGTTGACGTCGTTCTTGAATGCACGGGCTTCTACTGCTCCAAAGAAAAATCTCAGGCCCACATCGATGCGGGCGCGAAGAAAGTCGTTATTTCCGCACCTGCGGGCAACGATCTTAAAACCATCGTTTTCAGCGTAAACGAAAAAACTCTTACCGCCGAAGACAAGATCATCTCCGCAGCGTCCTGCACGACCAACTGCCTTGCTCCCATGGCGAAAGCGCTTAACGACTACGCTCCTATCCAGAGCGGAATCATGTCCACGATCCACGCTTATACCGGTGACCAGATGATCCTCGACGGTCCTCACAGAAAGGGCGACCTCAGAAGAGCGAGAGCCGGCGCCGCAAACATCGTTCCCAACTCGACGGGTGCCGCAAAAGCCATCGGTCTCGTTATTCCCGAACTGAACGGCAAACTTATCGGCTCCGCTCAGCGCGTTCCCGTTCCGACCGGTTCCACAACGATCCTGACCGCTGTCGTTAAGGGCAAGGACGTTACCAAGGAAGGTATCAACGCCGCTATGAAAGCCGCTGCTTCCGCTTCCTTCGGTTACAACGAAGATCCCATCGTTTCTTCCGACGTTATCGGAATGAGATACGGTTCGCTCTTCGACGCAACTCAGACCATGGTTTCCAAGATCGACGACGACACCTTCCAGGTTCAGGTCGTTTCCTGGTACGACAATGAGAACTCTTACACATCTCAGATGGTAAGAACGATCAAATACTTCGCAGAACTTGCGTAACTTTATACAAGTCAAAAAGGTTCATCGCCGCCGCGGGGCAAAAGCCTCGCGGCGGCTTTTGCGTCTGTATAAATCTTACTTTTATTATATCACAGATTTATAATTTGACAACCCCTTTTGCGACATATTTTTGCAATAATTTTTATATTTTTGTATTTTGTGAATGTTACACAAATCGTCTGTCTTTTTCTGACCTTCCCCGTTATCCTGTCTTTTTCCCCGTTTGTCCCGCATTTTTTCTTTTGCGAGATCTTCGCGCGCAGATTTTTGAGCACTTTGCGCGTCGGCGTTCAACTGCTTTCCGTATTGTTCTGTTTCTGACTTTCACGCCTTGCAAAAACGTTGGACCCGTTCTCGTAAGACAGGATATCATGAAAAACAGGCAGAAGAATTGCATATCTCCCTGTGACCGACTGAAACGAAATGCACCCCTTGCATCAAAAGGGGTGCGTTTGTATTATAATCGGATACGGTCGTTTCTGCGGAATTTATTCATTGCGAAATATCGCAGTACAGATCGATAATAAGGCTTTATCAACTTGTTCACGATCGAGAGATCGGCAGCGGTTCCGTCTGTTCAGAAAAGCAGGATCTTTTCTCTCCACTCGGGTTCTTTAAATCCGACGAGGGCGAAGCCGTCGCCGATCAAAAGCGGGCGTTTTACGAGCATGCCGTCGGTCGAGAGAAGTGTCAGCATTTCCTGCTCGCTCATTTCGGGCAGTTTGTTTTTCAGATCCAAAGATTTATAGAGCAGACCGCTTGTGTTTAAAAACCTTTTAAGCGGCGATCCGCTCATTTTATACCAACAGGTCAACTCTTCAAGCGTCGGTTTATCGAGTTTGATATCCCGCATTTCATATTCGATCTTGTTGTCGTCAAGCCATTTCTTTGCTTTTTGACATGTGGTGCATTTCGGATAACATATAAATTTTAACATGATCTTCTCCTTTAATTATTCACATACCTCGATCAGAAAACTGACGGGTCTGAAACCGTCGTTGCAGGAGATCATCGCGGATCTCTCGTTTTTCATCCAACCGTCGTAGAAATTTCCGCCCCCGTGCGCAAGGGTCATCACAAAAGGCGAAACACTTTCCCACGCGCTGTCGCAAAAGCCTTCGGGCTTCTGCCAACCTTCACAGATAAAAACCTGTCCTTCTTTCAGATCGCAGGCGTGTTCGATCGGATTTTCATATTTTTCTATCAGATCGTCATACCGCGCTTTGCGCATAACGGTAATTTTTACATTCATCATATTTTACTCTCCCGATAGGATTGATCCGAGGCACGGATCACGGCAAACTGATCGGCTGTTCGTCCGAAAGGGTGTCCGATACCGATTTCAGAGTTTTTTTCGTCTGTATGTATTCTGTTTTCATGGACAGATATGCCAGAAAACGCTTCCGTTTGATCGCCGTTACCCTGGCTTCAAGTACGCCGATATCGACCGCTTCCCACAAAAGGACCCACGCGACGATGTCGATGACGGACGACCACAGCGCATTGCCGACACGGTAATCGAATATAAGTTCGGCGGCAAGGACAAGTATCCCGGCAATTCCCAAAAGCAAAACGGCAAACCGATTTCGTTTTATCTCGCGTTCGTTGGCAATGTATTTTTGCATATAGTATTCTTTGATGGCGGCGCTGTATACCTTTTCTTCCCGATCGTCTATGCAGTCGTTATAAACCTGCAGAGTAAAATCTTCGTTCGGCGGAACGGCACTCGTCTCGTTTTCAATAAACTCGGCGACCTCGGGGCTGATCACGGGCGTCGCGCTTTCCGAAAACTCGGACAGAAAATTTGCGTCGTCTTTGACGTTCATCTGAATTATGACGCGTCCGCTATCGTCCCGTTTATACTTTCGGGCTTTCATTTGCCTGTCCGCTTCTTTTTTTCTTTCACGAAACTTTCTGTTCATATCTCCTCCGTGTCGGTCGTATAAATGCTTTTATACCGCCTATTTTACGATAAATCTGACCGCGGTTCCGTACGCGATGACTTCTGCCGCTCCCTGCATGACGGACGACGAAGCATAACGGATATTCACAACGGCATCCGCACCCATTCCTTCCGCCTCGGCGACCATGCGCTCAGTGGCAACGGCACGCGCTTCATTCATCATTTCGGTATACGCTTTCAGTTCGCCGCCAACGATCGTTTTGAAACTCTGCGCAATATCCTTTCCGATATTCTTGCTTTGGATCGTGCTTCCGCGCACCAAGCCGAGCATTTCAAGTTCTTTTCCGGTGATGTAGTCGGTATTTACCAAGATCATATCATTCACAGCTCCTTATGTTATATATAGTTTTCAGTACAGAAACAATATCGTAACTCGATCCCCGACGACCGCGCAAAAGCAAAGATCCTCATTCCGAAGAATGAGGATAATGTCAAGAGGAAACGAAAAAAACCGACTTAAAATTTCGATGCGTAATCAAAAACCGTAAAAGGAGCAAGAGTGTCCTGAATGACAAAGACCATTTTCAATAACATTATATAAAATGAAGTTTATCTTTGCCGATAAAAGGTTTCACTTCCGTTCTTAACGAGCAAAAATGAATTACATCATTCATAATGTTATAATAATCGTTTCCGATAACAAGCGTTTTTATCATTTTCCCTTTTAGTTTTTTCTTACACTCGTTTTTTATCGGCTGCCTTTCTTTTGAGAAATACAAAAAATATGTATTTCTGCCTTCCCTGTAGGCTTTTCCGCAATAAGAAAGACCCCAATCTTCTATTTCAGCCCATTTTAATTTTCTTTTTACAAACCGATTGCTATATAAAATTCCTTCATTATCAATTATTATCTGCTTACTGTTTGTTACAAAAGCGGGTATGCTTATTCCTAAAGTGAGCAAAATCCAAACACAGGCTATAAGCACACCGATAACATCGGTAAAAGTATGTTCCTCTGCAAGAGGAAGCAAACCAAAAAGCAATCGAACACCCATAATCGCCATGAAGGTCGTAACTGTTCCGACGGCTAAAAAAGCAGTATTCCCCTTCAGTATAATTCGATTTTCAGTTCGGTTACACTCGATCATGAATGCGGTGCCTCTGTTTTGTTATGTTATAAAGCAAAGAATCCGCTCTTGATGCAGAACGGATTTTTTGCTTGGTGCCGGAAGCGGGGGTCGAACCCGCACGGTATCGCTACCACCGGATTTTGAGTCCGGCACGTCTGCCAATTCCATCATTCCGGCATATTTTATAAAATTATACACCATTTAAGAGAATTTGTCAAGGACTTACGCTCAAAAAAATCCTTGTCTTTTGCACTTTCTCAGTTCGCAATTTTGTTTCAATTAAACATATTGACAAAAGCGCATGTTTCGTGTATAATATAATGGCTCTTGAAAAAAGAGCTTCCTACGGCGGAATAGCTCAGCTGGCTAGAGCGCTCGGTTCATACCCGAATGGTCGTTGGTTCAAATCCGACTTCCGCTACCAATACGGCTCGTTGGTCAAGCGGCTAAGACACCGCCCTTTCACGGCGGTAACACGGGTTCGATTCCCGTACGAGTCACCAATCAGAAATCCCATAACCACGGCAAAAAGCCTGTGGTTATGGGATTTCTTCTTTTCTCTGAAAATTCTTCTCGTCCTCTGTCACAGCGGCGTTTTCAAGCGCGTTTGTCAGCAGTGTCCTCGGATCGAGAGATGTATCGCGGTCATCGTCCAATTTTTTATCGGAGACCTCTTGACTTTTTGATTCGGATGTTGTATTATCTTCTTGAACAATGAACGGGGTATCATGCGTGAAGGTTATTATACAACCAGATCCGACTTGACACTTTCCGTTCATTGTTTGTTTATCATAGACAATCTCACAACCCGAAAGATACTTTTTCAAATTTGACGGCTCATACTCTGTTACAATGATGTTGTAGTACCAGCCGTTGTATCCGTTCATATACTGTTCGTACTTAAAGTTTTTATTGATATCCCCTTCCTCGGCAAAGTCTATAGATACAACAACTTGTTTATTTCTCTTATCGCTGAAAAAGGAAACGACTTCTGCATATCTTCCGTTTTTCTGCCACACTATATACTTCGGATGAACCATTTCTTTTGATATCTTAATGATATCATCAATGGAAAACCCGTGTGGAGTTTTTCCGTCTTCGTATGTTGTTCCGTCGGATTCTTCCATATTTTGAATCATATGCTCGACTCTTGATGCAAGAGGGACTTTCATAATATTGATATCGACATTGCGAATATTCCTTGAATGCGCGCTGACTACATCAATATAGAATTGCGGAGTAGTGCGTGCAACAGGAATATAGCCGGTATCAAGTTCTCCCGTCTGAATCTGTTCAAGCAAATACCGCAAGTCGCTTTCCGTCAACTGCGTGGCGTCCTTAATATCTCCGTTGCGGTCGGAGAAAAGAAGTCGCTCTGACCTCAGATATACCCCTTCGGGAGGCATAAGGCTTGCCTCATTCGCTTTCGCCGTTCTCTCTTCAAGAGTATCTATTGCGGAGTTCAGTTTACTTTCCGGCACTTTTTTATGCGTAACAGATTTCTTTGAATGTTTGTCAACATTTTCGGATATAATGGTATTGACAGTAGTTATACTTTGTGATATACTACGGCTAGAGGTTGACGTTTTTATGAGAGAAGCGCGATTTGCGTGAGGGACTTTGCCGTCAACCTCTAAATTTATATCATAAAAAATCATTCCGTTCTTTATCTGCCTTGATCTCCGCCAACCTTTTCGTCTGCTTGTTGAGGATGTCGATCTGATTCTTATACGCCTTGAGAAAATTTTTCTCGTCCTCTGTCACAGCGGCGTTTTCAAGCGCGTTTGTCAGCAATGTCCTCGGATCGAGAGATGTATCGCGGTCATCGTCCAATTTTTTATCGGAGACCTCTTGACTTTTTGATTCGGATGTTGTATTATCTTCTTGAACAAATGGATTGTCATCATGCGCAAAAGCCATTTCATGGCTCTCGCCTACTTGATGTTTTCCATTTGTTTTATTTTTATCATAGATAATTGCTTCGCAATCTTTAAGATATTTAGATAACGAATCAGGTTCAGGTCTTGACTCATGTCCAAAATGTTTAAGAACTTCGGCGGACAAAACTTCCGGGAAGGACCTATTGACATAATCCAACAAATCTGTTATACTGACAGCAGAAACGGTAGAGGGCGTAGAACCCCTCGGTGTCTCGGACACAGCCGTTTCTTTTTTTGTATTTACCGCATATAAAACATCAACGCTTTGAAGTTCACTTGAAAAAGTATTGACTATTGACCGAACTACATATGTATTTATATTATCTGTTGCACACCCAATCAGCACATATGTTCTGTCGGCTGCGGAATCTTTCGGTGTCGCTTCATTGATTTTTATTGAGTTTTTCAGAATTTCGCAGATTTTAACGGTAACCGTCGCTTTCGTTGAAAGTTCTTTTCCTCTATGCAACCCGTGTAAAAGCCCCTTTTTTCCTATCACAACATCTGTTCCGATATCGTCAACATAAACGCTGACGCTACCGTCTTTTACATTGAACTTGCCGATTCTGGAAGCGTTTCGCTTCGCTTCTGATACGATATCCGCCCTGTTGCTCGGGGATCTCGTTCCGATTTGCGTCACTTTCATATCAGGTTTCGAAACAAGGTTGTCATAGGAATAGTCTCGGTCGGAATATTTTTCTGTACTATTTTTCGATTTTTCGGATATAATGGTATTGACAGTTGGGTCTTTTTGTGCTATACTGTCAATGGTGGAGATTGTGTCCGACTTGACGGACTGCTCCACCATTTCTATTTTATTAATATCATAAAGAATTTTTTCACCGTATGCGGTATTCGCTATATTCAGCGTTGCCTTCCATACGGTATTTTCTTTGTCCTGAATGAATGTAGTCCAATAGTCCCAATCATTTTTTCCGTTATTGTCTAACCACCCATGAGAGTATCTTGAAGGCTTAACTGAATCGGGTTTCGATGTCGTAATTAATTCATCGACAAGCGCTATCGCTTATTGTTTCACCTTATTGCCGATATATTTCTCCGACAAATCTTTGTTAACCCGAACTTTCTTTCCTTTTTTATTAACAAACCGTCTGTTCGATTCCGCTATACGGACAGAAACTTCTTTTCCGTTTTTGTCAAACGCAGAAAATTCATTTCCGCCGAGTTCTTTGACATACTCCTTAACCATCTGAATTCTTTCTTTCTCCGAAAGATTGGTGAGAAGTTCTGAATCAAGTTTGACACCGATCCCGTAATTTGCGCCGCTGTCACCTATGATTTCTCTTATAGAATACGACTTTTCTTCCGTTTGTTCAGATAAAGATTCACCTCTTCTGCTTGCCTTTTCAAAATTCTCATTCGCTCCTCCGAATGTCGCCGTTGACAGAATCGGTGCCATTTTAGCTCTTGACAAACTGCCGGTCTCTGTTTATAATACTCACAGAGCACCGGCCCTTGCCGTTCCGGTTGAGTCACCACACTTGTTGTGTTGAATGCCGCCGTTGACAGTGGCGGTGCTTTATATATTGTATGACCGATCAGATTGCTCGCCCCTTTTCCGTCGAGCGGTCTGATTATTTCTTCCGCATACAATGTATAGCCGCCACTTTTCACGAGACCTTCTCGGGAAACGCGTTGAAAAGAAATTCCGCGACGGTCGCCGAAGCATTATTTTTTTCCGTATATCCGCGCCCGCGCCTCTCTTCAAGCGCGCCGAAGATTTCCTTAAAAACACACAATTTTTTTTCTCCAACCTATTGACAAACACACTAATTTTTAGTACAATATTTTCATACACGGAGACGTATCGAAGTGGTCATAACGGACATGACTCGAAATCATGATGCCCCCTGAGGGACGTGGGTTCGAATCCCACCGTCTCCGCCAAAATTGCGGTTTTTACCGCACGAAAAGCCGCAGAGGAAACTCTGCGGCTCAAGTTTTAATATAAGGATGTTAACGCAATGAACAAAATCATAGCAATATTGATGGCATACAAGGAAGCGGGAAAAGCATATTGTAAATAAATTGCAGTCTTTTGCAATACTTCTTTTCAAGTACATTTTACCGCAAAAGAAGATAATTGACTAATGTTCGATTTTGTGATACAATAACAATAAATAATGTGTGAGGTTTTCGCTGAAAGAAGATTTTTATGAGGATAACAAGAATTGAAATTCAAAAATACAAATCAATAAAGGAACCAATCGAAATTAACTTCTATGACGATTTGCCGACCGTGTTGATTGGCAAAAACGGAAGCGGGAAAACCAATATTTTAGAGGCGCTTAATGCAATAACTGAAGCAAATAGCAATTATTTCGGATTGAACAAAAAAACACCGATTATCTACAAATTGCACACTTGTCTTTCAAAAGATGATTCCTCTCGTTGTTAATCAAATTCATAATTCCTTATGGTTTCAGCAATTCCTTCTTGATAGTGGTAGTCCGAATAATTAGACGGGAACAGTATTGATATTTCCGGCTTGGGCAAATCACCGTTATGTTGGATCACATATTCGATTGCATAAGCATACTCGCTGATAAAAGCTTGCTCAACTTCACACGCCATCATGGGGCAAACCAAATCGGCAACTTGCCAAACAAGCTTGTAAATACGGTCTGCTTTTTCTCTTGTTACTCCGCATCGTTTAATTCGATCATAGACTTCTTCCGGCGTTTCGGCGAATCCTTCGAATATCTCTTTGAAATAATTTTCAACTGAAGGCTTTTTATAATAACCCTCTTTCCCATAGTAAACTAAGCAGGATATTCGTTCAAATAAGGAGGCTGCAACGATAATATGGTTCTTTTGCAGATAACTGTTTGGTTCACTGACAAGACATTTAAGGAGAGCGTATATCGCTTTATGCCCCTGATTGAAAATCTCGGTTTTGATTGTGTTCAACTTCGTCGGAATTTGCCCGCAGTGAATCACATCTCTTTTATTTCGCATTCCAATACCTCTCAATTTCGCGTTGCATATTTTCACGACCGACCGGATTCATCGTATGAAGGACAATTGGATAATACGTTTTCCTTTCAGCAAGCCAGTCTATTAGTTTTATTCCGTCTCCGCCATCTTCTGCGTAATTGCCCAAATCATGATCGCAGTCAATTACGTCAATAACCGTTCCTCCCTGTTCACATTCAATTATCTTCTTTTTTGCTTCGTTTACGCTCTTGCAGTGATAATACTCTTCGGGTGATTCTCTGACATCATCAAGCCAAATCTTCATATGATCCTCCTTATATCTTTTGAGTTAATAAATCTCAATATGTCCATCGGATTGTTCCTCCACATATATTTCTTTCATAGTAGCTGAAAAGATATTGCCTGTTGAAGAAGAACTCAATGTATATTTATTAGGTGAGCCCCCCCTCATCTTTCACTTATATCATACAGCGACCAATGCACCAAAAACAGTGCACCGGTCGCTGTTTGAAAAAATAATGTTTTAACTCAGGTCATCTTCCAAACTCACCACAAACCGAAAGAATTGTTTGGATTGACGTGGATGACGCAAGAATCTTAGTGAACCTGCGATGTTACATTCTACTGTTTCTTCATCCATATTAAGTGCGTTACCGATTTCTTCTTTACTTTTTCCTTCACGAAGAAGCATTTCCATAACTTGAGATTTAGTTTCCGAAAGGCTTTTCACGAGCTTCATAGCGTTTTCGTAAAACTCCTTTGCGTAAATAATTACCTCGCATTCAGTTGATCTGTGTCCTCCGAAAACCGTGTAAATATAATTCTCGCAAAAACGTTTTTCGGATGCTTTTGTAATAAACTCTGATGTTTCCATTATTTTGTTATCCTTTGTGTTAATGATAATATTATTATAATAGGCAAATGCCTTTGTTTCTATATTATAATGTAAATTCTTGTCGTAGGGTTCAATTTAATTGGAATACAGATATTATTTATAATACCAGTTCATTTTAATATCCTCCGTTTCTTTTTACACCTACGTAGTGGTTTAATAACAGAGCAAGAAAAACGCCTATCGTTATTGACAGGCGTCTTTCTCACACCCATCGATCAAGCTTTGGCACCTTACCTTATCAGACAGTTTGTCGTACGGTCAACGGGCTTGTCCCTCGCGTACTCTTTATGGCGTTACTGTTATGTTTATCTGTTCTTTTGATATTATCAAAGAATTAAAGGAAAATCCGGGTTATCGTGCTGCATAACATCGATGATCCGCTCAAGAAGTCTCAAAGTTATATGGGCGGAGCCGATATGCCCTATACGCAGTACGTTTAAAACAGGATCTACATAAATCGATTCGCACTCCTTCGGTACGTCAAGTGAAAACCTCTTTATTATAAACCCGGCAGTTGATTCGTTCGGCTCAGGCATTGATCGATATGCTTCGTAAAACGATGAGAGCGAAACAAATACGCCAACCGTTTCGCTTTGAAAAGATGAGGGTTCTTTTTCGGCATATTTTAAGCGTTCGACAGTATAAACCGAACCCGGTATATCACGTCGGAAATCTGTCAGAAATTCGTTTTCTGCTTTGATCATTTTCGCAAGTAGGTTATGAACGCTTGCTATTTCTTCAGAAGGCGGGAATTGTATATCTAATGCAGTATCCGGCATATTAAGGATTATGCTTTCCCATTCCTTATGTTTTTCTTCAATAGTCAGCCAACTGCAATTATGCGCGATCAATGCCGCCTCGTCTGAGCTGAACAAATGATGTTCTTTGTCCAAACGTTTGCGCGCATCGTCATTCTCAATCCAACGCAGCGTATTCATTCTGGTTCTTTCGGATTTGTCTGTAATACTGTTTATCAACTCCTTTTCTTTAACTCGGAAAAACAAACTGTATTCATAAGAAAAATCTCTAAACAGTGTATCTCTGCATGGTAAGACAACGGCAAGAGCAAATTCGTGGAGTTCTTGAGAATAGCGTGACAAGTTTTCATTTCTCTTGACTTTAGAATAGTTCTTGTATTCTCTTTTATAAACAAGTTCTGTAAAAAGAAGCGCTTTCTCCCTTTCATAACCTATCGAAATAAGGTATTCGTAAAAATCCTCCCTATACCATATTTCGGCACCAAGTGAAGCGCGTACCTTTTTGCTTACGCACCCGATGTTATCTCGTTTGGCATAACGAACGTAGGCTTCAGCAGCAGTAGTTGACTTTTTTATTGTTTCTTTAAGCGTTTCCAGTCTTGAACTATAAAAGTCAAGCTTATGAAACATCGTACGCACAAGGCGGTGAAAAACGATACAATTCTCCTTGACTCTGAGATATTCCAAAAACTCCAGACATTCTTCTTTTGTCGGTGCGTCTGCCGGATCAATTATTTTTTCGCGGCAGATTAACGGATTCTTTTTATGAAAAGCGATGTTTCCGTTTTCTTCGACAGTGTAATAAATCCTTGACATTTTATCTCCTTTCACGTTTTGCGGTTTCTGTATCCGCACTCATAGCTCAAGCTTTGGCACCTTGCTGAAGGCAGGCAGGTTGCCGTGCGGTCACAGGGCTTGTCCCTCGCGCACTCTTTATGGATTTTCTTATGTGTTTATCAGTTGCAGAGATAGTAGTGATAGTGACTTGACCCGTCACTCTTAACTGCTATTGATTTGAGGTCCTGCTGATTTTTGAGTTCAAAATCCTCAATTATCTTATTCAAGACAACCGTATTATTGAGATCAGGATTTAAGTAGACGGTTGCTTTCCTGTTTTTAATTTCAACACGACCTCTCGGATAATAGTTGAAAGGTTGTCCTCTTGTAACCGATCTGCTTAGTTTTTGCCATTCCGCTTTGTGATTAAAGTTTTGCCCTGATTTAGAACTGAAATCAATGGGCAGGTCTGACTTACCGTCAGCATCACATTTAACCGAAACGACAATTAAATGCGGGGAGTCGCGCCCAAATGAATCACACCAAAAAATACCCTTTTTCATTCATCTATTATTTTTCCGACATTTTGAAGAGCATTTTCAAAACTATTGATTATCTGCTCCTTTTCGTTTGTCTTTTTCAATGCCACACAACGCCTTTCTTTTCAACAGTTGCTATCGACCGACACGATCACTGACAAACACCTGACGGTTCAACGAAAGCGCCTTATTCACATATCCGGTCAGCGTGATTGCCTCATCCGTACGTTCACATAGCTCATTTATGAACAGGGGCCAAAAAGTATGGTTAAAATCTCTGACGTCTTCAATTTCTTTCCAGAACCGATTGATATCAAGATAGCACATATACTCAAACAGCACTGCATCTGATTCACTCAAACAATTCTGATCAAAGCAAGACGAGGGACTGTTCAAAACAACTTCTCCGGATTCCTTGATAACAGGCTGCCAATTGTTTTCGTTATCTTTGTTGGATTCATTATACTCCTTGATGTGGTTGCTTAAGCACGAGCGAAACAGTCTTGTGTTACCAATGCCATTCGTCAATTTTGAAAAACTACCTTTAGAATAATACTTCTCGGTGTCCTTATAGTGCTTGTATCTTTCTGAAAACAGATTCTTCCGATCTAAGGCAAAATACGAGAGATTTTCCTCTTCTGTGCTTTGACTTATTACATCATAAAAGTCCGTACACATATTACCAAATTGATCTTCAACCACGATTGTGAATCCGTCATTGTCGTTCTGCTTAGTAGCGGTAATAATGAAATTGCATTCATCAACTGCTATCTCGGCTTGGATTAACGTTTTTTCAGAAGCATAAATCTTATCCCCGGCAAGAATGTCGCTTTTTAGAATAATACCTATTGCTTTCAGCACCGTATATTCAATTCCGGGGGGTAAAACGGCAAGCCGAGAATCAAAAGAGGATTCAAAATGCGGGATGTTTTCAAAATCATCAATTCTGATTCTCTTAATGACCAATCGATTGCTCCTCATTTCGATTTGATCTGTTTGCATTATATTGCTTGCCGTTGTCCAACTTCGGTACATCAGAGTATCTACGCCACACTAAACCCGATTGGGTTATGTGCTTTTTTGGACTTAACCGGAGGAGCTTCAATATCTTCTGCGCAAATGGTTACTATGTCGTCTTTTCCGACCAGATCAAAATCCATGTTCAACAATCTGGTCGCTTGAGCCATTTTTGCCTTTTCGATAATGTTTCTTACATATCTTCCGTTGCCGAAATCTGATTCGGATTTTGCATCGTTGAAAATCACCGTCAGTTTTTCGTCAACGCCTTCCGCAAGTTTCAAGCCTTTCTTCTTGGCAATCAGATTTGCAATTTTACACAGTTCATCAGTTCCGTAGTCTGCAAATGGGACGTGGAATGCAATTCTTGATCTTAACCCGGGATTTTTCCGGAGGAAGCCTTCCATCTTATCCGGATATCCCGCAAAGATTACAACTACATCATCCCGATGATTCTCCATTTCCTGAACGATTGTGTTGATAGCTTCATCACCAAAAGAACCGTCTCTGTCATCGACAAGAGAATACGCTTCATCAATGAACAAAACGCTTCCTTGTGCATCGCGGAACTTTTTCTGAATTGTAGGAGCTGTCCACCCAACAAATTTGCCTACCAAATCACCGCGACCCACTTCAATAAGATTGCCTTTTGAAAGTAAGTCGTTTTCTTTCATGATTCTGGCAAAAAGCCTTGCCACGGTTGTCTTCGCAGTGCCGGGATTACCGGTAAATACCATGTGCATCGCAGGTCTGTCTGTTTTCATGCCCTTATCGGCAAAGAGTTTTTGTGCCTTATAGTAGTTCAATGCCTTAATAATTACTTTTTTAGCATCATCAATACCGATCATTTCCATCAGTTCATCATAAGCGGATCCTTTCGGAGCAGCTTTGACGACCTCGCATTTTGCCGTTGTAATATCTTTGTACTGAGGAAAGATACAGGTCTTGAGTTTGTTATTGAACCACTCCTCAAATATCCCGTGAAGGTCAGGAGCCAAATACCCCTTGTCATTTTCAAGCATTGCGAACAGCTTCTTATCGGGTCTGACCCCGTTATCCTTTGCAAGCATCTTCAAGAAACGTTCTGCTCGTTCGCCCGAAACAAACTCTTCTTTCAGTTCAATAAAACTTGTATTTCCAAGGTTCTCGTAGAACATATCTTTTGACTTGGTACATTCGCGCGGAAGGCAAAATACTGTAAGCACCTGATTACGGTAGCGCTTCATTATCTCGCAAAGGGTTTCAATTGTATCTCTGCCGCACGTCGCATATTCATCTTCTGTATCATCGTTTGCAAGATATCTGACGATGACAGCACCACCTATGCTGCTTTTATAAAGGCAGTCATAAACAGCAGAAGAAAAATTATCTCCCGGTTTGAAATCAAGGTAGCTATATCTTTTGCTGCGAAGCCTTCCGTTTGAATAAAGAGCTTGGAGAAGAAGCCGGTACATACTTTTTCGGGTTTCACGATCATCGGTTTGCACGATATAGTGAACAGGATGACCACAGGCGTTATATGCGCTTTTGCCGGAAAAGATACGATCAAGTTCGGGAATAAAAGTATCTCTCGCAAGAAAACGGTCTGCCTCTTTATAGATTTCGTCCTTATCCGACTCATCAAAAATGTTTTCACCGTATTCAACGCTTCTTCCGTATCTTCCGGTGAGCTTATCTAAGCCAAAGAGTTCAAGAACCTCATCAACATCCCCGATATAATCGTCTCTGCTTGCACACTGGAGCATATTACGCGTAGCACTGAATGTAATCTCTTCAATGTAGATGTCTTTTAGATTGATTTCAATTGCAGCTAAATACGACGCGATTTGTTTATCGAGACTTATAGATTCGCGACAAATAACTCCAACGGTCGCAGTATCTTCGGAAACGTCGGTGACATAGAAGAACGCTTTTTTCTTCTGCTTTTGATTGAATGCATTGCTTTGCATGGCAATTTTGCGGACTTTTTCACGCAATGAACGTCTGTCATCACATTTTTCTGCCCAATTCTCATCAGCTATAAGACCTTCAACTTTGAAAAACTGCATATTGATACCTCCGTACTCTTTTCTTTACGGTTATACTATAACATAAGTAAAGCACTGTTTTTGGTGCTTTACTTATCATGAAGATTAAATTGTCAAGCAATCAGCAAATCTTCAACAGGCTTGTATCGCTCGGAGTTTATCGTGTCAAGCAGGCATTTATAAGGGTCAAGCTCACCGCTCATTACCATATTGCAAATGTTTACGGAAAACCCGCTTACAAGAGCAACACCCAATTTGTTTTGACGTACCGGGACAGTTCCGGTCCTTGAGTTTACATTCCAGAAAACAAGTCTCGGAAGTTTATAACCTGCCTGAGCATACTTTTGTTCAATCACATTAAAAAGGTTGGCATCGATACCGCGTGAGCTGCAGTCAGAGCAAACCGCCGTATCAAACTCCATATCGGATATGATAAGTACATTGGCGGGAATGTCATTTTGCGTCATCTTGTTTTGTTATTCGTTCTGCATGTTTTCCGTAAAACTCATTTCGATAATTCCCTTCATTTTTACAAGACACATTATAAACCGCTTTTCAGCCTTTTCCTTTTTGTTTATTTGCTGTCAGTGTCTTTTTGTTTTTTACAAGGCACAAATATCAACTCTTCTTTTGATTATGTTTGCTGTGAGTGCCTTTTTTTTGATCTATAGTCGGGAGGGGCGGATTCGAACCGCCGAATTACGGAATCAAAACGATTTTCTGCTTGTTTTATTGCTGTATCAGTCTTTCAACAAGACTGAATTATAGAAGGGGTTTTGATCCGTTGCCTTAGACCGCTTGGCTACCTCCCGAAATTATTACTTCTTTTTTTCATACCCTCCGGGGCCTAAACTCTCGTCAAGAACCCATTGATTGCCTTTATTGATCAGACAATGCTCTGACCAATCTTTGTCCACTACCGGATTATTCTTGCACATAGGAATAACCGTATCGAGAACTCTGTCGAAACAATCGCAGCAGAAATTAAACTGTATCCGTTCAAGATCGTGTTTGGAAGGATAGTTAATAAAGATGTCATACCGGTTGTCGCCGAGAAGGAGATCCCACTCATCGAACGCTTTTCCGCACATAGTACACTTAATCTTTGAAGCTTCAGCTCTTATTTCTTCTTTTGTGTGGTTTCGAATAAATTCATCTAACTCTTTTCCGTTCATTTCATCACCAACTCAAATCCGGATAGATATAGATCAAATCCTTGAACGCTTTTTCTGTTGCTTTTTGAATCTCTTCATCTGTGGCGGCATCGTCGGAGTAACAATTCTCAATTAAACGTCTGAGATCATCAAATTCATCGGCAACCTTATTAACTGTGTTTTCCCAGCGTTTAGCAAAATCGATTGTATCTGATTGTGACGCTTCAAAGTAGTCTAATCCCTCCGGATTATCAAGAAGAACGCAATTTCCGATTGCAGGCGTTTCTTTTATAAAATATCTTAGATAGTCACGAATAATTATCGCAAGGATCCTGTCCGTCTGCCAGTGAGCATCCCATGAAATTCCCTCAACGTGAAAAGATTCAACGTCAGTGTCCTTTTTGCTACTGACAAGCTTGCCCATTTTCAAATGATTGAGTTTATAATTACGGTGTTTTTCTTTTACTTTATCAATTGCATAGCCGATTTGATGCTTTAATCCAACGATTCGATAATCAGGCAAATTTTTTACTCTGTCCATCAATGTATTAAAGTTTTCAGGCGTGAATACACGACTACCGTCTTCGTTAACTTTATCACACAAGTCATCACCCAAGTGATCAAACATGTAATTCCATTTACGTTCCGTTATAAACTTCTTTTTCATTGCTTTCACCTGTTATTTCCGGAGCCATTCGCTCCATTTGCATAAAAGATCAAACGCTTTTTCCTGCACTCGATTTGATAGTTGTATATTTCATCGTACTTCTTGAAGCAATCATCATGGCTCATATCCGAATAGGGATACTTCGTACAGGTATCTTCGTTTGACCCCAAAAAGTAATATCGCATTTCTTCAATGATTTCTTTCCGTTTCTGCCGGCAGTCGATCTCCATACGCTTTTGCCCAACATGGTTGAGGATTCCATCACCGAACAGTATGCTGTCTTTTTCTGATTGCATACTGTTTCTCTTTGCCCGATCTTGGATTTGACGCTTACATTATAACTGAGTCAATGCGACAAATATGGTGCTTTACAGCTCCGCTTATTTTTTATCAGGATCTCCTGCTTTTAGCTTCAAGTATTTTTCACGGTATTGTCTGATTGTATAATCGCCGTTAGCACCGAAGGACTCTTCCTCTTCATCGTCAATTCCTTCGTCTTCCCAGCCACATTCAACGCAGATTTTATAACAGTCGCGGTATTGCAGAGTTCTGTGACCGCATACCGGGCATTTGTACATATATCTTTTGAGCGGTAAGATGAAAACATCTTTGCAATCGGTATTAGTTTTGGTAATAAGAGAACTTAATTCTTCTTGATTGCCCAATCTGCTTTTGCAAATATATCCAAACGAATACATAAAGAACCTGTCGGGATCTTTTCTGAAAAGAGCAATTCTTTCAGGGTCGTCTTCATTCGATTCCGATAAGAAAACTTCAATCATTCTCTTGGCGGTAACGGAATCGTCGCCGAGAAAAGTGTGATAAAAAATGTGGTTGCCGGGAATCGGTTCTTCCGCGTGAGGATCAGATAAATCAAGGAGTTCCGATCCTTCTTCAAAATCGTTGATGATCGCAAGCCTTTTTCTGTCTTCGCTCATACGCAAGTTCTTTGTTACAGGCAAAGGAAACTCATTATTCAGTTCTTCCTCAGTGTAATTGAACGTTCCGTCAAACCATGCCATATTGCAGTCCCCTTATAGGTTCTTATTTCGGTTTCATTATATCGGCAGTAACGCACCAAAAAGAGTACACATAAAGAAATATGACCGTAAGACGATCCTATTTATCTCTTGGTTTAAGGGTAATTTTTCTGCCATCAAGATATACTTCGTAGCTCATATTGCCTCCTGTTGCAAGAGGAATATTACGATAACTCATTCATTAAAAATATTGCAGAATGATGATTATTGATACTTTTTCAGACCATTGTTCAAAACTTCTCTCATCCGAATTCTTAACGGTTCAGGCGAGAGAATCTCAACGTGGTTGATGTACTGCATCGCCCAAAACTCCATCGCGGTTGGGCTCGCTTTGACGCTAACTCTGACTTTTCCTTCATCATTCGATTTCATAATACGAACATCGTTTCCGAACCAGTCAACAATTTGGTCTATTATTCCTTCGTCGGAAATAAAATCAATGTGTTCGGGTTGATCCGAGTACATATACGGCATAGTGGAAGATAGTTCCTTATAGTTTATGCCGTTTTCATAGCCGGGCACGTTTTTAATGGGGGTGGCTTTTCTGTCTATAATCGTCATATTGGTGATGCGGTCAAGTCGGTGAAATACTATATTGTGCCAATATTCGCTATATGCCATCAAATAATAGCGTTGATTATGGAGTATCATTAAATACGGGCTGACATACTGCTGCGAAGTCTTGTGGAGCTTTTTATCGATGCCGTATTTGTTGTAATCGTAATGTATTTGCTTTCCTTCCTCGATAGCCGCGTCAATCAGTTCAATATTATAGAACAACGCCTGGTTATCCGTTTTACTCCAGTCGTTTACCGAATGAATATGCTTAACGCTTGACCTAAAATATTTGTTCGAAAGAGAACATATACGATCAATCAGATCTTTCGAGTGGCGAGCGGTAATATGCTTGCTGCTCAAAACGCCGTCGATCAGCATATGAAGCTCCGAGTCTTCAAAATCGCGCCTATCCAAATAGCTGCCCGCTCTCCGAGATTCAATTTCAACCCCAGATTCTTTTAACAGAGAAATGTTACGGCTGATGGCTTTTCTTTCGATAACTATCCCATATTCATTTTCCAACTTGGTTGCAATGTCTTCCTGCGTCATAGGATGGTCATAGTCGCTGTTTTCCTTAAGTATTTGCCAAATCCTTATTAAGGCTAATTTTTTCGGTTCAAAGCTTCCCATTGTTTTTGCTCCTTATTGATTTCTGTATGTTAAAGACGAAAACTTATTCAGATTATATTGTAGCATATAGGGCACGCCCATTTTTGGTACATGACATTCTTTTATTTGCCCGCAATATTGATTGTACCAACAACCATATGGGCTGTCGCATTGCTCGCAGGGTTCATACTTGATTTCATCTTGTTCGGCGGCAATAGCGTTCAGTCTCTCAATATTATTTGAAATTAACTTTGTCTGCTTTAATGCTTCTTCCGTTACATCAACGATTTCATAATGGATCCCAAAAAACGGACACTTATTTGTCATCGGGAATCAACTCAACAATGTCTTCAATTCTGCAATCCAGAGCCTCGCAAATTTTAGCAAGAACCTCGGTTGTGACATCCTCACCTCTACCCATTTTATTCATAGAGTAATGTGTGATTCCTGCTTTTCTTTCGAGAGCTGCTTTACTCATTTTTTTATCTACAAGTAGATACCAAAGCTTTTTATAACTTACAGCCATATTTTTTCCTCCCACATAATCTAAAGCAGATTAGAACGAACTACCGCAAATTATAGCACGATTCGGGTCAAAAATCAACCCAATTGTATGAAAATCATCAAAACAAAATGCACTAAAAGCACTAAATAAGTCGAGGGCACTTATTGCTCTCGACTTATTTAGCTGGTTCAAAGCAAATGCTTGTAAAGTAGATTACATTAATGTGATTTATACATAATTCTAATATTGAGGCACACCAAACCCTAGAATCTCATAATATCCGATGGTGTAGGTTCTCTCAGCGCATTGATCTCCTGTGTTGCCTTCGATGGTGAAGATCTTGTCGTCAATGATCTTTTCAACGAGGTTCTGACATTTGACGCGGAGAGTGTTGTTGTGAATCAGGTTGATCTCCTGACGCATCTCCTGCAATAGCTACTGTTGTGTTTAGCACGCTAAAAACCGGTTTTTACGATTTCTTCTTAATCACTGCAAAGGCAACACCAAAACCAATTCCTGCCGTTACTACACAAAGCAGCACGATTGCCCACCAAGGAAAGCTCTCATTACTCTGTTGCACATCAGGTGTTTCAGTTGTGTTTGTATCAGGCACTTCGTCAGTTACTACTGTTTCTGTATTCGTTTCCGATGGTTTTGTGTCTTCCGTAGATGCTTCGTGAGAGTTGTTGGGATCGGCTGCTATTATTTGCTTCTCCGTAACGGTCACAGGAACCACGCTGCTGTAGGTCATACCTCCGTTAGCAGATTCCACCAAACATACATAGTTCCGTGTTCCCACATTATTCGTGTCACAAATCAAGTAATCTGCCGTTTCCGTACCACGATTTACCGCACGAATATCCTCACGCTTGCCGGTATCGGTTTCGTACCAAAGGAAGGAAAGCTCCGAGCCGTCAGTGGTTTTGGCAACACAGCGAATTTCTGCCAAATCTCCCTGTTCCACCGTCAGCTCCGTTGGAATACTTACGATCTCAGGCGGCATCTTTCCGTTTCCAACGGAAATACGATTCTTCTGACTTGTAACACTATAATGTCCATCTTCAATTACACACCAAATATACGCACCGTCAAGGTCACATTCGATTCCTTCAAAAATAAATGCAAAGGTGTTGTCATCCAATTTGCGAGCACCGTATGATTCTCCGGCATAAGGCTCCCAATCCTGCATAGCACCTCCAATATCGGAAATAGTATAGGTCTTTCCTAACCATTCCATATACCAAGTGGCTTGCAGATTGGTTCCTTCTGCTTTTACCGTATAGATGGCAACGCTGTACTCCGGGTAATTGGGACTTTGCGGTTGCAGGGTAATTACAGGTTCTTCCGATGCCGCCATAGCAGGGATTGTCAACATACAGCACATAAGAACTAACAGCATAAAACAGAATGTTTTCCTCATAAAACACTCTCCCTTTATTTATTCTTTAACTAAGATCAATTCATAAACCTTACCGGGTTCAACGGTGCCGTTGCCGCCCACAAACACAAGGCGATTTGCAGACGCCAAAACTGGCTAATCGTGCTTTCCGCCACTTCGATACCTGCCTCAAACACAGCAGAAACGACGGTGAGATTTGGGGTTGATGCATGGAGAGAGCCGTAGCCATTGTCAGCCGGCTGCGTTATCAACCCGCTGCCGTCTGTTGTGGTCAGCACAACATTCTTATCCAGCGTGAGCCGGGAGGTACCGACCGAAGTCACGGCAAAACTACTAAAAGCGGATATCGTGCCACCCTCAATTGTAACACTTGCATCGCCTTGTGCTTTTACAGTCGTACCTTCACGACCGTTCAGTATGTCCACATTCCTAAGCGTAAGATTGCCGCACAGGCATTGAAAACTCCCCTGTGGGTTCTGTCGCCGGTGTTATAGTTATATAGCTCTATCGTACCATTCATCACGGTCAGACTTGCAGTACCATCAATATTAAACAGACCGTCTTGGGGCAGCCAGGATGTCTGTTTATTTGATACCTGCAGGGTGTGGCCGTTCAGGTCAATGGTTTTATTTTTTGTGCCATTAACATTCAGCAGATACTGCACGGCGACAGCGAGGCATTTCCCCATTCCAGAACATCATAAGTGATGTCGCTGCCCAGCGTAATGTAATAATCGTCTTTGGAGAAAACGGCACTCCAAAGTTCATTATAAGTTGTGACTGTGGCCGACTCAACGGCAAAAACCGTTATCGGCATCAAGCCAACCGGCATCACAAGGCACAGCAGAAGGCCGAGTACGCGCTTTCTTATGTGATTTTCCGCCTGTTTTTATTTTGAAGATTCAAATTCAATATTGTTCAGGATATTTTGCACCTGCGGAGATTCATAGATTGAAAGGTAATCGCCATTTGCGGCGATTTCGTCAAACGGATACACAGAGAAAATCACAAAAACGTTAAAGGTCTCGTCGGAATCGTCCAGTAAAATATAGCCGTAAATGCCGTCGTAGTAAGAATAGAAGCCCGTGTATTTTCCGAAAGCGGTCTCCTTGTAGAACTCATTTTCAGTTTTAGCGCTTTCCAGGGATTGGGCGTAGGCATCTTTTGACTCGATGAACAGTGTCAGATCTACCACATAGTTTTTTTCCTCGTTTTCAATGCGGACGAAATCGGGCTCGTTCTCGTCAAATTCCGTCACCTCATCATCCGTGGCAAGACTTATATGCGCATGATAGATCTTGTCGTTCACATGCGTGAAATCGTATTTCAAATCGACCCCCGCGCCTGTGCTGACATCAGTATTCCGTTCGGTCGTCCGGTCTGCCGGGTCACCGGACACATTGTTATTGTTGGCTCCTTTGCAGGCTGCAAGGGAGAGGAGCATCATTCCCGCGATCAAAATTGCTAAAAGTTTTTTCATTTTTTACACCGTCTCTTTCGTTATTTATTCCATGCTTTTACTTCCGCTTCGTCAGCGCGCCTTGTATAAACGGAAAGTCCTCCCGTTTGTGCGTCCTCCATAGCGTTCATATTCTGCCGAATTTCGGCTTTCTTCTCGTCTGTAAGGCTGTCCCCGCCGTCTTTTGCGACCTTTACAGCGTCCATAGCGGTTTTTACACCGGCAACCGCTGCCATAAAGTCGCGCTTTTCTTTCTTATTCATACCAAAGCTGAACAAGCCGTTTTCGTCGTCATGTACGCCGAAAATGGCATTGAAATGCGCGATGGCGCCATTCGTGTAATCCGTTTCGCTCTCTGAGGTGTGAAAAACAACCTTGATTTCGCGCTTGACATACGGATGCGCTCTAAGGCCCTTTTGAGCCTTTCCCTGATCATTTTCAATGTGATCCTGTAGCCCCACAAGGCGGATCTTCACGCCCGA
This sequence comes from uncultured Eubacteriales bacterium, assembly GCA_902373415.1. Taxonomy (GTDB): domain Bacteria; phylum Bacillota; class Clostridia; order Oscillospirales; family UBA644; genus UBA644. The sequence continues at coordinate 5,261 of CABKLX010000014.1, read as the reverse complement.
TTCCTTGAAAGTTTCAGGCTTTCCCGCCTCTGTGGGCTTTTCGGTCTCCACATATTTCTCGTAGCTCAGCACTTGGTCATAGCGGAATAGTTCATGGTATTCCTTGCGCTGTGAGGCATCCCGGTCCATGATCTCGAACATCCCCACCTCGTCCGCAAAGGAGATGGCCTGCTTTCTGAACGCTGAGGGATAGGTGTCCCTCCTTGCATCCGCGAAGCAAGTCTGATACAGTTTCTCCTGCCGCTTCATGTACTCGATATGCTCGCTCACTTCCTCCTTTGTCATTTCGGAAAGGCGCACGAACATACTGCACTTGCGTTTGCAGTCATTGCATACGAACTCGCCGCCTTTGATTTTCGTGCGGTGCATAACGCCGCATTCGTTGCCGCAAAGCGTACACGCCTGTTTGCCAAAGGTTTTCTTAAAAAAATCTCCTAAGCCCATCTTCTTATTTCCTCCTTGTGATTTTTTATTTCAAAATTCTTTCTACGTAACATTTTCATTTCGCTTTTCCGATTTGATACTTTCAATAATCATGCACACATCGGGATCATCCAAAGAAATTCTTTCTCCGTTGTTTTCGAGTAAAAGCATCACTTGAAATACTGCTTTACCTTCGTAAGCTTCAAGCATAATATAGGGATACCCCACACTTGTGCATGTGTAACCGCTCCACACATATCTGCCCATCTCAAAAGGTTCTATATCTTTAACATCATCATAGAAATCTCTCGTCTGAAGATAAATCTTATCTTCACCGTAATAGCATATTGTAATACCTGCTTTACGGAACACATCTGTATTAAGTTCTATGTTTTTATAAATATGCACCTTTTCGGAAGTCTCTTTTCCGCCTGAGTCAATTCCCGTGAACAGTTTCCATCCCGATGGGACACAAACGCTGATTACACCGTTTTTATATATCTGACTTTTCATCTCCGTCACGCCCACGGATCTTCACTTGCGGGCACTCTTATATCGGAAAGGCATTGAATGTCGTTTAAAAACCATTGCCCTGTAGACGGCTTTTTGCGAAGCTTTACAGACCTCATATTATCACCGCCACCGCTTTTAACCCAAAGAGTTGCCCAATTTTCATTGTCAAACGAGTATGGATTTTCGTATATGGCTATGATATACGGTGTTGACGGCGTATATCCGTTTTCGGGAGTTGCACCGTTAAAAAATGAGAAAGGCTTATAGAATTTTCCTTCAAGCCGTTCTTTGATAAACTGCTTTTCATATGTACTTACATTTTCAGGACCTTTGAGAAAATCAAGCATTTCAAATGTTGCATCACGATCCTCTTTATATCTGCAAAGTACGGCAATAGTTAAAGCTGCTGTTTTGAACGGAGAATCAAGCGTCGATTCGGGCAGAGACTGCAGTTCGCTCAAGTTTGTCGGCAGAGAGGAAAAGGTAAAGCTTTCAGAACGATTTTTGCCTTTTCCTATGGATTGAGCCGCATCGGTTACTGCTTTTGCAGCCTCTTTTTTAACAGTATTTCCTGCTGCTTTCATCAGCGAATCAAAAAGTCCCATAACATAACCTCCGTTAATCAATCTTTTTAAATCTCATTGTTATAAATGTGAAAAAACCGTTTTCATCTATAGCCTTTGTCCACGAATCGTCTCCTATACCGGTATCATACCAAAGCTCGCCGTCTCTTTCTTCCCAAGCTATTGCTTTATCGGACAGCATATCGTCAATAAGCATAAACTCTCCCGTGTCGATCACTTCTTTAAGCTCTGCTTTTGACACTCCGTCAGGTATAGGCATAAGGAAATACAGTTTGCCGCCATCACAAATTTTTACCTGCATGCCGATCGTCTTCTTTCTTTCGTTAATTTCATCGGCAACTGCTTCTTCGTCAGTTTCATCAATATAGGGCATAGGTGATGCAAGATATTCATCACCGTTTAAGTAAATCATACCTTTTTCATCATCTTGCGTTCCTATAGAATCAAAAACCCATTTTCCGATATAGTTCATAACTAAACCTCCTATATGATTTATATAATTTTCAAATATCTTTCAACTTTTCATAAGACTGATTTCAATTAAGAACCTGCGATCGGAAAGTCATCGGCACACAGTACCGGACAGCAGTGCGTCATCCGTCAGTCTTTACATCAAAGGCTCAATACTCCGATAGAGGGTCGCGCTTTCAAAACACCGAATATACGTTTTTCCGCAACCTGAAGTGCTTTCGATCAGAAACTGCCCGGCATCGCCGTACCTCGCTCAAAAAGATTTAACAGCTCATTCATCGCCTCCAAGGGCAGGAAATTATCCTGATTGTCATTGGCATAGATGCTTTCGCGAGAGGCATACCGTACATCAAGCCGCGCACCGTACTCATCCGGAAGCCCCGCCACGGTACAGTCGTGGCCGTTGTACTGTGCAAGGCCGTAGGTCGCGACGAGAATCTGCACCTCGACCAAAAATTTTTGGCTTACCCGAAAGGAGTGTGTCTCTCCGGTGTCTCTCACCCGATACATTCCCCGGACAGCACCGTTCTCCAGCTTCGCATGAAGTTGATATATATGGTTCCCCGGTTTCCCGGGCTCATCGGTATCCATCGTGGAAAACCGGCAGTCGAAGGAAATGATCTGCGTCGATTCAATGCTCTTGGGTGCGTTCAGGTCGCTGTTGTCCGTAGCGCCGCCATCAATGGGGCCGTCGTCCTCGCTGTGGGGCGGATTGCACAAGTGCGGTCCGCCTTGTGCCTGATACACCATGCCGTCCTTGTCATACACCAAGGCAAAGAACTTAAAGTACACAAAAATCCCCAACGCAAGCACGGCCAGAACCGCCAGCGTGATCGATAGTGCCAATATCATAGATTTTTTCACTCCTTTTCCCACCTCACTTTTTATATGCTGTCCACAACAGCCGCAAGGTAATTTTTCGGTGGCGGAAGTAAAGCGGAAAGCGTAGACCTGTCCGTCCTTTTCGCATTGACTCCCTCATGGGGAATTTCAGGTGCTTCGTTTTCTTTGTACAGTATTACGACGATCGATTCAATTTACAAATCCTGTTTGCATATTTTTCGCACTCGCCCTTGCAAAAAGCACGGGTCTTTTTTTTCGAAAGGGTTATGAAAGGAACCGCCCAATCCCATAACTTCTGTCTCCTTCCAACACCTATACACTTTACATTATACAGATTCGTATTGCTCCGCACATCGTACTTTAGTGCAAACTTTTCGGGCAAAAGAAAAAAAGTGCCGCCTTTTCAGGCAGCACTTTATGTGCGAATTTTGATTTATTGTTTATTATGGTATCTCATCAAATTCTTTCCGAAGAAGTCCTTTTCGCAAGGAAAAGGCGGTAGCGGGAGCTCTGAAGTGAACCCAAAAGTTAGACACTTTTGGAGGTGCATATCATAACGGCTGCTTTTTTATGTGTCGCGTCTTGATAACGAAAGGCGCTTTTATCATTTCCGTATTAAGCGGGTCAAAAAGTCCCCGCCGAGCATCTCAGACGCAGACTTGCCGTCCGAACGGTCATATCTTATCTATTTTCTTCGCGACAAAATAGAATATCGTCATTGCATCTTCGATGTCAACGGTGCCGTCGGCATTCGTGTCGCATGCCGCGAGGCCTTCATCGCCGAGATAAGACTTTTTAGCGACGTGATAGAAAACGAGCATCGCGTCTTCGATATCAACCGTTCCGCTTCCGTTGGCGTCACCCTTAAGACAGAGTTTCACATCCTGCACCACGGGAGCGGATCCGACGACTACGGTGTACTCTCTTGTGCCGTGGTTATTCTTCATCACCTTCATGGTGTAGGTGCCGGGGGCAACGCCCTCGATTGTATAGCTTGCGGAGTTGCCCTTGACAACAGCTTCATAAGCCGGCTCGGCGGCACCGCTCTCCGTAAGCTGGATTATCACCTCGTCGGTATCGCTGCCAAAGCTGGTGGCTGTGCCGGAAACGGTATAGTAATTCTTTGCTTCATTCAATAAAATTTCCCCATTATCCTTTAATGATGTTCCTTTTAGAAATATTAATTTACTATTAATAGTAATTTTCGAATCGTCTATATTAGTTCCTCCGGCAGTTGACGATATCTCTAAATTTCCTCCATCAATTTTTATATTACCGTTTATTGTATCTGTATTTAGTACAGGTTCAAAATATATTCCATATGCTCCATCTTCTACATTTCGTCTGGAATTCAATTTTATATTTCCTGATTTTATAACTACATTATGGTTAGAATTGTCACCATTTCCTAATAAAATACAATGGCTGTATGTATTAATATCTAAGTTCCCTCCGTCAATAGTTATTGTTCCGCCAATATTTGAAACAATACCAAAATAAAAATCATCTCCTGTTTTGTCAATTTTTATATTACTGTTAATTATTTCTAAATCATGATTTACCCAAATTCCTGTAGCCTGTGCATTTTCTATATTAACAGTTGTATTATTGATTTTTAGGTTGCCGCCGGGTACACTGTAATCTCCTATATATGTTCCGTAATACACATCTTTCATAGTTAAATTTCCATCACCTACGATGACAACATTGCTTCCGCCATCTGCACCAATACCATCGTATTCTCCTTTATTTCCATCTATAACATTGTTTCCGATCAGCTGAATTGTTAAATCAGAAATTTTACTGTTAATTACTGCATAATGCCATCCGTACTTTTTAGTTATAGTTGCATTGTTTAATATAAGCGTATTAGTAGAAATGTCGAATGTTGCAGTTCCGTCACCACAGTCAATTGTAGTCTTTTCTGATGTGAATTGTTCTCCGTTTACATAAATTTCATAATTTGTAGTTGCAAAAGCATTAATTGGCATAAATATAAACATTGCTACTGCAATTATAACTATGCCTAAAAATAATCTGAAAAAGAATCTGATTTTTAAAAGATTTTTTATTTCTTTCATATCTTAAGTCCTCCTATTTATTTTTTCCGTTTTCCTTATAGTATTATTGTACCGAAAATTTAACCGTTTGTCAAGAATTTACCGAGATTTTCTGTTTTTTTGTTCAAGGCATAGCCACTTATACTTCCAACTACACCACCAATAATATGTGTAATATTAGAAATATTATCTTGAACGAAAATCCCATCATAAATCTCTTTCCCTATAAAAACAATGGCTACAAGAATAAAACTTAAAGGGATTTCTCCATCTTTAAAAGCGGTGAAAGCGGTAACGGAAACTGATATGCACCCCAAAAGTTAGACACTTTTGGAGGTGCATATCATAACGGCTGCTTTTTTATGTG
>CABKLX010000013.1 GCA_902373415.1 uncultured Eubacteriales bacterium | reverse complement strand
ATCCAAAGCGCCTATGAAGCCTCCGCCGAACTCGGTCAGAAGATGATCGAAGTGTCGATGAAAGACCTCATGGAGCGTATAAAATAAGCAGAGAGAGATTTCAGGAGCACATAAATGGTATTGCGGAGCCGTCACCGACGGCTCCGTGATCTTATATCAAGTGAAGGGGAACGATTTTAATACGCCGCGCGAAATTGCCGCTTCGCGGCACGCGCATGGCTGTTCGCAAAAGGCTCTGCGATCCTTTTGCGATGCATGGTTCATCCAAAGCGCCTATGAAGCCTCCGCCGAACTCGGTCAGAAGATGATCGAAGTGTCGATGAAAGACCTCATGGAGCGTATAAAATAAGCAGAGAGAGATTTCAGGAGCACATAAATGGTATTGCGGAGCCGTCACCGACGGCTCCGTGATCTTATATCAAGTGAAGGGGAACGATTTTAATACGCCGCGCGAAAGTGAACAAAAAAGCGGTATTTGCCGAAACGTGTTGACATGATCGGCGATTAGTCGTATAATTAAACGAACAGATCTTTTGATCGGATATGCGAGGAATACCGTTTTGTTTATTGCAATATTCTGCACTTTCTTTTTGATGATTTTCGGCGGCGTGTATTGGTTGGCGGGAAGGTGGCTGACGCTTTCGGGCATCGCCTTGTCGTCGAAGCGTTCGCGGATAGCGCGATCCCTGCTTGCCGTTTCGGTCGTTGTCCTCTGCGGGCTGTGGCGCGCGGTCGTTATCATCGTTCTGCATATTATACTTTGCGCACTCGTCTGCGAACTTGCCGCGCTTATCGTCCGCCGTTTTGCCGAACGGTTCAGAAGCAAAAAAGCGTATTCGGTCATGCGCGCCGTTTACAGAAGCGCCGCCGTTCCGCTCCTTGTGACGGCGATCGTCTTCGCTTACGGCTTTGTCAATATGAGGCATATATACCGAGCGGAATATACCGTCGTTTCCGAAAAACTGATGTCGGATTTCCGCGTGATACTTTTGACGGACACGCATTTCGGCTCGGTGCAGTCTCCGAAGATACTTGCCGAAAAGATCGATGAGATCAATGCTCTCAAACCTGACGCCGTAATACTCGGCGGCGACATCGTCGATGAGTCGGCGACGCTCGAAGATGTTTACGAATGCTTTGAGATCTTCGGTCGTCTCGAAAGCAGGTGCGGCACGTTTTATGTATATGGCAACCACGACAGGCAGGAATATTCGGTCGAGAGCGAACGCGCCTATACGGAGCGGGAGCTCGCCGATGCGATCGGGTCTTTCGGAATAACCGTTCTCCGCGACGAAGAAGTCGCGCTGTCGGAAGAAGTCACGCTCGTCGGCAGGGAAGATTTCAGCTCCGAGGAGTCCGACCGTCTGACCTCCGCCGAACTTCTGAAAGACGCGGACCGTTCAAAATTCATCATCGTCGCCGACCATCAGCCCGTAGAAACGGCGGAAAACGCCGCGCAGGGAGCAGATCTTCAAGTCTCGGGACACACTCACGCGGGGCAGATATTTCCCCTCGGCGTGCTGATCGAACTCTCGGGAAGACTCAATTACGGCGAATATAAAGTTGACGGCATGACCGCGATCGTCTCGTCGGGAACTGCGGGCTGGGGTTTTCCGATCCGCACGCAGGAACACTGCGAATATGTTCTCATCGACATTGTTCCGGCGCGGTGACCGTTTTCCGCGAGGCAGATCGGAAACGCGATGTAAATAACATATAATGAGCCCCGGCATAACGCCGGGGCTCTGCTTTTTGAATGGAATTTATTCTTCGCCGTCCGAACTGTCTTCGGGTTTGCCGTCGGCGGTCTCGGAAGTCTTTTCTTCTGCCTGCTCTTCCGCTTTTACCTCTGTTTCGGACGCGGCTTTGCCGTCATCGTCCGATTTTCCGCCGTTGTTTTCTTTGCCGTCAAGCGGTTCGAGGTCTTCGCCGTTCATGATGCGGTCGAATTCTTCCGCCGAAAGTTTTTCTCTCTCGATCAGATAGTCCGAGACTTTGATCAGTTTATCCTTGTTCTCCGTCAGGATTTTCTTCGCGCGGGCGTATGCCTCGTCGATGATGCGTTTGATCTCCGCGTCTATCTTCGCTTCCGTTTCGTCGGAGCAGTTGCGCTGTGTCGTCAGATCTCTGCCGAGGAACACCTGGTCGTTATCGTTGCCGAACGCGATCGCACCGAGTTCGGACATTCCGTATTTCGTAACCATGTCTCTGGCGAGTGCCGTCGCTCTTTCGATGTCGTTGGACGCTCCCGTGCACACATCGTCGAGAACGACCTCCTCCGCAACTCTGCCGCCCAGAAGCCCGACGATGCTGTCAAGGATCTCCTTTTTCGACATGTGCTGTTTGTCTTCCGACGGGACGTAATAGGTATATCCCGCCGCCATGCCTCTCGGGATGATCGAGATCTCGTGAACGGGGTCTTGGTTTTCGAGGAAGCGCGAAACGACCGCGTGACCCGCTTCGTGAACGGCTGTTATGCGCCTGTCCTTCGGGATCTTGACCGCGGACTTCTTCTCAACTCCGACTATAACTTTCAGTATTGCGTCATCAACGTCCTGAGCCGTGATCTTCTTGTGGCGTCTTCTCGCGCAGAGAAGCGCGGATTCGTTCATGATGTTTTCGAGATCCGCGGGGGAGAAGCCCGCCGTCGATTTCGCAACGTGGTTAAGATTTACGTCGTCCGCAAGCGGCTTGTTTCTCGAATGTATTCTGAGTATCTCTTCTCTCGCCTTGACGTCGGGAAGATGAATAACGATCTGTCTGTCAAATCTGCCGGGACGCAGGAGCGCACTGTCAAGAATGTCCGGTCTGTTCGTCGCCGCCATGACGATGACGCCCTCGTTCTTTTCAAAGCCGTCCATCTCGACAAGCAACTGGTTGAGCGTCTGCTCTCTTTCGTCGTTTCCTCCGCCGAGACCCGCGCCTCTCTGTCTGCCGACAGCGTCGATCTCGTCGATGAAGACTATACACGGCGCGTTTTTCTTCGCCTGATCGAACGTGTCGCGAACGCGCGACGCGCCGACGCCGACATAAAGTTCGACAAAGTCCGAACCGCTGATGAGGAAGAACGGAACTCCCGCTTCGCCCGCGGTCGCCTTTGCCAGATAGGTCTTACCCGTTCCCGGGCTTCCGACCATCAGGATACCTCTCGGTATACGCGCGCCGAGTTCGGTGAAACGCTTCGGATTTTTGAGGAAATCAACGACTTCCGCAAGTTCTTCCTTTTCCTCTTCCGCACCCGCGACGTCCTTGAACATGACCTTCGTTTTTGAGTCGTTCCCGACTTTCAGCCGCGCCTTGGAAAAACTCATCGCCTTTCCCGCGCCGCCGCCTCCGCTCATCTGACCGAACATGAAGAAGCCGAAGACGATGACCATGATGATTATCAGAATATACGGTATCGCGCTGACCCAAACCGGCGTTTGCGCCTGCGGGATCAGGTCGTATTCCATTTTCGGCTCGCCCGTGTTCTCGTCCTGTATATACTGCCGGACGTCTTCGATGAAAAGCCCGACGCTGTAAAGAGTGTATTTCTCCTCGAATTTACCCTCGGAGTTCGCCTCTTTCAGTTTCAGTTTCAGAGTGGACGAGTCTATCGTGAACGATTCGACCTTGCCCTCTCTGAAATAGTTGATTATGTCGGAATATTTCGTGTTTCTTGCCGAATTATCCTGCAACAGCATAAGAACGACTATGCCGATAATTATGAGCAATACAGCGTATACCGCCAGGTTTTTGAATTTTTTCAAGCGGGTATCTCTCCTTTGTACGTTTTGCCCGCACGCGCGGGTATACCAAATATATATAAGTCCGAATTAAAGTCCCAAGAATTATGTTATACGAAAATTATATACTCTTTCGGACGTATTTATTAAAATAATATGAAATCTGCCCTGAATCCTCCGTTTTTGCGCTTGAAACGCCCGGCTGTCCCGAACCCGCAGACGTGAACGACTTCTTCTCCGCAGACGATAACGGGATTTTTCTTTCTTGCCTCGGACGGCACTTTCGCATCCGAATAAAGTTTCGCAACGCTCTTTGTGCCCGCGCCTTCACGCAGTTTTATCCTGTCGCCGCTCCTGAACGGTCTGGCTTCGAGTTTTCCGATAAGTTCGGCGGGAATATCCCCGTTTTCGTCTCTCGTCAGCGTCAGAATGCCCGCGTTCGGGATCATGTTTTCTCCCTCTCTGAGTACAACGGCATAATCCGTCTCCGCTTCGCTTTTCCGAACAAATACGATCTCGGAATATCTCTTTTCGGCGGTCACGCCGTCCGAAAGATCGATCTTTGAATTGGATCTTCCGTTCTTCGCAAGATCTTCGAGCGCGTCGGTCAGTTTTTTCGACAGTTTTTTGCCGCCCGTTTTTTCCTCAAACGCCCTGCGCAGACACGTCGCGAGAAAAGCGTCGCCGTGCGTTCCGAAATATCCGAGCGCAACGCCGTTTTCGGTCGCGACCTCCGAATATGCGGCGTCGGTCGCCGCGTCGAGAATGCTTTTTTGCTCCCGTTCCGCGTCAATGAACCTCGCGACCGCGTCGTCAAAAGACGGGTTCAGTTCTCTCAACTGCGGGATTACCGTGTTTCTCAGCACATTGCGGCGGCATATCGGTTCGTCGTTCGTCTTATCGTGCGCGTAAGGTATCCCGTTTTCTTCGCAGTATGCGACGATCTCGCTCTTTGAAAGATCGAGAAGCGGTCTTGCCACCAGATCTTTTCTGAGCGGGGGAATGCCGCACGCGCCGTCCGTTCCCGTTCCCCGAATAAGGTTGAGCAGAAACGTCTCGACGTTGTCGTTTTTGTTGTGCGCTGTGAAAATATGCGAATATCCGAGTTTTTTTCTCAGCGCGTCCAAAAAAGCATACCGCTTTTCCCTCGCGAAAGTCTCGGTCGAAACGCCTTTCGGACAGAGTTTCGCTATATCCGCTTTTTCCGCGAAAAAGGGAACGTTTTTCTCACGGCAGAACGCTTCGAGCATCTTCTGCTCTCCGTCCGCCTCCGCCCGCAGTCCGTGATTGAAATGCCCGACCGCGAAAGGAACGGGGGAGTTTTCGATGAACCATGAAAGCATCGTCATCGAATCGCTTCCGCCCGAAACGGCGAGCACCGCTCCCGTGCAACCTTCGAACAAACGCTCTCTGGCAGCGGTTTTTCCGATGATCTCGCAGACGGTCATATTCCCTCCGGCAACGGCGTTCTGTCGATCGACTTGATCGAGGTGTGCGTGCCGTCCCAAAGCAATTCGATCTTGCCTGTGCGTCCGTGCCTGTTCTTCTGGATATAAACTTCCATTATATTTTTCTTCGGCGTGTTCGGAGTATGCGTTTCGGGACGGTCGAGGAACATAACGACGTCCGCATCCTGCTCGATCGAGCCTGAATCTCGGAGGTCGGAAAGCTGCGGCGTCTTATCCTCGCGCTTGGTGATGCTTCTCGAAAGCTGTGAAAGCAGAATGACGGGAACGTTCAGTTCCTTCGCCATCAGCTTGATCGCCCTCGTGTACGCCGTGATCTCCTGAACGCGGTTGTCCGTCGTGCCGCTGCCCATAAGTTGCAGATAGTCTATTATAACGCAACCGAGATTTTTTTCTCTTCTCAGTTTCGCTTTCATCTCCGCGACCGTGATCGTCGAACTTTCGTCAACGATGAAACGGCTTCCGCGCAGCGTCTCTCTGTAAAAATTGAAAAGCACTTCCCAGTCGGACATATCTATTTCGCCCGTCCTGAGTTTTTCGTGGTCGATCAGCGTCGCGTTTGAAATGACCCTTCGCGCAAGCTGTAATTTCGACATTTCGAGCGAGAAAAACGCGACCGTTTTTTTCGGCGAATAGCGCGATGATGTCGCCATGTTGTAAGCGACGTTCAGCGCGAAAGTGGTTTTTCCTATTCCGGGACGCGCCGCGAGAATGACGAGGTCGGAGTTGTTCAGACCGCCTATATAGTTGTCGAGCGCGCTGATACCGACCTTGACCGCCTCGAATTTGCCCGTCGTGTCCTTTTTCATCTCCTGCAATCTGTCCATCTCGTCCTTGACGAGCGATTGCAGATCGGACATCTGCGACGTCATGTCCTCTTTTTCGAGATCGTTGAATTTGCGCCCCGCCGTGTCGAGTATCCTTTCGGGAGACTCGTTGTCGTAACACATTCCGCTGATCTCGGCGCATATATCGAGCGTTCTGCGAAGCAAAAACTTCGTTTTCAGCACGTTTACAAAGTATTCGACCTTTGTGATCTCGGACGCCGTTTCGATCAGCGAGAGCAGATATTCCTTGTCGTCGTCGGACTCAAAGCCGCCGCCGTCGCGCAACGTCTGCAACAGGACGAGCCCGTCGAACGGAACCGCTCTGTTGTTCAGATCTTCCATCGCCTCGTATATCTGCCTGTGGCGGGGAATATAAAACGCGTCCGGCGGGAGTTTTCCGAGAACCTCGGTCAGTTTCGACGGGTCGCGCAGTACGGTTCCGAGAACCGCCTGCTCGGCTTCGAGCGAGTAGGGAACCTGTTTTTGCGAAAACTCTTCCGCGCCGTAATTGGTTGCCGAAGGCATCGTTTTTCCTTCCTTCCGTTCTTTATCGTGAACCGTGGGATCGCCTGTCCGCCGTTTGTCGGACGCGCGATCCCTCATCCTTTATTCCTGTTCTTTCGCAAAGACCTTGATCTTTGCCGCGACTTCGGGATAAAGTTTTATTTCCGCCGTGTATTCCCCGAAACTCTTGATCGCAACGGGCAGATTGATCTTTTTCTTGTCGATCTCTGTCGAAAAGAGCCTTTTCAGCTCGTCCGAGATCTCCTTTGCCGTGACGCTTCCGAACATTTTTCCGCCCGCGCCCGCTTTCAGCGAAAACGTGACCGTCGCTCCGTCGAGTTTGGCTTTCAGCGCTTCCGCCGCCGCTTTTTCCTCGGCTTTGTGGAAATCCTTCGCCGCCTTCTGCGTCTTCATGTTGTTGATGTTACCCGCATTTGCCGGCTGAGCCAGATTTTTCGGAATGAGATAATTCCTCGCGTAGCCCTCGGAAACTTTTACCATTTCGCCCTTTTTTCCGAGCGCTTTTACATCTTGAAGTAAAATGACCTGCATATATTTTCCTCCTTGTCCGCGCGGAACGCCTTACGAGTGCGTTCCGAGAACGTTGCTTTCGTCTATGTATTCGTCGATCGCCTTTTTAAGCAGAGCGAGAGCGTCCTTCGGCAGGCAGTTTTTGATCTGCGCGCCCGCCATCGTCTGATGTCCGCCGCCGCCGAGTTTTTCGGCTATAAGCTGAACGTTGACCTGACCGAACGACCGACCGGATATGATGACCGATCCCGTCGAATCGGGAAACAGCGTGAACGATGCCTGAACGCCTTCGATGTTCAGCATCTCGTCCGCCGCCTGAGCGGAAGCGATGCGGAACTGCGAGCCCGCTTTGTCCTCCCAGCACGCGATCGCGACGATCTTTCTGTAGATCTTCGCGTTCTGAACCATGTCCGTCTTCTGCATATAAGCCTGCATATCGACCTGGAACAGTTTTTTGACGTTGACCGTGTTCGCTCCCGATTTTCTCAGATAAGACGACGCCTCGAACGTGTGAAGACTCGTTCTTATCATGAAATTTTTCGTGTCCAGATATATTCCCGACAACAGCGCTTCCGCTTCGACCGCGGGCATCCTGTTGACGTTCATGTACTGCATGATCTCGGACACCATCTCGCACGAACTCGACGCGTAGGGCTCATGGAAAAAGATCTCCGCGCCTTCTATGAAGTCCGCCGACTTTCTGTGGTGGTCGATAACGACCGTGCGCTCCGCAAATTCAAGCAGTTTCGGCATCGCCGTCATTGACGGTCTGTGAGTGTCAACAACGACCGTGACCGCCGTCGGTCCCGCCATGATAAGCGCCTGTTCGGGCGTCACGAACGCCTGCGCCATGTCCTTCGATTCGTTTATCAGTCTGTCGTAAAGCGCGTTTGCGAGCGACGAGTTTCTGTCGTAAACTATTCCGACCTTTTTCTGCGCGTCGAGCGCGATCCTCGCTATACCGACCGCCGCTCCCAGACAGTCAAAGTCCGCGAACTGATGTCCCATGACGAGAACCGTGTCGACCTTTTTGAACAGCGTTTTCATTTCTGACGCAACGACTCTGGACTTGATCTTCGTTCTCTTTTCGACGCCCTTGCTCAGCCCTCCGAAGAACTCAAAGCCCTTCGAGGAATGCATCGCCGCCTGGTCACCGCCGCGGCTGAGAGCCATGTCGAGCGCGAGACGCGCGTGTTCCTCGTTTTCCGCGAACGTAGCGCCGCCGAAGCCCACACCGATCGAGATCGTCGGCTGTGTCGAGGTCGCGATCTGAAGATTTCTTATCCTGTCGAGAATGTCGAAACGCGACTCCGTGAACTGTTTGATATATTCGTTTCTGAAAATGAACAGATAACTGTCCTTTTCGGTCTTTCTTATAATTCCTCCGACCGACTGTGCCCATTCCGTCAGCGCGTTGTCGATGACCGCCATCGCCGTCGATTTTTCGCTCTCCTTCGAGATCTGGAACAACTCGTCGTAGTTGTCAACGAGAATATGCGCGATAACGGGTCTTTGCTGGTTGTATTTGATCTGCAACTGCTGGTAATCGGTTATGTCAAAGAAGTAAAGAACGGCGAGTTCTCTGCCTCTGATCGTGCATTTATCCGTTATGACCGTGAAATATTTCGACGCGAACGAGACCTTGAGGGTACGTTTTGAGAATATATCCCTGTTCAGGTCGAAGACCGATACGAATTTTGAAAGATCGGCTCCGTCCGTCACCTTTATGAACGGGTCGTTATACCAGATAACTTCTCCGTTTCTGTCCGCCAGAACAACGGGCAGGGGAAACGCCATGAGCCGCTCCTGAGAGTTGAAATCGAGGATCTCGATAAAACTCTCCGAAAGACTTCTCGCGTCTCTTTTCGCGATCGCCGTATACAGTTCGTAAGCAACGACGTATACGAACGACGCAATAAGCAGTATGCGGAATATCAGCGCGTCCGAAACGAGGTTTGAACAGATCGCGAAGATCGCGAGCGGTATATAGTGCAGTCTGGCGATTATCGCGTGCAATATCTTTATTTTTTTCATTCAGACTCCTTCTCCTCCGAGCCTTCGCAGATCCCGGAAACTGTCGAGCATTCCGATAAGCGTGAAAACCGATACCCGGAACAGAACGAACCCGACAGCCGTCGCAACTATAAGAACGGTTTTGTATTTACGCGGAAAACCTTTGTTTTTGAGAAGAAAAACAAAGACCGAAAGTCCCGCGAAAGCAAGCGTGTATGACAGAAGCGTTTCAAAAATATATACGGCGAACGCCCACGGACGGTCGGAGATCATCTCGGAAACGCTTGCGACCCCGCTGAAAAATATGACCAGCGAGGCGAGAACGTAAAGCCCCGTGCCCGTTTTGCTGACCCTCACCTCGGAAAACCCCGTCGCGAACCCGACGGGATATGTCGAACGCTTCAAAAGGCTTTTGGTCAAAAAATACGACAACGCCGCCGTCAGCAGGAACAGGCTCCCGACCGCAAGCGGAAGATTTAAGATGATCGTATCTTTTATGTCCGAAGCAAATTCGATCTTTATGTTTCGGAATTCTTCGTTCGTGAGGGTTATCCCGTTGATCTTCTCGTAGATCGAAACGGTGTCCTGCCCTCGCTCGAAGATCACGTTCGCGGTCTCCTCCGCCGCTTCGGAGATCGTTTGTCTTATCGGCTCCGTTACGTGCGCCGTGTCGAAGGTCAGATGCCCTTCGTAAGCAAACGTGCAGAAAACGCCTATCCCGAATATCAGCGTCACGATAGCAGAGACGAGAACCGACGCGTTGACCGTTTTTTTCTTTCGGAACGCGATCCCCGTGACAACGCCTATCGGAGCGAACATCAGATAAAGCAACAGCGTCGAGGCGAATCTTTTGAAAAGCAGCGTCAGCGCAAAGAAAAGACAGATGAAGATCAGCGCCGTCAGCGGATTTTTGTTGATCGCGACCGTCGCCGCGAGAAAGACCGAAGCCGTCGGCATAAGTATCAGCAAAAGCCATGACGCGGCGGGAGCGAAAACGGCTATAAGCGCCGAGACGGTGACTGCCGCGGCGGTGATCGCAGGAAAAAGAATTTTTTTGAATTTGTCTGTCTGTTCTCTTTTCAAGTGTTTCTCCCGCGCGAACCGCGCTTCGGGGAGCGTTTCCGCAATTCCGAATAACCGAACTGTTCCGTCATCGGACTCTCGCCGCCCGCTCCGGGTTTTCGTTTTCCGTGTCTTCGCTTCTTTTGCTTAGCCGCGGCGATAATCAGCCATTATAATTATATATATTATAGCATATATTAAATGATTTGAAAAGTGCACTTTCCGAAATTTTTGTGTAATATTTCCCCGCCGCGTTTTCCCGATCCTCTCCGACGGTTGCGGTGCTTTTCTGTTTTCTTGGCAGAGTCCGCTCTTTCAATCCGTGTCATTCAGACCAAAATCGGAGGTTCAATTGAACCTCCGATTTTCTTTTATCTTCTCTATATCTCATACTCTGACCTTATTCTTTGCTTCCTGCTGTGCAAATATTGCACTGCAACAGTCATTCTCCGCTCACGGTCTCTCCCTTCCAGTCGATGATGCCGCCGAACTCCACGATATTCGTATAGCCGAGTTTTACCAACTTTTTCGCCGCCTCTTTACTGCGCCGACCGCTGCGGCAGTACACCATAATGAGCTGATCCCTGTCGGGCAGTTCGGAAATCCCGTCCGTGCCGATATTTTCATTGGGAACGTTGATTGCGTTCGGGATATGCTTTTCGGCAAATTCCTCGGGCGTGCGCACGTCAAGAATAATATATCCGTTTTCACTCTTCATCATGGCAACCGCCTCCTCCATACTGATTTGGCGGTAAGAATTTGCCTGATTGCCCGCCGCGGCGCACCCGGTCAGCATAAGAGCAGACAATACTATCGGTAACAGTTTTTTCATCATCTTTCTCCTTGATGGTTATACTATGCACTCTTGGATAGATATTATAACATTTATTATGCGTTTTGTCAACTTACGGGAGTCCGCGAAAGCACCGCTTTTATGCTGAAAAACGCCGAAAATCACACAAAAAACGCTGTTTTACGGCTGCGGTGTTTTAGAGATTTAAGTGTTCCTTTCACGCGAAAAGCCTCCGCGGATCTCTCCGCGAAGGCTTTGAAGATCTTGAATTGTCGGGGACAGATCAATACATTCCGTCCATTCCGCCCGCATTCGCGGGAACTGCCGGTGCGGGCTCTTTGATGTCCGCAACGAGGCTTTCGGTCGTCAGTATCATCGAAGCGACGCTCGCCGCGTTTTCGAGCGCGGAACGCGTTACTTTTGCGGGGTCTACGATGCCCGCTTTGAACATATCGACATATTTCTCGTTGTAAGCGTCGAAGCCGATGTTCTTCTCGGAATTCTTGACCTTGTCGATGATGACCGCGCCTTCGAGACCCGCATTCGCCGCGATCTGAAGAACGGGCGCTTCAAGACCTTTGAGAACTATTCTCGCGCCTGTCTTTTCGTCGCCGTCGAGCGTCTCGATCAGTTTTTCAACCGCGCTCATCGCTCCGATGAACGCCGTGCCGCCGCCCGCTACGATACCTTCTTCAACAGCGGCTTTCGTGGCGGAAAGAGCGTCCTCGATACGCAGTTTCTTGTCCTTCATCTCGATCTCGGTCGCCGCGCCGACTTTGATAACGCCGACACCGCCGCTGAGTTTCGCAAGTCTTTCCTGGAGTTTTTCTTTGTCATAGTCGGAAGAGGTCGCGTCTATCGCGGCTCTGATCTCCTTGATCCTGCCTGCGATGGCGTCTTTGTCGCCCATGCCGTTGACGATGATCGTGTTCTCTTTCGTAACCTTGACCTGACCCGCTCTGCCGAGTTGATCCAGCGTCGTCTCTTTCAGTTCGAGACCGAGTTCCTCGCTGATAACGGTTCCGCCCGTGAGAACTGCGATATCTCTGAGCATTTCTTTTCTTCTGTCACCGAAGCCGGGCGCTTTGACCGCAACGCAGGTGAACGTGCCTCTGAGTTTGTTGACGATCAGCGTCGAAAGAGCCTCGCCCTCGATATCCTCGGCGATGATGACAAGTTTCTTGCCCGACTGAACGATCTGTTCGAGCAGGGGAAGGATCTCCTGGATGTTCGAGATCTTCTTGTCGGTTATGAGAATGTAAGCGTCGTCGATGACCGCTTCCATCTTGTCGGTATCGGTAACCATGTAGGGGGTGATATATCCTCTGTCGAACATCATGCCTTCAACGACTTCGGAATAAGTCTCCGCCGTTTTGGACTCCTCGATCGTGATAACGCCGTCGGAAGAAACCTTTTCCATCGCTTCCGCGATCAGTTTGCCGACGAACTCGTCCGCGGAGGAAACGGTCGCAACTCTTGCGATGTCCGCGCTGCCCTTGACCTTCTTCGCGTTCTTCCTGATCTCCGTGACAGCCGCGTTAACGGCTTTCTGCATACCTTTTTTAACGATCATCGGGTTCGCGCCCGCCGCGATGTTCTTCATTCCCTCTTTAACGAGAGCCTGCGCCAGCAGGGTAGCGGTCGTTGTTCCGTCGCCCGCCGCGTCGTTCGTCTTTGTCGCGACTTCCTTTATCATCTGCGCGCCCATGTTTTCGTATTCGTCTTCGAGTTCGATCTCCTTCGCGATCGTAACACCGTCGTTCGTCACGAGCGGAGAACCGAATTTCTTGTCAAGAACAACGTTTCTGCCTTTGGGACCGAGCGTGATCTTGACCGTGTCCGCGAGCTTGTCAACGCCCGCTTGAAGAGCTTTTCTCGCATCTTCACCGTAAATGATCTTCTTTGCCATGATTTATCTCCTCTTTCGTTTCGTAGTTTGCCGCCGTCCGTATTCCTGACGGCTTTTCGGAAATTATCGCCGCTTATTCGACGATCGCAAGGATGTCGCTCTGCTTGACGATGGTGTACTCGTTGTCGTCGATCTTGACGTCCGTTCCCGAATACTTCGAGGTGATGACCTTATCGCCGACCTTAACGTGCATCTTGACTTCTTTTCCGTCAACGTCTCCTCCGGGACCCACCGCAACAACTTCCGCAAACTGCGGCTTCTCTTTCGCGGAACCGGTAAGAATGATTCCGCCCTTCGTCGTTTCCTCCGCTTCCGCGACTTTGACGACTACTCTGTCTGCCAACGGTTTGATATTCATAAAAATACCTCCAATCAGATAATTGATAACTGTTTAACGTTTTAGCACTCTTTAACCCTGAGTGCTAATCACTGTGTATATTATAGCACGATTTCTGTTTTTTGCAATAGGGAAAGTGTGAACGATTTGTAAATTATGTAAATCATGGGAGAATTTTTCGGCACGCCCGCGCTGTTCGGCATTCCGTCGCCGCGCCGCCTCACTCCCGCCGTTCATCGCCTTTATTTCGCATATACAAGCCTCATCAGCACCCGTTCCGACCGCTTTGCACGGATTGATTACCATAATTATATATACGCGGGCGCGTGCCTTTTTCTCCGCAGATACCGGCAGGCGTTCGCAAGTCGGTTTTCCCGCCGTTTTTCGCCCTCTGCCGCCGTATTTCCTCATTTTTGCCGTTTCTCCGTTTGATTTCGTCTCCCTCGCGGTCGGTTTCGCCTTCTGCGCCGTTTTTATGCGGTGAAGGGGCGATCTCCGAGACTTTTATACCGTTGCGGCGCGCCCGATATTCCGATCGTACATTTCTGCACGGTTTCGGCGCGATCCGCACTCGTTTCCGCTTTCCGTCTGTCGGAAATATCCGCTTTCCGCGCCCGAACACTCCCGAAAGCATTTCCCCGCGTAACATTTTTCGGAACGCCCCGCCGTTTTGTCGTGCCCGCTTTTTGCTCCGTTCGCCTCTGTTCCGCGCCGCTTTTCACTCCCGTTTCCCGTCCGTTTTCGCGCCCCGTTTTCCGTTCCCTTTTTCGCCCCTTTTCCGTCCGTCCCGCAACCCCGTTTCGCGCCCCGGTCTCCATTCCTTTTTCACTCCCGTTTTCCGTCCCTTTTTTCGCTCCGTTTTTGACCCGTCACCCGCCCCGTTTTCACACGCTTTCGCGGCGGATGTTTTTGCTGCGTGAATAACTCTCCGAAAATGTGCATAAACTGGTTTTAACCTCGGTTTGATATGTGACATTTCTGAGTATTTTCACGCCATAGACCCTCAAAAAATCCCTTAAAACAGGCATTTTCACTCCACCCGTAAACCACTTTTTCAAAAAAACATTTGACAAATCGCTCAAAATGTGTTATTATATGGGCGAATTGCCGAAAGAGAACGGCGATTCAAGAAAGGAAAATAACGGGTTTTTGGGGTTAGATCCCAAACCTGAACGGAGGAGAAAATCGGGTGTTTTTTGCCCTGTTCTTCGCCGTGTAAACGAAGAAAAACCGCTCTTTTTTCCGAGCCGGTTTTTCCGAGTTTGAAAATACCGCGGTTATCGGTATTTACAGGAGGACAATTTTTTATGCGGAAGACCAAAAGCGTTCTTTCCTTCTTTCTTGCCGTTATTACGGCTGTTTCTCTGTTTGCGACCGTCACGGTCGTGTCTGATGCGAAAAGTTACGGTGCGGAGATCGATGCGATGATCGCCGCCGCCGCTCATCAGATCAGCGAAAGTGAAGGAAACTACGGCTCAGTTTCAAGAAATGACAGCGGCGCGGTAAGCGTCGGAAAATTGCAGTGGCACGCGGATAACGCGCTCATATTGCTCAGGTTCATCATCAACACGGACACGGAAGCAAATGCGCGGAGCATTCTCGGAAACGCGCTTTACAACGAGATCGTTAATCCGTCCACGAAATGGAGCAAGAGAAGCGTTACCGCCGACGAGGCGTCAAAACTCTCTGCCTATCTTTCATCTCCGATCGGAAGACAGGGGCAGGACGATTACGCCAAGTACACCGTTTACACCTACATTCAGAACTGCTATCAGCAGGGAATGACCGATCCTTATGCGATCATCTTTGTCTGCGATCTGTTCAACAGGGGCGAAACCGTCGGGTCCAACTGGATCCACAGAGCGGCAAAATTCGCGGGAAGTTACAGGGATATAACCCTTGAACATCTGTATAAGACCGCATTGTATTTCAACAACGGCAACCCGCCGAAGAGATACGTCGATCTTTACAATTTCTGCAAAAATGAGGTCGATCTCGGAACGTTGACCCTGACCGACAGCGAGGAATGGGTCGTCGCGAATGCTTCGACCAATATCCGCACCGCTCCCGGAACGGAGGGAACGACCGTTATCGGAAGTTACACGAAGGGCACAAAGGTTACGATAACCGAGAAAAAAGAGATGTCCGGTCAGTCTCCGTTACTTTGGGGAAAGACCGACAAGGGCTGGATGGCTCTGACTTACAGTAACTATATATCGGGCAGACTTTACTGTCCGAGCGCGGTCGAAGCGACAGCCGATATCAAATCCGTCAAACTTGCGGACGTCACGACCGACAGCTATTCGCTGACCTGCACGGTCGGCGGCGAGGAGTTCGTTTCCGAGATGTACGCCGTCACGACCGCGGGCACAAAGAGTGTCACTCTGCCTCTGACCCTGAACGGTTCCGAGGTCACATTCACGGTTGACGCGGCCGCTTTCGGCGATTATAAGGGCAATTTTACGACGACCGTGTATGTCGTTGACAAGAGCGGAAATACCGATTCCGCGTCCGTCACTGCGGGCGTGTCCGTCGCGACCGACGAAACATGGCTGGTCAAGGACGAATATACTATCAATATCCGCTCCGGTCCCGGAACGGTGTTCGCAAAACTCGGTTCGTTTCTGCCCGGAACGGAAATACGGATATCGGAGATCTATTCCGCCGATATTTCCTACCTTTGGGGCAAGACTCTGAGCGGTTGGGTCGCTCTCGATTACTGCACACCCGTGATCATCGCGGCTCTCGGCGACGTGAACTGTGACGGTTTCGTCGATATCGCGGACGCCATGCTCATTTTCTATCATGTTGCCGAAAAAGATGCGATCGAAAATGTATATCTCGGCGATCTGAACGGCGACGGGAACATTGATATAGAAGACGCCATGACGCTCTTCTATTTCGTCGCGGGCAAGGTCAGCTCCATTGCATGACTTCCCGACGGGGAAAACAGACGTTTTCGGGCTTTTGACCTGCGGCGTCCGTGTTCCCGTTCTTTAACCGAATAATGTGCGGCGGAGGATCCCGTTTTGGGGTTCTCCGCCTTTTGAAATCAAAAAAAATGTGCCGCATTTACGGAAATATCCGAAAAAGTGTTGACATTGCCGCCCTTATCGCATATACTACTGATAAGAGTGCGCGGACAGGCGTCGGACGGAGCAAAACGCGCAAAACAAGCCTTTGCGCGCCGTAATGAGACAAGAATAATCTGTTCCGAAGAATAAAATTAACGAAAAAAGAGATTAAAGAATGAATCAGGATCCCTACAAGGTGCTCGGACTTTCTCCGGGAGCGTCGGATGAAGAGGTCACGAAGGCTTACCGCAAGCTGGCGAAAAAATACCATCCCGACCTGAACCCGAACGATAAGGAAGCCGCGAAGAAGATGAGTGAGATCAACGCCGCTTACGAGCAGATCAAAAACGGCGACGTTTCGTCTTCATCGGGCGCGGCGGGCTACGGCGGCTCGGAAAGTTACGGCGGCGGATACGGCGGCGGTTACACGACATGGAATCCGTTCGGCGGTTCAGCCCGGATGAGCCCCATGGAAGCCGCGAAAATGTATCTGAATTCCGGTTATTACCGCGAAGCGCTCAATTTGCTTGCCTCCGTCGGCGAACGCGACGGAGAGTGGTATTTTATCAGCGCGGTCGCCAATTACAACCTCGGAAACAAGACCGTCGCGCTGACGCATATCCGCGAGGCGTGCCGTCTTGACCCGACAAACGCCGAATACGCGCAGGTGCTTGAACGTATGCAACAGGGCGGACAGGTCTATTCGCAGCGCAACGCCGAATATGCCGATCCGTGTTCGGGCGCGCGCAGCTGCTGTCTCGGATATACGCTTCTCAATCTCATATCGTGCTGCTGCTGTCCTCATCGCGGGTGCTGACGCGGCTTTTTCGGGAAGAGACTTTTTTTATGCGCGGAGTTTTCGCGTCTGTCTCATGCCCGTAATGCCGAAAAACGGAATATTTTATTTGCGCCGAAGCGTTTTTACCGCTTCGGCGTCGGTTTTTAATAAAAACTTAATCCCGCCCCGCTTCCATTTTAAGTTTTTTTATGATATAATCGTTCCGAGAAAAGAAAAAGGGGAACCGTCATGTATAACATTCTGATATGCGACGATGAAAAAGACATCGTCAACGCTTTGAAAATATATCTCTCCGACCCCTCGTATACAATTTTTGAGGCTTATGACGGAGCCGAGGCGCTCGCGCTTGTCAAAAACGAGGATATACATCTCGTGCTTACGGACATTATGATGCCTGTCAGGGACGGGATAAGCTTTGTCTCGGAACTGCGAAAAACGAGCAACATACCCGTCATCCTTCTGTCCGCAAAGAGCGAGGATACGGATAAGATCCTCGGGCTCAATATCGGCGCGGTCGCTTTTGCCGTAAAAAAAATATCCGTTAGCGGTCTGTCGGGCGGGAATCGGGCGAAAGACTGTTGAAAAATATGAATATTCCGTGACAAAAAGCGCGTTTTTGACGATCGGACTTGACACTTCGCGGGATTTGTGGTATACTTCATCTGTTCCTGAGACAACAGGTGCGGTCTTTCCGCGTAAATCCTGTCGAGGCGTAAAAACGAATACTTCTTTTGTTTTATATGTCGCTCTTTCAGTTCTTGGGAATGAAAGAGTTATTTTTTTGGGAGGTGAAAAATCCGAATGCCCAGTGAAAAGGTTTTAAGCGAAAAGAAAGCGATCGTCGCGGCTCTTGCCGAGAAGATCAAAACTTCCGGAACCGGCGTCCTTGTTGATTACAAGGGTCTTACCGTTGCGGAGGATACCGAACTGAGAAAGGCGCTCCGCGCGGCAGGCGTTGAATACGCGGTCGTTAAGAACACCCTGACCGGATTCGCACTTAAAGAAGCAGGTTACGAGGGACTTGACGATGTCCTGAAAGGAACGACTTCTCTCGCTCTCGCAGGCGAAGACGTTGTCGCTCCCGCAAAGGTTATCTGCAAATTCGCAAAAGAACACGGTGACAAGATCTCCGTCAAAGGCGGTTTCATCGAAGGCAAAGTCGTTCCCGTTGAGGACGTTATCGCTCTTTCGAAGGTTCCCTCGAAGGAAGATCTTATTTCCAAAACACTCTACTGCATCCTTTCTCCGCTTCAGGGTCTTGCGATCGCCCTTCAGGCTATCGCCGACAAGAAGAGCGAAGGCGCAGAGGCTCCCGCTGCGGAAGCCGCCGCGGAATAAGCGTGTCTTATCCGTTGCGTAGGGATCCGACGGTCCCGACGCGCTCTGCGGGCTGAGTTTTAACGCCCGACGCTCCGCACGGCGTTTTTAAGTGCGAGAAAAATAATTATTATCGGAGGAAAATTAAAATGGCAAGTGAAAAGATCACCAATATGATCGAAGAGATCAAAACTCTTACTGTTCTTGAACTCAACGAGCTTGTAAAGGCTCTTGAAGAGGAATTCGGCGTTTCCGCCGCCGCTCAGGTTGCGGTTGTTGCGGGCGGTGCTGCCGAGGCTGCTCCCGCTGCCGAGGAAAAGACCGAGGCTTCCGTAATCCTTAAGGAAGTCGGCGCTAACAAGATGGCTGTTATCAAAGCCGTTAAAGAGATCACCGGTCTCGGACTTAAAGAGTCCAAAGAGATCGTTGACGCTGCTCCCAAGGCTGTTAAGGAGAACGTTCCTTACGCAGATGCAGAGGCTATGAAAGCCACTCTCGAAGCTGCCGGCGCGGTTATCGAACTCAAGTAATTTATCCCGCAATAAAAATTCGGAGCGAACTTTTCGGTTCGCTCCGTTTTTGTTTTTTCGGGAATATTGTAAACTCCGTTGAAATCCGTCCGCGGAAGTGATATGATAAAAACGTAAATAAATTTCATCGGAGGAAAAGAACATGGGAAAAAGCGGCGAAGAGATCAAACAAGAGATCGTGACTTATGCGAAGATCCTCGACGAAAAGGGACTTGTCAACTCCGTGGAGGGAAACCTTTCGATCCTTGATCGCGAGACGGGGAAACTTTATCTGACTCCGTCGGGAACGCGAAAGCGTTTTCTTGACGGGAGCAAGATCGCGGTCATGCTGAACGGGGAGCAGATCGAGGGAACCTTGCCCCGTTCGAGCGAGTATATTCTGCACGTTGAGGCGCTGAACGCGCGTCCGACCTGCAACGCGGTCGCGCATATCCATTCTCCGTACCTGACCGCTTATGCGTATTGCGGCAAGGACATCGAACTGAAATGCTCGTCTTCCTTTGCGATCCTGTTCGGAGAAAAAATTCCGTGCATCCCTTACGGCGAGGCGGCGACGCCCCATATCGCGGACGGGCTTCGCGACGCGCTGAAAGACAACGACCTCGTGCTTTTGGGTAATCACGGCGTCGTTTCCGTCGGAAGAACGCTCGAAGACGCCGTCAAACTCGTCGAAGCGGCGGAGGAAGTCATGAAGATATATTCATACGCGAAGCAGATCGGAGAAGTCTCGAACATTCCCGACGATCTGCTCGAATCCATTTACGAGCACCATCCGGGCAGTAAACGTAACCGCCCGCGCTGAAACGCTCCGCGGCATGAAATTCCGTTTGCGGCGCATTCCGCTTTTCGTCCGCTCCGAAACCGCTGTTCGGGCGTCGTTATATACGGACGGAAAAAACCGAAAACCGTTAAACAGCCGATCGGGACTTTCTCCCCGAACGGCTGTTTTTGCGCGTCAGTGTCCTTCCGCTTTTTCCGCTTCCGCCTTTGTTCTGTGAACCGTTCCGAACGGATGCTTCGGCGGCGCGTAGACCGAGTAGATTTTCAGCGGAACTTTTCCGATATTGACGATGTTGTGCCATGCTCCCGCCGGCACGATGACCGCAAAATCTCTGTTGACGTTCCGCCGCATATCCCGACAGTTTTTATCTCTGCCCATCATCACGTGCGCAAACCCGCTTTCGATCCTCAGGAACTGATCGTGATCGGGATGCATTTCAAGCCCGATATCTCCTCCGACGGGAATGCTCATGAGCGTTACCTGCAAGTGATCTCCCGTCCACAGAGCGGTTCTGAAAAACGGATTGACCTTCGCGGCTCTGTCAATGTTCACGGCAATCGGCTCCGCTCCGCGATCCCGTATCGCAAACATATTTTTCCCGTATCTGTTTTTGTTCAAACAGATCACCTCCGATATGATATTCAGTAATATTATATGAGATCCGCGCGCTCCCGTTACGGTGCGCAATATAAAAGGGGAGAGACGAAATCCGTCTCTCCCCGTGTCTTTATCCTCTTCCCGCCTCGGAAGCGGTTTTTTATCCGACGGAGTATTCCCCGTCCTTTTTCATCTCAATGCTGCCGCCGAAGAACGCAGAGAGCGCTTTGATCATCGCGTCGGTATCGTCCGCGCCCGCCGTTTCGTATGCGGAATGCATCGCGAGCTGTGCCAGCCCTATATCGACCGTGTTCAGCGAAACGCGCGTGTTCGCGATGTTTCCGAGCGTAGAGCCTCCCGGCATATCGGCGCGGTTCGCGTACGGCTGTGTCTTCACTCCCGCGCGCTCGCAGAAAGTTCCGAATATCGCCGCAGAGACCGCGTCGGTCGTATAGTTCTGATTTGCGTTGTATTTTATGACGATGCCGCCGTTCATTCTGACGGTGTGGTTCCTGTCGGAGTATTCGGGATGGTTGGGGTGCGCCGCGTGCGCGTTGTCGCACGAAACGAGAAAGCCCGACGCGAGTTTTTCGCGAATATCCCCGCTTTTCCCGATCGCTTCGCAGATTCTTTCAAGTGTGTCCGAAAGGAACGTCGAAGCCGCGCCCTGCTTCGTCCTGCTGCCGACCTCTTCGTTGTCGAACAGACAGCAAACGGGAAGCCCCGCGCCCTTTTCCGCTTTGAGAAAAGCCGTCAGAGACGCAAACGCGCATTGAAGGTCGTCGAGCCTCGGCGCGCATATAAGTCCGCCGAATTCCTCTCCGTCCTGCGGATTGTAGACCGAAACATCCGTCGCGAGAATGTCCTTCTCAGCAACTCCCGCCGCTTCGGCAAGCCTTGCGCGCAGAGAAACATCCTCGGCTCCCGCGAGCGAATACAGCGGAAGCATATCGACCGCCGTGTTGTAGCCTTTCGAGTCGTTCACCGTTCTGTCCATGTGGATCGCAACATTCGGTATGATCGCAACGGGTCTTTTCAGATCGACTCCCGCCGTTTTCACTCCGTCGGCGGTTCTGACAACGAGCCTGCCCGCGACCGAGAGCGGTCTGTCCGTCCATGTTGAGCGGATCATTCCGCCGTAACCCTCGACGGACAGTCTGACGTAATTTTCGTCGCCGAGCCTGTCGTTTTCCTTGATCTTGAAGCACGGAGAGTCGAGATGCGCCGCCGTCATCATAAATCCCGTGAAGTCTCCTTCGGGAATACGGAACGCGATCAGCGACGAACCGTTGCGGGTCACAAAATAGCCTTTCCCCGCTTCGAGATGCCATGTTTCGCCTTCGCAAAGACGCGTATAACCCGCGCTTTCAAGTATTTTTGCCGTATGCTCCGCCGCCTGATACGCGGTCGGACAGGCTTTTATGTATTCAAAAAGCTTTGCGTTCGTCTCTTTCATAGTTCCGCGCTCATTCCCCCGATATATCCGTGATGACGGAGTTGTTTCCCATGACGCTCGGCAGAACGCCGTTCCATTTTTCATAGAATTTGTTTTTCAGAACCTCCGCCGTCAAAGACTCGGAAAGAAGCCGGTTCGCTTCCGCGGTCGCTTCCGCTTCGATCAGTTCAGCCTCCGCCTGAGCCTGTGCTTCGACCTTCTTGACCTCCGCCGCGGCTTCTGCCTCAATGACCCTTTGCTCCGCTTCGGTCTTGGCCTTTATCTTGTTCTGCTCCGCGACCTGCTTCGCCTCGACCGCGTCCGTGAACTCATCCGTGAAGTCGAGGTTCTCGATCGCCGTGTTCACGAGTTCGATGTTGTATTCGCGCAGTTCGGTGATGAGTTTTTCTTTAATTTTATCGCCCATTTCGTCTCTGTGCGAAACAAGCCCTTCGGCGGTATACTGCGCCGCGACGGACTTGACCGCTTCTTCTATTCTGGGCGCGACGATGGTGTCGTAATAACCCGTGCCTATCGTCTTATATATCGTCTGCGCGTTCGATTTTTCGATCTGGAAGTTGATCGAATATACCATTGTCACTTCCTGGATGTCGCTCGAAAAACATGTCAGATTGACGGACGCTTTCTGCGTTCGGTTGTCCATGTTGACGACTTGCTGCCAGGGAAGCTTGAAGTGAAATCCCGCTTCGAGCGTGAAGTCTTCAACGCGTCCGAATGTCGTCACGACCCCCGTGTGTCCCGTCGGAACGGAGGCGGTGCATCCGAAGAGAATGATCAGAAGCGCAAGAACGGAAATGAACTGCTTTTTATTCTTTCTCCATTTGAAACCGTCCCCGTCTTTGCAGAAACCGAGCGCGAATAACGCCGCGGCGAAAGCGATGATCCCAATGATTAAAAATGTCATGATTTGCTCCTTTTCTGCTTATCTCCGCATTTTTTCCGTCCGCGGAGATCTTTTGTCCGTTTTTTCAGCGCGTGGTTCGGCGCATATTCCGCAAGAGTGCCGGTTCGGATATGTTTGCTTTCGGGCTTCTTTCCGTTTCTCCCGTTTTCCGCTTCGGCGTTCTTTCTTACAGTTTACCATATACGCGCCGTTTTTTCAATAGTTTTTTGAAAAAAACGGCGCGTTTGTTGCTTTTCTCCGCCGCGGATCTCCGCGGTCGGATGTTTATTGATCTTTCATCTTGCTCGTAAAGAGCGCGACCGCGGCGGCGCAGAGGACGAGCGCGTAGCCCGCGACCCACAGCGCGTGGGGGAGAAGTCCCGAAAACTCGCCGTTAAGAAGCCCCTGTTCGAGTTTGACCGCATGCACGAACGGCAGGAGATCCGCGATCTTTTTAAGCGCGGGAACAAGTTCGAGATCGAACCAAACGCCCGACAGCCACGCCGTCAGATTTGTGACGAGCGCGCCGCATAACCCGCCGACCTGCTTTGAGCCGAGCGCGCACCCGCAGAGCAGCCCGAGCGCGATGAAAAACAGCGAAACGGGGATGACGGATATGACCGCGTAAGCGACGCCGACAGTCGGTTTCAGACCGAGCGCAAAAGCGACGAGATAGCATATCAGCGTCTGCGCGCAGGCGATCGGGAGCATGGGAAGGACGTATCCGAAAATGAAATCCGACGCTCGCAGCGGCGTCGTGTAAAGCCTCTGCAAAAAAGCGCTCTCCCTGTCTTTTGAGATCAGCATTCCCGAAAAAAGCGTCAGAAACGAAAGTCCGAAGACCGTTATTCCGGGCGTCAGCCGTTCAAGCTCAAACAGCGAAACGGGAATGTTCGCCTGTATCGCGCTGAGAAGCAAAAGCAGTATGAGCGGAAACCCGAGCCCGAAGAAAAGGTTTATCGGATCGCGAACGATCTCCTTCGCCGTCCTTTTCGCAAAAACGAGAGTTTTCATCTTGCTGCCTCCTTAACGAACGTGATGAACGCGTCCTCGAATTTTTCCGTTCCCGCCGCTTTTTTTATTTCGTCGGGCGTTCCGACTGTCAGAAGCCGCCCGTCCTTCATGATCCCGACGCGGTCGGAAAGCGCTTCCGCCTCCTCCATGTAATGCGTCGTCAGCACCGTCGTGACTTTTCCTTTCAGTTCCTTTATCGCGTCCCAAAGCGCGCTTCGGGCTATAACGTCGAGCCCCAGCGTCGGCTCGTCGAGAAAGAGTATCTTCGGCTCGCTTATCAGCGCCATCGCCAGACTCAGCCGTCTCTGCCAGCCGCCCGACAGTTTTCCCGCCTTGCGCTTCATCACTTCTCCGAGCCCGAATTTTTCCGACAGTTCCGCGAGTTTTCGCGCCGTTTTTTCCTTCGGAAAGCCGTGTACTCCGCAGATCATTTCGAGGTTTTCCCTGACCGTCAGGTTCGGAGCGACCGCCGATTCCTGCGGCGAGACTCCGATCAGTTCCTTGACTTTTGCTTTTTCCGACACGATGCTTTTCCCTTCGAGCAGAGCGTCTCCTCCGGTGGGACGCGCGACGCACGAAAGCATTTTGACCGTCGTCGTCTTTCCCGCGCCGTTGACCCCGAGCAGGGCGAAAAGTTCTCCTTCGCGCACTTCGAGCGTCAACCCGTCAACCGCAGTCAGCTTTCCGTATTTTTTTGTCAGTCCTTCCGTTTTTATCGAATATTCCATCTTTTTCTCCCTTCGGAACGCTTTGAGCATCTTTATATATGCCCTCAAAATAAAGAATAACAGATGATACGCAACATTTGTTTCTTATAATATCATAAAATCTTCCGCTTGTCAACAGTCTGTTTGGCGATCTGCGCGCAGACATGAAAAAACATCTCCGCGAAGCCCGTTTCGGCTCTCGCGGAGATCTTTGCTTTTGTATCGGTTATTGCGTCGTCGGAGGGATTTTCAGTTCGCGAACTGGCTGTTGTAAAGTTCCGCGTAAAACCCGTTCTGCTTCATCAGCGTTTCGTGGTTTCCGCTTTCGATAACGTCTCCGTCCTTCATGACAAGAATCAGGTCGGCGTTTTTGATCGTCGAAAGGCGGTGAGCGATAACGAACGATGTTCTGTCCTTCGTCAGATCGTCCATTGCGCGCTGGATCAGAAGTTCCGTGCGCGTATCGACGGAGGACGTCGCCTCGTCGAGAATGAGCATGGGCGCGTTTTGAAGCATCGCCCGGGCGATCGTCATAAGCTGCTTCTGTCCTGCCGAAATGCTGACGCTCTCGGAAAGAACGGTGTCGAAGCCCTGCGGAAGCGAGCGGACGAATTTATCGAGCCCGCAAGCGCGGCAGACCCTTTCGAGATCACTGTCGGTTATATCTTTCATGTTATAGACAAGGTTCTCCCGAACGGTTCCCTCGAACAGCCATGTGTCCTGCAAGACCATTCCGAAAAGCTCGTGAACGCTCTGTCTTTTCATCTCCGAGATCGGTTTTCCGTCGATCCTTATTTCGCCGCCGTTCGTTTCGAAAAAGCGCATGAGCAGATTGACCATCGTCGTTTTGCCCGCGCCCGTGGGACCGACGATCGCGACTTTCTGTCCCGGCTCGACTTTCGCGGAAAAATCCTTGATGACCGTTTTGTCGGGAGTGTCGGGATAACCGAAACGGATATGATCGAATTCGACCTTTCCTTTTATGTCTTTTTCAAAAGCGGGCTTGCCGTCCTCGTTTTCGAGTTCCTCTTCCTCGAGAAAGTCGAAAACGCGGTGCGCCGAAGCGGAAGCCGTCTGCATATTTGTCAGCCCCTGCGCGATCTGGGCAAGCGGAGTCGTGAAAAGGCGAACATAAAGGATGAAAGCGATGATGACGCCGAAGCCGACCGACGGGTCGTTGATGACGAGTATCGAACCGAACACGCAGACCGCAACGTACGCGATATTGCCGACAACGTTCATCAGCGGCTGCATCAGCCCCGACAGAAACTGAGATCTTCTGTTCGCGTCGTAAACGGCTTTGTTCAGTCCCTTGAACTTCTCTTTTATGCTGTCTCCCGCGCGGGATATGCGGACGACCTCGTGCCCCGAATACATCTCTTCGACATAGCCGTTGAGTTTTCCGAGATTTTCCTGATGCGCGGTAAAGTATTTCTGCGAACGCGACATTATGAAAACGACGAGGAAAAGCCCTCCGACCGTTATGACGAGCGATACGAGCGCCAGACGCCATTCCGTCACGAACATCATGACAAGACAACCGACGAACTGCGCGACAGCCGAAATGATCGTCGGCAGAGCGTTCGTCAGCCCCTGCTGCAAAGTCGATACGTCGTTCGTTATGCGGCTCAGAACATCGCCCTGCGAGTGCATATTGAAATATTTCTGCGGAACGCGGTTGATCTTCTTCGAGAGTTCGCCGCGCATACGGTACGACATTTTCAGCGTGACCGTCGCCATTATATAATGCTGAACGAATGTGAAAAGCGCGCTCAGCCCGTAAATGACGATCAGCGCGACCCCGACCTTCGCGATCGCGGCGAGATCTATCTCCGTCGCCAATCCTTCGGACATCAGATCCGTTATCTGACCGATCTTATCCGGACCGATTATCGTCAGGATCGCCCCGAGTGCCGCAAGAACGAGCGCGAATGCGATGACCCCGACGCCGCCTTTGACATAAGCGGCTGTCTTTCCGAGCGCCGCCACGGTTCCTTTTTTGCCCGTCAGCGGAGCCCTCGCTCCTCCCTGCATCGGTCTCATACAGCCGCCTCCTCTCCGCTGTTTGTCAGCCCGAGTTCTTTTTCGCTGAGTTGTGACCGCGCGATCTGACGGTAGATCTCGCAGCTCTTCATCAGTTCTTCGTGCGTGCCGCTCCCGACCTCTTCGCCCTTGTCGAGAACAATGATCCTGTCCGCGTTGCGGATAGTTCCTATCCTCTGCGCGACTATGATCTTCGTCGTTTCCGGAAGGTTCTTTTCAAGCCCCGCGCGCAGTTTTGCATCCGTCGCGTAATCGAGCGCCGAGAACGAGTCGTCGAAAATGAGTATCTCGGGTCTTCTCGCAAGCGCTCTCGCGATCGAAAGCCTTTGCTTCTGACCTCCCGAAACATTTCTTCCGAGTTGCGATATGCGGTGTTCCGCGCCGTCCTCCGTCTTGTCGAGAAACTCTTTCGCCTGCGAGATCTCTGTCGCCTGCGCGAGATTTTCATCGTCCTTTTTCGCGGAGCTCTGCCCGAAAAAGATGTTGTCCCCGACCGTTCCCGAAAACAGAACGGCTTTCTGCGTGACATAGCCGATCCTGTCGTAAAGCGCGTCGAGATCGAGATCTTTGACATTCACCCCGTCAACGAGCACCTCTCCCTCCGTCGCGTCGTAAAACCTCGGGATAAGCCCGATCATCGTCGATTTTCCGCTTCCCGTCGCCCCGATTATCGCGAGCGTCTGTCCTTTTTCAATTCTGAAATTTATGTTTGAAAGCGAGTTTTCCGCCGCATTCGGATATTTGAACGACACGTTTCTGAATTCGACCGTTCCGACTTCTCCGCACTCTTTGACGCTCCCCGAAACGATCGACGGGCGCTTGTCGAGAACCTCGTTGATACGTTCCGCCGAGACCTGCGCCTGCGGCAGAAGCATGAATATCATCGTGAGCATCGTGAACGACATTATGACGAACGTCGCGTATGTGCTGAAAACGATGACCTCGCTGAACATTTCGAGCCTTCCCGCCGGATCGGACAGAGGTATCGCGTTCACGAGCGCCGCGCCGAGCCAATATATAACGAGCGCCAGACCGTTCATTCCGAGCCCCATTATCGGCTGCATAAACGAGAAAAGACGCTGGTTTTTGAGTTGCAGCCCCATCATTTCCGCGCTCGGGACATCGAACTTCGCGTTCTGATAATCCTCCGCGTTGAATGCGTGAACGACATTGATCCCCGTCAGATTCTCCCTCGCCGCTCTGTTGATCTTATCCGTCAGCCTCTGAACTTTTCTGAACCGCGGCAGGCATACGGACATGATCGCAAGTATTGCCGAGCATATAACGACGACGAATGCCGCCGTGACCGCCGAAAGCTCCCAGCTTTTTCCGAGTATCTTTATGATCGCCCAGACCGCCATGACGGGCGATTTTATCAGCGTCTGCAAGCCCATCGAAACGATCATCTGTATCTGATTGACGTCGTTCGTCGTTCGCGTTATAAGGCTCGGAACGGAAAGATCCTGCATCTCCGCTTTTCCGATGTCCGAAACTCTGTTGAATATCTTTTCTCTCAGCGTATAGCTGAACCCCGACGCGGTCTGCGCAGAAAGGTATCCGCACATAATCGCCAGCACCGCGCTCGCCAAAGTGCATCCGAGCATTTTTAACCCGACAACGGTGATCTGCGAAGTCGTGCTCCCCGCTGTTTTTATCAGCAGGGTCAGTTCCGTCATATAGTCGGGAAGCGTGAGATCGAAATATATCTGTCCGATAATGAGCACCGCGCACATCAACGCCGTCAGAACCTCGCTCCGCCTCATATTTTTCAGCAGTTTTATCATTCGTTATCTCCTCCGAGTCCTTTTTCGAGAATATCGTTCAGATTGTTTGCAAATTTTTCCATACACCGTTTCATGATTTCCGTTTCTTCTTCCGTCAGCCCGTTCAGCAGTTTTTTCGCGAAAATATCCTGTATTTCCCGCCCTTCGTCGATCAGTTCGCCTGATTTTTCCGCGCAGACGAGACAGCATTTCCGCCTGTCCTTCGGGTCGCTCCTTCTTTCGAGGAAGCCTTCTTCGACCAATTTGTCGATATGGAACGAAACGATCGCAGGCTTGAAGCCTCTTATCCTGCATATATCCTTCGCCGTGTCATACCCCGGATTGTTCGCAAGAAAAAGGATAATATCTATCGCCGGCGTCGGCAGTCCCGTTCTTTCGCTCAGCGGCGTCATGGCCCTTGCGTAAGCCGCCATGAATTTCTTCGTCCCTCCGAACAGCTTTGCCGCCGTGACAGGCACCTCTTTGTCTCTTTTCGCGGCTTTTGCACCTGAATTTCCTTCTTTCATCCGATATCCTCCGTTCAGAAAAATATTTCAATTTTGAACATTCTGATTTTAACATATCTTTTCTCCCAAGTCAACGGACGCGGTGCGAACTGTATAAGTCATATTTATGTCAGCCCGCGCGCGGTTCGCGCAGTGTCCGACAGCGGAGATGACAGTTTCTTTCGGTAATACAGAACCGAACTTCTCGCGCGGAATTTCTCTCGGATGAAACGGAACGACATAAAAATGCCCGGCAAAAAGCCGTCCGGCAAAACGCCGGGCGGCTGTTCGGTCTTCTGTTTTTCGCGGAGGTTCCGCATTCGTGAACGTTTGTTATGCGTTCTCCTTTTCAAGTTTTTTGATGAACGCGGTTATTTCGGCATCGATGCGTCGGATCTCTTCGAGAAACTCGCGGGCGGAGAGCCTGAAAACTCCCGAATGTATCGCCGCGAGCTGAACGAGCCTGTCCGAAGTCACGACGCGGAGCGTGCGGTCGGGGCCCTGTCCATGTATCAGTTTTTCCATACACGCGTCGGCGGTCTGTCCCTGCGGCGTGTAAATGACCGTCACGCCGCCCTCGGACGTTTCGCTTCCCGCGTTGGACGGAACGCGGTAGCCGTCGAATACGACCGAGACGTCCGTCTTTGTGTATGCCGCGTAATTTTTCAGAATGTCGATAAGCTTGTCGCGCGCGTGATCGAGGTCGCTTTCGGCGATCTCGGAAAGAAAGTCCCACGCAAAAACGACGTTGTAGCCGTCCACGATCAGTTTTGTCGTTTCAGGTCTCGGCTCAAAAGTCCTTTCGGCGGTCAGAACGCGCTTTTCCGAATACGAACGCCTTTTCATCGGACCGTATGTCCGCTCCATTATTGCTTCGAGCTGCGCGTCCGAAAGGCGGTGTGCTTTCGCGACGGCACGCGGGGAAGGCAGGGGAGTCGTCGGTCTGTAAGCCGCCGGCAGGTGCATATATTCGCGGACTTTGTTCCACGGAACGACAAAGCCCGCGCCGTGGGCGCAGAAGACGGAGTGCGGCGGCAGATTCATGTCCGCTTCCGCATTATACCCGTATGCTTCGATCACTTCATCGGTGTTTTCGCACGGATCGTCGCCGTCGTAAACGCATGAAAAACTTCCGTTTCCTCCGCTGTAAGTTGCGACTTCGCGCGCGTATCCCGCAAGTCTTCCGACGGGAGCGCGTCCCGCAAACACGGAAAAGCCCTCTTCTCCCGCTTCCTGTCTGAATTCCGCGCGGCGCATTTGCAGGTCGTGTATCGCTCTGCCCGCCGCCGTCGACGGAACGGTCAGACGGTATGCGTAATACGGTTCGAGCAGCACCGAACGCGCGCACATCAGTCCTTGTCTCAACGCGCGCAAAGTCGCTTCGCGGAAGTCCCCGCCCTCCGTGTGCTTCGGGTGCGATCTGCCCGACAAAAGCGTTATTTTGACGTCTGTCAGCGGCGCGCCGATAAGCACTCCGCGCAACTGCGTTTCGTTCAGAACCGAATCGACGAGATTTTGCCAGTTCGACGCGAGTTCGTCGGTCGGACAGACGGAATCCGTCACGATCCCGCTGCCTCTCGGCAGAGGTTCGATAAGCAGATGCACCTCCGCGTAATGTCTCAGCGGCTCGAAATGTCCGACGCCTTCGACAGCGGATGCGACGGTTTCTTTGTAAAGGATACGCCCTTCGCCGAAAGAGACTTCGACTCCGAACCTGTCCCTTATCTTTCTTGTAAGTATCTCCGTCTGTACATCTCCCATAAGGCGGACTTGGAGTTCCTGCAATTCCTCGTTCCAGACCGGTCGCAGGGAAGGATCTTCTTCCGAAAGCTCGGTCAGTTTCGGAAAAAACAGCCGTTCGGGGCAGTTTTCGGGCAGAATGACCCTGTATGTCAGAACGGGTTCGAGCGTCGGGCTTTCCCCGTCCTCTTCCGCGCCGAGCCCCTGACCCGCGCGCGTTGAGGTCAGCCCGATGACGGCGCATATATCTCCCGCTTCGGCTCGGTCGGTCTGCCTGAAAGTGTTGCCCGAATAAAGCCTTATCTGCGCCGCCTTTTCCGTTTTGCCGTCATATTTCACAACGTCGCGCACATTCAGCGCGCCGCCCGTAATTTTCATAAATGTCAGTCTGACATTTCCGTCGTGCGCTATCTTGAATATTCTCGCGCCGAAAATGTCGGGGTCGTATACCGGTCTCGGGGCAAGCGATGCGAGCGCGTTCAGAAATGCCCCCACGCCGTCCGCCGTTCTTGCCGAGCCGAAAAAAACGGGAATAAGTTTTCTTTTTGAGATCAGCCGTGTCAGTTCGCTCTCGTCCGTCGTTCCGTCTTCCGTATATTTTTCAAGCAGTTTTTCGGAAAAAAGAGCAAGTCTTTCCGCTCTCGTCCGTTCGTTCTCTCCCGAAAAGAACGGCGCGGCGCTCTCTCCGAGATCTTTCCGTATACCGTCCGCGACCGCCTGTTCGCCCGCGAAAGGCAAGTCCGTTTTGTTGACGAAAATGAATGTCGGAACACCGTATCTGTCGAGCAGTTTTGACAGCGTCCGCGTGTGAGCCTGAACTCCGTCCGTCGCGCTGACAACGAGAACGGCGCAGTCGAGAACCTGCAAGACCCGTTCGGTCTCCGCCGAAAAATCGACGTGTCCCGGTGTGTCCGCAAGCACGATCTCCGTGTCGCCGACTTCAAAACGCGCCTCTTTTGCATATATCGTTATTCCCCGCTCGCGTTCGACCTCGTCCGTGTCGAGAAAAGCGTCGCCGTGATCGACGCGCCCGAGTTTTCTCAGTTTTCCCGCCGTATATAAAAACGCTTCCGAAAGCGTCGTCTTTCCGGCATCAACGTGCGCAAGTATTCCGACGACAAGCCTCTTTTTCACAGTTTTCACCTCTTGTTCCGATTGCTTTTACAGTATATCATACCGAACGGAAAAAATCAACCCGAAAAAAGCGCGGAGATCGGTTTCGGGTTGACATCGTCGGCGTTTCGTGGTATACTTTCGTCGCGGACGGTTTGAAAAATCTGTCGCGTTTACGCAAAAAATCGGTCGGAAAACGCAATATCGCCCGTGCGGCGGCGATCCGCGTTCCCTATCCGACCTTCTCCGTGCGAAAGGGAAAAACGATGAATAAATATGTGAAATTTTTTTGCGCGGCGCTTGCCGCCGCCGTCATGCTGTGTCTGACCTCATGCAAAGGGGAAGACGCGGACGGAACGGTCGGCGCGGACGGAACCGTGAATGCCGCGTCCGATGACAGATCTGCGGAACTGACGGGCGAATGGCGTCTCGACGCTTCCGAATTGACGGCGACAGAACTCGCGGCGCTTTGCGCGAAACTGACGGCGGAGGGCGGAACCGACGTCTCGGCTCTTTCGGAACTGCTTGAAAGAAACTTTGACAGAGCGCCCGCCGAAAAACTTTACGGAAGCATGGTCTTCCGCTTTGAGAATGACGGAACGGCGACGGGACGTCTTTATCCCGAAGCGTATGCGGAAGGCTACGCAGAGATACTGCGTGCGACTTTCACCGCGATGGGCGATCTCGGACTTGAAGAAGCCGCCTCGCTGACGGGCACGACCGCCGAGAGCCTTGAAAAAATGCTGAACGGAGAAACGTGGAAAGAGTATTGCGACAGGATCGCTGATTCGCGTTCGGAAGCCGCCGCGAAAGGACTGACAGCCGACGCGATAGCCTCCGTTTTCGGCGGAAAAGCCGCCGCTGACGGCACGGTCGTTTTTTTAGGTCCCGTAAAATTCACGTTTGACGGCGAAAATCTGACTTTGGGCGAACTCTCCGTCGGAGTCGTCTCCGAAACCGAGACTTTGAGATTTGTCCGCGTTTCGGGAAACGCCGACGGCGGCTCGCAGGAACTGATCAAAAACGGCGTTGTGCTGCGTAAGGTCGGATAAGACGGCAGAAAGATCTGTCGGGGTGATTCGCCCGGGAAAAAATATATTCGGGTGAAAACATATTCGGAAAAGAACGGAACGTCTGCCGGCGTTTGCCTCCGCAGACGCTCTTTCGATTTTTACCCTTCCGGTACGGCGGCAGGGATTTTGTTGCATAAAATGCGGACGGAGTTATGCTCCGTCCGCTGTTTTTGTATCTGAAGTGATACTGTTTTATATGTTATGTCCGTGTGATGTCCGCTCGTTTTTAACCTTCGCGGAAACCGATCAGAGTCAGCCAGTTTTTCAGCAGACCGAGCCACTGTCCCGCCGAACAGGGCTGTGATTTCGCCGTTCCGAGCCCGTGTACGCCTTCCGGAAAAACGTGCAGCTCGAACGGCACGTCAGCCGCTTTGCACGCCTCTGCATACGCGAGCGCGTTGCGGACATCGACAAGTTGATCCGCAAAGGTGTGCCAGATGAACGCGGGAGGTGTGTAATCCTTCGTCACGTTCAGTTCGGGGGAGAACGCGCGTTTCAGTTCTTCTCCGCCGTCTCCGAGAAAGTTTTCCGTCGTTCCCCGATGAGTAAACTCCGAAAATGTCGAAACGGCGTAGCAGAGGATCTGCGCGTTCAGTTTCGCGCTTTCCGCGTCGATCGGATCGTTCGGGTCTTCGAGCGGATCGTGCGCGACCGTCGCTGTTGCGGCGACGAGATGCCCTCCCGCGGAAAAGCCCATCGCTCCGATCTTGTCTTTGTCTATTCCGAAACGGTCGGCATTATGTCTGATATAACGGATCGCGCGGTGCGCGTCTGCGATCTGGCACGGATAATGATACGGCAGAACCCTGTATCTCAAAACGAACGCGGCGACGCCGACGGTCGTGAACCATTCCGCAAGCTCCGTTCCCTCGTAATCGTCGCAGAGGGCAGCGTAGCCGCCGCCGGGAAAAACCGCAACGCAGCTTTTCGCGCCTTCGCAGGGGAAGTAAAGAAGTCCGGGCGTTTGTTCTGGCGAAACGCTTCCGTCGCTTCCGGGAACGCTGTCCCAAAGTTTTATTCTTTCCATTTTTATATCTCCTCGCGCTGAAAACGGACGAAAAGCCCGTTCTCGTTTTTTCCGTCGGTCTTGACCGTCGAAACCGTATGCTTTCGGCGATGAGCAGTTACTGTCCGACAGCACCGCTTTCATCGTCTCTGTATTTTTTTCTGCCGAACAGAATATAGAGCCAGAAGATGACCGAAAGCAGAACGAGAACTCCGAAGCCGAGCGCGACCCATTTCAGTTTTTCCCACATGCTTTCGTTCACTCCGCCGTAGTCCGTGAAACTGCGCCAAACGCTTTTTCCGTCCGAGATCGCGTCGTATGCCGTGATCGCGGCGACGGCGGCGGATTTCACGCCTTCGCCTTCTTCGGACGACGCTCTGTATGTCCCGTCCGCATTCTTCCGCGAAACGAGTACGGACGGAAGATCTCCGTAAGACGCGAATTCTTCGAGCGTTTTTGCTTTGCCCGCATCGACGAGCGCCGCCGTCGCGTATGCGACTTCCTCGGTCGAGGCTTCGCCGACGGCTTCCGCGGTCTTATATTCTTCCGCTATGTATTTCGCCGCTTTGTCGAGCGCCTGAGTGACTTCCGCGTTGTTTTCCGTGAAAGCCGAAAGGTATGTCATGCAGAACGCGTGCGTCTTCATGTCGGGGGCGAACGCTCCGTTTTCGTTTTGCGCGGATAAGATGTGCCTGACAGCTTGCTTTGCCGAATAGACCGTTCCGTCGCCGCCCGCCGCGGTCCGCGCGCCTTCGAGCGCCGTAGCGCAGAGAACGTCGGAGAAGAGATCGTTTTCATAAAAAGAGCCGTCGTCCTTCTGCTTCGACGCAAGGAGCGCGACAGGGTCTCCGACGGAAGAAGCGTCGGAGGGCTTTATTCCGAGCGCAAGACGGGAAAAAATGAATTGCGCCAGTGTTACGGGCTCGTTTTCATCGAGTTCTGGCTCTTTCAGGTCGGAACCTTTGACGGCGTTTACGCTCGCAAACGCAACGATCTCGTCCCAGTTTTCGATCACGGTCTGCCGCGACGAATAATAATTGAGAACAGCGTCGATCTCGGAAGACAGATTGATCGCCGCCGCGCTGAACGGAGCGGCGAGAGAAAAAAGCAAAACGGCGATAACGCCGAGCGAAACGATCGTTTTTTTCATTTTCCGACCTCTTTTCAGAATGTGTGATAAATCGGTTTAACATTAAAAGTTTATCATAAACGGGTCGGACTGTCAATAGCGCGCGGGCAAAGATTTAAAATAGTTTTGAAATGCTTGACAGGCTTTCCGAAATGTTGTATTATATATGATGAAATATTACAGCCGCAAATTTCCGAACGGAGGAAAAAAGGATGTCAAAAGACACCTCAAATATACGCAATTTCTGCATAATCGCACATATAGATCACGGAAAATCAACGCTTGCCGACCGTATTCTCGAAATGACGAAAACCGTCTCTTCGCGGGAGATGGAGGATCAACTCCTCGACAACATGGATCTTGAACGCGAGCGCGGCATCACCATCAAGGCACGCGCCGTCAAACTCGAATACGAGGCGAAAAACGGCAAAACTTATGTTTTCAATCTGATCGACACGCCGGGCCACGTCGATTTCAATTATGAGGTCTCCCGTTCTCTTGCCGCGTGCGAGGGCGCGATCCTTATCGTTGACGCGTCCCAGGGCGTCGAGGCTCAGACGCTGGCGAACGCGTTTCTGGCGCTTGACCACGATCTCGAAGTCGTTCCGGTCATCAACAAGATAGACCTTATAAACGCCGATCCCGACAGAGCCGCGAAGGAGATCGAGGATATTATCTGTATCCCCGCGGAAGACGCGCCGCGCATCTCCGCGAAAACGGGACAGAACATCGAAGCCGTCATGGAAGCGATCGTTGCTCGGATCCCCGCGCCGAAGGGCGACAGCGAAGGAAAACTGAAAGCGCTGATCTTCGATTCCGTTTACGATCCTTATCGCGGAGTCATCGTTTATGTCCGCGTGTTTGACGGCAAAGTCAAAGCGGGAGACGTTATCCGCATGATGGCGACCGGCGCGGAGATGGAAGTCGTGGAAGTCGGCGCGCTCCGTCCGTTCGGATTTGAAGCGTCCGCGGAACTTTCCGCCGGCGACGTCGGCTATATAACGGCGTCGATCAAGAACGTCAAGGACGCCGAGGTAGGCGACACGGTGACGCTTGCCGCCGATCCGACGGAAAAGGCTCTGCCCGGCTACAAAAAGGCTCAGCCGATGGTTTTCAGCGGCATTTATCCCGCCGACGGCGCGAAGTACGGCGATCTTCGGGACGCGCTCGAAAAACTTAAACTCAACGACGCTTCTCTTGAATTCGAGGCGGAAAGTTCGGCTGCTCTCGGCTTCGGTTTCCGTTGCGGGTTTCTCGGACTTCTTCACATGGAGGTCATTCAGGAACGTCTCGAACGCGAATAC
This sequence comes from uncultured Eubacteriales bacterium, assembly GCA_902373415.1. GTDB lineage: Bacteria > Bacillota > Clostridia > Oscillospirales > UBA644 > UBA644. Next base: position 16,649 of record CABKLX010000013.1, on the reverse strand, counting down.
AACCTTGACCTGATAACGACCGCTCCGTCCGTAATTTACAGGATAACCCTGACCGACGGAAACGTCGAAATGATCGCCAACCCGACAAACTATCCGCGTTCGGACGTGATACAACTCGCCGAAGAGCCGTTCGTCAAAGCGGACATAATCTCCCCGTCGGAATACGTCGGCGCGATAATGGATCTTTGCCAGGAACGGCGCGGCATTTTCAAGAATATGCAGTATCTCGACGATACCCGTGTCAATATACACTATTCGCTTCCGCTCAACGAGATCATTTACGACTTTTTCGACGCGCTGAAATCCCGTACGAGGGGATACGCGTCGCTCGATTACGAATTTGAGGAATACCGACCCTCGAAACTTGTAAAGCTCGATATACTTCTGAACGGCGAGATCGTCGACGCGCTTTCGTTCATCGTTCCCGAGGAACGCGCTTACGCGCGCGGCAGAAGGATCGCCGAAAAACTCAAGGAAAACATTCCCCGCCAACTTTTTGAGATCCCGATACAGGCGGCGATCGGCGGGAAGATCATCGCCCGCGAAACGGTCAAAGCCATGCGCAAGGACGTTCTTGCGAAGTGCTACGGCGGCGATATAACGCGAAAGAAAAAACTGCTTGAAAAGCAGAAAGAGGGCAAGAAACGCATGCGTCAGGTCGGAAGCGTCGAACTTTCGCAGGAGGCGTTCATGTCCGTTCTCAAACTCGATGAATAAAGCGGGAATATACATTCATGTTCCGTTTTGCGGCTCAAAGTGCGCGTATTGCGATTTTTATTCGCAGGTGCGCTCCGACGCGGTGCGGGAAAACTACGTCCGCGCGCTTGTGAACGGTATTGAGCATTGCGAAAGCGACGTTTCCGTCCGCTCGGTCTATATCGGCGGCGGCACGCCGTCCGTGCTTTCGGCGGAACAACTCGTCCGAATTCTTTCCGCCGTCCGTTCCCGTTTTGAGGTCGATGAAGGCGCGGAGATAACGGTTGAAATGAACCCCGAAAACGTGAGCGGGACGCTTGTCCGCGCGCTTGTCGAAAACGGCGTCGGACGCATCAGCATGGGCGTTCAGTCGTTCGTTGACGGAGAACTTTCCCTGCTCGGCAGAAAGGGGAGCGCGGAGGTCTGCGAGACCGCGTTTGAAACGCTTCGGAACCGCGGCGTTGAGAATATCAGCCTCGACCTTATGCTCGCGATACCGTCGCAGACGAAAAAAACGCTTGCTTATTCTCTTGAAAAAACGCTCTCGCTCCGCCCCGAGCATATTTCGGCATATCTGCTGAAAGTCGAAAAAAACACGATCTTCGGCAGATGCGGCGTTACGGAAGCCGACGAAGACATTCAGCGCGCGCTGTATCTGCAAACCTGCAAAACGCTCGAAGACGCGGGCTACGAGCATTACGAGATCTCCAACTTTGCGAAAAAAGGCTTTCGCTCGGTGCATAATTCCTCTTATTGGCAGGGCGTTCCGTACCTTTGCTTCGGTTGCGGAGCGTCGGGCTTCGACGGCGTTCGCAGATATAAATACGGTGTTTCGGTCGATGAGTATATACGCTCCGACGGGCTTGTCTTACCCGAAACTGAGGAAATACTGAACGGAAAAGATCTGCTCGGAGAACGCATCATGCTTTCTCTGCGGACTTCCGACGGCGTCAGCCGTTCGTTTCTGACGGCCGCGCAGATACGGTTTTTGAAAAGTCTCGAAAGCGCGGGACTGACAATCGAAACGCCCGGTGGCTTCCGTCTGACGGACGAGGGCTTTCTTCTGTCGAACACAATAATTTTGAAACTTTCGGAATTTGAATGATTACCTATTGCAATCCGAAAAGAAATGATGTATAATATTCCGTGGTGAAATATATGAGAGTCGTGACGCACGGTGAAGCGGAAACAATGGAATTCGCAAAAAGCCTGACGGATCGCTTTTCAGCCGGAACGGTCGTTTGTCTGAACGGTCAGCCCGGCGCGGGAAAGACGCATTTCGTCAAGGGCGTTCTGTCCGCGCTCGGCTATGCGGGCGAGGTGACAAGCCCGACTTTCGCCGTCTGTCACAGATACGAAAAAGGTCTGCCTTTTCCCGTTTTGCATTATGATCTTTACAGGATCGCGGACGAGGACGACCTCTGTTCCGTCGGATTTTTCGAGGACGTGAACGAGCGCAACTGCGTGTTTATCGAATGGAGCGCGCTCGCCGACGCTTATCTGGAGACAGAGCCTGTAAGGATAAATATTGAATACGGAAACGCTCCCGACGAGCGTATCATAACGGCGGAGGGACACGGATTATGACGATACTTGCGATAGACGCGGCTTCCGTTTCGTGTTCCGCTTGCGTCGAAAAGGACGGAAAAGTTCTCGCGGAGGCTTTTATAAACACCGCGCTGACTCATTCGGTAACATTGCTTTCAAACGTTAAAAGGGTTATGGAACAGTCGGAAACGGGCATTGAAGATATTGACCTGATCGCCGTCACCGCGGGTCCGGGCTCTTTCACGGGCGTCAAAATCGGCGTCGCCTGCGCGAAAGGGCTGGCTTTTGAACGGGACATACCGTGCTTTGCCGTTTCTTCCCTGCAAGCTGCCGCGGAAAGCGTTTCGCTTTTCGGCGGAACGGTCGTTTCCGTTATGGACGCGAGAAGGAACAGTTTTTACAACGCGGTTTTTGAGAACGGAAAAAGAGTCTGCGCGGACAGGCAGTCTTCGTTTGAAGAATTGCTCGCGTCGCTTCCGACCGACCGCCCGACCGTCGCCGTCGGCGACGGAGCGGATCTGTTCGTCCGTCTGTGCGCCGAAGCGGGCAGAGAAAACGTCCGTCCCGCTCCCTCGGGGCTTCGGTATATACGCGCTTCCGCCGTCGCCGCGCTTGCCGGACGCGGAGAGGGGAAGAAATGCGACTGCGTTTCGCTCGTTCCGACTTATCTGCGCGTTCCTCAGGCGGAAAGAGAAAGGCTCGAACGCGAGAATAATTCTCATTGACGCAAATTTTGACTGAGATCCCGCGACATCGCGGAAAGAATGATATATTAACTGACGGTAAAGGAGAACAAACCATGATTGCGATCGCATCTGATCACGCCGGCTTCGCTCTCAAAGAGAAGCTGAAACTTCATTTCAAAGAAAACAATATTGAATTCATCGACCTCGGAACCGATTCGGAGCAGTCGTGTCATTATCCCGTTTTTGCCAAAAAACTTTGCAAAAAAATTCAGGACGGCGAATGTGACAAAGGTATTCTCGTCTGCGGAACGGGCATCGGCATGAGCATGGTTGCCAACAAGCAGAAAGGTATCAGAGCCGCCGCTTGTTCCGATTATTTCAGCGCCAAATTCACAAGAGCGCACAACGACGCAAACGTTCTTTGTCTCGGTGAACGCGTCATCGGTTCGGGGCTTGCCTGCGAACTCGCGGACGTTTTTCTTTCGACCCCGTTCGAGGGCGGAAAGCATCAGGTTCGGATAGATATGTTCGAGGACTGATCCCGCTTCGGAAAGGGTCGTTTTTTCTGTAAAAAAACAAATCGTATAAATTCAAGGAGACCTGTCATGAACTATCATTTCACAAATCACCCTCTTATTCAGCACAAACTTTCGATCATGAGAAAGGTCGAGACCGGATCGAAGGAGTTCCGCGAACTCGCCGCCGAGATCTCGATGCTCATGTGCTACGAGGTAACGCGCGACCTTCCTCTCAAAATGGTTGAGATCGAGACCCCGATCCAGAAGACGATGGCGCCCGTGATCGCAGGCAAAAAACTCGCGATCGTTCCCATTCTCCGCGCGGGTCTGGGCATGGTTGACGGAATGGTCAATCTGCTTCCTTCCGCGAAGATCGGTCACATCGGTCTTTACAGAGATCCGCAGACGCTCGAACCCGTTGAGTATTATTGCAAGATGCCTTCCGACATCGCCGAACGCGAAGTTATGATCGTCGATCCGATGCTTGCGACGGGCGGCTCGGCTTCCGCAGCGATAAGATTTCTTAAAGACAGAGGCGTCACGAATATCAAGTCCGTTCACCTGCTCGCCGCTCCCGAGGGCATAAAGAGACTGAACGAAGATCATCCCGACGTTGAGATCTACATCGCGGGACTTGACGAGAAACTGAACGACCACGGCTACATAGTTCCCGGTCTCGGCGATGCGGGCGACCGTATCTTCGGAACGAAATAATTTTCTCCGAAAAAAAACGAACGCCGACGGGAGATCTTTCCGTCGGCGCGTTTGACATATTACGGAAGGGGGAGGGAGAATGAAAAAGGACGAATCTCTGCATTCGGGACATCGCCGCCGCGTCAGAGAAAAATACGAAAAATTCGGCGCGGAACCGTTCAAGGATCACGAATTGCTGGAAATGATCCTGTTTTACGCGATCCCGTACCGCGACACGAACCCGATCGCTCACAGGCTGATCGACGAGTTCGGCTCCCTCGACGGGGTGTTTTCCGCAAAAACGGACGCCCTCGCTTCGGTGGAGGGAATGACGAAAAACGCGGCTCTTCTGCTGAAAACTTACCCCGACGTCACTCGCGCCGTGCTTCAAAGCCGAAACCGCGGAGTTCGGTTCGTCCGCAATATCGGCGAAGTCGGAGACCTTCTCGCCCCGTATTTCGCCGAAAAGAACGAGGAGCGTTCCGTGCTTCTTTGCATGGACGGCACAATGCGTCTTCTGAATGTTTCCGTGTTGTACGAGGGGAGTTTCAATTCTGTTCAGATAGGCGTCAAAAAGGTCGCGGAGACCGCTCTTTCAAACAATGCGTCGGTCGTCATCGTCGCCCATAACCATCCTTACGGCGTGGCTCTTCCTTCCGCCGCCGACAGGATGACGACGGACAAACTTTTTGAAACGCTGAAAGGGCTTGACATTCTGCTTCTCGACCATCTTATATTTGACAGCGGGGGAGACTGCGTTTCGTTCTATCAGAGCGGGCTTTTGCCCGAACTTCCTCCGGATAAAAAGCAGTATGCGAGTATGTTCGCTGACGGCCGTTCCGAGCCGAAGGATGTGTTCTGAACTTTTAATTCCTTTTGCGCCGCGGCGACACCGCGAAAGACCGCGAACATCAATTTCTGACGGTACAGATCGTCTTTGAGCAATGCCAGATCCTCGTGGTTTGACAGAAAACCGCATTCGACGAGAACGGAGACTCTGTCAACGTGCTGTTGCAGATAAACCGATGAGGGGGCTTTTTTGACGTCGCGGATGCGCGTGCAGAGCCCCGATTCGTCGCAGGCTTCGGTTATGCTTTTCGCAACGGTTTCGGAGCCTTCGCGCATGACGCCGTAAAACGCCGTAAAGCCTTTGTCTTTTTCCGAGGTCGAAAGATTTGCGTGAATACTGAGCATTATGCTGTTCCCGATGCTCTCCGCGAGTTCCGCTCTGTTCAGTATGTCTTTCTTCTTTGAAAAGGACGACGGATCGCCGTCGGTATCGTCGTCCGTTTCCCGCGTCATAACGGTGTCGAACCCTGCCATGTCGAAAAAGATCCTCAGTTTTTTCGCCGATGAGAGATTGTAGTCTTTTTCCGCGGATCCGTCGTAGCCCTCGCACCCTCCGTCCGCGCCTCCGTGTCCCGCGTCGATAACGATGACGGGAAGCGGCAGCGTCGCCGTCGTTGAAACGTTGACGGTCTCTCCGAGCGTTCTTTTCTTTCTTTCGCGACCCGTACAGACGACGAATGTCAGGATCATCGCCGCACACATGAACGCCGTGAAGAAGGCGCGTCCGACATCCGCGAGTTTTGCGCTCAAAAACACTTTCATATTGCCTCTTTTCTCCGCGCCCCGCCGACTTCGGCACGGAATAACCGTATGTTCACGAAAATAAAGCGTGACCGATACGGTAATAATAAGGGTATGTCCGAAAGAATAATATGCTCCGCTCCGAGCGCTTATTCCGCAGAGCGTTCATATACCGTTTTCTTCTGTTTTTGATTTGTGTGCGGGGCTTGCTCCGCGCCCGATCGTGTCTTCGCTCCGTTTTTTTCGGTTCTTTCCGCCGTTTTTGATTATCTGCGGATATGTGTATGAGACGGATCGAAATAAATTGTGGAAATATTGTAAACTTACTTGATTTGTATGTGAGTTTATATTATAATATAATTAAACTTAAGTATACTAATTTAGTGTGAATTGAAAAGCACTCAGGAAAGGGCTTTCCGAAAATGAGAATAACAGACGATATTCTTTATGTAGGTGTCAACGATCACGGAGTTGATCTTTTCGAGGGACAGTATGCCGTTCCGAACGGTATGTCGTATAACTCGTACGTCATCGCGGACGACAGGATCGCGGTCATGGACACCGTTGACGCGAAATTTACCCATGAATGGCTTGATAACATTTCCGATGCGATAGGCTCGCGCACGCCCGACTATCTCATCGTTCAGCACATGGAACCCGACCATTCGGCGAACATAGTCAATTTTTTGAAGGTTTATCCGAACGTCGCGGTCGTTTCAAGCGCGAAGGCGTTTGTGATGATGGAGAACTTTTTCGGCGCGGATTTTTGCGACAACAGAATCGTTGTCGGGGAAGGTGATACGCTTTCTCTCGGCAGACATACGCTGACTTTCGTTTCCGCTCCGATGGTGCATTGGCCCGAGGTCATGGTGACTTACGACGCCTGTGACCGCGTTCTGTTTTCCGCCGACGGCTTCGGCAAGTTCGGCGCGCTTGACAGAGACGAGCCGTGGGACGATGAGGCGAGAAGGTATTATATCGGAATAGTCGGCAAGTACGGCGCGCAGGTTCAGGCGCTTCTGAAAAAGGCGGCGACGCTCGACATCGCGGCGATCTGCCCGCTCCACGGTCCCGTTCTGAAAGAAAACCTCGGTCATTATATCGGTCTTTACGACACGTGGTCTTCTTATTCGGTCGAGAGCGAAGGCGTCTGCGTCGCTTATACGTCCGTTTACGGAAATACGAAAAGAGCGGTCGAACTCCTTGTCGAAAAACTGCGCGAGAACGCCTGCCCGAAGATCGCCGTTTACGATCTTGCGCGCGACGATATGTCCGAGGCGGTCGCCTCCGCGTTCCGTTACGGAAAACTCGTGCTTGCGACAACGACATATAACGCGGAACTGTTCCCATTCATGCAGAGATTTATCGACAGCCTGACCGAGCGCGGATTCAAAAACCGCACCGTTGCGCTCATCGAAAACGGTTCATGGGCTCCTCTTGCCGCGAAGATCATGCGCTCGGAACTCGAATCCTGCAAAAATATATCTTTTGCAGAGAATACCGTCACGATCCGCTCCGCCCTCAACGCGGAAAGCAGAGACGCCGTCGGCGCGCTTGCCGAGGAACTCTGCCGCGACTATATCGCGCGTTCCGGCGACAGAGCCGACAAGAACGATATGACCGCGCTCTTCCGCATCGGTTACGGCCTTTATGTCGTTACCTCGAACGACGGAAAACGCGACAACGGTCTTATCGTCAACACGGTCACTCAGGTTTCCGACAGACCGAACCTGATCGCGGTCAATATAAATAAGAATAATTATTCGCACCATGTCATCAAACAGTCCGGCAAGATGAACGTCAACTGCCTTTCCGTCGATGCGCCTTTCTCCGTCTTTGAGACCTTCGGATTCCAAAGCGGAAGAAACGTCGATAAGTTTGCGAACTGCGATCCCGTCCGTTCCGACAACGGGCTTGTCATCCTTCCGCGTTATATCAACGCCGCGTTCTCTTTGAAGGTCGAGCAGTATGTCGATCTCGGCACGCACGGAATGTTTATCTGCTCCGTGACCGAAGCGCGCGTTATCAGCGACAAGGCCACGATGACTTATGCCTATTACTTTGACAACGTCAAGCCCAAGCCGAAGACGGAAGGCAAGAAAGGCTATGTCTGCAAGATATGCGGATACGTTTACGAAGGCGACACCCTTCCCGACGACTTTGTTTGCCCTCTCTGCAAACACGGCGCCGCGGATTTTGAACCGATAGCGTAAAAAACTATATATAAACAAATTTTAATTTAAACGGAGGATTTTTATCATGAAAAAATGGAGATGTACCGTATGCGGCGAGATCGTTGTTTCCGATACGAGACCCGAAGCTTGCCCCCTTTGCAAAGCACCCGGCGAAAAATTCGTTGAGGTAGTTGAAACCGAGATGTCTTGGGCGACCGAGCACGTTGTCGGCATAGCGAAAGACGCTCCCGAAGAGATCAAAGAAGGTCTTCGCGCAAACTTCAACGGCGAATGCACCGAAGTCGGAATGTATCTCGCAATGTCCAGAGTTGCCGCTCGCGAGGGTTATCCCGAGATCGCGGAGTATTGGAAGACCGCCGCTTTTGAAGAGGCTGAGCATGCCGCGAAATTTGCGGAACTTCTCGGCGAGTGCGTTTTCGATTCGACCGAAAAGAACCTGACCGTGCGCGTTGAAGCCGAGAACGGCGCGACCGCAGGCAAGTTCGATCTTGCGAAGAAAGCGAAAGAACTCAACCTTGACGCCATTCACGACACCGTTCATGAGATGGCTAAGGACGAAGCCCGTCACGGCAGAGCCTTTGCCGGTCTTCTGAAGAGATTCTTCGGGAAATAATTGCGCAATGGAAAACTACCTTATCTGTAAATGCAAAAAAGTGTCTTACGCCGACGTTGAGGACGCTCTCCACAACGCGAAGAACTTCGGCAGCGTCGAAAAGATGTTTGAAGATGTTCAGCGCGTGACGCACTGCTCGACCGGCTGCGGCGGATGTCATGACAAGATTATGGACGTTATCTCTCAGATAATGAGCCGATAAAAGGAGATGTTACTGTGACTTACGTATGTCCGTGCGGGTATGTTTACGATCCCGATCTCGGTGATCCCGATAACGGGATTGTTCCCGGCACCGCGTGGGAAGATGTTCCCGAAGACTGGACCTGTCCCGTCTGCGGTCTCGGAAAAGATGCTTTCGAGGCTCAATAATCGGTATATCCGAAATGAAAAGCCCTCCGCAAAATGCGGAGGGCTTGATTTTTTGTTCTGTTTTTCCGTCGGTATGATTTTGAGTCCGACGGTTCAGCCTTTTTTCGGAAGTTTTCCGCTCGTCGCGTGTTTTTTGATCGCGTCGAAAGATTCGTCGCTGATGTCATGCTCGATCTTGCACGCGTCCTGCACGGCGATCTTCGGATCAACTCCGAGTTTTGTCAGAAATTCGGCAAGGACGGTATGTCTTTCATATATTTTATCCGCGATCTCATGCCCTTCGGCGGTCAGCGTTATATATCCGTCGCCGTCCACGCGGATATACCCGCCGTTTTTGAGCAGTCCGACAGCGCGGCTGACACTGGGCTTTGAAAAACCCATGTATTCTGCCACGTCAAGAGATCTGACCGCGCCGTTCCGCGACAATATAAGTATCGTTTCGAGATACATTTCTCCCGATTCCTGCAAATGCATTTTCATCCCGCTCCTTATGGCTTCCGACAAGACCGTTCCTGTTTCGCTCGGTCGTTTTATATATAATATCACTTTTCCGTAATTAAATCAAGTGGCAGAGCCGTATTCTTATGTAAAATTCGTTTTTACGGCGGCGCGGAGCTTCTTTTCGGAACCTTTTCCGCGATCTCGGAAAAGTTTTTATCCCGCCGTATGATTTTTTCGCGGCTTTCGCAACCGATTTTTGACGAAACATCATCGCGTGAACAAAAATTGTGCTTATAAGGAATATTTTCCGATATTCGGGGAAAAATTTGAGTTGACCGCAAAGAAAAAATCGGGTGTAATGATTTTGAAAACGACCGACGCAACCGCAGGTTGCCGAAAATTTCAAGGCGCGCTTGGTTGAAATGTCGGCGTATATGCTTTAATATCGTAGAGGAAAAAGGCGGGAGAGCCCGAAAAAGAAAGGAACACGGATATGACCCTCGGAAACAAGATCATGACTCTGCGCGCGGCGGCGCGTATCTCGCAGGAAGAACTCGCCGAAAAACTCGGCGTTTCAAGACAGTCCGTTTCAAAATGGGAGATGGATCAGTCCGTTCCCATGCTTGACAAAGTGCTGATGATATGCGAACTGTTTTCCGTTTCATGCGACACTCTTCTTCGGGAGGACACGGATGTCTACGGCGACGAGCCGGGCAAGGCGTCCGCCGTAAATCAGCCGTCCGAAGGCAATAAATATTTCGGAACGGACGGTTTTCGCGGCGAAGCAAACGTGACGCTGACGTCCGATCAGGCGTATAAGGTCGGAAGATTTCTCGGCTGGTATTTTTCATCTCCGTTATCCGGCTTTCACGCTCCGTATTACCGTCCCCGCATAGTGATAGGGAAGGACACCCGCAGATCGAGTTATATGTTTGAATACGCGCTTGCGGCGGGGCTTACCGCTTCGGGTGCGGACGCATATATGCTTCATGTCATAACGACCCCGGGCGTTGCTTTCGTCACGAGCCGCGACGGTTTCGACTGCGGAATAATGATCACGGCGTCGCACAATCCGTTTTACGACAACGGCATAAAAGTCCTGAACGGACGCGGCGAAAAACTCGGCGACAAAACGGCGGCGCTGATAGAGGCATATCTGGACGGCGACCTCGAAAAACTCGGGGTGCGCGGGAGCGACCTTCCGTTCGCAAAACGCGAGCGCATCGGACGCATCGTCGATCACTCCGCGGGAAGAAACCGCTATGTCGGGTATCTCATTTCTCTCGCGTCGCATTCGTATAAGGATATGCGGATCGGGCTCGACTGCGCCAACGGCGCGTCATGGATGATCGCGAAATCGGTTTTTGACGCCCTCGGAGCGCAGACCTATGTCATCGGCGCGTCTCCCGACGGAGTCAATGTCAACGAAAACTGCGGCTCGACACATACGGACGCGCTCCGCCGCCTCGTCCGTGAGGAACATCTCGACGTCGGATTTGCGTTCGACGGCGACGCCGACAGATGCCTTGCGGTCGATGAAAACGGAAACACCGTTGACGGCGACGGTATAATCTATATCCTCGCACGCCGTCTCAAAGAGCGGGGAATGCTCGACAAAAACAAAGTCATCGCGACCGTCATGTCGAACGGCGGACTTTTCCGCGCGCTTGACGCGGCGGGAACAGAATATGAGACGACCGATGTCGGAGACCGCTTTGTTTACGAGCGTATGCAGGAAACGGGTTGCCGCCTCGGCGGCGAACAGTCGGGACATATCATTCTCCGAAAATACGCGACGACGGGCGACGGACTTCTGACCGCGATCATGCTTTCGGAGGAACTGCGTGATCGGAAAACGACACTTTCAAAACTCGCCGAAAACGTCGTACCTCTTCCGCAAAAGACCGAAAACGTCAGGGTCATTGACAAAGCCGCCGTCCTCGCAGACCCCGAGGTTCTGAAAAAGTACGGCGCGATAAACGCCGAACTCGGAAAAAAGGGAAGAGTTCTGCTCCGCGCGAGCGGTACGGAACCCGTCGTTCGGATAATGGCGGAATGCGAAAAAAAATCGGACTGCGAAGAATATATTTCAAAACTTTATTCCGTCATAAAAAAGAGAGGATACTGCCGTGAATGAAAAAAAAGTCAGGACTTCGGAACTGTTCGATTGCGAAGTGCCGTATCTGAAACGCCTTTTTGAAGAAAACGAATATCCGTGGCAGATGCTTTCAAAGATCGGCGCGCTTGCCGAAAAACTCGTTTCCGAAGGGATCGAGGGCTTTGAGCGCATAGCGGACGGCGTGATCGTCGGAAGAGACGTTGTGATCTGCAAAAACGTGACGCTCGAACCGCCCGCCGTTATCGGGCGCGGCTGTGTTCTCCGCCCCGGCGCATTCGTTCGGGGAAATGTCATAACGGGCGAAAAATGCGTCATCGGAAACAGCACGGAGTTGAAAAACTGCATTTTGCTCGACCGTGTTCAGGTTCCTCATTACAATTACGTCGGGGACTCCGTCCTCGGAAACAGCGTTCATCTCGGAGCGGGCGCGATATGCTCCAATCTCAAAGCGGACAAGTCGGATGTGGCGGTCAAAGGCGACAAGGTATATAAGACCGGCGTAAGAAAATTCGGAGCGGCGCTCGCCGATTTTGCGGATATCGGGTGCGGATGCGTTCTGAACCCGGGCACCGTGGTCGGAAAAAACACGAGCATTTACCCGCTCGTCTCCGTCCGAGGTGTCGTGCCGGAGGGAATGATAGTCAAAAACGCGGAAAATTCGGTCGTCAGGGAGGTTCGGAAATGTGCGGAATAATCGGATATACGGGAACAGAGAACGCGGAAAAAACCGTTCTGGAAGGCTTGCGCGCGCTCGAATACAGAGGCTACGACTCCGCGGGGCTCGCGGTTTTTTCCGATGACGGGACATTTGTCACGGTCAAATGCCGCGGCAGGGTGGCGGAACTCGAAAAGAAGGTCATGCGTTCTCCCGTTTCGGGCAACTGCGGAATCGGACATACCCGCTGGGCGACACACGGCGCGCCCGATGAAAAAAACGCTCATCCGCATTTGTCGGACACGCTGGCGCTCGTCCATAACGGAATAATCGACAACAGCCTTGAACTCAGACGGGAACTTGAAGACGCGGGATATCGCTTTTCGAGCGAGACGGACACCGAATGTGTCGCGCATCTGATCGACCGCGCGTATAAGGAAACGAAAGATCCCGCGAAAGCGATATATTCCGCCTGTTCACGCCTTTGCGGCTCGTACGCGCTCGCTATAATGTTCTTCGACCGAAAAGATGAGATCTATGCGGTCGGAAAGGATAATTCTCTGATTATTGCGGTCGCTCCGGACGGCGGCTACGTCGCTTCCGATATACCCGCGCTCCTTCCTCACGGCAGGGATTTCATACGCCCCGAAGAAGGAACGGTGTACCGCATACGCAAAGACGGAGCGTACAGCATCGACGCTTACGGAATGGAAGTGAAGGAAAAGACAGAACGCTTTGACGCGGACATCGGGGCTGCTCAGAAAGACGGATACGGGCATTTTATGCTCAAAGAGATACACGAAGAGCCCGCGGCGATCTTCAATGCGGTTTCTCCGAGAATTAACGCGGACGGACTTCCCGATTTTTCTTCCGACGGGATCGAAGACACGGTTTGGAAAGAGACCGATCTCGTCTCCGTCATCTCCTGCGGCTCCGCGACCCACGCGGGGTTGGTCGGAAGGTATCTGACGGAAACTTTCGCCCGTGTTCCGACGGTCGTCAGCACCGCTTCGGAATATCGGAGCAATCCTCCCGCAACGGTCGGAAAGGTGCTTGCCGTTCCCGTTTCCCAGTCGGGGGAGACCGCGGATACGCTGGCGGGACTTCGCATCGCGAAGAAAAACGGAGAGCGTACCGTTGCGATCGTGAACGCCGTCGGCTCGGCGGTCGCTCGTGAAGCCGATCGCGTGATATACCAAAACGCAGGGCCCGAGATCGCCGTCGCGACGACGAAGGGTTACGCGACTCAGACGGCGCTTCTTGCGCTGATCTCCGTCAAACTCGCTCTCGCAAAGGGCAAAATGACCGAAACGGACGCAAAGCGTTTCTGCAACGGGCTTTTGCGCAGTATTCCGAAAGCCGTCTCGGACGTGATCGCGCGGCGGGATGAGATAAAACGCATCGCCGACTGTATAAAGCACGCGAAAGACGTTTATTTTATCGGCAGAGGCATAGACTGTGCCGCGGGGTACGAATGTTCGCTCAAACTGAAAGAAATATCGTATATCCACAGCGAAGCTTATGCGGCGGGAGAACTGAAACACGGAACGCTGGCGCTCATAGAAAAGGGAACCCCCGTTATCGCGTTCGCGACCGATCCACGGCTTTACGTAAAAACGGCGGGAAACATCCGCGAAGTCCGCGCGAGGGGTGCTTTTGTCATTCTCGTCTGCGGCGGCGATTTTGAAAACAGGGACGAGTATTCCGACATCTCTTTCGTTCTTCCCGATGAGGCGAAGACGCTGTCGCCGCTCGCGACCGTCGTTTTCGCGCAGTTGCTTGCTTACGAAACCGCGCTCTCTCTCGGCTGTGACATTGACTGCCCGAGAAATCTCGCCAAATCGGTGACGGTCGAATGACGAGCCCGTCGGTGATGTAAAATCTCTGAAAACCGCGCTTGTAAAACAACCGGAAACGCCTTAATAAGACAAGAAGGAGCGAAAATAACGCTCCCTCTTGTTTTGTGCCGTAAAAGTTAAGATTTTTTCATAAATATATGCTATGATGATATAAAATTATGTCCTCCGGAGGAATTTTCCGTTATGAAAAAGATCACGACATTGGTTTTATGCCTGATGACCCTGATTTCCGCCGCGTCATGCGCCGTTTTGTGCGATTTTGAAATTACTGAGGACGCGGAGTTTTCATCGACTTCGTCGGAAATAGGCGTTTATGTTTTGAGCGCTTCCGAAAAAGTGTTTCGCGACGAGGAATATATTGGCAGCGGCAAGAAATATGTGTCGATCAACGCCGTGAAAAACGAAGTTGAGAGCGGCAGTTTCGTCATTCGGTGCGACTCTTCCGATATGGAAAACGTCAGCGCGCACGTCACGGATCTGACCGACGGAAGGGGCAACACGGTTTCCGCATCCGTTTACCGCGAGTATTACGTTCTCATAGATCATCTGGACGATGTCGAACCGTATTATGCTCCCGACGCGCTCGTTCCGCTGTTCGACGGAGAGGACGGAAACAATTCCGTCACGGTTGAACGGGGGAGAAATCAGGCGTTTTACATAAGCGCGAAAACGACCGCGGACACTCCGGCGGGGACATATCGCGGAGAAGCCACGGTTGACACCTCGCTCGGAACCGTCACCGTTCCCGTCGTCCTGACCGTCAACGACATAACTCTTCCCGTGGCGGCAAACATGAAGACCAATTTGCAGACATGGGGAAACGGAGGAGGTTCCGGCGCGGTGAACGTTTATGCTCCGTACGGGGTTGACGGCGCTGAGATGCTTCACGAGTTTGTTCTTGAAAGAAGACTGAATGTTCCGCGCTTGCCCCATATGTCGGGAAATTCGATCGACGCCTTTGAACAGACCGTTCTGCGTTACGGGCTCGACGAACGCGTTCAGGTCATACTTTTTCCGTGTTTCAGTGAGAATATAGCAAGCGGAATCATCGGCGATGCGGCATTGGCGAAACAGAAGGAATGGTATGCCCGTATGGATGCTCTCGGAAAGGCGAACGGCTGTCCCGACCTCGTTTCAAAACTCTATATCGTACCCGTGCATTTTGATGAGGTCGACAGCGTTCACAGCCCCGATAGGTTTGCCGCCGCGGTGAAATATTGCGAAACGATCTCCGCCGCGATCCCCGAAAGCAAGGTCGCGATACCTCTCAGCTCTGATGAGTCCGCTCTCTACGGCAAGCTTTCCGTTTGGATCCTTAACCAGAGGTTTACGGAAGAGGGCATCGAAAAGATCCGTAATGCCGGAGCGAAAGAGGTCTGGACTTACGGCACCGAAGGTTTTCTGATAGGACTTCATGAGAATGTCAGCGGAAAAACTCTTTTCTGGGCGGAGCATAGGTACGGACTCGAAGGTTATCTTGCATGGGCTATCGACAACTACCAGATATATGACGTCGTTGAAAACAAAGTTGTTGAAGAAATACGCGATTTCTGGAACAATCCCTATAATTTTACCGATGAAGCCGATTATATGAAATACGGCGGCGACGGCGTTCTCGTTTATTGCGGCACGGAGGATGACGGCATAGTCGGAAGAAATATGATATGCTCGTCTCTGCGTTATGAGCAGCTCGCGGACGGGATAGAGGACTATGACTTGCTTTGTATCAGGCGCGAACAGATCGAAAAGCGGCTTTCGGCTCTCGGTGTGACCGACCTTGACGCAAGCGACTTTATGGCTCAGTATTACGATGCGTTCAGCAACAATCTGGAAGATGCGGGCGGCACTTCTTATCCCGAAGCGGAAAAATACGATGTTATGCGCGCCTGTCTTATCAACGATATTCTCGCCGATGATCCGGTTCTGATCTCGGTCAGGACCGACACAGACCCCTCGGCGGCGGCTCTCGCTCAGCAGAGAACGGTCACCGTCGTCGGCGCGCAGACTGTTTCCGCGGACGGCTTTTCGCTCGAAAATCGGGGCGACCGATTTGTCGGAACGGCGGAGATACTGCTCGGCTTTGAAAACATTCGCATCACGGCGGACGGACGCGAATTTTCCGTTCCCGTCTTCTCGCGGATGCTGACCGACGTCTGCGTCATTTCGGATTACGCGCATGACCAAACGACGGATCTCGGAAACAGCAATAATATGTCGTTCTCTTCCGAAGGTCTCGTTCTCGACTTTTCGCAGACGGACGGCGTGAATATATCCTCTTCGATCTGGACGAACGTTGTCACCCGATGGAACGGATATACATATCTTGCCGTCAAAGTCACGAACACGGGCGACAAAGACATTCCGTCCGTGACGCTGACCGCCGCCTCCAATATGGGCGGAGCCTCATCCGATTTCGGCACCGTGGCGGTAGGGGAAAGCAAGATCCTGTCAATGGAACTCGACCCCGCGCTCACGAAAAACATAATGAGGAGAGTGAAACTGTCCGTTCCCGAGACGGGCGGCGAACTGACTGTCGAATATATCCGTGTGTTCAATATAAAATGATAAAACGTATCTGACCGAAAATAAAGGAACGCGGAACGTGAAAAACGGTCCGCGCTTCCGTTAAAAAAAGAAAAGATCCCGCCCCGTCCGTTGCTTTTACGC
>CABKLX010000012.1 GCA_902373415.1 uncultured Eubacteriales bacterium | reverse complement strand
TGTCGTCAGCTCGTGTCGTGAGATGTTGGGTTAAGTCCCGCAACGAGCGCAACCCTTGTTGTCAGTTGCTACGCAAGAGAACTCTGGCAAGACTGCCGTTGACAAAACGGAGGAAGGTGAGGATGACGTCAAATCATCATGCCCTTTATGACCTGGGCTACACACGTACTACAATGGCGGTAAACAAAGAGGAGCGAAGCCGTGAGGCAGAGCAAATCTCCAAAAGCCGTCTCAGTTCAGATTGCAGGCTGAAACTCGCCTGCATGAAGTTGGAATTGCTAGTAATCGTGAATCAGCATGTCACGGTGAATACGTTCCCGGGCCTTGTACACACCGCCCGTCAAACCATGAGAGTTGGGAATGCCCGAAGTCTGTTGTCTGACCGCAAGGGGGACGCAGCCGAAGGCAGGCTCGATGATTGGGGTTAAGTCGTAACAAGGTAGCCGTATCGGAAGGTGCGGCTGGATCACCTCCTTTCTAAGGAGACCCGACGTATAGAGATATGCGTTGTAATCCTATGTTCAGAGCAGAGTTTATCATTGTTTAATTTTTGGGGTTCAGAAATGAATGCCCGATCCCGTTTGCGACCCTACGGGGGTGTAGCTCATCTGGGAGAGCGCCTGCCTTGCAAGCAGGAGGTAACGGGTTCGATCCCCGTCATCTCCACCATGAGTCGCAGAACGGGAATCAAACGTACCTTGAAAACTGAATAACACAACAATTATTTAAGTGATGAAGTAAAGCAGGTAACTGAAAGAAATTTCAGTAACTACAATTACCGAAAAGACTCAGATAATTCAAGTGAAACAATCCAGAGAATAGCTATAATTTGGACATAAGATCAAAAAGGTCAAGCTAGAAAGAGCACAGGGTGAATGCCTTGTCACTGGGAGCCGAAGAAGGACGTGATAGGCTGCGATAAGCCACGGGGAACCGCGAATAGGTTGCGATCCGTGGATTTCCGAATGGGGAAACCTCAATACCGGCAAGGGTATTGACCGTATAATGAATACATAGTTATACGGAGGGAACCGCCTGAACTGAAACATCTAAGTAGGGCGAGGAAGAGAAATCAACCGAGATTTTGCCAGTAGCGGCGAGCGAACGCGAAAGAGGCTAAACCGGGAGTAGTAATATTTCCGGGGTTTTGGACAGCGTAATCCACGCGAAGTTGTAACTGAACTGTATGGGAAGACAGACCATAGAAAGTGACAGTCTTGTAAGTGAAACGACGGAACGGGAGGCTGAATCCGGAGTAGTGCGGAACACGAGGAATTCCGTATGAAGACAGGGGGACCACCCTCTAAGCCTAAATACTACCCAGTGAGCGATAGCGAAGAAGTACTGTGAAGGAAAGGTGAAAAGCACCCCGGGAGGGGAGTGAAACAGAACCTGAAACCTTGTGTTTACAAGCACTCAAAGCGCGTCAAGGCGCGATGAGGTACTTTTTGTAGAACGGTCCGGCGAGTTAAGGTATGCAGCCATGGTTAAGTACTCAGAGGTACGGAGCCCAAGGGAAACCGAGTGTTAACAGCGCGGATGTTGCATGCTTTAGACCCGAAACCGGGTGACCTATCCATGAGCAGGTTGAAGTGAAGGTGAAACTTCATGGAGGACCGAACCGACCCTCGTTGAAAAGATGGCGGATGACTTGTGGATAGCGGAGAAATTCCAATCGAACTCGGATATAGCTGGTTCTCCCCGAAATAGCTTTAGGGCTAGCCTCATTTACGCAAAGCGTAATGTATTACCGGAGGTAAAGCACTGACCGGCCTAGGGGTCGAAAGATTACCGAAGCCTATCAAACTAAGAATGCCGGATAATATAGAATGGGAGTCAGACAGTGTGAGATAAGTCTCATTGTCAAAAGGGAAACAGCCCAGACCTACAGCTAAGGTCCCTAATGTATGTTAAGTGGAAAAGGATGTGGAATTGCGAAAACAACCAGGATGTTGGCTCAGAAGCAGCCACTCATTAAAAGAGTGCGTAATAGCTCACTGGTCGAGTGATTCTGCGCCGAAAATTTAACGGGGCTAAATTGTACACCGAAGCTTGGGATACATCTAATGTATGGTAGGAGAGCGTTGTATACGGGGTGAAGTCAGAGCGGAAGCGCTGGTGGACTGTATACAAGTGAGAATGCCGGAATGAGTAGCGAGAATTATGTGAGAATCATAATGGCCGAAAATCTTAGGTTTCCGGGGGAAGGCTCGTCCTCCCCGGGTAAGCCGGAGCTAAGGCGAGACCGAAAGGTGTAGCCGATGCACATACGGTAGAAATTCCGTAGCCATCGAAATCGTTAAGTAAGAGGACGCTTGGAGATAGGATAACCCCGCAGTTGGTGATGGGGCGTAAGGGATCGAAATATAGTAGAGAAGTATCCGATGCTCCGAGACGAGAAAAGTCTTATGTATTGATTAGATGTCCGTACCGCAAACCGACACAGGTAGATGAGGAGAGAATCCTAAGGCCGGCGAGAGAAAGGTTGTTAAGGAACTCGGCAAAATTACCCCGTAACTTCGGAATAAGGGGAGCTCTCGAAAGAGAGCCGCAGCGAATAGGCCCAGGCGACTGTTTAGCAAAAACACAGGTCTCTGCTAAATCGAAAGATGATGTATAGGGGCTGACGCCTGCCCAGTGCCGGAAGGTTAAGGAGAGATGTCAGAGCAATCGAAGCATTGACCCGAAGCCCCGGTGAACGGCGGCCGTAACTATAACGGTCCTAAGGTAGCGAAATTCCTTGTCAGGTAAGTTCTGACCCGCACGAATGGCGTAACGATCTGGGCACTGTCTCAACAGCCTGCTCGGTGAAATTGTAGAACTGGTGAAGATGCCAGTTACCCGCGATTAGACGGAAAGACCCCATGGAGCTTTACTGCAGCTTGATATTGGGTTCTGATGATAGATGTACAGGATAGGTGGGAGACTTGGAAACAGAGGCGTCAGCTTCTGCGGAGTCGCCGTTGGGATACCACTCTTTTATTATTGGAATTCTAACCTGTTCCCGTTATCCGGGAAAGGGACACTGTCAGGCAGGCAGTTTGACTGGGGCGGTCGCCTCCAAAAGAGTAACGGAGGCGTTCAAAGGTTCACTCAGCATGGACGGAAACCATGCCCAAGAGTGCAAACGCAGAAGTGAGCCTAACTGCGAGACTGACGGGTCGAGCAGTAACGAAAGTTGGAGTTAGTGATCCGGTGGTATGTGAGTGGAAATGCCATCGCTCAACGGATAAAAGCTACCCTGGGGATAACAGGCTGATCTCCCCCAAGCGTTCACAGCGACGGGGAGGTTTGGCACCTCGATGTCGGCTCATCACATCCTGGGGCTGAATTCGGTCCCAAGGGTTCGGCTGTTCGCCGATTAAAGTGGTACGCGAGCTGGGTTCAGAACGTCGTGAGACAGTTCGGTCCCTATCTATCGCGGGCGTAGGATATTTGAATGGAGCTGTCCTTAGTACGAGAGGACCGGGATGGACGCACCTCTGGTGCACCAGTTGTCACGCCAGTGGCATAGCTGGGTAGCTATGTGCGGAAGGGATAAACGCTGAAAGCATCTAAGCGTGAAGCCCCCCATGAGATAAGATATCCCACAACGCAAGTTGGTAAGACCCCACAAAGACTATGTGGTTGATAGGTCAGAGATGTAAGTGCCGTGAGGTATTTAGTTGACTGATACTAATAGGTCGAGGGCTTGACCAAAGAAGAAGGTTCAAAGCATAGCGAGAATGAAGGATAGAGAAACTTGAAGAGTTTTTTCGAGTCACTTGAATAGAGATGTGTTATTCGGTTTTGAAGGTACGCCTTCACGGGAGGTATATACGGGGTATATGCGTCCTGTATAAAAGGAAGAGTCGGTGTCAATGACGGTGAGGATCCACCCGTTCCCATTCCGAACACGGTAGTTAAGCTCACAGGTGCTGAAGATACTTGGCTGGAAGCGGCCCGGGAAAATAGGGCGATGCCGACACCTTCCTTTTTATAAAGAGCGATCTTCCGATCGCTCTTTTTGCTTATCGGAAATAAATTCTGTGTAGGAGGGACGGACAAAAATGAAAAAGACGGTTTGCGTGTTCCTTTTCATGGGCGTGGTGATCTCCTTGTTCGCGGGCTGCTCGTTTTTTGCCGCAAAAAACGGGGACGCGAAGGAGTTTTCTTCGGACGGACTGACTCTGACTTTGACGGATAAGTTCTCAAAGGCGGAAATCGAAGGCTACACGGTCTGTTACGATTCTTTCGATGTTGCCGTTTTCGCGCTGAAAGAGTCTTTCGCGGATTATCCTCAGTTGGAGGGGCTGACGCTTGACGAATACAAAGAGTACGTGCTTGAAGCGAATGCGTCAAAGGCTCCGAAGGAGGATACTTCGATCATGGATTTGACCGTTCTCAGATTTGAGTATTACATTGCGGATAAAAAAGCGAATTATACATATTTTGTAACTCTTTATCAGGCTTCCGATTCGTTTTGGCTTGTCCAGTTCGCCTGCAAATCGTCGGAGTACGATGAGTATGAACCGTATTTTATAGATTGGGCAAAAACCGTCAGAGTCTGATATGAAATAAGAATTGTAGTAGGAGGTGCCTGTGTGAAGGCAATTGATGAAAAGTTTAAGGAAGTATCGCCAAAGACCACCGTTGAGAGAATTAAAAAAATATTGTGTGATCTCGGTATCCGTGTCGGAGACAGTTGCGTTGATGCAGGGCTCGACCATTGCTATTCAGTTTCTGTTTTTGCCGAAGGCGGATACCCTGCGACAAACGGCAAGGGGGTTACTGAGGATCTTGCGCTCGCAAGCGGGTATGCAGAATTCATGGAACGATTGCAATGTGGGCTGTTTCTTTTGCCCGGAATGAACGAAGAAAAAACCCCTTCGGTTTATCTTCACACTTATGCTCCAGATGGGCGTTATATGACAGAGTCCGAGCTTATTGAAGACGGAGATTGGATGGATTTCTTGATCTCAGAATACCCGGGATTGACGAGAGAAAAAATTGCAAAAATATGCTCTTTGTATGCATACAACAGCACCGGAAAAATGCTGACTCTCCCGTTTTACAGCCTTTTTGAGAAGAAATATGTGTATCTTCCTGCGGGCTTTGTTGAGAGGATGTATACCGCAAACGGCTGTTGTGCGGGAAATACGAGGGATGAAGCGTGGGTTCATGCTTTGTCTGAAATTCTTGAGCGAAACAGATGCGCAAAAATGGTTGCTTCGGGTGAAGCCCTTCCTGCAATTCCCGATGATGTCCTTTCGGGTTTTCCGATTGTATGGGATATACTCGAAAATATTAAAAAAGCCGGGTATTTCGATATCAAAATTTTTGATTGTTCATATGGATGCGGTTTCCCTGTAATAGCGACAAGAATTATTGATAAACGTAGTTCAAAGTATATTGTTTGTGTAGGATCCGACCCGGTCCTTGAGATTGCGATCGAAAGAACTTTGACGGAAATTTTTCAGGGAAAAACCGTCGAGACCTTTAAATCGCTTAAATCAGAAAGAATACTTGTTGATGTTCATGATATTTCTGCGACAGAGAACATCAGAAACCAGTTTCAGGCGGGAAATGCTCTGTTTACAGTTGATTTCTTCTCAGATGAGCTCAGCTGCACGAGAAAATGCGGAAAATTTGAAGATAACAGCAACATGGCTAATTCCGAACTTCTTCAGAAGATGCTTGTTTTTTATAAAAAGCTCGGGAAACCCGTATATGTCAGAAACTATTCATTCCTTGGATTTAATACATACAAGATTGTTGTTCCCGGATTCTCGGAAAGTAGAGGCCTTTCTCTTTGCGAACCCGTACAGAAGCATTATTTTCTGCTTCGTGCTGCCGAGGCTCTCAAATATATTGAAAAAGCAGATCAGACTTTGTTGTCCGACTTACTTATGGTTGACAGAATCGGAGTTGAGAGCATAAATAATTCAAGTCATTTTGGGAGACTTGCGGGTATCCCAATCGTCGGAGGACGGCATCAATCTCTTTTGTATATCCATTTTGCTTATGCTTCCTACAAACTTAAAGATTTCTCAAAAGTCTGTTATTATTTGAATAAAGCATTTAATGCTGCGGAAGCAGAAAAGAAAGCGGATCAGTCATATATCAAGGCTTTGCAATATTATTTTGAATTTGCCGAAAGAAATATTCCCGTTGAAAAAATTCTTTCCGTAATCAAAAAATTCTGTATACATGAAGCTTTCGATCGTCTGAAATGCGGTCTTGAAAAAGAAAATGTTTTTGACGGAATGCTCGTCCGCTGCGACAGACACCATTGTGACTCCTGTCCGTTGAAGGATGATTGTCGTTTTGTCGTCAATGAAAAAATAATATCGATAGTCGGCAAAGAATACGCCAAATTTACCGACGGTCAGTCGGAAAAATATTTTCAACTTGATATAACTTAATGAGCAAAGCAGTCCGTTGCGCGAGGCTTCGGACTGCTTTCTTTCCGTCTGTCTTTCACGCTCACGGTCTCGCGAAGTTTTCATCATTGACTTTTTAAATGTTATTGTTTGATACATTTATTTTTTCTTCTTATTTTTCCGTCTTTACTGTTTATCGTTTTTCGTTGACAAAGCGTATCGGTCTTTCGGCTTGTTTTTTTGAACTGATATAATTTCTGTATTCGGCTGAGTTTTATTATAGTATGTAAAGTCAAACGTCGGTTCATATTTGAATATGTATGGTTTGTTGCGGCTGCGGAATTCATACGAAAATGTAAAATTATTCTGACGAAAAATGTCGTTTTGAATATTGACAAAGGTGTCCGATTATGTTACTATCTATATATAAATATAATTATGGGAGTTAAAAATGGACGAAGTCAGAATAATCGAGATAAAACAGAGCATATTCGAAGACAACGACAAGGATGCGGAGCGTCTGCGTTCGTCTCTTCGTGATAAAGGCGTGTTTCTGCTCAATTTGATGTCAAGCCCGGGAAGCGGCAAGACAACGACCTTGACAAAACTTATTCCGATGATAAAAGAAAAGTACCGTGTTGGCGTTATGGAAGCGGATATTGACGGCGATGTTGACGCAAAAACAATAGCAAAAACAGGTGTTAAGTCTATTCAGTTGCATACGGGCGGAATGTGCCATCTTGACGCCGATATGACAAGACAGGGACTCACCGAACTCGGAGTGGACGACCTTGACCTTGTTATCCTTGAAAATGTGGGCAACCTTGTCTGTCCTGCGGAGTTTGACACGGGCGCAGTCAAAAACATCATGATATTGTCTGTTCCCGAGGGCGACGATAAACCTTTGAAATATCCGCTTATTTTTACGGTTTGCGATGCTGTTGTGATAAATAAGATCGACGTTGCGCCTTATTTTGATTTTGACATCGAAAAATGCAAAGAGAATATAAAAATGCGCAACCCGAACGCAAGGGTTTTCCCTGTCTGTGCGAAAACAGGAGAGGGAATAGACGCCGTTGCCGAATGGCTGACGGTGCAGACCGAAGCGTGGAAAAATAACGGAACAACGAACTGAAAAGGAGCGGGACAATGCCTGAAATCAGTAAAAAATATACGCCGAAACATTATGGCGACAAAAATCCGAACCCGAAGCTTATAAAACTTGTTCGCAAGATAACCGACAGGATTCCCGCAAAAATAAAGGGAATAACGACCGAAGACCCCGAATATTGGGGCTTTGCCTGCATTTTTGAGGACGAACTGACAAAAGAAGAGTCCGAAGCGGCTCTTGATTTATTGCTTGAAATGAAGTTGCGTAAGAAGTATACTTATCCGCAGATGCAGTCAATGGCAAAAGCGACGGACGAAACATCAAAAGCAAAATTAGACGCGCTTCTTGACAAACTCGGCGTTCTCGGTATGCTGGAATACGATTACGGCGACAGATATACAAAGGACGGTCCTTTGCCCGATACGAAGCGTGAAAAGGAAAACAGGGAGTATTGGGTACCTCTCTTTGTTCCCGGTTCTGCGGAGTATACGAACATGAACAAGGGGCTTATGGACAGACATCCCGAACTTGCGATGTTCTTTGAACGCATGACGTTCCTGCCTCTTGAACACGTTACGGCTATGGTTCCTCCCGGAGGTGCCGGTATCGGAATGCACGTCATTCCCGTCGAAAAAGCCATTTCAATGGAAAATGAGTCCATAGATATCGAACATATTTCTTATTGGCTCAAACGATATGAGGGACATATCGGCGCAAGTATGTGTTCATGCCGTTACGGCAGAAAACTGCTTGACGAGGGCTGTGCGGACGACCCCGAACTTTGGTGTATCGGTGTCGGCGACATGGCTGATTATTGCCGTGAGACGGGCAAGGGCAGAGACGTTACATACGAAGAAGCGATGGAGATACTTAAACGCGCCGAGGACAACGGATTTGTTCATCAGATAACGAATATCGACGGCGAGGGCAAGATTTTCGCAATCTGCAACTGCAATGTAAATATCTGTAACGCGCTCCGTACTTCTCAACTTTTCAATACTCCGAATATGTCGCGTTCCGCCTATGTTGCGCACGTTGACAAAGATAACTGCGTCGCTTGCGGTCGCTGTGTCGAATACTGCCCTGCAGGCGCTGTAAAACTCGGTCAGAAACTCTGTCGTGCCGACGGTTCGGAAGTCGAATATCCCCGTCAGCCGCTGCCCGACAACAACAGTTGGGGCGAGCATATGTGGACGGAGGATTATCGCGACAAAAACCGCATAAATACGCACGAAACCGGAACATCTCCCTGCAAGGCAGCCTGTCCCGCACATATTGCAGTTCAGGGCTATTTGAAGAAAGCGGCGCAGGGCAAATACCGTGAGGCTCTTGAACTCATAAAACGTGAAAATCCGTTCCCCGCGGTCTGCGGCAGAATATGTAACCGCCGCTGCGAAGACGCCTGCACGAGAGGTACGGTTGACGAGGCTGTTTCCATAGACGCCGTGAAGAAATTCATTGCCGAACAGGACTTGAACGCGGAACATCGCTTTGTTCCCGAGATAGTGGTCGCTTCCAACAAAGGCAGATGGACGGAGAAGATCGCCGTTATCGGCGGCGGTCCCGCAGGTCTTTCCTGTGCTTTCTATCTGGCGCAAAAGGGATATTATCCGACCGTATTCGAGAAAAACGAGCGCGCGGGCGGTATGTTGACTTACGGAATCCCGTCATATAAACTTGCCAAGAACATCATTGACGCAGAAATAGATATAATGCGCGAAATGGGCGTTGAAATAAAACTCGGAGTCGAGGTGGGCAAGGACGTAACGCTTGACGAACTTCGCGCGCAGGGCTATAAGGCGTTTTATATCGCGATAGGCTGTCAGGGCGGTAAATTGCTCGGTCTTGACGGAGAAAACGCTCCGAACGTCACGACAGCGGTCGAGTTCCTGAAAACGGCAAACTGCGGCGGACGCAAAGTCGAAGGCAGAACGGTCATTGTCGGCGGCGGTAACGTTGCGATAGACGCGGCAAGAGTTTCCGCAAGAAGCGGCGCAGAAAGCGTAACGATGCTCTGTCTTGAAGGCAGAGACGAAATGCCCGCATCGAAAGAGGAAGTCGAAGAGGCGCAAGCCGACGGAGTGGAAATCAAAAACGGCTGGGGACCCGTTCGCGTTATCTGCGAAAACGGGGTTGCGACTGCCGTTGAATTCAGAAAGTGCGTTTCCGTATTTGATGAAAACAAACGCTTCGCTCCCGTATACGACGATTCGATAACAATTGAAATTCCCGCAGAGAACGTAATCTTTGCAATAGGTCAAGCCGTTGTTTGGGGCGACCTTCTCAAAGGCAGCAAAGTCGAACTCGGCAGGGGAAATTATCCGTCTGCGGACAAACTGACGTATCAGACAGCAGAACCCGATATATTTGTCGGCGGCGATGTCTTCACAGGTCCGAAATTCGCAATAGATGCCATTGCACAGGGACACGAAGCGGCGGAAAGCCTGCACAGATACGTTCAGCACGGTCATATGACCATTGGCAGAAACCGCAGGGAGTTCGCGATGCTCGATACGGACAATATCAAGGTTGAGAATTACGACAACGCTTCCAGACAGGTTGCGCCGGTCGATACGTCTCTTGATTCAAAGTCGTTTGAGGACAATCACGGAACGCTTACCGAAGAGCAGGTGAAGATAGAAACTTCCCGCTGTCTCGGCTGCGGTGCATCAATAGTTGACCCGAATAAATGTATCGGCTGCGGTATTTGTACCACGAAATGCGCGTTTGACGCAATAAGACTTCATCGCGATATGCCGCAGGCAAGCACGATGTGCGTTGCCGAAAAGAAAGTCGGCGCGCTGCTTCCGTATGTGGTAAAACGCGGATTCAAGATTCTCGGCAACCGCAACAATGTGGGCAAACAGGTAAAACGCCAACAACAGGGAAAATAATATGCACGAACTCGGAGTTGTTTTTCATGTTATAAAAAGCGTTAACCGTATCGCGGAGGAAAACGGTGTTTCACGCGTTTCCGCCGTTACGATAGAACTCGGCGAGGTTTCAAGCGTCATTCCCGATTATTTGCTTGACTGCTGGAAATGGGCGGTCTCGAAAGAAATCGTGATGAAAGACGCGGAACTGCGCATTGAGCAGATAAAAGCCGAGACTTTCTGCGAGAATTGCGGCAAAGTGTACGGCACGGTCGAACACGGCAAAATATGCCCGTATTGCGGCAGCGACAGAACATATCTTAAACAGGGCAACGAGTTTATTCTGAAAAACATCGTTGCGGGCGACTGCGAATCGTGTGACAAAACCGAATAATTTTCTATAAACAGTAAAATATCCTCTGCAAGACGAAAAACGTCGGGCAGGGGATATTTGTCTTCAATTTTTTCTTAATTCAAAAGCCGCTCTGTCGCTTTTACAGTCAACGAGTATTTTCCCGCGCACATGATTCCCGCGATGCCGCCGCCGATAATGCAAACGTCCGTCGAAATATCTTTTTCAAGCGTTTTATGCCGCAATTGTTCGGTTTCGTCAGTCCATAAATAGTTCATTATGTTTACCTCTTTTCATTCTTTGTATATTGTTGCCGTGGAAAATGCAGCATATTCGCCGAAACATCCGTTAGATATTTTGACACAAATATTTTATATTTCTGTTCACAAGTTCCGTCTTTGTTGTTTATCGTTTTTCGTTGACAAAGCGTATCGGTCGGGGTATAATAGTCTCGGGAGCGATGAAAAGGGCTTCCGGAATAATAAAATCAATCGGAGGAAACAGTCATGGTCAATCGTTTTGTACTGAACGCAATTTCTTATCACGGCAAAGGGGCTATCAAAGAGATTCCCGCTTTGGTTGCCGCAAAAGGATTTAAAAAGGCATTTATCGCAACAGACCCCGATCTCGTTAAATTCGGCGTTACCGGAAAGGTGACCGCTCTGCTCGACGAAGCCGGTATGGCTTATGAAGTTTATTCCGATATAAAGCCCAATCCGACGATCGAAAACGTCAAGAGCGGCGTCGCCGCATATAAGGCGTCGGGCGCGGATTATATGATAACGATCGGCGGCGGCTCGTCCATGGATACTGGCAAAGCCATCGGAATTATCATAAATAACCCCGAATTTGCAGATGTACGCAGTCTTGAAGGCGTTGCGCCGACAAAAAACAGAACCGTTTTCACGATCGCCGTTCCGACAACCGCGGGAACCGCGGCGGAAGCGACCATCAACTATGTTATAACCGATGTTGAACGCAAGAGAAAATTCGTTTGCGTTGACACGAACGATATCCCCGACATCGCGATCGTCGATCCCGATATGATGTCCTCGATGCCGAAGGGCTTGACCGCTTCCACAGGTATGGACGCCCTCACTCATGCGATCGAAGGTTACACGACCAAAGCCGCGTGGACGCTTGCCGATTGCCTGAACCTTGAAGCGATCAAACTTATATCTCATAATCTTCGCAAAGCCGTCAACAACGATCCCGACGGCAGGGAAGCAATGGCTCTCGGTCAGTTTGTGACCGGTATGGCATTCTCGAACGTCGGTCTCGGAATTGCTCATTCTATGGCGCACACTCTCGGCGCGGTCTACGACACTCCTCACGGCGTCGCCTGCGCGATGATGCTCCCGATAGTTATGGAATATAACGCAGAGACGACCGGCGACAAGTTCAAAAATATCGCCGAGGCAATGGGCGTTGATACGACCGGTATGGATCAGGCGACTTACAGAAAAGCCGCCGTTGACGCTGTCCGTCAGCTCTCGATCGATGTCGGGATCCCGACGAAACTTGCCGCACTTAAAGAAGAAGATCTCGACTTCCTCGCAGAGTCCGCTTATGCCGACGCTTGCCGTCCCGGCAACCCGAAGGATACAAGCGTAGAAGATCTGAAAATGCTTTTCCGCAAATTGATGTAAAAACAGTAAGGATCTGACCGAAAACCCATGTGAACAAGCCCCGCCGAAGCGACGGGGCTTGCTTTTCTTGAAAAAAACGGTTTAAAATTCATCCCGTCGCATCCGATCTGCGTCAGGAACAGTCGCTTTGCCTGTTGACAACCCGACATTTTTTTGCTATAATATACGGGTATTCAAAAGAAACGCTGTCTTTTGCGCCGCGCGGTCGAAAAACCTACTCGGAATTCTCTCTGGAAGGGGAACATCCGACAAACCGCCAAAAGACCGAAACTCTTTTGCGGTTTTTTGCCTTTCGGCACTTTCCGAAAACCCAACATCGCGTGATTTTTGAGTTTAACTCCCTGCGCGATCTTTTCGCGCATATTTCCGCTATTACTTTCATGCAAAAAAACAGAATATTTCGGGGTGTGGCGCAGTTGGTAGCGCGCGACATTTGGGATGTTGAGGCCGCAGGTTCGAACCCTGTCACTCCGACCACCTTTCCTCCAGAGCCTTGTGGCTCCGGAGGATTTTTATGCTTTTTCTTTGATTACTGCGGTTCAAATTTTGACAGTTAAATGAGCAACCGCCACGGATTTCTCCGTGGCGGAATTGTATCTGCCTTACGCCGTCTGTCCCGATTTGAACCGTTCTTTCTCAGCCGCAATTTCCGCATTCATCTGCGTTATCAGCTCGGCAAGCTTTTCTTCACATTCTTCTCTCGTTTTTGCGTATATATTGTGGTTTTTTCGCTTTCCGTAGGCGTTGGTCGGCGTGTACCGCCCTTCATAGAGGTGATCGTTTATCATGGTAACGCATCCCGTTTCGGGGCGTCGTATTTTGGGCTGTTTCGGCTCGAGTTTTGCCTTCTGTGGCGTTTTTACAACTTGGTCGGGTGGGGTTTAACTGCCCTCATTTCTGCCGAAACCATGCTCAATCTTGTTACCGTTTCCGCATTGAGGAACAGCGGCAGTTCGTCGTAATTTTTAAACGTACATTCTTTTATAATAAAATTTTCCTTTCATTGTTTTTTACCGTCCTTTTACAACATACGGCGAGTTCCCTTTCCGTCGCCGCCTTGAGTCA
Organism: uncultured Eubacteriales bacterium; assembly: GCA_902373415.1. Taxonomy (GTDB): domain Bacteria; phylum Bacillota; class Clostridia; order Oscillospirales; family UBA644; genus UBA644. The sequence goes on along the minus strand of CABKLX010000012.1, from coordinate 40,006 downwards.
TTCACTTAAGGCGGCTGTGTTATTACAATCACAACCGAACTCCTCTCTGACAGCTTTATTTATGATCTACGCCCGCCTAAAAAAGCGGGAGCAGTATTCATATTGCGGAAAACAAAAAACGCCGCAAGAAATACAGGCATAGCATTACTATGTACTGTACTTCTTACGACGCTTGAAAGACTAACACTTTGTTAGCTTCGCTTGCACGAATCGAAGTTAAAAATACTTATATGTTTCGTGTTACCTTTATTTTGAATGTTTTCTCTTTATTTCGTTTAAGATCGTCTCATCTGCCGGACAAAAATCATAGTTTGGAATCTCTCTTGGGGTAATCCATTTAATATCGTTATGTTCCAGTTTTTGCGGTACTCCTTCCGCAATTGTTGCGTTAAATAATGTCAGATGGACTGTCAGATCGGGGTATTCGTGGACGACGTCCATAAACACGTCACCAACGGAGAGCATCACGGCGAGTTCTTCCTGACACTCACGAATGAGCGCCTGTTCCTTCGTCTCGCCCGGTTCTACCTTGCCGCCGACAAACTCCCAAAGGAGCCCTCTCGCTTTGTGCGCCGGCCGTTGGCAGATCATAAATTTATCTTTGTCCCAAATCAGGGCTGCTACTACTTCGGTCATACCAACACCTCCACACAATTATTTGAGTCTTTCTGCAATTAAATTGAAATAACGTCTCGGATGACGAGAGAAATCGGATACACGAAGAGGCGGATCAAAGAGACGCTCTCCGTTTTCGTTAAGAATGTCAAAACATCCTTCATGAACCAAAATCGAATGCTTATCGTCAATTCGATACATCGGATCATTTCCCTTAGCATTCATTTCGGTATGGTCGAACATTCTCTTAAGCTCATGCAAAAGTCTGAACTGTTCCTCGGAATGAACATTGAATAGCTCATACGAATGCGTACAATGTGTAAGCAAGAACATATTTGTGTACTTGGGTTCACTTACGCCTTCTTCTTTTACTGCGATAGGCGTGTTAAGGGTTTTCCATTCACGCACTCTGAAAACATAGTATGACTCTTCACCATTGTTGCCTGACATCGGCACAGGAATCTGCTTTCGTTTTACTCGAGTGGTAGTCAACACCTCGCCGTAATATCGAATACCCGCATTTGCTCCAAACAACTTCGCTGACTGATACAACGCCACATAACGAATCGGTAATTTATCTGTGTCAAAGTTCTTGGCAGGTAAATAGTAATATCTATCTCGGTGATTGATCTTGAATTGCTCCATCTTCCTGAAAGAGCCGACAAGCACATCCTGGCGCGACCAATCCACATGAGACAATCTCTTTTCAATGCCTGCAGGCAACGATGCACGCTCAAATGCGGATTCTTCCGAATCAGCAACGAGTTCACCGAGCATTTTTTCAACAAGGCGTGTTGCTCCGGGCAGGAAAGGAAGTCCACCTATATTGACGGTATCAATGCTCTTATAGAAATGGTGATCTTCGTACTTAGTTTCATCACCATACGGGAACAGCACGTAAGCTCCAAACATTTCTTTCTTGAACATAAATCGGTTCGCACTGCCGCTGTCATAAACAATTGCATCGCGGTATCTGTGCATCGTATTGATATCATCAAGTTTGGGGCCGACGCTATTATCGGGATAATAAGAATCGGGGCGTGCTTCAATGCGATATTTCGCGTCGAAGACATACTTGTATTCTCTCTCCGCACCAACTTTTTCGAGCGTAAGCACATTATCGGGCTTTTGGCTGACAGTAGGTGTCTTTCTTTCTGCAGGGTTATATGTAAGAGTTATCTTCTCTCCGGTTCTCGGATTGATAAACTTAACCTCAGAAGCTCGACCTTTCACAAGTGTAACCGTAACGCCTGATTTGTCCACATTAATAACATCATCGGTGAACAGGCGATAGTCTTGCTTTTTCATGATAGACACAAGCTTGATAAAGCACCAATACTCATAAAGCTGAGCCGTATCCTTCATCGATACCTTAAACACGTCACCATTAATAGACAATCCGCGTTTAAGCATCAAATGATACTTATACAGCTCACGGTATCCGGGAGCCATTTCAAAAACAAGCGACATGCTCTGCGTTGCCTTATACTCCGACACATCTTCAAGGAAAGATGTCGAAATAGCACGCTTGATGGCCGATATCATGGATACAGCCTTATACACAACAACATTATCGACCTTATCGGCAGATTCAAGGTATCTTCTCTTGAAGTCCTGAAGCTGCTTTACCGTCGAATTCAATATAAACTTTGCAAACTGATTCTCGACGGTATCATATGTAATCTGCTTGCGAACCGCAAGCACTTTAGAGGCGGCAATTCCGTCTGCTCTTTTCTGCATGTATTCGGGATGATTTGCGAGCCATTTCTCGCTTCTCGCATCGGTTCTGCGTGCTTTGTATGCAGGCAACACCTGATGTTCAACTGCGAGTTTATGGTGCGGAGACGCAATAATCGTCTTTGCTGCTTTTATATATCTCTCGAATATTGTAGAAATGATTTGGAAGAACAGTGCGGGCGTGGTTTCGCCCGAATTACCTACTCTTATCCATTCATAAGTTTTCTGCAAGAAGTCTATAACAGCCGAATATATCTCGTTCGATATATCTTCGAGCATCAGCTTATAATCCTCTTTGTAACTGATTTTTGACGGGAACACCTCTATTCTGAGAATGAGATGTTTATGTCCGTCATGCATAATCTCGAAATCCGAATATCCGACATTGTTTCCGAAGTTTACAATTCCCGAGATAAGCCCGAGATTCTCATCGGTAACAAGGTCTATCTTTTCACGGATTCGGGGATTTTCGTGCCAAAATGTCACTGCTTTGCCGTCTTTGCTTTGAATAACGATTTCGTAATCGGTTTGTTCAAAAAACAACGGAACAACAGCGAGTTGTACGCACGACTGAGAAGAAGATTCATAATCGGCATCAAGATCACAGGGATAGATCTTAACTCGCCTCAAGTTAACTGCCGTAATATCGACATTCGAATCCTGAGACATAATCGCATCGGGATCAATGAAAACCTGCAACTTTTTGCTTTTTATAACAACGCTGACACTTTCCGTATGGACTTCTAATATTTTATTAGAGCCAGTAGGAAGTGAAGCCATCTTCTTCGTACCTCTTAATCATAAAGTTGATCTTATTGGATGCTGCCTCGTATTTTTCGCTATCACAAATCTTAAGAAGCTCTTCAAGCATCTTTTTTATGGATTCGCTGCTTCCTTGAATTCTCGGCAAAATTTTCTGCATGATCTGATTGTCAAACGCAACCTTATCGTCGAGGAGATCAGTTTCACGGTTGTTAAGCATATAGAATACAATCTCATCACGAACTCTATATCCGATATGTGCGTTTACAATCTCGAGAATACCATTGATTCTGCTAAGCGTTGTGCACACACTGCCGATATATTCTCTGTCAGTTGCATTACAATCATTGAGAGTGATATACTTCGAAACAAGGAACTCGTTGGTTGCAGTGATCTTATCCGCTGTTGCCGTACTGAAGGAAGGCATAGAAAGAAGATCAACATACGAGAATTCAATCGTATTCGCTCTGTCGAGCACCTTCTTGCTGAACGGGAATGTGGTTTCATCCATATTTACCGTTCCGATTATATAGAGGTTGCCGGGAAGGATCAGTTTTCCGTATCTTCCTGCGGCGACAGAATCATTACCGTAATTCACGTCAATCGGATCTGTTACAATCATTCCACCTTCGTGGCGACGAGTTTCGATAATCGAAAGAAGGTCGCTCATATAGTATTCAACGCGAGCAAGATTCATTTCATCAAGACAGAGAAAATAAGGCTTAGTCGGATTCAGTTCAGCTTGCTTCACGAAATTAATAATTGCGCCGGGCACAAATTTTTGATTGAGATCCACATGACCAAACAAATCAGATGAATCAGACCAGTCGGGACGTACAGAAACAAGCTTATATTCTGCGTTAATTGCTTCCGCAAACAGACGAACAAGTCTTGTTTTACCCGTTCCCGAGGTACCTGCAAGAATGACAAACGGCTTAGATTTTAATCCAAGATAGAAATTCTCGATCAGAGATCCATCATAATTGAATCCCTTAGCTGCTATATATGTTTTTATAGCCGTAACTTGCTCCTTGATTGTCATCTCTTTCTCACCACCTGTAATAGTAATTTCGTAAACTCCGATTTGCTTTTTAATAAAAGTAGCCTTGCTTTCTTCGTTTTTGTATGTATCAAATAATCTTCCGAGATCAGCGCTCCAAAAGATGCGAACGCGTCTGCGGTCAGTAGTATCGTTTGCAACTTTTCCTGAGTACTCTTTTCCGTTATATTGAACCTTTATTGTTTTGGTTTCGCCTGAAGAAAGATTCTCTGCATCGAAGAACCAACAAATTTCTTTTGGAACACCCGAACCATTGTAATCGAAAAAGGACTTATCGCAAGTTTTAATAGCAGTAGTTTCGTCAACAATCTCCCAAGAATCGAATTTCCCAATTTTATGTTCTTCAACGTAATATGGACTGATTTCTGACAAATCGATTTCTTTCAATGCCGCATATAATTCCGGACGAATACGGTAGATATAATTATCCTCACTGCCACCGCGATACTTGCCCAAAAACGGGAACGGAAAATATCTTTCTTGATTTCCGTCCATGCACACAGGCAAGTTAAAGTGCTTCTTGACGCGCCTACCAATGTTCATAGCGCATCCGGCATACACGGAAGGATGTCCACCATACAAGTCGGATAGTTTCTTACAACTTGCTTCGCCGTCAAGCTCCATCATCGCCTTGAGCATTCTCATGGGCACAGGATGATTCGGCAATTCAACCTCAAGAATATATTTTTTCCAATCCTCTTTAGTGAGGTTCAAAGGATATTCCTCTTGAGACGGCCACCAAGAATCATCTTCTGTTTCACCTCCACCGTTCAAATACCATTCTGCGTACCGCGAATAGATTGAGATAAATTCCTGTAAATCAGCGAATAATTGTTCATCATCAGGAAGATTGTTGAGCGTGTATTTTTTATAACACACTGTGCCGGCATCGTATTTAGGGGCTCCACATTTAATCATTTCATCTGTAGAAAACGGAACACTGCCTACTACACCCTGAATATGAACAGCGTTACTTCTTAATTTTGCAAGAGATTTAGTATTCGACGAACCTGTTACTCCAGTAAACGCAAGTCTGCCATCGTTAGCCACCGCACCATTCTGCGAAACATCAGTTGCTCCTTGGTTCAATGTGAGATATAATTCTTTTTTGTCTTTGTTCAGAAGATAAACAAGATATACACCGCGCTGTGCAGATTCTGTTATCCTTCTGTCAAATATTGCAATCCACGGAACAGTAGTCCACCGTCCTGCACCATTGCTTCCCTTTACTATATATTTAGCCGGATCAATATTGCTTTTTTTACGAATTTCATTTGGTATGTCATTTCTTACAAACGAACCAAAAGGATGCCGATAATTCTGTGTTTTGTTCACCTCGGCATATAGATTTGCGTATTCGCTTATAAATTTCGCAAAGTTTTCTCTTAGTGACATTGCTTTTCCTCCTGCAAAACAGCAACTCTTTGCTTCTTTATTTTTTGCAAATTAAATTCTATCCATTATTTCTCTCATAATGACAAAAAGAAACTCCACATCTTTCACCTTCACAAGTAATTCAATTACATATTTCTTCCCATAAATTTATTTTGCGTTCGTCGCCTTTGATTATGTTCTCCAAATGTTCTTTTCGTTCATTATTAAACTTAGTCATCAAACCAGTGGAAACCAAATCTTTAACAGTTTGCTGTATTATTATCTGTATTAAGAAAATCCGTGAAACTGCTATTATATAAACAACGACTCATAAGGTAATCTCCAATTACTTGTTATCCGGTACAATCTCAACTATATCGTCCATCGTACACTCAAGCGCGGTACATATTTTCACAAGAACATCGCTACTGACAACAGCGCCGTCTTTGCCCATTTTGGTAATGGTAGCGATGCTGATGCCGGCTTTTTCGGCGAGCTCTTTCTTTTTCATATCACGGTCGATTAGAAGCTTGAACAATTTTTTATAGCTTGCGGCCATTGTATTACACCTCATAGATAGTTATAGTAAGTACATTGTACCATTAAAAATCATTATACCACACTTTACGCCAAATATCAACAGTTTTCGACAGAAAAATACTGCGATTTCAGCATTTATCAACTTTTTGTTGCAAGTTTTCTATTTCCCCTTGCTTTTCCGTAATTCCTTTTTCTTTGTCTACTGCTTGAATCAGGGGTTGTTCAGAGTTATAATAACCGTGTAAAAAGCAATCGCCCCTCGCGGGAGAGCGAGAGGCGTATAACTCATATTATTCTGCGGAAATTGCTGTTGACCACATAACAGACCACCTACCGTTTCGAAAAAAGATCCGTCGGAAAACGGAAAATTTTTTCCCGACGGCGGTTAATATCCGAAAGACGGTTGTATCTGACGAAAAAATGTGTTATACTGTATGCGGTATATGCCGAAACGGAAATCGGCAATATGTCGGTTTGGGGATCGGAGGCCGCACGGCGAACGGAAATTGGAAGTTTTGTTTCGCAAATTTCCGAAACCGCCGTCAACGGCAGCTCGGTACGCGTGTTTTTATATAACAATTATTACAGGAGGTCTTTATGCCGATAAGTTATAATGAAAAAGACAGAACCTTTAAAATTGACACAGAGAAGACAAGTTACATAATTCAGGTATATGATGAAAACTATATCTTAAACCTGTATTACGGCGCATATATTCCCGACAGTTATGTGCCGGGCAGAGCGATCCGTGCTGCCAACGCTTCTTTCAGTCCCGCCGATCCCGTTATGGGGGAAAACGGGTTTTCTCCCGACGCCGCGCCCATGGAATATGCTACGATCGGAGCCGGAGATTTCAGAGTTTCGGCGCTTGAAATTCAAAATTCAAACGGCGACAATGTCACGGATATCCGTTACTGCGGATATAAGATCTATGACGGAAAAAAAGATATACCGCAGTTGCCGTCAAGTTATGCCAACAGCGACAGCGAAGCGCAGACGCTTGAACTGTATGCAAAAGACGCCGTGACGGGCGCCGCAGTTACGCTGTATTATTCTGTTTTTCCGAAATATGATGTTATAGCAAGGCGGGTCAGCGTTACCAACGGATCCTCTCGGAAAATGAGGATCGGCAGGGCTTTCAGCCTTTGTCTTGATCTGCCCGAAATGGATTATGATCTGATTTCGCTTCACGGCTGTTATGCCAAAGAAAGAAATATTGAGCGACGCAGACTCGGTCACGGTATTCAGGGCGTGAGCAGCCGAAGAGGTTCTTCGAGTCATGTTCAAAATCCGTTTATAGCGCTGGCTCAACGCGGCGCGGATGAAGAACACGGAGACGTTTACGGCTTTAATCTTGTATATTCCGGAAACTTTGCGGCGCTTGTCGAATGCGATTATAACTGTACCTCAAGAGTTGTTATGGGCATTGATCCCGAAACCTTTTCGTGGACGCTCGAAAGCGGCGAAACTTTCGATACACCCGAGGCGATAATGGTTTATACACCTTCGGGAATAGGCGAAATGAGTCGAATTTTCCACAGATTTTACAACAATAATCTTATACGGGGGCGCTACAAGACCGAAAAAAGGCCTCTGCTTATCAACAGTTGGGAGGCGGCATTTTTCGATTTTGATGACGATAAACTTGTCGCCTTTGCAAAAGAAGCCAAAAAGTTAGGCGTTGAAATGCTCGTGATGGACGACGGTTGGTTCGGCAACAGGAACGATGACACCTGTTCGCTCGGCGATTGGTATGTCAACGAGAAAAAACTGAAAGGCGGTCTCGGAGATCTGATCAGGCGTATAAACGACATAGGCTTGAAGTTCGGGATCTGGTATGAGCCGGAAATGATCTCTCCCGATTCGGATCTTTTCCGCGCTCACCCCGATTGGTGCGTTCACGTTGAAGGCAGAAAGCCGATGTTGGGGCGCAATCAGTATGTTATCGATATGTCGCGCAAAGACGTCCGTGACAATATCTGGGAGCAAATGTATAAGGTGCTTTCGGAAAACAAAATCGATTATCTTAAATGGGATTTTAACAGGAATATCAGCGATGCCGATTCCGCGCTGTTGCCTCCCGAACGCAAAAAGGAGTTTTTCCATCGCTTTGTATCAGGCACTTATGACCTCATGAACAGGCTCATAACAACTTTTCCGAACATTCTGTTTGAGAACTGTTCCGGCGGCGGCGGAAGGTACGACCCCGCGATGCTTTGTTATTCTCCGCAGATCTGGGCGAGCGACAACACCGATGCGATCGATCGGCTTTATATCCAGTTCGGCACATCGATGTGTTATCCCGCCTCGTCCATGGGTGCGCACGTTTCCGCAAACAGAAGAACGGGATACGAAACGAAATGCAATGTCGCAAGATGGGGGACTTTCGGGCTGGAACTCGATCCCACAAAACTTACCGAAGACGAAGCGGGGATCATTCGCCGTCAGATAGGGGAGTATCACAGAAATTACGAACTCGTGAACAGGGGAGACCTTTACAGGCTTATTTCCCCGTTTGAAAACCCGCGCGTGGCGGCATGGCAGTTCGTTTCCCCCGACAAGTCGCGGACTATGCTCACCCTGGTTACGATATGCAGTGAATATCATCGGCGTTTGAAAGTAAAACTGCGCGGACTTGACCCCGACGCCTATTATAAGAACGAGCAGTCGGGAGAGATACTTTCGGGAGCGCTTCTCATGAATGCGGGACTGGAGATCAACGGCTGGGCAGGTCAAACGGGCGATAGTCTCGTTATGTACTTCGATAAGACAGAACAATAAAAGGCTCTGCGTATCCGCGCCTACTGCCCATACCTGCACACCTTCTCCAATTAGGGCACGGTTCTTTTCGCCGGTAAGGGTATTCGCAAATTTGGTTCGATAGCGTACAAAGTCTCGTTCTCTTTTTGCAGTTTAGTATATTTAGGATGAGCAAGCGTTACAAAACAAGTTTTTTCAAGGATGTTGAATACCTGAATCCCACGCTTGCCTGTATATTCCATACAAACATCGGTACAAGAATATTCTGCAAGTCAATCAGCTAATTCCTTTAATCCTTTAGAGATCGAGGAAAAGCGAGACTGCTTGTGTTCTGTACGACCGTTTGTATCTGTAATACCAATGCAAGCATAAATCCAAGGCTTTTGGACATCAAGTCCGCAACAGTTTTTACGAAAAATTTTAAATGCCATAAAACCTCCAAAACAAATTATTTTGAAGATTCGGCATTGACTGGTTGTTCTGCAAAATCGAGTCGATTTGAAAGAGATAAGTTTACATGCTGCTTTTTTGCGCCATTCGTTGATGCCTTGACGAACAACCGAACCATATAAAAATGTGGGGTTTGACGCTATGCAGCCCCGCCACTCACCTCCACGGGTTCTGTAGTTTACCGAACCTCCGAGGTTATTGTATTAAAAAAATATTATTAGCGAAAGTTAGCCAAACGGATTTCATAACCCCGTTGATGCCTTTCGCAGAAAGACAGTTTATAAAAATGATAGAAAATAACAATCTGAATACATCGATATTCTTTGTTCCTATTTACAATAAGAGCATCGAAAAGACAATAAAAACACTGGAAAACAATGAAAAATGGTCAGTGATTGAAAAAAAAGAATTAACAACAAATTATCTGCTTAAATATGTGGATCGCCTCACAACAGATGAAAATTTGTTTATTTCCTTCAAATATAATGTACTTGAGAAAGAAAAAGTATCTTTTCAAATGTCCGAATACACGGACGGCGGAACAGAGGTTGTTAATAAAAAATATGAAGAAAAGGTTTCTGTTTCCGACATCAGAGTTTCTGTTTTCGGAACGGGAATAGCCTTTGCGGAGTTGCAAGTATCTTACAACGGATTAACTCCGGATGAAATCTGTGACTTTGTCTACACCTTCAAAAAAATATATAAACACGATGATATAGATGAAGGAAAAAAGTCTTTTTTAGGAATCATCAATGAAGCTTTACCTAAGGATTCTGTCCCCTTTTTCTATAATTCGGTCAATCATGGGGAAAATGCTTTTAAAAATGAATGCATAGGATTTCATACTCTAAGATTTTTTGAAGATGAAATCAACGATATCGAATTAAAAGAATTGCTTTTCAGATTGCGCAGAGGCTACGGAACACGGTTTAAATACGAAGAATGTCAGGGGCAGTATGACTTTGAGTATAATCCGTCAACGTTCGACTTTTGGAGTGGAAGTCAAGAGGGACTTGTAAATATCATCAGAGTAAATGAAGGAAATATATTCTATGATAAGTATAAGTATCTTCAATTTATCAGGGATTATAGGTTTATGTACCTGATGCTTCTTAATCAACGCTTTTCCGCAATCAGATATATAGAAGAAGTAGCAACAGGAGATTTCGATACAATAAGAGATGTTAATGAGCGTATTGTAAGATTAAAAACAGTATATTCATTTAGAGTTGTTTCAAATGATTTTATTTATCAAAACCTCTATATTCGCATATATCGTCTTCTTGATATAGACAATATTTTGGATGACCTGAGTGAAAATGAGCAACAAGTCGAAATGTATCGGGCAAAGTCTCATGAAAAAGCAGAAAAGCAAACAAATAAACTGTTGATCGCTATTTCGTTTTTATCTGTTTTTTCTTTCCTTATCGACGCTTCTTCATACTTGGAGTTGTTTGCTCCGTTCAGTAGTATCTCAAAATGGATCTCTCTTTTGACAATTTGCGCAATCATGATCACATGGATGATCAATTGGTACTTAAACAGAAAGTAAATAATGAGGAAAAGGATGGGTATTATGAGAAATAAAAGAAGGATTCAGCATACAACTGGTAAAAAATCCGGGCAGAATGGTTCTTGCGGCAATACTGATTTTCAACATAGTCTTTTTCTTGGTTTCTGCAGTTGTAATAAGTGCGTTATCACTTGACGGAACGGAAAAAATGTCATTTATAGAAGCTGCATTTTGTACAATAACGATGATCTTGGATGCCGGATGTATTCAGTTTGTTGTCGCTGATACCGGAAAGTCGGGAGTTTTTGTTACGGTTTTTTGCTTGTGCGTTATTATTGTTGGAATTATTTCATTCACAGGCGCCGTAATAGGTTATGTAACCAACTACATATCAAATTTTATAGAGAACGCAAATACCGGAAAGCACAAATTGAATCTGAACGGGCATTTTGTCATTCTTAATTGGAACAGTCGTGCGTCTGAAATCGTTAACGAGATGCTTTACAGCGACGAGACGCAAAAAGTAGTTGTTTTGGTTCAGTCAAGAAAGGATGAAATAAAAAAAGAAATCGAAGAGACTGTCGGATACAATCAGCAGAGAGAACTCAATCGTCTTAAGAAGATTTGAAAAGATTAAACGTTATTTTAACCGTATCCCGGAGCCAACTACTGCCGATAAATTAATAAGGGCTGTATACAACGAATCATTAAATGCAAAAATATCAGGATTTGTCAATCCAACCATTGTTCTCGGTTATGTTAAATCTAACGGGGGAAAAGTGATTTTCGGGGGCGATTTAACTCAGATCCCGGTCAAACTTGAAGAGTATGATAAATTAATTCTGTTCAGTGCCCATTAAATATAAATAATTGTTGAGAGAGGCTTATTGTCATAGTGTACAACATCATGCAATATTTATTATGACAGTATTGCCGTAGTACATGGATCGCATATGATAAAGGGCGGGAGCAAGTGCTTCCGCTCTTTTTCTGTGCAGAAAACCAAGGGTACTGAGATTTTTCCTTCAAAGTACTTGAATTTCGGAGCATATAAGTCAGTAGACTGATATAATTATCATTTACTCCGCCGTAATCCATCCTGTCGATGTCATTACGGCATTTTTTTGTCTGTTCATCCGCATTGCAGAGACAGCCGGGTTTCCGTTCGCTTTGCGGCTTTTCCCCGCGGAAGTGAGATTTCGGCTTTGAATTGCAGCGCTTTTCGTATGAATTATATCAAATGCGGGTTTGTTTGTCAACTTACCGCCTGTCGCGGAAGGTGTTGCTTCCGACATTTTTACTGTGCTCCGTAAATAAACTCCCTGAACAGATCGCCGACATAAACGGGAACCCGACGGATGAAAGTACCCGTTCGGGGAATGCGTTTTTTTGGAATTTTTTTTATAATTATAATAAATAAATATATTTTCTGCCGAATAAATCTGTTTCGGAGAGAAACACGGGCAGACAAAAATACCGGAAAATGAAGAGAATAGCCGAAAGCGGACGCGATCACGGTTGAAAACATCTTTTCAGCGTGACCGACAGAATACACGCGGTTCCGCTCGCTCGGCAACCGAAAAACAGATCGGAGGATACGGTCATGGGTTTGTTTGACAAAAAATACTGCGATATATGCGGTGAAAAGATCGGACTTTTGGGCAACCGTAAATTGGAGGACGGCAATCTCTGCAAAGATTGCGCGAAAAAACTTTCGCCGTTTTTCAACGACCGCCGCAATTCGACGGTCGAGGAGATCAGACAGCAACTTGCCTACCGTGAAAAAAACAGGGAACAACTCGCCTCTTTCGTCCCGAATAAAACTTTCGGAGAGGGCAAGAAAGTTTATGCCGACACGGCCGGACGCAGATTTATCGTGACGCATTTCAGCGATTGGCGCGGTGCAAATCCCGATCTTATCGGCTTTGATCAGGTAAAAAATATTGATACGGAGATACGCGAAAACCGCGAAGAGATCTTCTATACGGACTCTGAGGGAAACAGCAAGAGTTATTCCCCCAAGCGCTACGAGTGCGATTATGAGTTCAATGTCACCGTTCATGTCGAGTCTCCGTGGTTCGACACGATCGAACTTGAACTCAGCGACGGAAACCGTCCCGACAGCCCGTATACGGATCTTTACCGTGAATATGAAAGACAACTGCACGAGTTGACCTCCTGCCTTACGGGACATGACTTCTGTTCCTCGGACGAAAGCGGGAACACCGCAACCGAGAAAGAGACTGCTCCCGCTTCGACTGTCAGCGCGGCAGGGCGTCGCCCCGACGATATGTGGATATGCCCGTCATGCTTGCAGCGCAATACCGGCAAATTCTGCCGGGGTTGCGGAGCGGCAAAGCCCTCGGACGAAAGAGCGGCTGTAAAATGCCCGAATTGCGGTCAGACTTTCGAACAGGGACAAAATCCCAAATTCTGCCCCGAATGCGGAAGCGCGATCTTGTAAAGTAAATGGCTTGCAAAAAAAACGTAAAGGCGGTGCTTGCGGTGTCGATACTGTCTTTCATCTGCGGATTTACGGGATGCAAAAAAACGCCTGATCATACGGCCGATGACATTCGCGTCGTTTCCGTTTCATGTTCTCACATGGATTTTTGTTTCGGTTATTCATTCTCTCTGACCTTGTCCGAGAACGGGGCTTTGCTGTCGGCGGAATGTTTTACGGACAGGGAATCGGAGCGGGTCGAGATCGAGGATATTCCCATCTCGAAAGAGGACGCCGACGGACTTATTGATATTATCCGCGACGGAGATCTGATCTCAAAACTGAAAGCGAATAAAAAACCGAAACGGATATTTCAGGTGCTCGATGAAACGGTATACAGTTCGTACATCGAATTCTCCGACGGCGAACATATTTCCGCGTCGATGCTTGCGAGCAGCGAATTGACGGATCGTTTTTACGGACTTGCCGAAAAATACGGAGCCTCCGCTCCGAATACGGATTGACGCTTTGCACGTTCATAAAACCGAACGGTTTCTTCCCGGTCAAAGCAGAAAAAGAATAAACAGGACAAATTAGCAATATGCTTTTTTGATATAACTCAAAGGAGGGATAATATGGGTATTTTTGACAAACTGAAAAGCACCGCGCAACAGGCGGTGAGCAGCGCAGTACAATCGGTCGGAAATAAGCGCGAGACTTTTTCGTTCGGTTCGCTTCCCGAAAGTCTTTCGGAGATGCAGGCTTTGCCCGAAGCGAGCCTTGACACTCCGTTCAAGGCCGCGGCGCTGACCGTTCTTGCTCTCTGCGCTTACGCGGCGGATAAAAACGTCGGAACGGAAATGCTGAACTGGCTCCGCGGACCCCGTCCGTTGAGCGGGCAGGACATCTCGTTCCTCAACGACCGTTTCCGCGACGGAAAGACATATCTGCCGTTCACATATTTTGTCGGAGCGACGCCGGAGAACAACTATACCCCCGCCGAACCGTATACGGTCACAGTTGAAAGCAATCATGTATCGGGAGAGGAACGGGGGTATATGAAACTGTTTATCCCGTGCGGAGGTGCAGACGATCCGAGACCGATCAAACTTCGCCAACGCGGGAGCGACGGAAAATGGTTTTTGTGGGAGCAGTATCTGCTGACAGGCGTCCGCACCCCGAAAGCCGCCGATCCGTGGGCATGACGGGGGACTGAAATATGGATATAACAGGTAAATGGAAAATTAAAGAGTTTCGCATACTCTCTCCCGACGGTATGCAGACTTTCACCCCGCAAACCTTGCCCGACAGCGAGGACTTTGAAGACTTCGCGAAAATGATACCGATGCTTATCGAATTTACTCCCGACGGAAAACTTAATACTCTTGTTCCCGTTTGGGGAGATATGATCGAAGAGGCTCGGAATGCAGGTCTTGCCGTCCGTGAGGCCGGATTTGCCGTTACGGACAGCACCGACTGGAAAGAAAGTGACGGAAAGTTTTACTATAATACAAATATAGAGGGCGAATTTCTGGGTGACGTGGTCGATCCGTTTTCGGAGATCAAAGTCACGGAAGACGGTTGCCTGCTTTACAGTTTTGATATGCTCTTGATGGAAAGGGCATAAGCGGGACTTTCAAAAACATAAATACAGATCATAATATTCAGAAGGAGATATCCGATATGAAAAAGTTAATATCCGCAATTCTTTTACTCACAATGGTTTTTGCTCTTGTTGCCTGCGGCGGAAACAAATACAACAATACGGAAAATAACAATCCGTATAACCTGGATATGAAATCCACGGAAAATCAGAAGATGAGCGCCGACCGCGCATCCAAAGATGTGCTCCGCGAAACCGCTCAGACATATTTGGCGGGGCTGAACTACTTCGAAGGCACCGAGCAGGCAAACCTGACATACAACGACCTGAAAGAACATATCGGCGTTGACGCGTCCTCGTACCGTTATGACGAATCCCGTATGTGTGAACTGTATGTATGGTACGCCGACGGTGACGATACCGCAGTTCTGTATATATGGATCATGGACGGCAAACTCGATGCCTGCAGCGCTATTAACCTTTAATACTGTCTGTCTTTTCGGGGGCTTGCAAACTGCAAGCCCCCGTTTTCGCATTCAACAAAAGGAGCCTCCCCTGGGACAATCCGAAGTGGTACACGCAGATGTCGGACATGATGCTTGCGCATTGAACCTACCGCTCCGAGACAGGCTGTGTCCGGCAGAAGTCCTTGATGTTTCATGTTACAAAAGTTGATCTGACGCTTTTGAACATGGAACTGAACGACGCAGAAGGTTTGAGAATCTTGAACCCGGATGTCTTTTTCCTGTTATATGAGATCTGCAAAACGGGCGGGAAACGCGTTTGTCGCTGACGGCAGATGAGATCAGGGTTTCGGTTACGCAAACCTTATTGTCGGTGTGATCACTCCGCAGGCGATCTTTTCGCCCGCATTCCCCGACGGTCGGGTCGTGAAATCGTCTGCGGAAGCGTGTATGATCACCGTTTTTCCGATTATATCCGACACCGTGAAACGGTCGGTAAGACATACGGAAAACGCCTTGCCTCCTGCCCCGAAAAGGGGAGGCAGATCGCCCGCGTGATAAGGGTGCGGACAGTCTTTCGGGTTGTAATGCGCTCCGGCTTCCGCAAAAGCGTCTTTGCCGTTCCCCTCGCAGTTGCCGCCGCCGTGGATATGAAACGCGAATATCGGGCTGGCGCATTTTCCCGTTCCCTGCGGTAATCCCGAAACCTCGGCGCGGACGATCACGCCGTCTTTCATCTGATAGAACAGGACTCGGCCTTGTATATCCGGATATTTTTTGCTTCCGTCCACAAACGCCGCCGCATCGGCGAGCCTGCGGAAGATAAACTCCGTATCTCTGAAATAATCCATATATCTGCACCTCTTCGGCTTTTTATAACAGTATATACCGTTGTTACGCTTTTGTTTACTGCGTAAATATACGCCGTATCGCCCGCACGACGGTTGTTTTCTGAAGTTTTCGGCAGGGGACTTGCGTTTTTTTTCGTAATGTGCTATACTGTATATACAGACGGTCAGTCTGAATAAATTTTCGGAGAATTGCTGTTTGAAAAGAAACAACACCTCGGAGATTGTTCTGTAAGCGTGAGGCTTGCAAATATTTCTCCGCAACGCCTCTCGCAATTGAAAGCAGTTGATTGAAAGAGGTAATGAAAATGAAAAACGATTATACCGTTCGCAGAGAAACCGCGGCAGATTACCGCGAGGTCGAAAACCTGACGCGCGAGGCTTTTTGGAATGTTTACCGACCGGGATGTACGGAACATTACGTACTTCATCGGTTCCGTGACAGACCGGAGTTTGTCAAAGAACTCGATTTATGTCTGGAGGTCGGCGGACGAATCGTCGGTCATGTGATGTTCGTCCGCGCCGAGATCAAGGCCGATGACGGCAGAACATTGCCGATCATGACGTTCGGTCCGATTAGCATTCACCCCGATTTTCAGCGTAAAGGCTACGGCAAAATCCTGCTTGATTTTGCTCTCGAAAAAGCATCGGAGATGGGCGTCGGCGCCGTCTGCATGGAAGGTAACATCGACTTTTACGGCAAGTGCGGGTTTGATGTCGCTTCCAAAAGCGGGATCCATTACTATGCCGAGCCCCGCGAGGAATCTGTTCCGTATTTTCTGTTAAAGCAGTTGAGAGACGGATTTCTTGACGGTGTAACGGGCGTATACAAGACCCCGGACGGCTATTTTGTCGATGACTCGGAAGCCGAGGCTTTCGACAGACAGTTTCCGCCGAAAGAAAAGTTGAAATTGCCCGGTCAGTTGGTATAAGACAGAGAGTCCCCGACGCAGATATTCCTCTGCGTCGGGGACTTTCCCATCTTTCTTTTCGGCATTCGCCGTATTTGAAAACGGGAGCGGACTGTTGTCCGCTCCCGAAGTCTTTTTCAGAATTGTTTATTCAAGACCGGGGATCTTCTTCGCTACGTAATAGAAAATGTTCATCGCGTCTTCGATGTCGATATTGCCGTCTTTCGTTACATCGCAACGGGACGCTTCATCATCGGTAAGAAGTGATTTCTTCGCAACGTGATAGAAGACCATCATCGCGTCTTCGATGTCGACCTGCCCGTCGTTATTGGCGTCGCCCAAAAGTCCGGAAGGCTTTTCTTCTCCGATATATCCGCCGAACTCATAGGTGTTGAAGAATTTGGGAACGTCGGCAGACGTCCAACCTTCGTCCTCATCTCCGAAGTTGAGATAGCTTCTGTATACCTTCTGAGCAGGTTCTACTTCAGCGGAACCCGGACGCGTGGTCCAAGGAGCGTCAAACATGTAGTCAATGAGTCCGATTCCCATTCCGAACTGCTCTCCCTTGACGGGCTTGATCTCCATGTTGCTTTCAAATTCAAAAAGATTCCAGTGAAGTTTTGCTTCTATACGGTATCCCTCGATGGAGGCAAACTGATAAGCTTGCATGATCTTGAAATGTCTGCTCGTATCGTTCGGGACGCTCTCCTTCGTGGGAAGGGGATAATTTTCATCAAAAACGTAACTGGTTTCCGAAACGAGTTCAACGGAATCGGCTATAAGGGCGAATTCCGGGTTATCGCCGTATCCGGCGCCACCGCCCCAATGCTGCCACCACCAACCGGGACCGCCGGCACAGGTTCCGACTCCGGGTGAGGACGGCTTCACGTTTTCGGGAGCAACGATTGAATAGGGAACTAACGAGAAGCAGGTGCATCCGTTTTCATTGTTGTTGAGTCCGTCGGCATTCATGGGGTCAAATAAAAGCTGAACGCAGTCCGTGGCGTTTGCGCACGAATATCCGTTCATGGTCGTAGTGCCGTCGGCGTTTATCGTGGTTCCTCCGAAAGCAAAAGCTTTATGCTTGTCAACGACTTCCATGAAAACGATGATACCGCCGTTTTCATCGAAAATGTACATCATGTTGTCGGGATCTTCATCATCGGGGAATTCGCTGTAATATACCATTTTGATGGTGAGGGAGGGAAGATCTTCCGTCGGAATGTCATCGAGCATCGTTTCTTTGATAACCGCGGTGGTTTCGTTGAGTTCTTCAACGTATGCACCTTTCCAGAAGTCTTCGTCGGCAACGCCGTCGAGGACAACGTCGGAATCTGTTCTCGGAATAACGCCCTTGACATCTTCGGTCGTCGCGCTTGATGTGAACGCAAAGCCCGCAACGGTCGTGACTGCCATAGCGGCGGCCATAATTCCCGCAAGGATCTTTTTCATGAAATATTACCTCCTTGTGCAGTATGTGGATAAAGAAATATTTGTTTTGGGGGGAAACGCATACTGGAAGGAAATATACGTTTCATTTGACATTTTCTCTCTGCCGTATTTGATTGAAAAAAAGGACTACAGTGTCGCTCTTCCGAAGAACTTCATTGTAGTCCTTTTACGAACTGATTATTCAGCTGATTGGTTTTTCCGGAATAGGAGAAACTTACGCTCTCTTTCTTCTTACTATAACAACCGCAGCGCAAGCAAGCGAAACAACAGCAAGAACTACGAATACGATCATGCTGAGGCTGCTTCCGTCGGAAGTGTTGGGATCATCGGAAGTAGTGGTCTCTACCTGCTCGGGCTCAGTGGTGGTCTCAACCTGCTCGGGCTCAGTGGTGGTCTCTTCCTGCTCGGGCTCGGTGGTGGTCTCTTCCTGCTCGGGCTCGGTAGTGGTCTCTTCCTGCTCGGGCTCGGTAGTGGTCTCTTCCTGCTCGGGCAGGTTGTAAACTACTTCGCTGACGCCGGTGTCAAGACCGCTCATGCACTTGATGGAAGTAACTTTTACGGTTTCTGCATCAACTGCGGTAACGCCCTCGAGATCAAAGGTCATGAAACCTTTCATCGAGGAGGGGAAAATTCCTGCGGAACCGCCGATAAGATCCGATACGTCCGCGGTGGAAGCGGTCGTAAAGGTTATAACCTGACCGTTAACGGCTACTGCGAGGTTGTTGAACGCCTGATATACCAAACCGGCCTCGGTGTCGAGTTTGCTGTTACCCTTGTAATACAGGGCATCTTTTGCTTTTTCAACGATCTTAACTCCGTCGGCGACCGTGATGTCCATGGAGATCGCGGAAAGCGGTTTCGTAACATCAATGTCGATGGTTACGGTTGATTTGCCGTCAACGGGCTCGGAAACATTAACCGTGTAGGTGAAGTCCGCTTCTTCCGCAGAGCTCATAACGATGAACGTCATGCCCATAACTACGGCAATGACCATGAAAATTGCTAAGAACTTCTTCATGTTTGTGTACCTTCCTTTAAGATAGTATTTGCCTTTCGGCATTATTGTCTCCTGCGTACTCATTATACAGCGACAGCCGCCACGCAGAAGACGCGCTGCCTTATAAAATAATCGGTCCACTACATTCTTCGTCTTTCCCTCGCTTCCTTCCCTGCGGGAACGGCGAATTATGCGGAAAACCTCTTATTACGCCCACATTATATAACATATACCGCCGTATGTCAAGCGTTTTTTACGATTTTTTTTAACGTAAAATCGAAATTTTCGATATTTGTCACTCAATTGGGGATAATTTGGACGATTTTGGAAAAAGTTCGGAAAACATATATTGTTTTGGACACGGCGGCAGTAATATGTCTATAAATTCCCGGTCTTTTTTGCCACGCAGTAGAATATTCGCATGGCGTCCTCAATGTCTATGACATTGTTGCCGTCAACATTTGCCGCGAGCAGTCTCCCGTCGGGGAGAGTATACTTTTTCGCGACATGGTAAAAGACAAGCATCGCGTCCTCGATATCGACCGCTCCGTCTGACGTGACGTCGCCCTTCACATACCCTGAAGGATAAGAAACCGTGAAAATTGAACTTTTTTGCTCGGTCGGTACCGCCGAACCGTCCTCCGCGATCAGTTCTCTCACTTCTATATCTATTTTCGTTTCCGTCGGATATGCATCAAGTCTGACCGTAAACGGAAGCACGAACATGATCCCGTCGTCGGTCACGTTTTGAAGATTTACGAACCCAATGCTGACCGCTCCCGCGCTCTTTTTCGTTTCAACGATCGAAAAACGCGCACCGACCGCGCCGACGGTTATTTCGGACGCGTCGATGTCGAGCAGTTCGGGATCGTACCGTATGATAAGTATTCCGTTCGCTATGCCCGGATTGTTGCCGACCGTCAGCGCAAGTTCCGACGTCATGCCCGGATGGGTCTCTGCGTCGGAAAGGCTCAGTTCGCAATCCGCCGCCGAAGACGCGACGGAAAACGCGAAAACAAGGCACACGCACAGGCATACCGTGATAAACTTTTTCGGAAATCCGCTGTTTTTCATTTTGACTCGTCCTCTAAAAGCGACTTGAAAGTTATGTTTTTCAGCGATCTTATCAGATCCCTGTTCAGGATTGCGATCGCCTTCCGTATGACACATCCGCCCTTACCTTCCTCGACCCCCGGACGCGAACAGCAGCCGGACTCGGGATCAAGGCACGAATTTATATAGAGATCTCCGTTGATCGCCTTGAAAACATCGTATATCGAAGCGTCGGAGCTCGGGATCGTCATGATATAACCGCCCTGGTTGCCCTTGACGGATGAAACGAGCCCCGCGGAACTGAGTTTTCGCATGATCTTCTGCGTGAAAAGCGGCGTAACGCCCGTTCTCTCGGAAACCTCCGCGACAGTCATTTTTGTGTTGGTTTTAAGTAATTCGTAGACGATGCGGATCGCATAGTCCTGTTCTTTCGTTAGTTTCATACCGACACCATTCCATACTTAATTGGTATGTTTATATTGTATCACAAAAAATTCGCATTGTCAAGATGTTTTCAACTTCTCCGCGACGGAATACGACGTTTTTCTCGCTTCGCGCGGTATATAATGCAGGAAAGGGGGCGAAACAAATGACGACAGGATTTAAGAACGGAACGCTTTCGGTATATCTGAAAGGCGAGATCGACCATCACCGCGCCGCGGAGATCAGAACGGAGATCGATGACGCCGTCCGCGCCTACATTCCCGAAAAACTTGTTCTCGATTTCGGGGGCGTGACTTTCTGCGACAGCAGCGGGATCGCGGTCGTGACAGGCAGACGGAAACTGATGAGATCCGTCGGCGGCGAAGTCGAACTGACAAATCTGACGCGCCCGGTCGAGGCAGTTTTCCGTATGGCAAATCTTGAAAAAATCGTAACGATAAGGAGAGACAGGTAAAATGATCGTAAATTCCGCAGAACTGACTTTTGTCAGCCGTTCCGTCAACGAACGCTTCGCGCGCATGAGCGTCGCGGCGTTCGCATCCCAACTCGACCCGACCGTCGAGGAACTCGCAGAGATCAAAACAGCCGTTTCCGAAGCCGTGACCAACTGCATCGTTCACGCATACGGCTCCGATCTCGGCGCGGTCAAAATGAAGATGCAGATTTTTGATGACAATACCCTGCGCGTGACCGTCCGCGACTTCGGCTGCGGGATCGAGAATGTCGGACAGGCTATGGAGCCCTGCTTCTCAACGGGTTCGGATGACCGCGCGGGTATGGGGTTCACTATAATGGAAAGTTTTTCAGACAGGCTTCGCGTCTCGTCCAAGCCCGGAAAGGGGACGAAAGTCGTCATGGACAGAAAGATCGTGAAACGTGGCTGATATGCGTCCCGACGAGAATAACCGTACATACGCTCCGGGCGGTTCGGAAGAAGAAAAACTCCTGAAAAACATGGGACTCGTTCACAGTATCGCTTCGCGCTTTCCGTATTCGGGCGTCGAATACGAAGATCTTGTTCAGATCGGAAGCCTCGGACTTCTGAAAGCGATCCGCAATTTTGACGAGTCGAAAGGGTTTGCGTTTTCTACATACGCCGTCCCCGTCATAACGGGTGAGATAAAGCGGTTTTTGCGCGACGACGGCGCGATCAAGGTCAGCCGCGCCGTCCGTTCCGATTTTATTAAGATAAGAGCCTGCACCGAAAAACTCCGCAACAGCCTCGGAAGAGATCCGACGGTCGGAGAACTGTCCGAAAACACGGGGCTGACGCTTGAAGAAGTCGTCGAGGCTCTTGACTCGGCGTCCCGTCCCGCATCGCTTGACGAAGCCCTGTCCGACGACGGTGAAAACACTTTGGCGGACACCGTCAGCGGAAGCGACTTTTCCGCAGATCTTGAAAGGATCGCACTCCGGCAGGGAATAGGCGAACTCGTTCCGGAAGACAGAAAACTCATAACGCTCCGTTATTTTTGCGCAAAAACACAGCAGCAGACAGCGGATATTCTCGGAATGAGTCAGGTTCAGGTCTCGCGGCGCGAAAAAAAAATACTCGAACGGCTTAAAGAATACGTCTGACAGACCGTGATGCTTTATGCCGTTCGGGCAATTTGCCGTTAAATAAAAAAAACCGACGCCGCGGAGAGGGCGGCGTCTGCGACCGTCCCGTCGCGTGGGATCGCGCCGTGCGTTCCTGCGTTTTTTTCGGGAGGATCGGGTTTATCTTTGAAAAAACGGCGCTTCGCCGTTTGCTCCGAGATTATACCATAAGATGAGCCGTTTGTCAAGCCCCGTTCCATTCCTTTTTATTCAATTCCGTAAGATAAAGTTCGTTTTTGGGTATTGACAACCGCGGGCGTTTGTGGTAAAATACCTTTGCTGACTTAAAAGCGGAAATAAACGGAGAGGTGTCCGAGCGGTTTAAGGAGCCGGTCTTGAAAACCGGTGACTCGAAAGAGCCAAGAGTTCGAATCTCTTCCTCTCCGCCATATTTTACGGAGAAGTACCCAAGTGGTGAAGGGGCTCCCCTGCTAAGGGAGTAGGTCGCGAAAGCGGCGCGAGCGTTCAAATCGCTTCTTCTCCGCCATGCAAAGTGCCGCGTTTGTCGAACAGCAAACGCGGCGCTTTGCAATTACCGAGTACATGGATCCGCCGGCGTGTACCGAGCCGCTTTTAGTTCAAATACCGTCGGAAACACAGCCGTTTTATTTGCGGTTTTGCAAGTCGTAACGCTTGCTCCGACCGTGAATGAGACGGTTTTTTTCCGAACATTTTCAAAGGAGGCTCAGCGTTTATGTTGACCGCAAAAAAAGCACTGTCTGTTCTCATGGCACTCGTCATTTGTCTCGGGATCGTCTGCGCATGCTCACCGAAAACGGAGAACACGCCCTCCACGACCGAACAGACGACGGAAATCGCAAAAGTTACCTTTGTCTTCGCCGTTACGGGTAAAGACGGAAAAGTGAAGGAGTATACTGTCTCGACTTCCGAGAAGTATCTCGCCGACGCGCTTATCACCGAGGGAATTCTGAACGCCGATGAAAAGGCGAGCGGACTTTATACCTCGATCGACGGCGTCGTCGCTTCATGGGATGACGACAACGCATGGTGGATGATAACCAAAGACGGCGAGATGACCTCGAAGGGAATGAACGAACTTCCCGTTTCCGAGGGCGACCGTTACGAAGCCGTTTATACAATCGGTTAATAGACAATCATAAAAACAGTATGCGAAACAGGCGATCCCGATGATCAAAGGGATCGCCTGTTTTTATTTTGCGGAGATTTACTTTTGAACGGCGAATTTGACAAGTCCGAGCATCTCTCTGACCCACGACGCGCTTTGAAGCGCGAACGGCGAGTGCGACGAATACGATGTCGGAACAAGCCCGTAACGCTTTGCGTAGAGCGAACTTCTGAACTGATGATAGGACTCCGTGACGATGACGATGTTTTTGTCAAGCCCGAGATCTTCGATTATTTTTGCCGAATATTCCATGTTCGTATCGGTATCGACAGCCTCGTTTTCGCATATTATTCTTTCGGGGTCGATGCCCTTTTTGACCAATTCGTCGCGGATGCACTGCGCTTCCGTGATGTTTTCGCCTTTCGCGCGGCCGCCCGTCGCGATGCAGACCGTCTGCGGATGCGCGGAAAGATAATCGTAAGCCGCGTTTATCCTTGTCGCAAGCGAAAGAGACGGGACGTCTCCTTTGACCTGCGCTCCGAGAACCACGACCGTGCCTTCTGTTCCCGTCGGCGTATTGAACTGTCCCGAAAGAAGAAAACCGAACAACGTCAATGCGGTCGTCAGCCCGATGAAGAAAAATATCCATACGGCTCTCATCACGGGTTTTGCCGCATTCGGAAATATCTTGTAAGCGAGCAGTTTCAACTCGGGAACGAAGAAAAGATAAAGCCCGACAAAAAGAATTATCGCGTTAGAAAGTCCGAAAATGCCGTATATACACGTCTGAACGAGTCCGAGGTAAGACACCGCGGCGCCCGCGATGCGGAAAAAGCGTCTACGCGCGAGTTTCATCCCGTGCTGTTTGGGAGTTCTGTCTTTTTTTATGCCGTCGAATATCAGCGCCGCCGAGAGAAAAACAAGCGCGATAAACACGGGCAATATGACTGTTATGAACATTCTTTTCTCCTTTCGGCGTCCGTATATTCAGATTATAACACGCCGCGCCGACGGCTGTCAATCGTCTTAAAAGGGTTTTATAACTAATTCACCGTATCTTAATATTTTGAATACAATGTATCAGGTAAAGAATTGTCGGAGGGATATATAAATGAAAATAACGAAAGAAAGCGCGATCAGCGCCGGACTGCTTGTGCTGTCGCTCGTGAATCAGATTTTGACGATGTTCGGACATTCTCCCTTACCGCTCGAAAACGATGCCGCAAAAAACATTATTTCAACGGTCTTTCTTATCGGAACGAGCGTTTACGCGTGGTTTTCGGATAATCCCGTGTCAAAAACAGACTGCGCCTGCGTGACGCTGAAAAAAGCATTGCGAAAGGGGCATGTCAGCGAAGAAAAGGTCAGGGAACTCATCGCGTGGATAGAGTCCGACGAACTCGCCGAGGAAGGGGATGTCTTGAAAAACGATGAAAAAACCGACAAATAAAATGCTTGCGGACTTCTGCAAAGAAAAAGCGAAAGCGAAGTCCGTTTATATGTGGGGAGAATACGGAAGACCCGTCACGGAACGCACGATAGCCGCGAAAGCGAAGCGCTATCCGTTGAGATACACGGAGAAAAGACAGGCAAAACTGCGAAACCTTGTCGGAAAAGGTTATATCGGATGCGATTGCGGGGGACTGTATAAATATTTCCTGTGGTCGGACGGCGGAAAAGCGCCTCTCCGTTACAGAAAAGCCACGGACAGAAACGCCTCCGGTATGTATTCATCGGCAACGGAGCGCGGAAAGATTTCGGATATGCCCGAGATCCCCGGACTTATCCTGTATATGCCCGGGCATTGCGGCGTTTATGTCGGGGACGGATACGCGGTCGAATGCACTCTCGGCGCGTTCGGCGACGGGATCGTCAGAACGCCCGTCCGTGACCGCGGTTGGACTCATTGGCTGAAAATGCCCGAAATAGATTACCGTGAACAGGCGGAAAACGCGCATATCCTGAAAAAGACCGTTGACGCCGTTGCTCTGCGCTCCGAACCGTCCGCGACAAAAGGAAAACGGCATTTTTATATTCCCGAAGGAACGCTCGTCACGGTCGTCCGCGAAAACGCGGCTGAAGCCGACGGGCTTGTATGGGACGAGATCGAATGCGACGGCGTCGGAGGCTTCTGCGCGGGAAAGTACCTGCGCCGCGTTGAGATCGCAAAAACAAAAACAACGACGGACGCTCTCGCTCTGCGTTCCGAACCGTCGGTGACTTCCGGAGAGCGGTTTTTTTACATTCCGCGGGGTAAAGAGGTTTCCGTTCTGGAGGAAAAAGCCGCCGTTGCGGACGGATATACCTGGGATAAGATCGTTTTTAACGAAACGGTCGGTTACGCCGCGGACGAATTTCTTGTCTGATGACACGGATTTTTCATAAATTCGGGGTTCGCAGCGGGGAAGAGTATTGTAAAATGAGCGTGGGAGGTGAAAAATATGCCAAAGAATTATCTGATATTCCCCATGAAAGTCATGGGGATCACTCAGACCTATGACGGAACGACGTCACACCGTGACAGTTCTCTCGGAGTTCCCGCCGATTATCCCATAGACATCGCGGGAAAAGACACGGGACGCGAACCGTTTTTCTGTCCGTGCGACAGTATGGAGGTCGTCAAAATAGCGGGCGATGCGAACGGCAACAATCACGCGAACGGCGCGTGGCTCGTTTCGACTTCCGAAGTCGATTTCGCGGACGGGACGCGCGATTTCGTAACGATCAAGTTCGTTCACATGAACAATTCCGATTTCGGCAAAAACGGCATCTATGTCGGACGCGTGTACAAACGCGGAGAGTTGATCGGACACGAGGGCTCGTCTCACGCGACGGGCAATCACATTCATATGTCGGCGGGCAAAGGAAAACTCAAGGGATCGGGCTGGAAGCAAAACAATCGCGGCGCGTGGGTCATAACCACGACGAACGGAACGGCGAAACCCGAAACGCTTTTCTTTGTCGATCCGTCTTTCACGACGATCCGCAATGCGCGCGGACTTTCTTTCAAAGAGGTTCCGCAGCCGGATCGGACGGATCTGATCGGGATCGAGACGGGCGCGGTCAGGATCAAAAAAACGACCGCGGCGCTGGCTCTGCGTTCCGAGCCGTCCACGAATACGGGAACAAGGTTTTTCTATATTCCGCGTTCCGCCGAGGTCTCCGTCATATCCGAGAACGCGGCGAACGGGGACGGGTATTCATGGGATTGCGTTCTGTTCAACGGCGTCATGGGTTACAGCGCGAACAGATATCTCGTTTGAATAAAGCAAAAAAAAGAGCATTCTTCGCGGAATGCTCTTTTTTGCTTTTTTGTACTGTTTTTGTATTATATTCGGGAGAAGTTCACAAGCAGGGCGAGCGCGAGCATCACAGCCGCATATACCATCGGCGCGGGGCTCAGAAAAATTCCCTTGACAGAGCCTTTTTCCGCATGGGGAAAGGTCTTGATCTTTTTTATGAAAACGACCGTTTCGTATATCGCGCAACATGATCCGACGGCGCAGACGGACACCGTTGTATAGAAATCCGCCTTTGAAAAAGCCTCTTCGGAAAGAATGTTTCCGAGCATACCGAAACCGACGGAGAACATATTGTTGCAGAGATGCAGGACAACGGGAACGATCAGCGATCCCGTCTCGTATGCAAACCAACCGAGTATCAGCCCCATCACGAACGCGACGGGCATCTGATTGAAATTCGCGTGCATCAAAGCGAACAGAAACGCGGAGAAAAAGATCGCGCCTCTGCCCATATACTTTTTCATCGTTCCGAGGATCGCACCTCGGAACACGGCTTCTTCGAGTATCGGCGGCAGAACTGCCATCGCGATTATCCAGAGCACGGCTTCAAATCCGTTGTTTGCCGTGAACGAAGTCGCTTTCAACGGTTTGATAAATCCTACGGCACGTATCAGTTTCGTGAAAAGAAACGATGTCACGACCGATGCGAACATGAAGGAGAACGCGGCGGAAACGGTTCTGAAAAATCTCGGTTTTGCGAGAGAGATGCGTTCCGCGTTCGGAACTGTCTTTTTCACGATCAGCAGATACGGTATCTCAAACAGCAGGGGATAGAGAAGTTGGGGAATTATCAGATTTCGGACATTGAGAGAAAGTCCCGCGCTCTCGGGGATCAGCCCGACGGCGAAAGTGATCAGCATCTGCGCGGGGAACGCGATGAACAAAAGCAAAGTCAGCCGCATGGCAACATTTTTTCCGTTTTCCGTCTTTCTCACCTCCGACAAACCGGTATCCTCTGCCGTTATAATAGCACATTTTTTAGCCCGTTGCAACAAAACGCTTGACATTTTACAAAAATGATATATAATTATTAGTATAAAAATCTTTTGGGAGCACCGTATGAAATCCAATCATTATCTTTGCATACTTTTCCCTCTGACGGTCGTCGGCGTTATTTTTCGCTTTGTCGAATTGATCTACGGCGTTGAGGCTGACACCGGCTATTATGTCAGGGGCAGTCGGCTTTACATATATTTCAACGTGTTTTTAATCGTCGCCGTGCTGTTTTTGCTCACACAACTCATTTTGCGCGTCAAGTCGAAAGTGATCCCCAAGAAAAGCGTCGTCCGTATCTGCAACGATCCGTTTTCCGTTTCGGGAATTGCCTTTTTGCTCGCCGCCGCCGGCATAACGGCGTCGTCCGTTATAAGACTTTTCACGACCGACTCCGTCGTCAGATCGTTTGTTTACGGCGTCCCCGGCGTTACGTTCAGACAGGTTCTCGGCAGTTTCGATTTTTGGATAATTCTGACCGCCGTTCTTTCCTCCGTCGTTCTCGTCGCGTTTGCCGTCGATTCGAAAAAATGCGTAAACCGCACGTTCCTGAACATTCTGACGCTTGCTCCTGTTGTCCATTTCGTTCTCAGAATGCTCAACATCTTCTCAAAAACATCTTCGATCCTCAGCCGCGCTTATGACAGTTTTACGATCCTTTCTCTCGGATTTTTCGTACTGTTCTTTATGAATTTTGCGAAGATGATCGTCGGAATGCCGTCGCGTAAGCATATTTTCGCGTTCGGCTCCGTCGCGTTCTTCCTCGGCATCACGCGTATCGCCGAAACGGTGCTGTTTTTTGTCGGCTCAAATGCGCATAAGATCGACGTTGAACCCGCGACCGCCGTTTCCGATCTGATCGTTGCCGTCTGCATCTGTATCTGCATGATACGCATCAACTCGCTCCCCGAAACGAGAGAAAAAACCGCCGCGACGGATGAACCCGTCTCGGACGCGGAATAAAGTTAATACAAATAAAAGCAAAGGCTGCCGTCGGGCAGCCTTTGTTCCGTCAGGGGGCTGAAAAAAGATATTTTTTGCATTTTTGCCGATAACTTCGGACACCCGTCGATGTCCGACCCTTGAGCGGCATATCTCAACGGTGTTTTTACGGAATCTGATTTAATATTCTTCCGTCGGTTGAGATTGTAACTACCCGCCAAGGAATGAATTTCCCGCTCGCCCGAAGCGCACATACGGCGGCATTTTCAAGCCCTCCGCAACACGGCACTTCCATGCGGACAACCGTCACGCTTTTTATATCGTTCGCCGAAATGATCTGCGTCAACTTGTCGGCATAGTCACATTCATCCAGCTTCGGACAGCCGATCAGCGTGATGTGATTACGGATAAAATCATTATGAAAATTTCCGTAGGCAAATGCCGTACAGTCGGCGGCAATAAGAAGATTCGCACCGTCAAAATACGGGGCATTGACCGGCACAAGCTTGATCTGGACAGGCCACTGTGAAAGCTGACTTTCAACCGTTCCGTTATGACACACCGCGGCTTCGCGGCGAATTGCTTTTGACTGCGTTCCGGGACAGCCGCAAGGAAGCGTTCCGTGAGTCTTTGCCGACTTTGCCGCCTTGACCGCCGCTTCATTATAAGCAGGTGCTTCGCGCTCTTCAAAAGAGATCGCATTTGTCGGGCAGGCAGGCAGACAGTCTCCCAGACCGTCGCAGTAATCCTCGCGCATCAGCTTCGCCTTGCCGTCGATCATTTCGATAGCGCCCTCGTGACAGGCGGCGGCACACGCACCGCATCCATTGCATTTTTCTTCATCGATCCTTATTATTTTTCTCAACATTTGCTGTTCCTCCATTTTGTTTATTGACTTTACAGGCTGATTATACTATAATTGATACGAAAATAAAATTGAAATTTCAACAAACGGAGAGACTATGAAAGATTTTTTTGATATTTTGCGAGAATGTCCGCTTTTTGATCGGATAGGGGACGAAAGTCTGAAAGAAATGCTCGGTTGTCTCAATGCAAAAGAACGCAGTTATAAGAAGGGCGATGCCGTATTTGCCGAAGGCGATAAAGCAAAGTATTTAGGCATTGTCCTTGAAGGAAGCGTTCAGCTTGTCCGTGTGGATTATTACGGCAATCGCAGTATTCTGACAAACATTGAACCGCCGCAACTGTTCGGCGAAGCCTTCGCCTGTGCCGGGCTGAAATCGTTGCCGGTTGATGCGGTCGCCGCAGCGGATACGAGGATCCTGTTATTAGATGCACAGCGTATCGCCCGTCCATGCGGAAACGCCTGCCCCTGTCACGGTCAGACAATATTAAACCTTCTTCATATAGTTGCAAAGAAAAATCTTGTTTTACATCAGAAAATTGAGATCACTTCAAAACGCAGTACAAGAGAAAAGTTGATGACGTACCTGATGTTACAGGCGAAAAATGCAAAAAGCCACACTTTTACCGTTCCGTATGATCGTCAGGAACTTGCCGATTATCTTGAAGTGGACCGAAGCGGACTTTCGGCGGAAATCAGCAAACTGCGAAACGAAAAAGTGCTTGAATGCAGACGAAGCACCTTTACCTTGCTCTGAATTATGGGATAAGATATATGCTATGCGTTATATTTGAACCGAGGGGTTCAAAAATGGAAGTTATATATCTTTTAGTATCCGTTTTGGGCGTTTTTTGAAATAAAGCTCAAATGTCAAAATAAAAAGTCCCTCAAAAGCCGCTTAAATGAGGAATCAACAAGAAAAACACCATTGACATCCAACCCGTAGGGATCAGATATCAACGGTGTTTTCATTTGCGGAGACGGTGTGATTCGAACCCACGTCCCTCAGGGGGCGTCATGATTTCGAATGTAAGGCAATTTTGGGAAAAACGCGTCCGGGGTGGTCGATACTTTTCGGTTCACCTAAACCGATTTTCGAAAAAAGAAAAGCCCGTTTTCGGGCTTTTCAAATAGGTTTCTCTACTTGTTATCATTTTGCAGTTCCTCACGAACTTCCATCAGAATTTTCCCGAGTAGGTTTTGTCCCTCCTTGTCCTTGCACCGTTCACAGGTGCATTTTCCCCAGCGATTATCATGCCAATGATTTCCTTCTTCCAAATAGGCATCCCCGGTGGACTTGAGCATTTCGGCAAGCTCGGGAACAGAGAATTTGGCTTCCAAAATCTCTTTCATAATTACAGGAGATTTTTCATCCCAGTCGGCGGGCAGATTTGGGTCCTTCTTCCCCATTTGCTTCACTCGAACAGGATTTTTTTGTAACGTGTATTTGATTTTATCCTTCTCATCACAGCACTTTTGCGCCTGGAATGCGGCTTCGGCATTCGGATACACAAGTCCCTTGTATGCAAAGGGATACTGATAGAAATTGGATAGAAAGCGATATGCATCGCGGAAGGATGTGATTTTGTTCATTTGGATTCTCCTTTGCAAAGCGCGTCCATGATTTTGTGATAGACAAGCTGGTTCGGGTAGTAGCGGTAATCGGCAAAGATTTCGATTCCGTTGTGGTCATAGTATTCGGCAATGGCGGCGGCGCAGGCAGCACTTCGGCTTTGCCCATATTCACATTGGCAGAGAATGTCAAGCCCGTCGTCATGTGCCTTGCGAATGAAATCGGCAAGCCGGTCGGCTTCGGGAAGATATGTATCTACCGTCAAGCCGTAATCCGGTAGAATTTCAAGATCAATGTCGTGAACCTGCACATAAAAAACACGGTCGGCTTTGCCCTTGTAATCCACCGGCGGCAGAACATCTTTCATCCTTTTTGACGGCGGGTCATAAAAACTGATTACAGCCGTGTTTTCGGGAAACCCGTTCTCCAAAAGGGCTTCGGCGGTCTTTCTGGAACAAATATCAATTTTCATCCTCACAATGCTCCTTTGCGTAGAGTTCCATCATCTTTTTGATGGCTTTTTCATAGGTCTCATAGCAAGACATATCGGCCTCAAGCGGCGAATTGTGAACCGCTTGCACAATAAGTATTGCACAAACGGTGCGCCTTTTTCGGTACATACGGTAATTTATACTGTAATCACTTAACCTAAATTGCCAAAGTGAAGTTCGAATTTTTTTGTAAAAAAAGAGAAAGCCAAAACAAACGGAACACGTCTGTATTTGAACAGATTGTCAATTACGACTTGAATAGATGCCGCCCTTCGTGGGTGGCATCTTCGATACATGTTTAACGGGACGGATTGAAATTTGTCGGAAAATATGATATAATACAAAATAGAATTTTGTATCCGCACGGAATTTGTGCGGAAAGACAGTGCATTTTCAGAAAAAAGAGAGGTGAACGCAATGGAAAAAATCAACAAAAAGACGATACTATACACAATTGGTGTCGCTATTTTGCTTGTTATTGCGTATTATTCCCGTGCGTTCCACACCCAAGTAGATGAACCTATCCTTAAAATGCTTTTGGTTATGACCCGAAGCGTTATTCAGATTTCCCTTGTCATTGCATGGTGTTCATCTGTCAGAACAAGGATTATCAATAAACAGGTTCGCCATTATCTCATAGCAGTGGGAATACTGCTTGCATTTTGGCTTATTTTGAGAACCTGCAAATGGGAGTTTATTGCCCAAAACGGAACACATTTAGGGCGTTACCTGTGGTATTCCTATTATATTCCGATGGTGTTTGTCCCCCTTTTGGGTGTGTTCATTATTGACCATATCGGTAAAGCGGAAAACTATAAAACGCCAAATAGCTTAAAATATATGTACATACCTGCGGCATTTCTTGTAGCAGCGGTTTTTACAAACGATCTTCATCAGCTTGTTTTTTCATTCCCGAATGGACTTGAAAACAGCGAGTCGGATTGCATATACTATATTCTGTATTATATTACGATGGCTTGGTTTATCCTTCTCGGTATTTACTTTGTTGTAATGCTGATCAAAAAGAGCCGTGTACCCGGAAGCAAGCACTTTCAAAAGCTCCCCGCGGTTATCCTGTGCATTTCCATTGTTTTTTGGGCGCTGTACTGCCTGCATATTGTCGGCGGCGATCTGGCGGCGATTGACTGCATAATGATTATTGCCCTTTTGGAAAGCGCAATCCAAAGCGGTCTTCTCCCGTCTAATACAAATTATTACGAACTGTTCCGAAATTCAACGGTATCTGCACAGATTGTTGATGCCGATTATCAGCCCTGTATGGTTTCAGGCACGGCAACACCACTGAGCGAGGATGTAATGAGAAGTGCCGAAGCCGAACCTGTTGACTTGGGAGATACCATACTGCACAGCAAAGCGATTACCGGCGGTCATGTTCTTTGGCAGGACGATGTAAAACAGATTAACGACCTGATAGAGCAGCTCCGTGATACGCAGGAAAGGCTCGGAGAAAGCAACGAATTGCTGAAAGCCGAGCTGGAGCTGAAGGAAAACCGTGCCGGGACGGAAGAAAAGAGCCGTTTGTATGACCGGATTGCCAAGGAAGTTGCCGTTCAGCTTGCAAAGGCAGAGGAATTGTTGAAGCTTGCGGAGAGCGAACCGGAACAAACAACAAGCGCAATTTCAAAGGTATCCGTGATTTGTGCTTATATCAAGCGGCGTGGCAATCTCCTGATGCTGGGAGAGGAAGGCAATATTATCCCTGCAATAGAGCTTGAATACTGTATCAGAGAGTCCCTTGACAATTTGCGGCTTGGGGATGTTTTCACATCATTTGACAGTAAATGCGACGGTACACTCAAATTGGAACACGCAGTCGTTGCTTTCGATTTTTATGAAAATATCGTCGAAAGACTGCTTGACGATGCCACCGCTATGCTGATACATCTTGACTGCAAAGACGGCATCATAAAAATGCGGTTGCAGATAGGCTGTAATCAAGACATTGCCGAGCATACATTGTCGGAGTTGTCTATTCCTTGCGGAAGGTTTGAATGGGACATTCAGGACGAGGATATTACCGTTACTTTGCTTCTCTCTGAGGGAGGTGACGGCAAATGATAGGTTTTTGTGATTTGCATTATGGGGTAAAGTCGTTCTTTCTTGTCGTAACATTTGTTGCGGTTTGTTCCAGCATCTGCCTGTTACCTCGTGTTTTCAGCAGGAAAAAGCTGATACCGAAGCTGCTTGTTCCCCTTTGCTTTTTGCTCAGCGGAGCAATGCTGATTTTGTTTGCAGCCGAGGTTAAATCTGCACACCCTGCTTGGAAACTTACACCGATTGTTGAGAGTGTTGCGGCATTTCCGGTAATAATTCCGATTTTACTGCTGCTTGCTGTCATTGCTGCACTTTTGACGATTGTGATTAAGGAAAGAAAATATGAAAAGAACGCCATCACTCGCTCGTCGGTAAAGGAAAGTCTTGACTGGCTTAACACAGGTCTTTGCTTTGCTTACAAAAACGGTATGGTGATGCTTATCAATCACCGAATGAACAATTTGAGCCACACAATATTCGGCAGAGATTTACAGAACGCCAATGCGTTTTGGGACAACCTGAATGACGGAGAAATACAATCGGGCGTGGCAAGGCTCTTTATGGGTGAAAACCCAACCTTCCGTTTGCCCGATCAGACGGTGTGGACTTTCGCCCGTGAGGTGTTAGGAGGTATTACCCAGCTCACGGCAGCGGAAACAACACGGCTGAACAAACTGACGGAAGAACTGAAAGAAAAGAACGCAGAGCTTTCTGTTATGAATGAGCGTCTGCATAAGTACGGCGAGAATGTAGATGAGCTGACACGGGAAAAAGAGCGTTTGGAAACAAAAGCCCGTATTCACAGAGAGCTTGGTCAGGCGTTGCTTTTGACACGACGCTATTTACAGGGCGAGAGTGACAATACGAAAGACCTTCTTAATGTTTTGAAACGCAATATAGCGATGCTTCGCTTGGAATCGGAAAGCCCGAAAAATGATGAGCCTTTGGATATGCTTATGAAGGCTGCACAATCTGCCGGAATTGAAGTTCTTATCACCGGACAGATGCCAAAGCAGGAAGATGCAAACCGACTGTTTTTTGAAGCCGCTACAGAAGCGCTCACCAATGCAGTACGGCACGCCGATGCAAAAACGCTGCGTATTGCGTTCTCGGAAGATAATACAGCATATTCCGTTTGGTTTACAAATGACGGCAGTAAGCCGCGGAATAAAATCGTTGAGGGCGGCGGTCTCGGTTCTCTCAGGCTGAAAACAGAACAAATCGGAGGGACAATGGAAGTGTTGTATCAGCCGGAATTTGTTCTCAAACTGACCGTTCTGAAGAAAAGAGGTGACATCCTGTGATAAATGTTCTGATTGTTGAAGATGATCCTATGGCAAGACAGCTTCTTGAAATATACATAAACGCCAGCGAAAAGTATAACCATATTCAGTCCATAGAAAGCGCGGCGCTTTCCGAGTTCTGCTGTCGTACCAATAAAGTGGATGTCATTTTGATGGATGTCTGTACGGCTATGAACGCAAGCGGCCTGGACGCCGCCGAAAAAATCAGAAAGAGCTTTCCCCACATTAAGATTATCATCATCACCGGCCAGCCCGAGTGCAGCTTTATCGAGAGGGCGCACGAAGTCGGTGTGGACAGCTTTTGGTACAAGAGTTCCGAAGCAGAGCAAATCCTGTCCGTTTTGGATCGGACAATGGCGGGAGAAACGGTTTTCCCCGAATCCACCCCGTCCCTTAAACTGGGAGATACCTTCAGCGAAAACCTTACAGACCGTGAGCTTGAGGTTCTGCGGGAATTGGTCGCAGGTGAGTCGGACGCCGCTATTGCGGAAAAACTGTTTATGTCTTTGAGGACAGTAAAAAGTCATATTCAGAGTATGAGGGAAAAAACAGGGTTCAGAAACCGCACCGAGCTTGCCGTTCGAGCAAGAGAAAGCGGCTTGGTAATAAACAATAAATAAATCGGAGAAACAGAATATGACAATTTTTGATAAACTGAAGAAAAGTGTTAATGATGCCGTTAATTCTATTGTTACAAAAAAGGATACCTTAACTACACTTACTTCGTTTGAAAAGATTACGCTAAGAGTTATTGGTATGCGATATGATATAGAATACGAAATTTTGAACAAGCCTCCAAAAGCAGTTTTGTCGCTTTACCGAATATCTTACAAGGATGGTTCAAACAAGCGGGTTATTGAAAAAAGTGCCGTAACTGATACCGAAATGATGTTAGAGATTTTTAATTTATGTAAGATTATAAGTTGGGATGGCTTTCATGGAAATCACCCAAAGGACGTCAAAGACGGAGTGATGTTTAAATTTCAGGCAGAAGTGAATGATGGGCAGACGGTGTATGCCGAAGGCTCCGAGAACTTCCCTCGAGGGTACCACGAGTTTGTTAGTACGCTCAATCTGATTTTAGAGAATGACGGATTACATTCTTCAATATAATATAGAACAGTATAGTATTTTTCATATAAGTGTCGTCTGAAAGGGCGGCACTTTTTTCTTTTGTCCAAAAGTTTGCACTAAAGTACGATGTGCGGAGCAATACGAATCTGTATAATGTAGAGTGTATAGGTATTGGAAGGAGCTGAACTGATATGAAAAATATCGTTGTCTGCATCGGAAACGGTCTGCTATCCGAAGCAATTATTAAAATGCTCAAAAACAGTGGCGAGTTTAAGCCTTTTCGTGTTCTGATTCAGAAAAAGAGCAATATCGCAAATGACTGTGAAGCATTATCTGCCGACATCCTTTTTTTGGATGTGTCTTATGCTTCCGGCACGACTATGGAGACACGGTTAAAAGAAGTAAAGCAAGTAAGGGAAAAAATTCCTTCGTGTAAACTCGTAATGCTGTGTGATGAAAACTCAGCACCCGACATTGCCCGAGATGTAGCCAATGCGAAAAAGGACGGGCTGATCGACGCTTTCTTTTATTCATCTGTAACCGAAAAATATTTGACGGCAGCGCTCGCTTCCCTTTAACGAGAAAAACGAACGGCTGTCCCAACGGTTTTATTAAGAGGCGGTGGTATATATTGACAAGATATCTCTATTATACCACTTCTTTGTAAACTTTTCTACCTATTTGCTCTGTGCGGTATCGCCTTATATCTTAGTGAAGGAGAATATTTATGAAAAATAATTTTTACAAAAAGCTTTTAAGCATTATTTTGACGGCAATGCTGGTTTTAGCCACAATTCCTTTTAGCTGTATTTCCGTGCTTGCTGAGGGTGCCGGAGTGACCGTTTTGTATGCGAGTCAAATCTCAAATAACACACACCTTACCCTTAACTCGGATACTGAGCTTATAATGGATAAGGAGCTTTACATTAAATCCATTACGGGAGAATACAACATTACAATAACCGGTAGCGAGCCCCTGAATATTACAAACGCTGAGCGAACTATTGAGGTTCATGATTTCATCTGCTATGCTCCGCTAATTGTTACTTCTACATCTGAGACATACGAAGAAGCAGCTATTTCGGTTGATTATTTTGAGGCATCGGGCCCTGAACTTGTGCTTTACGGTAACTACCCGCTTCTTTCCAAAAATGTGAATATAACCGCTAAAGATGTTAATATAAGGGCGCTTAAATATTCTGGCATTGTTGCGAGCGGTTTTATCCATATTGCATCTGAAACCTTTGTAGTTAATTCCGTGGACACCGCCTTGAAAGCAAGTAAAGACATACGGCTTGTAGCCACTCGTTACGCCGAAATAAATTCAAATGGCAACGGCATTGAGACAACCAGTGGTTTTTCGTATGACAATGCACATGTCTACCTTGGCGGAAGAATAACTATAAATGCCGAATTGAACGGTATAGTTACTTCGAACGGCAGTATATACGCAAATCCTGCTTATAATATATCGGCATTGGAGCAGCTTTATATAACCGCCTCTACACCAATCAATATGAATGGAATAGTTGATTTAAAGTGCCCTGATGCTAAAATTACTGCAACAGGAAATGATGAGCCTGCTATTAAAGGTACTTCAACCTATCTTGGCGGTGTTTATGATATTAAAACCAACGGCGGGCACGGTGTATTTGGACGACTGGCTACGAGTCATTTTTATAGCGGATATTTTAAAATGTCAGGACCTAAAGGGGACTATTCAGCAGTTAAATGTATAAAACTGACAATTGATGAAGGATTATCGGTTCATACCCCTCAAGGAGCTACTTATGATTCGGAGGGTATATATGACAGTAACGGCAATCCTGCAAAAGAGGTGGAAATTTACGGCATTATGGATTCAATGGAAATTGAAATGCATAAGCCTGTTGCAGGAATGAAGCCTGTCAGTGATATAAGAGCGATTAGGGGTGTTTTGCCCTTGCCGAGTAACTGTAGATTATCAGAAATAAAATGGTACGAAAACGATAACCGTATGACAGAGGATATGGTTTTCACAGCAGGAAATACCTACAGTGCCGAGGTTGTAATATACACTACAAATTATTTCCGTTTCCCCGGTGGTTATATGGGAAAGGTTAACGGAAAAACCGTAAGCACAGGTCTTTCCAATCATAATACGACAATCCACCTAAGACCTAACTTTGGTACCTGCCCCAAAGCAGTTGAAGAGGTAGCTTTAAATATCGCCGCCCCTGTTGATGGCGAAAAGCCCGCAACAGCAGTTACTGATTCAAGCAGTGCATATTATGTACCCGCTAACAGTGTTGAATGGGAAGTATTCAGTTCTCAAACCCAACTCTATAACCCCATGAGTACTACTTCTACATTTATAGGCGGAAGGCTTTATAAGGTTTCCTTTGATGTTGTTGCTAATAGCGGTTATGGTTTCCCTGTTGAATTAGTTAATTCTTATGAAATTAATTCCTGCGTTACTGCTACAGTTAACGGCAAACCTGCTTATGTTTATGCTGTTGAGGAGGCTTCAACCTCTAAAATACGAGTATCTATGAACTTTGGCGAATGTAATGATACTATTATTGAGTATATTAGAATTGAGGTAACACCGCCAAAAGCAGGCGAACACCCTGACTATACTGCAAGAGTTCTCGGCACAGGATACAGTATTAATACAAGCAAAAACAGTTATTATGATGCTTCTTGGGCAAATCAAAAGTGGTACTATGTTAAAAACGGTGTTTCCTGGTGGGATGTAACCGACGGCGGTTATGATTATGTTTATGACAAAGATGTATTTTTACCCGACCATAAGTATCAGTGTGAGGTTCATGTTAAGACGGATCAAGGGTATGAGTTTTTAATGAATACGAAAACAGAACCTCCAACCGTGCCTTATGTTATAGTAAACGGAAATCCCGGTGCCCATACTACCCTATATGGTTCAGGCCTTAACTTTGAACAAGAGGTTAAATATGTATTCAATTGTTCAGAGCAAACGTTAAGTAAAGTTGGTGTTATAGAGCTTTCTCAACCATTAGCAGGCGGCACACCCGATTATGTTGCCACCACCCTTGCACCTCATCTTTACGAAGTTACTAAAATAACCTGGTATGATGCATTAGGCGAAGAACTACCTGCCAATACAACCTTTATCGCCGGTATGGTTTATAGGGTAGATGTGCAAATTGAAACAAACATTGTTGTGGATAATAACAAAGAATATCGGGTTGCTTATTTCGATTGCATTACAGGTAAAACATCGTTAAACGGCGTAGAGCTTGAAATGATTAACTCGAAGGATGCCAATAAAGAAGATTTAGAAGAATATTTTAACCATGCATATTATACTTTTGCTAACAAACCTATAAACCTGTGCTACACCTTTAAGCCCGCACCGCGACCCGCTGCCGGCTATACCGTTTCCGGCACAGCCACCAGTTTCGGCAGCAATACCGATGATGTGACCATTCAGCTTATCAAGAGCGGCGCATCTGAGACATCTTACGAGACTGTTGTCAAGGGCAAGATCGCAAGTTACTCTATCGAGGACGTTGCACCCGGTACCTATACCATGAAGGTGATGAAGAAGAACCATGTTGCCCGGGAGTATACCGTCACGGTGAGCACGGAGAATGTGACGCAGGATGTGAAACTCTGTCTTAAGGGTGACGCCAACGGAAGCGGAACGGTTGATATCGAAGACGCGATGCTCG
>CABKLX010000011.1 GCA_902373415.1 uncultured Eubacteriales bacterium | reverse complement strand
GGAAAACTCCTGTTCTTCCGGGAGGTTCGGAACGATAAATTTCTTGTTTGTCACCACAATGGCAAGCCGGGTTCTGTTGGCATATCCGGTTTTTGATAAAATGTTGGAAACATGGTATTTGACGGTTCTTTCCGCAACATCCAGCCTGCCGGCGATCTCGTCGTATTCCAATCCGTCGCAGATCAGCCGCAGTACCTCGATCTCCTTTGCCGTCAGCTCCGTGCTTTCCACCAGTCCCAATTGAACCTTCGGCGTTTCGCCCGGGAAAAGATGCTCGCCCGCCATGGTCCGGTCGATCACGTCGATCAGCGCTTCCGGGCTGATGTCCTTATACCAGAAGCTATCCACCCCGGCTGCTTTGGCGCGTTCCAGGTAGCTCACCTCAACCATGGATGTGACAATGATGATCTTGATTTTCGGAAACTTCGCCTTGATCTCTGCGGCAGCTTCAATGCCGTCTTTACTCCCCGAAGTGCAGACATCCATCAAAATCAGGTCAATGTGCTGCTGACCGCATTTCAAAACAGCAACATCCGCTCCGTTGAGACTGGCGACCAGCTCATATCTGCCGCTGTCGGAAAGCGTCCGCTCCATATTTTCACGGGGCATCCGCTGATCCTCTACAATCAGAACCTGTTTCATTCTGTAACCTCCTTTATCGTCGGGAGAACCACGGTCAACACAAAGACCGGCTTCGACTGTATTTCCATCGTACCGCCAAGGTCCAGGATATGACGGTACAGGTTGTGAAGTCCGCCCTTGGGAACGACCTCGGTTTCGGGAACTCTTCCGTCGTTTGTGATCTTCATGGAAACGCTGTCCCCCTTGTTCTCCGCCGTGATATGTATTGTCGTTGCTCCGGCATGACGCACGCTGTTTGTCAGGCATTCCCGCATGGCAAGAATCATCACACGCCGAAGTTCCTCCTGCCGGGGCAATTCTCCGGACAAATCTACTTTTATGCCGATTGCCTCGGCATCCTGCAGGAATCTGTCCAGTTCGCTGTGCCCCCTCGGATAGGCATTATCGTATTTTATGGCGCTGACAGCCCGGCGGAACACATCTACGGCAGTTGCCGCTTCCTGTGTCCCGTTGTTGTTAAGAATTTGCCGTATGGCGATCAGTCCCGCTCCCATATCGTCATGCAGCTTCGTCTTGGCGGACAGCACTTCCTTTTCTCTTGTCAGAATCAGCGCATTGTCGGAAAGCCATTTTAATTCGCGGGAAATGGCTTTCAGCCGCTTGA
The DNA here is from genome assembly GCA_902373415.1 of uncultured Eubacteriales bacterium. Taxonomy (GTDB): domain Bacteria; phylum Bacillota; class Clostridia; order Oscillospirales; family UBA644; genus UBA644. Next base: position 53,468 of record CABKLX010000011.1, on the reverse strand, counting down.
TCTGCGCTTTCAGCTCAAGATTTTTATTGTACAGCTCCGTGACATCCGAAAAAACGGCTTCCGTATACAAGGCGCCGTCCGAATCTTTCACCTCGGTCTGCCGGTAACGCCATGCTTTGCCGTCAGGGAAAAGATAGGTCTGCCTCTCTTTAGAGAGACATATTACGCCGCTGCATGCATCGCAGTCTGACAGTGCGTCCTGCAGTTCTGCAAGCGTTTGGAGATCACTTTGTGCAATCGTGCGGAACAAAGAATCCATTTGCCTGTTGCACAGCTTCACACTCCCGGAGGGCGTGAAATAGCAGATACCGCTTGGCAGCATATCCAGAGCCTGTTTGACGGAATCACGGCTGAGCGCCTGCTTTCCTTGCCTATAAAGCACTGCAATATCCCATATCAGCAGAAAATCTGCCGCAAATATGACGCACCATAAAAGCCACATAGGGAGAGGCAGCCATTCCTTGTACTGCAACCCTTCGTTCATCTTTGAAAAACCATCCGCCAACACGGACAATAAGATCAGAAAGAACAAAAATACGGACAAACGCAGAATACTCTTCCGCTTTTCACGCTGTTTGTCGTAAGAGGCAAGCAGCAGGAACAGGGATAAAATCAGGGTAAGGAACAGGGCGACCAGCAGCGTCATCTGTGCCGGAGCGGAAGAAAGATAAAAACTTTTCATGCCTTCTCACCCGCCTTTCCGATCCGCAGAGAAAAGCGCCATACGCCTTCCTCGCAAGTGCAGGTGTCGGCAAGCGAGGCAAGTGCCGACAAATCGGTTTTGCTTTCCGCCTGCAGATAAAAGATTACGGCGTCTTCAAGGCCGCGGGCTTTCAGCCAGACAAACTGAAGGTCATCCATCGCTTCTTCCGTCACGGCTTCAAAAAAGTCATAGACGCGGATCGCGTCCCGGGTATAAATGCTGTTTTTATCCGGAATATCAATGGCACACTCCACACCCATAAGCTCTAAATTGGCAAAGGATTCATCAAGACAGGCTGTCAGCTCGGCAGTATCCGTTACATCGGATTTTTCACCGATAAACATTAAATTACCCCGACGTTTTATGTAGGCACCGATCACCGCCGCTTTTGCAAGCAGACTGCGGCGAATTTCCGGGTCGGACTGTGCTTCATATTGCGTCAAGAGCTGATCGAGCAGATCGATTTGATGTGCGGTTTGTGCCTGCAGCCGGTCATACAGTCTGTTCTTTTCCCGAACGGTATTGATCTTTACCTTGGTTTTATAGTTCTCCTGCTCCACATCATTGCTTTCCGAGATCGTTTTCCTGTTTTCCTCCAGCTTTTCAAGCACAGCGGTAATGTCTGTAATATCCTCCTGCCACAAAACATGACCGCCGGGGATCTTACTGCTTCTGAGCAGCGTGTTGTTATCCGGCTTTGCCGCCTCGCTCTCCGCCGAGCGCATCATGTCCGACGGAAGCTTCGGCGCGTTTGAAGAGGCATAACGGATATGCCAGTCCGTATCTACGATCTGCGCTCCTATGGACCCGGCTTCAAACATCGCCCGGTAACCGGTATTGGTCTGTATAAGCCCGCACTGAATACAGCATTCCAAGATTCCGGTGAACATCAGGCACTGCGCTGCCGTGATGTCTCCTCCGATAAGCTGCATCCATTCCACGCCGCTGACATATATCAAGGCATATACGATAGAACATGCAAGCAGCAAAAACGGCAGATATCTTTTCCTATATGAGAGCCGACACTTGATTATCATGATAACAAATGCCGCTAAAGCGCAAAGGATCTCCCACCCGAGTACGATATAATATCCGAATGTATATCCATTGTTTGAGTCCGTCCATACCTCTCCTTCGGGGAAGGAAAAGACAAGCTGATGGAGATCATTTGTAAGCACCAGCAGCAGACAAAGAACCGTGGGAATATATAATAACACCAGCGCCGCTTTCGACAGCCTTGCGTTCTCGGGCTTGCCCAGTGAGATGGCCACAAACAAAGAAAACAGCGGGATAAACAGCATTGGCAGGTAGTACAGGTACCATAGTTGCCGTGCTATTCCGATATCGGTTATAAAAAAGTATCTCATTGAACGGATAACAAACCAAAAAACCATTAAGCCGGAAACGGCAATCAGATAATGGCGCACCTGTACCTGAATGATCCGTTTGCTGACGGAAATTCCCCATCCGATATACAGGGCGATATAGATCAGCGAGCGGGCGATCCCTCCGGGAGCGATCAAGATATCAAACTTTCCCAAAACCCGTAAAACGACAGCGCAGACAATTAACACCGCTGCAATAATTCCATTATTGTGATTATTTCTTTTCTTCCTCGCCACCCGCAATACCTCACTTCTATCTTAGGCTTATAAGGGTTGTTTGTTGGCTACACGGTAACCAACAAAGGGATATTCCTTTGCATATTTCATATATTTTCTTGTATCAAAATCATATGGAAAAATAACTATAATATATTATAGCACAAAATGACACTAAATTCAATCCGTGATTATATGGTTCGCGTATTTTTTGCCATTGTATTGCACATGATAGTATAATTCACCACACCGCTCGGACGCTCCCTTACGGTCGCTGCCTCCGACTTATTCGCGCTTCGGTCTCATAACCCTTCGGTCGCATTGTTCAAAATCTCTCTCGTCGCAAAAAAAATACAGACAGCAAAAATGCTGTCTGTATTTTTTGGTTGCGGGGGTGGGACTTGAACCACACGACCTCCGGGTTATGAGCCCGACGAGCTGCCAACTGCTCTACCCCGCGATATCTGATTGAAAAAATGGTGCCGGACACCGGGCTCGAACCGGTACGGGAAATTAATCCCACAGGATTTTAAGTCCTGGGCGTCTGCCTATTCCGCCACTCCGGCACATAGCCGTTTTTCAATTGCTCAATTATTATACCACGTCCGATTCTTTTTGTCAATACCCTTAAAAGAACTTTTTTGCTTTTATTGTTTTTGCACAATAAAAAATATGTTTCGGCAAAATAAATCTACGCGCCGTTCCGAAAAACGGCGCGCTTGTCTTTATTTTATATCTTCGGGTTTTTTCTTCACGGAAAGAGAAATTCTCTTTTTCTCCGGATCGACGGACAGGACAGTCACGTTCACGACGTCGCCGACGGAAAGCACTTCCGAAGGATGTTTTATATATTTATTCGAGATCTCCGATATGTGAACAAGCCCGTCCTGATGAACGCCTATATCGACAAAGACACCGAAGTCAATCACGTTGCGGACAGTTCCTTTCAACTGCATTCCCGGTTTCAGGTCGTTAATATCCATAACATCCGTTCTGAGCAACGGCGCGGGAAGATCGTCGCGTATGTCTCTTCCGGGCTTTTCGAGTTCATCGAGAATATCTTCAAGCGTGGGAAGTCCTACTCCGCATTTTTCGGCGGTCGCGGCTTTTCCGAACTTTTCGGCTTCCCTGCGCAATCTTCCGTCGGAAAAAGACGAAATGTCGGACAGTTTATATCCGAAAAGACCGAGAAGCGATCTGACGCACTCATAACTTTCGGGATGGACGGAGGTGTTGTCAAGTTCGTTTTCTGCTCCCGGGATCCTGAGAAAGCCCGCGCACTGTTCAAAGGCTTTCGGTCCCAATTTCGGGACCTTTCTGAGCTCAGCACGGGAACGGAACGACCCGTTTTCCTCTCTGTAAAGAACGATATTCTTCGCAACCGAAGCGGAAAGCCCGGAAACATAGAAAAGAAGCGAGGGAGACGCTGTGTTGAGGTCCACTCCGACGCTGTTGACGCAGTCTTCGACAACGGAGCGGAGCGCCTCGTCGAGTTGCGCGGGCGGAACATCGTGCTGATACTGTCCGACACCGATAGATTTCGGGTCAATCTTGACGAGTTCCGCAAGAGGGTCTTGCAGACGGCGCGCAATCGAAACGGCGCTTCGCACCGACACGTCAAAATCGGGAAACTCTTCGGCGCCGAGTCTGGACGCGGAATAAACGGACGCGCCCGCCTCATTGACAACGGCGTAAGACACGCTTCTGTCCGCTTTTCCGATAGTGTTCGCTATAAATATCTCTGCCTCTTTTGACGCGGTTCCGTTTCCGATGGATATACAGTCAACGCTGTATTTTTTTATCCATGCGAGTATCTTCTTTTCAGCTTCTTCCGTTTTGTTCTGCGGCGGCGTCGGATAGATCACGCCCGTGTCAAGCACCTTTCCCGTCGAATCGACGACCGCGATCTTGCATCCCGTTCTGTAAGCGGGATCGACGGCAAGCACGACTTTGTCTTTGACAGGCGGCTGCATAAGCAGATGACGCAGGTTCAATCCGAACATTTTGACCGCCTGTTCATAAGCCCTGTCACGGAGTTCGTTCCTGATCTCGCGTTCGATCGACGGTTGAAGAAGCCTTTGCCACGAATCCGCGCAGGCATTTTTGACAATATCGGTGAATATGCTTTTTTCTTTGACAAATTCCGAATAAACGGCGTTCAGACACGTCGCGTCGGAACAATCTATCCTGACTTTCAGCATCTCCTCGTTCTCGCCGCGAAGGATTGCGAGAATACGGTGGCTCGGAATCTTCTCAACAGGCTCCGAATAATCATAATAGTTTCTGTATACGGAATCTTTTTCCGAATCTCCCGAAGAAACGACCGTTCCGAGACGGTGAACGATATTTTTTAATTTTTTGCGCACTTCCGCGTTGTCGGAAACGATCTCGGCGATGATGTCGCTTGCCCCCGCGACGGCTTCGTCGACGCTTCCGACTTCCTTTTCCTCGGAAATAAACGGGGCGGCGATTTCGGAAATATCCCCCGTTTTTATCTGTTGGGCGAATATGATCTCCGCGAGCGGTTCGAGCCCCTTTTCTTTCGCAACGGTGGCTCTGGTTCTTCTTTTTTGCTTATACGGGCGGTACAGGTCTTCGACTTCGGCAAGAGTTTTTGCGGCGGCGATCGCTTCCGAAAGTTCGTCGGTAAGTTTTCCCTGCTCGCCTATCGCGGAAAGAACCTCTTCTTTTCTTTTTCCGAGGTTTCGCAAATATGCCAGACGCTCGGAAAAATCTCTCAGCACCTGATCGTTGCACGAACCGTGCATCTCTTTTCTGTAACGCGCGATGAACGGGATCGTATTCCCGTCGTCGATAAGTTCGACGATATTCTTCGCATAATCCGCTCTCAGACCGAATTCCTCGGAAAGTTGCTTGACAATATCCATTTTTTTACGCCTTTCTTGCGGAGCAATGCTCTCTTTTATACGGCATTTTAACACATATTCGGAAAAAATTCAAGTTAAGACGGCACTTTTTTTCGATTTGAGGTAGATTTTTCGTTCAATGTATGTTATAATGAAAAAAAGATAATTCAACGCGGGGATCCCGCGATACGGGTGAGGAATAATGAAAAAACGGACGGTCAAACAAATAATGCTGATAGCGGCGTTCTGCATTCTTCTCGTTGCCGCAGTTATAAAACTCGACTGGTTTATTGCCGCGCTGGGCGTTGTTCTGAAACTCCTGTCGCCGCTTTTTATCGGGTTCTGCATTGCGTTCGTTCTGAATAAACCGTATATGTTTTTCAGAAGGTCTTATGCAAAGATATTCAAGAAAAACATGTCTTCAAAAGGCGCGATCACGGTTTCGGTCATTCTTTCATACCTGCTCTTTCTCGGAGTTATCATTCTGTTTTTCTGGCTTCTCATTCCGAGCGTCACGGACAGCGTAAAAACGATAGCGATAAATTACGATCAATATTGGGAGCAGATTCAAAAAGTCCTGAAAAGCATTGAGAATTTTTTCCACATGGACAGATCTCTCGCCGATATTGCGCTCGAATACCTTCAGAAAGCGCTGGCTCCGTATATGGACGGCGGCACGGATATTGCGCGGGGGCTCGTCAACTGGTTTGTCTCGATTGTTCCGAACATTTTCGATGCGACCGTCTCCGCGGCGACAACTGTCGGATATATTTTCTTCGGGTTCTGTACGTCGGTTTATCTGCTTGTTTCGAGAGATTCGCTTCTCAGGCAGACAAAAGGTCTCTGCTATGCATTCTTCAAAAAGAAGACGGCGGACAAGGTATGCCGTACCGCCGATATTTGCGCGGAAACTTTCGGAGGCTTTATTTCGGGAAGACTTCTTGACTCCGCGATCATCGGCGCCATAACCTTCATAGGGCTGACGATATTCGGTTTTAACGATGCTATCCTCATCAGCGTAATTATTTGTCTGACAAATATTATCCCGATAGTCGGTCCTTTTATCGGAGGCATTCCTTCCGCGCTCCTGATACTCATTTCGCCCGACGGAGGCTTTCAGTCCGCAATTCTGTTCGCGGTGTTCATACTGCTTGTTCAGCAGATCGACGGCAACATAATCGCGCCGAAGATCGTAGGTAACTCTACGGGACTGCCTGCGGTCTGGACGCTTATCGCGGTCATTGTCGGCGGCGGCTGCTTCGGTATCGTGGGCGCACTGCTTGCCGTTCCGACGGTTGCGGTCATATATAAAATTCTTAAACAGAGTTCGTCCGAAAGACTTGACAGAAAGCACATCAAACTTTCCAGAGTAGTGACCGCGGAAGGCGCATCGGTCGTCGAATGCGCTCCGACAGACGAACATACGGAAGCCTCGGACGCGAAGGACAAAACGGCGGAAAACGATATTGTTAAGGATATAAAAGACGCAATGACCGACGACGGAGATGATAAAGAATGAAAACTGTTGTTATAACGGGATCGTCACGGGGTATCGGCGCCGCAACGGCAAAACTGTTTGCGGAAAACGGATTTAATGTTTGCGTCAATTACTTTCATTCGGAAAAAGCCGCAAAAGAATTGACCGCTTCCCTGCCCTCAGCGGTTGCGGTCAAAGCGGATATATCGAAAAAAGGCGATGCTGTTGCGCTTATCGAAGCCGCGGCGGAGACCTTCGGTCACGTCGATGTGCTCGTCAACAATGCGGGGATCGCCCTTCCTCCGCAACTCGTGACAGATGTTTCGGACACAGACTACGACCGTGTTTTCGATATAAATATGAAGGGAGTACACAACACCGTGAGTGCGGTACTCCCCCAAATGGTAAACCGTAAAAGCGGAAACATCGTCAACATCTCCTCCCTTTGGGGCGTTGTCGGCGGTTCCTGCGAAACGGTATATACGGCGTCAAAAGCCGCTGTCATAGGATACACAAAAGCGCTGGCGAAAGAACTCGGTCCTTCGGGAATACGCGTCAACTGCGTTGCTCCGGGCTTTATCAGAACGGAAATGAACGCCCGTTTTTCGGAAGAAGAGATCGCGTCCTTTGCGGAAGAGACGCCGCTGTGCAGAGTCGGCGATCCGCAAGATGTGGCAAAAGCGGTCTTCTTTCTTGCGACGGATATGTCCGATTTCATAACGGGTCAAACGCTCTGCGTTGACGGCGGACGCTCGGTCTGAAAATCAGAAGTTGAAAGTATCGGGATCGGAACCTGTTCTTTTTCCGCAATTCAGTCCGTTGATCGCGTTTATATCGGCATCGGAAAGTTCAAAATCAAATATATCGGCGTTTTCCTTTATACGCTCTTTACGGTTCGATTTCGGGAAAACGATTATATCGCGTTGAAGAACCCAGCGAAGTATTACCTGCGCGGGTGTTTTTCCGTATTTTTCGGCGACAGAGACTATCGTCGGTTCGTTGAGCAATGTTCCCGCGCCGAGCGGGCTCCACGCTTCGTATGCTATTCCGTGCGAACGGCAAAAATCGATCGCTTCGTTATCCTGAATATGAGGATTGAATTCCATCTGATCAACGGCAGGAACGATCTCCGCTTCTTTCAGAAGCGCTTCGAGATGATGAACCTTAAAGTTTGAAACGCCGATCGCTTTTGCCCTGCCCGAACGGTAGATCTTTTCAAGTTCGTGCCACGATTCGATAAAGTTTTCGACAGGCCAATGGATAAGATACAGATCGACGTAATCGAGCCCGAGTTTGTCGAGACTTTCGTCAAAAGCCTCCTGCTGACGGTGAGCGCGGCTGTCCGTATTCCAGAGTTTCGTCGTCACAAAGAGTTCTTTGCGGTCGATCCCGCTTTCGCGGATGGCATTTCCGACATCGACCTCGTTTTTATAGATCGCGGCGGTATCGATATGACGGTATCCGTATTCGAGAGCCCACAGAACGGAATTTTTCGTAACATCGCCCGACGGCGAGCGCCAGCAGCCTATTCCGAACCGAGGGATCTGCGTGCCCGTGTTGAGGGTTATCTTCGAGTTAATATCCATAAAAACACCTCCGTTGTTTTCTGCTTTATATCATAGCATATATATGTGAAAAAAATCTTACAAAATATTTTTTATTTTTTTCTGTCATTTCACATACTGCTCTTGCATTTTAACGATGTATGTGGTATTATATAATTAACAAAGGACATTTGCGCTTATGAGCATAAATCTTTCGGATGAACAGTTAAAGATTCTTATTCTTTTTTCTCTGCGTTCCGCGGTGTCGCCTATTCCGCAGTCGACGCTCGGAGAGATACTCGGGATATGCGACATCAATTATTTCAACATTGTCCCCGTTCTCGATGAGGTCGTTGAAAGCGGATTGGTCGGCCGTTACGAAACCGAAGACGGAATTTTTCTTTCCCTTTCCGAAAAAGGCAAAGAGATCGCGTATGTTTTGAGAACGCAGTTACCGCTCGCGCTGAGGCAAAAGATCACCTATGTTACCGCCATCGAGATACAGAAACTGAAAAAATCGCTGTCGGTCGATACTTCGGTATCGCAACGGATAAACGACGGAATCGTTGAATACGTCGTTGATCTCAGACTCAAAGACGACGGGCTCGACATAATCAATCTTTCGATGTACTGTCCGACGGAGATGCAGGCGGAAATGATGGCGCAGACTTTTCGGGAAAACGCAGACGGAATATACAAAAAAATACTTGAGATCTTCATCAAGAGGTAAGTAAAAAAGATGTCTAACGAACATTTTTTCAGAAAAGCGGGCTTGCGCGGCTATAACGCGGACGACGTCAATCAATATATCGTCGCCACCGACGCGAAAATACGCGAAATGAACGAATCGAACGTTTCGGCGCTTGCCGACATCAACGATAAACTTGCGCTTTCCGAAAAAATGGTCGAGACTCTCAGAGTGAACAACGAAGCGCTTCAATCCGCGCTCAAAGAAAAAAACGATGAGTGTGAAAGCCTTTTAAAAGAAAAAGAAGCGGCGACCGAAGAACTGGACGCACTCAGAAAAGAGATCGTTGCGCTGAAAGAGTCAAATGCGGAACTTGTCATAAAGACATCGGAAGAAACGCGTCTTTCCGAGAAAGTTGCTCAACTCTGCTCGGAAGTGACATCCTGCACGGAGCAACTTTCCGAAAAATACGCGCAAGCCGACGCGGACAAAGAAACGATCGCGCGACAAAACGCACAAATAGAGGATCTTACCGCTCAGCTCGAAAAACTTGCGGAACAAAAGGAACTCTTCGACAGAGTTGAAGAAAACATAGATCAAATTCTCGAAGAGGTCAGGGCGGAAGCGGAACAGATAAAAGCAAAAGCCTATGAAGAGGCGAAAAAGATCAGGAGAGATGCGAGAAAGAGCGTCGAAGGATCAAGATCGGTTGCCCGCAACTCTTCGGAAAACAGACAGAAAAAAACAGAGTCCATTCTTGACAGGATCAGAAAATTCAAGAATTCTCTGAAAGAAGATTGACCAAAAGCAGGTAACGGGTATGCTCAGTAAAAAAACAGTCAGGATAATTTGTCTTGTTATTGCGGGGGCGCTTGTCCTGTCATTATTCGGAACAATAATTTATACAATATTATAACAGTAAAGGAGATCAAAACCATGAATGAAAGAGCCGCTAAAATATTGAAAATCGCCATCGGAACCGTTATTGTCGCGGGCATTATCGCAGGCGCCGTTGTATTTGTTTGCAAGAACGAGAAAGCAAGAAACGCCATTTCCGATTTTGCGGATAAATGCAAGATGAAGAAAAAACAGCTTCACGACAAATATCTCGAAGCCTGCAACGAAGACTGCGATTGCGACGAGTGCTGATCGCGTAACAGCGAAAAATTGAATATGGGGAGCTTGTCGGGCAGGCTGAGAGGAAGTCATCTAACTTCGACCCTTGAACCTGATATGGGTAATGCCAGCGTAGGGAAAGTAATTCCGAAAATTACGGAAGGCGATCCTGTCGCCTTCCGTTTTTTTTATATATGCGAATTTTTTAAAAAAGAAAGAGGTACAAAACAATGGCACAAAACAAAAAAGTCATCGGTATGGTCGAATGCGCGATCCTCATCGCACTCGCGACCGTGCTCAGTCTCATCAAATTCGTCGATCTTCCGTACGGCGGCTCGATAACGGTTGCTTCCATGCTTCCGATCGCGCTGATCTCATATCGCCGAGGTCTCGGCTGGGGTCTCGGCTCGGCTCTCGTATACGCCGTTATCCAGCAGCTTTTCGGACTCAAAAACCTTTCTTATGCGACGTCCTGGCAGGCGGTAATCGCGATCATAATGCTTGATTACATCATCGCTTTCGTCGTTATCGGGCTTGCGGGTATGTTCAGAAAGAAGATCAAGAACCAGACAGCGGGACTTATTGTCGGCACACTCATCGCGTGTCTTCTCAGATATCTTTGCCACGTTCTTTCCGGAGCGACCGTTTGGGCGGGTATTTCCATCCCGACGACCGCGGCGCTTCTCTATTCGATCAGTTATAACGCAACTTATATGATTCCCGAAACGATCGTAACACTCGTTCTCGCCTTCTACATTTCGTCTTCGATCGACCTCAGAAGCGAAAAACCGGTACGCGTTCGCAAAGAGAGCGGTTCGCCGATCAGCGTTTATTCGATCATCGCAGGTCTGTTCATAGCGGGCGGCCTCATTTACGACGTTGTTGAGATCTTCTCAAACCTTCAGAATGCAGACAGCGGAGAGTTTGACATTTCGGCAGTCGGTCAGGCAAACTGGTGTGTGATCGGCATCGTAAGCGCGGTTGCGGCAGTCGTTGCGATCGTACTGTTCGTCATCGCTTCCAAGACAAAAAAAGCCAATAAAGCATAACGGATACATGATATGAAACGGGGCTTCCTTTCGGAAGCCCCTTAATTTCGGTATTCTATTTTTTTGAATCGATATACCCCTGCAAAAGCACGGCGGCAGCTGCGGCATCGATCGTTTTTTTCTGTTTTTTGGCGTTGATCGAATTCGCGTGCAAATGCTGAGAAGCGATCACCGTCGTAAATCTCTCATCGACCGACTCGATCTCCATTCCCGTCAACCCTCGAAGTTCATCGGCGAAGGCTTCGCATTTTTCAGCCATCTCGCTTTTGTTTCCGTCCGTCCGAAGAGGTTTTCCGATTATCAGCTTTTGCGCTCCGCTTTCTTTAATCACGCGGAGAAGTTCCGCAATCAACTTTTCATGATTATATGAAGGTATCACGCAAAGCGGCGTCGCGATCGTTTCAAGCGGATCGCAGGTTGCGACGCCTGTACGGGCGACACCGTAGTCGATCGCAAGTATCTTCATTTCTCGGATGCTTTCTGCATATAATCCACAACGTCGCCGACGGTGCGCATATTCATCGCGGCTTCATCGGGAATGACAATATTGAAATCGTCTTCGATGATCGTCAGCATATCGACGAGGTCGAGAGAATCCGCTCCGAGATCCTCGATTATTCTCGTATCGGCTGTTATCTGTGCCTCATCTATACCGAATTTTTCGGAAATCATCGGTTTTATTTTCTCCAAAAACATAAAAACTGCCCCTCTTACTATTGAAATATTTTTTCTTCCGTGATATAATTATTTATATTATAATCGGTCAAGCGGGATTTGTCAAGCCCCGAAAAAGAAAAAAAAGGACGTATATATGCGTAAATTATCGGTAAACCTCATTGATGAGGCAAGAGGCGCTTATGAGATCGCAGGCGCGGAGATCGATCTGAAAGATACCTTTGAATGCGGTCAGTGTTTCCGATGGAACTTCGTCGACGGCGCGTGGCAGGGAGTCGCGTGCGGAAAAGTCGTCAGAATGGCGCAGTCAAAAGACGGAATAATTATCGAAAACACAACCGAATATGACATAAAAAATACATGGATCCCGTATCTTGACCTGAAACACGATTATGAACCCGCGCGCAGAGCGTGCGAAGGGAACGAGTTTTTGACCGCGGCGGCGGAACACGGAAAAGGCATACGGATACTTCGCCAACCGCCCGAGGAAACCTTATTCTCTTTTATAATATCGGCAAACAACAACATAAAGCGCATCAAAAAGATCGTCGAAGCTTTCTGCGCGCTGTTCGGAGAGGAGATATGGGTCGGAAACAGCATTTTTTACGATTTTCCGAAGGCCGAAGCGCTGAGAAACGTGACGAAAGACGACCTGACTCTTATCCATGCGGGGTTCAGGGACAGATACATTGTCGATTGCGCGCAAAAACTCAATGACGAAAAAGACTTTTTGAAAACCGTTGCGGCTCTTCCGACGGATGAAGCGCGGGAAAAGCTGAAGCAGATAGCGGGCGTCGGAGACAAGGTCGCGGACTGCATTCTCCTTTTCGGGTTTCAGAGATACGAGGTCTTTCCGAAGGACGTGTGGATCAACCGCGTGACAAGAGAGATATTTCCCGACGGATTTTCGGAAAAGGATCTCGGAGAGAACGCGGGAATAATACAGCAATATATGTTTTATTTCGGACGGTCTAACCCCGAATTTCTGAGCAACGGAACATTTGACGCAAATCCGAGAATTTTTCCGCTCGACGAACGTCCCGATCTGATAAACGAAACCGCGCAGGCGCTTTTCGGAGAATTCGGAAGAAAAACGGAGAGCGAAGCGTTTTTCAAGAGAATGACCGAGATCAGCGCGGACAAACACACACCGTTTCCCAAGACTTTCGTACTGACGGTAAGAGGGCGTTTTGCGGGCACCTGCGGTCTTTGGCGCAGTGACCTGATGTCAAGACAGGATCTTTGCCCGTGGCTGGCGTTTCTTTATGTCAAGCCCGAATACAGAAACAATCGGTTCGGCGCGCGTCTTCAAAAAACCGTTATCAGATACGCCGAAACGCTCGGATACAAAAAAGTATATCTGTACACCGATTTGAAAAACTATTACGAAAAAACAGGCTGGAAACGGTTCGGAAAAGACCTCGAATGCGACGGTTCTTTCAAGAGCCTTTACGAGATCGGAACAGAAACTTATGAAGGAAATGCCGAAGATAGATAAAATAACCGAATACCTGAAAGGCGGCATAAAACTCTCGGTATACGACGAAACGGGTTCGACGAACGAGGATGCCAAAGCGTTTTTGAGAGGAAACGACGCCGAAAAACGTGTTTTTGTCGCAAATAAGCAGAACGCCGGAAAAGGTCGTTCGGGGAAAACCTTCTTTTCGCCCGAAAACGGAATATACATGACGGCGGTACTGCCGAACGTCAACCTTTTCGAGCCCGGAAAAACAACGACTTTCGCCGCGGTGTGCGTATGCCGTGCGATAGAAGTTCTGACAGACAAAAAGCCGTCGATCAAATGGGTCAACGACATTTATCTGAACGGGCGCAAGATCTGCGGTATTCTCTGCGAAGCCGTTCCCGAAAAGAATGCGGCAATAGTCGGCATCGGACTGAATTTTCGCGGGAACGTCCGGTACCTGCCGGACGAATTAAAAGACAAGGCGGGCTATCTGTTCGGCGAAGGCGAAGACGGAGACAGAGAAAGACTTATCGCTCAAATAGCAAACGGGCTTTATACAAGCGCGTTCGATATAAACGAATACAAAAAGCGTATGTTCCTGCTCGGGAAAGTCGTTGTTTACGAAAAGAACGGAAAAAAACACGAGGCTACGGCAATCGACGTTGACGACGGCGGGCGGCTCGTTGTTGAAGAAAACGGAAAAATAACAAGGCTTGACTCAGGTGAAGTCAGCGTGAAATGGAAAGTATTATGAAAAACGAAAAGATCAGAACACTTGTTTACATCGCGCTTATCGCGGCGATCATTTGCGTCACGGCGCCGTGGGCGATACCTAATCCGATATCGCCTTCGATACCGTTTACTCTCGCAATATTTGTAATTGCGCTGTTTTCGCTGATATTCGGGGCAAAAGTCTCGGTTCCCGCAACTGCGCTGTATATCGTACTCGGCGCACTCGGCGTTCCCGTATTCTCGGGTTTTGCGGGTGGATTTGCGAAACTTGCGGGACCGACGGGCGGTTACATCGTCGGCTTTATCGGTCTTGCGTTCCTCGCGGGGCTGACCGCTTATCCGAAATTTTCGGCGATATGGAAAAAAATCCCCCTGCTGATCGCGGGGCTCGCCGTTGCTTACGCGTTCGGCACGGTATGGTTTATGATAAGCACGGGTACGGGTCTCATTCCGTCGCTTATGCTCTGCGTCGTTCCGTACATTCCGTTCGACCTCGCAAAACTTGCGCTTGCGCTCGGCTTGTCCTCGCTTGTCAGAAGCCGTCTCGGAAAGAGAGTTAAGGTCTGATAAGCAGGATCGGAAAAAGTGTGAATATCTGAAAATATTAAAATCGGTGAGTCCGTGAACTCACCGATTTTTTATGTTTCCGATTGATATGTCGTCTCATATGCGGGAATGTCGCCGTCGAAATAAACGATTGCGCAGGACAGAGGCTCGATCCGCTTTTCGGATGTTCTTTCGCCGTTCAGCAGATCGGTGACGGGACAGTCAAAGCAGACCGTAAACTCTTTTTCGGAGCGGTTGACAAAGGTCATGACTCCCCCGCCCTTGTTTTTCCGTTCGAGCACGGCGAAGTCGGCATTCGCTTCCCGTATCAGGAAATCGCCGTCCGCAAACGCGTCGTTTTCGGCACGGATAACGGAAAGCGCGCGGATAAAATCGCTTATTTCGCAGTTTTCGCGTCCCCACGGGAACGGGCGGCGGTTGAACGGATCGTGATACCCTTCCATTCCCGCCTCGTCGCCGTAAAAAACGCACGGAATGCCGGGAACGGTGAATACGATCGCAAACGCGAGTCTGACGAGTTTCGTTCCCCTTTCACGTTCCTCGGAAGTCATTTTGAGCGTTGCGAGTTCTCTGTTCGTTTTTCCGTCGGACGGCTCACCCGCAAGCGCTGTCATTATGCGTTCGGTGTCGTGCGTGCCGAGAAAATTCATCAGAAGTCGGACGGCAAACGGCGGATAAGTCCCGTAAACATCGTTAAGAAGCGCCCTGAACGTCCCGTAATCGCCGTTTTTAAGATATTCGATAACAGCCTTCCTGAGGGGATAATTCATAACGGAATCAAGTTCTTTTCCGCGGAAATATTCGCGTCGGACGCCGTAAGAGACCTTGTTGGAAGCGTTTTCCCATACTTCGCCGTAAAGCACGGAATCGGGGTCTTCACGTTTCATCGTTTCGCGGATCTCGCATATAAACCCGTCGCTCAGTTCATCGGCGACGTCAAGTCTGAACCCGCGGATCCCCTTTCTCATCCATTTTTCGATAACACCGCCTTCGCCGCAGATGAACTTCCGATATGACGGTTCGTCGCAACGGACGCGCGGAAGTATCCTTATCCCCCACCAACACTCGTAATCGTCGGGAAAGTTTCTGAATGTGTACCAGCCGAAATAGGGTGACTGTTTGCTCTGATACGCACCGACGGAAGGATATGTTCCGCATCGGTTGAAATAAACGCTGTCGTCTCCCGTATGATTGAAAACGCCGTCAAGAATTATCCCGATCCCGCGTTTTTTCGCCTCGGACACAAGATATTCGAGCGCTTCGTCGCCGCCGAAAGAAGGATCGACTTTCATATAATCGCCCGTGTCGTATTTATGGTTTGAATACGCGTCGAAGATCGGGCTGAGATAGATCAGTTCCGTTCCGAGACTTTTAATATAATCGAGTTTTTCGGCAACTCCGTAAAGATCGCCGCCGAATACCGTGTTGTTTTTCAGAAAGCCGCCGTTATTTTCGGCGTATTCCGGCACTCCGTTTTCCCAATCCTCATTCAGAACGGACGTTTTTTTTACTTCGCACTTTCCGCTTCGGCAAAAACGGTCAACGAAAATATGATAAATGATCCCTCTCGGAGCGTATGTGCACTCACTGTCGCCGCCGTAAACAAGCAACTGTCTTTCGGACGGGAGCGCGTTCACCGCAAGCGGCGAAAAGCCGTCGGAAACGCAGTAGCGCGTTCCGTAATACGTTTTCAGTTCGTATCTGTAAAAAAACAGTCCTCCGCCCGTCGGGCACAGCGAAGATACGCACAGTTCGGTCTCGAAAATGTCGTGACCGGCGCAAAGACCGACCCAAGTCAGAGGGAACGAAAAACAGCCTTCCCTGCCAAACTCGCTGTCGGAGCGAATAATCAGTTCCCCGTCGGAAACGCCGTAAACGCGGGCAATGTAAACACGGAAAACGGCTGTCACCCCGCAAGGAAGCGCGGAAGCGACGACGGGTGTGAGCCCGCCGTCGCGTTTTATTAAGATCTGTTCGTGAGAAAACATTCTGTTCATCATTTAACGGGTGCGATATGCCAGATATTCTCCGCATACTCCCGAATGCTTCTGTCTGCCGAGAAATAACCGGAATTCGCAATGTTCATCAGAGACTTTTTCAGCCATGCGTCGCGGTCGGAATAATCGGAGATCATGCGGTCGAAGGTGTTTTTGTACGACTCGTAATCGGCAAGGCACATATACGGATCGGCGACGCCGTTCGTCGACGTCAGATACGTCGCAATGTTGGAAAAGTCTTTGCCGTTAAAACCTTCGCTTATTCTGTCGATCGTTGCGCGAAGGCGAGCGTTTGACATATAATACTTCGCCGAAACATAGCCGTTTCTCCAAAGATCCTCGACTTCTTTTGCGTTGAGCCCGAAGATATATATATTTTCGTCCCCTACCGCGTCCTTCATCTCGACGTTCGCGCCGTCGAGAGTTCCGAGCGTCAGCGCGCCGTTTATCATGAATTTCATGCATCCCGTGCCGCTCGCCTCTTTGCCCGCGAGCGAAATCTGCTCGCTGATGTCCGAGGCGGGCATCAGAATTTCGGCGGTGCTGACATTGTAATCTTCAAGGTAAATGACCTTTATAAATTTACGGAGCAATTCATCGCCGTCGATATCCTTGCCGAGATTCCAGATAAGGCTTATAATATTCTTTGCCATATAATAACTCGGCGCGGCTTTTCCTCCGAACACAAACGTCATGGGCTCGTAATTTCCGTTCGGATCGTCCCGTATCTCAAGACATCTGTTGATTATCTTCAACGCATTCAGAAGTTGACGCTTATACTCGTGCATACGCTTGACCTGAACATCGAAGATCGAGTTCGGATCGATTTTTTCACCGGTCTTTTCAAAAATACGGTTCGAGAAATTGATCTTGTTTTCCTTTTTGATCGCTTCAAGTTTCGAAAGCACGCTTCGGTCGTCTTTGAACTCCTCAAATTTTTTCAGCGTTTCCGGCTGTTTTCTGTACTGCGTTCCGACAGTCTCGTCAAGCAGAGCGGTCAGCCCCGGATTTGAATAACAAAGCCAGCGTCTGTGAGCGATACCGTTCGTCACGTTCGTGAATTTGTCGGGCATCGCTTTGTAATAATCGTGAAAGACGGTATCTTTCAGTATCTCGGAATGAAGTTTTGAAACGCCGTTGACGGTATGCGAGCCGATAACGCTCAGATTAGCCATTCTGACCTGTCCGTTTGCGATCACCGCCATGCGGGAGATCCTGTCCCAATCACCCGGATACAAATTCCACATATCCGCGCAAAAACGCCTGTTTATTTCCTCAATGATCATATACAGACGCGGAAGGCGGAGCCTGAATATGTTTTCGTTCCAGCATTCAAGCGCCTCGGGCATAACGGTATGGTTCGTGTAAGAGACCGTCGATTTTACGATGTTCCACGCGTCTTCCCACGAATACGAATAAATATCCATAAATATCCGCATCATCTCGGGAATGCAGACGGCAGGATGAGTGTCGTTGATATGGATCGCGACCTTTTCGGAAAAATTGCGGAGCGTTCCGTACATTGCGAGATGATCGGCAATTATGCTTTGAAGCGACGCGGATACAAAAAAGTACTGCTGGCTGAGCCTGAGCATCTTTCCTTCGGGCGTCGCGTCCGCGGGATAGAGAACTTTCGAGATGACCTCGGCGTTGTTGTTCTCCTCCATCGCTTTGATATATTCGCCCTGCGAAAACAGTTTCATATTAAAATTATTGACGTTTTCCGCTTTCCAAAGGCGAAGCGTGCTGACGGCACTGCAATCCGCGCCCGAGATCATCATGTCGTAAGGAACAGCCTGTATCTCCTCACAGTCGGTATTGACGATCTCGCACCTTCCGTTGTTCCAATTTTCGGAAACCGTGCCTCCGAAACGGATGCTCATCGTCTTATCTGTTCTCGGAACGAGCCATACGCCCGCGCCGTCCATCCAGACATCGGGCAGTTCGACCTGAGAACCGTCAACGATGCGCTGTTTGAAAAGCCCGTATTCATAGCATATCGAAAATCCCATTGCGGGATAATCCTGCGTCGTCAGCGCATCCATAAAGCATGCGGCAAGTCTGCCGAGACCGCCGTTGCCGAGACCCGGATCGGGTTCGCGGGCATACAGCTTTTCTATATCAAAGCCGAGTTCGGACAGCACGGACGCGTATTCGTCCGCAAGTCCGAGATTGCGCAGATTGTTTTTCAGCGATCTGCCGATGAGAAATTCCATGCAGAGATAATAAACTCTCTTCGGATGGTTTTTCTTGATCGCTTTTTTATATTCCGCTTTTTTGTTCGTCAGAATATCTCTGACGGTCAGTATGACCGACTTGTATATCTGTGTTTCGGTCGCGTCGGTCAGCGCGCACCCGAAATATCTCGAAACTTTGCTTTCGAGAGCCTTTTTGATCTCCTCTTTTACGTTTTTCTCCATTACCTTTGCTTGTTGTCCTTTCAGAATTTTCCGTCCCGCCGTAACTGTCACGGCAGAGTTTTAACGGGTTTGCTGTGCCGTATCCTCATAGAGTTTAAGATATTTTTCCGCAGACACGTTCCATGAAAAGTCCGTTTTCATCGCGTGCTTCGCAAATTCCGTCCAAGATTTTTCATCACGGTAAAGTTCAACCGCGCGCAGAACTGCGTCTTTCATCTCGTGAGCGTTGTAATTCGCGAAAGTGAAGCCGTTACCGCTCCCGTCAAATTTGTTATACGGCTTGATCGTGTCGTATAGCCCGCCCGTTTCTCTGACGACGGGAACGGTTCCGTACCGTGACGCGATCATCTGAGAAAGTCCGCACGGTTCCGACAGCGACGGCATCAGGAATATGTCCGAGCCCGCGTATACAAGCTTCGAAAAAGCCTTGTCGTAACAAAGATTTATGCTTGCCTTGCCCGGATACTTATCCGCGATATATCTGAAAAAGTTTTCGAGTTCGTGTTCACCCGTACCGAGCAAAACAAACTGAACGTCATTTGTCAGAATATCTTCGAGTACGTATCGGACAAGATCGAAGCCTTTGTGCGCGGCAAGGCGCGACACCATACATATTACGGGAACTTTCGGATCGACCCGAAGCGAGCACTTTTCCTGAAGCGCCTTTTTATTCGCGGCTTTTTTGCCGAAAGTTTTTGCCGAATAGTTAACAGGAATCTCCGTGTCGGTTTCGGGATTATAATAATTCACGTCTATTCCGTTGACAATGCCGCAGGTCTTGAATCTGTAAGCGTTCAAGATCGGCGAAAGCCCTTCGGAATAATAATCGGTCATTATCTCTTCCGCGTAACGCGGGCTGACCGTTGTGACCTTATCGGCGCAAACGACGGCGCCTTTGGTCAGGTTTATATCTCCGTCAAATTCAACGATCTTTTTGTCGTCTCCCGACAACTCGAAAACATCTCCGAGGATATCGAAGCCGTATCTGCCCTGATACCCTATATTGTGGATTGTATAGACCGCGCGTATATTCGCAAACGCCGCGTTATTATTATATTTCCGTTTCAGATATATGACAGTCAGGGCGCTCTGCCAGTCGTTTGCGTGCAGAATATCGGGATGAAAATCCACAATATTCATCATCTCCATAACGGCCTTGCAGAAAAACGCAAAACGCTCCGCGTCGTCGTATTCGCCGTACAGAGGACCGCGGCAGAAATAATACTCATTGTCGATGAAATAATACTTCACGCCCTTGTCGGCAAGACTCCATATCCCGCAATACTGCCAGCGCCACGCAAGGCTGACATAGGTTTCGTATTCCCGTGTCATTTTTGACAGGAATTTTTCCTTAACCGTTCTGTACATCGGCATGACTACGCGAACATCGCCGTCATTTCCGAGTTTTTCGGCGACAGCCGCGGGCAACGAACCGAGAACGTCGGCAAGTCCTCCTGTCGAAGCATACGGAAGCACCTCGGAGCCGACATATAATATCTTTTTCATATTTACACCTCTTTTCGGAGCGCGTTACGGGAGATCCCGTCGCATTCAGCCTATCGACTTACCTTTCGCGATATAACTTGCAAGCTGTTGATGTCCGCTCAGTTCCACACCGTCGCAGATGACCGCGTTTTTGTCGGCGAGAACATAATTCAGATGGACATCGGTGCCTGTGAACACATCCTGAAACAGAATTGAATTCTTTATGACCGTCCCTTTCCCGACTTTCACGCCGCGGAACAAGATCGAATTGTCAACCTCTCCGAGAATGATGCAGTCGTCGGCGACAAGGCTGTTGCTGACTTTCGCGTCGTCGCTGATATAAGTCGGAGCGGAATTCTTGACTTTCGTGTAAACAGGTCTGTTCTTAACATTGAAAAGTGCCATACGCGACGCTTTGTTCGCGATAAGATCGAGACTGCATTTGAAATAATCGTTCAGAGATGACATACAGGCATAGTAACCCGAAAACTCGTAAACGACATATTTTCTGTCGTAAGTATGATTTGTCATTATATCTCTCGTCAGGCTTCTGTAACCGTGAGAGATAGCGTCGGCGACAAGTTCAAGCAGATAAGATCTGTTGATAACGAGGATATTCAAATTTACGTGCGCTTTTCCCGAATATATCGGGCTGTAAGAAATAACGTCCGTTATTCTTCCCTCGTCGTCCGCTTCAAAAAGAACGCTCTTTGAGGCGATCTCGCTGTCAACATCGACAAGCCGCGTCGCGACGGTTATATCCGCGCCGTTTCTGACATGATATTCGATCATGTCGTTCAGATCGATGTTGCATATAACGTCGCAGTCGGAAAGAACGACATAATCCGCGTTGATGTGAGTGATCGAATAATTAACGTTTTTAAGCGCTTCGAGACGCGTCGGGTATACGGAAGAGATCGGAGCCCCCGCCGATACATACGGAGGAACGATCTTGACACCTCCCGAACGTCTTGCAAGATCCCAGTCCTTGCCCGATCCGATATGATCCATCAAAGACTGATAATTATACTGTGTGACTATTCTTATATCGGTTATATTCGAGTTGACCATATTTGAAAGGGTAAAATCTATAAGCCTGTATTTGCCCGCGAAAGGTACGGAAGCCATTGTCCTGTTTCTTGTGAGTTCGGGGATATTGCTGTCATGTATATTTGAAAAAATGATCCCTGCCGTTGTCATAATTCTCTCCCTTTCGTTTAATTGTTTTTCGACGCGGATCCGATCATTTCGCCGTCGGGTATCACGCTTCCCGCTTCAACGACAAGCCCTTCTCCGACAACGGCAAGCCCGCGTGCGGAAGCGCGTTCTTTTCCGACCGACGCGTTCTCACAGATAACGGTATCGCTGTCTATAATACTGTATTCTACTCTCGCCCCCGCTTTCACGGTCACATCGGTCATCAGCACGGAATCGCGCACGACCGCGCCCTCTTCAACGGTCACGCCGTTTGAAAGTACGCTATTGATGACGGTTCCGCGAATGTCGCAGCCTTCGGTTATAAGAGAATTCTTGACCGTTGCCGTTTCGGATATAAAGTGCGGAGGAAGGTTGTTGTTTCTGGAATAGATTCTCCAATCCTTTGTGTGAAGATCGAATTCGGGGTTCGTTCCGAGAAGATCCATATTCGCTTCCCACAGGCTTGTCAGCGTTCCGACGTCTTTCCAATATCCTTCAAACGGATATGCTACCATTTTTCTTCCGTCGTTCAGCATCGCGGGAATAACGTTCTTTCCGAAATCTTTCGCCGACTCCGGATCTGCGTCATCCTTTGTCAGATACTCTTCAAGGAGTTTTTTGGTAAAGATATAAATGCCCATGGATGCCTTTGTGCTTTTCGGGTGCTTCGGTTTTTCCTCAAATTCGACGATCCGTCCGGTCTCATCCGTATTCATGATCCCGAAACGGCTCGCCTGATCGAGGGGCACATTCAAAACGGCGATCGTGCAATCCGCGCCCGATTTCTTATGCGCGTCCAGCATTTTCGCGTAATCCATCTTATAAATATGATCTCCGGAAAGGATCAGCACATAATCCGGGTCGTAACGGTTGATAAACTGCATATTCTGATATATGGCGTTCGCCGTTCCCTTATACCAGTCCGCGCCGTTCTTTCCCTGATAGGGAGGAAGAACCATTACGCCTCCGTTAAGTCTGTCAAGATCCCACGGCTGCCCGTTGCCGATATATTCGTTGAGAACCATCGGCTGATATTGCGTGAGAACACCGACGGTGTCTATGCCCGAATTGACGCAATTCGACATCGGAAAGTCGATGATCCTGTATTTCCCGCCGAAAAGCACCGCGGGCTTTGCCGTCTTCTCGGTCAGAGTGTAAAGACGGCTGCCCTGTCCTCCCGCGAGAAGCATCGCGACACATTCCTTTTTCGTGTTCATATCGTACCTCCGTGCTTAATTTTTTATATCTTTTTCGCTTTATTTATCCTACCTTTATTTCTTTTTCGGATCCGAGAAAATAATTCCGCCGTATGCGGGTATATCCGTCTCAATATAATACCTGTCGGTATTATCGTCCTTTTCTGCACCGAACACCTTTTTTGTCAAAGTTCCTTTCCCGCCGAAATTTTCGTCATCCGAACAAAAAACAACGCGGTAATTTCCCTTCGCGGGGACTTTGAGTCTGAACCGCTCACGGGTGACGGGAGAAAAATTAACGATAACGCTCAAACTGCTGCCGTCAATCGCTTTGCGCCGATATGTCACGATGTTTATGTCGCGCAGATCCGCATCGATCCATTCAAAGCCGTCCCAGCCGTCGTCGATCTGCCAAAGAGCCTCGTTCTGAAGATAAAAATTATTCAGCCGAGCCGTAAATTCAAGCATTTTTTCATGCGCGGGGTATCCGAGCATGAACCATTCGAGTTGATTTTGATAATCCCATTCGCGGAACGGCGCAAATTCCGTTCCCATAAACGTCATTTTTTTGCCGGGCAGAGTCATCATGTAAACGAGGAAAGCGCGCATACAGGCAAACTTGTCCTCATATTCGCCGAACATCTTGTCAAGCAATGACTTTTTCCCGTGAACCACTTCGTCATGCGAAACGGGAAGAATGAAATTCTCCGAAAAAGCATACATCAGCGGGAAAGTCAGTTTTTCGTGATCGTATTTTCTGAAAAGCGGATCGCGGGAAACGTAATCGAACATATCGTTCGCCCAGCCCATATTCCACTTGAAGTTGAAGCCGAGACCGCCTTTGTCGGTGGGCGCGGTGACCATCGGCCATGCAGTCGATTCCTCCGCGATCATCAGAATATCGCCGAACTCTCCGAATACGGCGGCATTCAGTTTTCTGAAAAACGATACGGCTTCGAGGTTTTTGTTCTCCCCGTATACGTTCGGGATCCATTCACCCGGTTTGCGGTCGTAATCAAGATAAAGCATGGAAGCGACAGCGTCTGTTCTCAGCCCGTCGAGATGAAACTCACGAAGCCAATATAGCGCGTTGGATATAAGAAAAGACTGAACCTCGGGTCTTCCGACGTCAAAGCAACGCGTTCCCCAGCCCTTATGTTCCATTCTGTCATTGCCCGTATATTCGTAAAGCGGATGACCGTCGAACTCATAAAGACCGTGAGCGTCCTTCGGGAAATGGGCGGGAACCCAGTCAAGGATAACGCCGACTCCCGCAGAGTGAAGTTTGTTTACGAAATATCTGAAATCGTCCGGCGTTCCGAAACGTGAAGTGGGCGCATAATACCCGCAGCACTGATACCCCCACGAGCCGTCGTACGGATATTCCGCTATCGGCAAAAGTTCAACATGGGTATATCCGAGGTGTTTGACGTAAGGTACGAGCAGATCGGCGATCTCACGATAATTCAGATAATGCTGCCCGTCCGTATTTTCCGCCCCGTCTCTCGTGCGCCATGAGCCGAGATGCATTTCATATATATTCAGCGGCGCGGAGTAAAAATGTCTGCCCTCCGAAAAGATGCTTTTTCTGTGTTCGAACCATTTTCCGTCGTTCCACTTGAAAGCGGAAATATCCGAGACGACAGACGCCGTTTTTTCAAGAGTCTGTGACTCAAAAGCATACGGATCGGCTTTATAACGGGTAACGCCGCCGCCCGTGACGCGGAATTTATAAAACTTTCCGACGAGAGAGTCATACGGAGCGTCAACGACCGCGCTCCATATTCCGTTTTCCGACACGCGCTCAAAAGGTATGCCGTTTTCCCAGCCCGTGAAATCCGAAACGAGGTCTATCGCGTCGGCTCTCGGAGCCCATGTTCTGAAAACCGTCCTGTCTTTTCCGAGAGGATGGCACCCCATATATTCGTAGGCGCGGAAATTCGTTCCCTGATGAAACAGGTAGACGGCGACTTCGTTTTCCTTTTCGGTTGCGGTTACTTTTTCAGTCATACTTCCTCCGTATCATCCGATAAGACTTCTGACGGCGACAAAATCGACAACGAGCGCCGAGCGTCCGTCAAAAGTCGTGACCGCACTCGTTTCGAGTGCCGCGGGAGATATGAGACGGAGCCCGTTGCCGAGAGAGCCGACAAGCACTTTCGCAAAACGGTACAAAGAGTTTATATCCATATTCGTTCTGACGTCGCGGACAAGAAGGCGGAGCATATTGTCGAGAGCCGAGAACGTGATCTTCTTATTTTCGTGCTTTACATCTAATCCCGAATTTGAGATGATGATGTCATATCCGAAATCCGTATCCGCGGCTGTTATAAGTTCCGCGGCGGAGCCGATATTCATTTTTCCCGTATCCGTCACGCTGAGTCCGAGCATCTTTCCGCAGGTCTGCGCAAGCCCCTCGATCCCTCGGCTGAAATAAACATTTCCGAGTTTGGTCATTCCGAGTTCATCGTCGAGAACGAGAAGATACGACGGAAGAGATACCACGGTGCAATTATGCGTTATACTGTCGGCAGACACCAGAAGGCAAAGGATCATTTCCGTCCTGTCGCTGTCCGTGCATACAAAAAGCATATTGCGAAGCGAAGAAGAATCGCGCGCGGAGTTGAATTCCGCATATCCTTTAAGACGTGTTTCGAGTTCTTCCGCCGTCGTATCGGCGGTATCTTTGAGTCCGAGCGGAGCGTTCGCGGTCTTATACGCTTTCGCGGCGTTCGACAGTTCGACATCGGTCAGACCGAGAGCCGCGGTATCTTTCCCCTGTCTGACAGCGTCCGCTATCTCTGAGTTGTTCAGATCCTCCGAATACCCGATAACGTTCAGATGCGCATATCCGTAGCCGATGCACGCACCGGCAAATATCACGCAGGAAACAAGTATCACAAGAAAAAGTATAAGCAAAATTCGCTGGGTAAACCAAAATCCTCCGAATTTTTTCATTCCGTATCGCCTTCCCTTCCGTCCGATCTCGGAGAACGGGACACGGTCGCGCCGTTCGGGTCGGGAACGTTTTTTAACTGTTCGGCGGGTTCGCGCACATCATATTTTTCCGCCGTATGCGCTTTTCTCTTTTTCTTCTGAGCCGCAACGCACACAAAGCCGTCTCGGGTCTTCAGAAGAACGGCTTCGCCCGCAGAGAAGATCACATGGGACCGTCTGCCCTTTTTCCGTGTTTCGGGAAGCATTATATCTCCGCTTCGTATATCGGAGAGAGCGAATTTAGCGAAAGACATCAAATTCGGCGCGCTTCTGATATAAAACCGTTTGCGGAAGACGCCGCAGGCGGCGACTTTGATCCCGCCGATACGGGTCTTATTGCGCACATAGGGAATAAAACTTCTGAATCCGACTTTTCCGAGCCTTCTTTTTTCGTTCGGCTTGAATTCAAGCCTTCCGTCGGACTCCGTCACATCAAAGGAAAGAAGCAGATAATTGCGTGTGAAACGGCTTTTGAACACATAACCGAGCGCGACAGCGAGCAGAATGAAAGGAATGAACGTAAACAGAACATACCTGCCGAACGGTTCGGGCATGACACAGACAGTCGCGCTGTTTCCGATGAGAACGTTGTCTTTTTCGGAATAAAACGTAAGTTTGACGGTTCTGTCGCCTGTTTTGAGAGTATATACCGAAAGCCAGCGTATGAAATACGAAAGAAAGCGGGAAGAAGTCAGACCGCAGATCCGGACGCGAACAGTTCCGTCTTCAAGTACCTCCGAAATAAAAGACAGGTCGTCCGCAGTGACCGAAAGATCAAGCGCGGCGACCTCGTCATGAGAAAGTTTAACACCCTTACGGAAAACCGAAAACTCAACATCCGTTCCCCCGACGAGTTCATCGCGGAAAACGGATTTCGGGGCGAATACGGACACGGAATACTCAAGATCGGAACTGTCGAAAATGAGTTCGGAGGCAGACTCATCCGCGGTTTTCCCGAAAGAAACAGCGGAAAAACCGAAAACACCGAACAGAATTATGACCGCGGCTAGGGCGGCAGAAAGACGAGTCCGCATAAAAGTACCACCATGTCCGAACAAAACCGTTATATATAATTATTATAGCATATATTTTTTTGTTTAGCAATAGCACCGCACTATTTTTATTTAATCATTTTCAACAAAAAAGTAACCGTAATTTCCGTATTTGCAAAAAGTCGGGGTCAGATGACCCCGACTCTCAGAATGTGGCTTTTTCAATGACCGTCGCCGATACCGAAAGAGGCGTTTCGTTCTCGGACAATAAATCAAAGCCGTCAAAACGACCCGTCTCGAACGTGCGACAGACCTCGATCCGTGTTTTTGTGCGATTTCCGCTTTCATTCAGGAGTTTGACACAGCGTAGAGCCGCGGCGATGTTCACGGCGCGGGTGGTGAACAAAAGCGTGTTTTCTTCTCCGAATCTCCCGCAAAGCGAATAGACCTCGATACCCTCCTCTGCGAGAGAATGCAGAAACTCGGAGGTTTTTTTCATGTCGGCGCGATACATGATCTCCATTCTGCAATATTCGGAACATCCCCCTGTCACGGCAGTAAGCAATGTCTTCGCATCGCCGTGACAAGTTTTTGCCGTGACGCGTCGATCATTTTTGCGAGAGGCAGCCGTACACGGTCGGAGCAGAGTCCGAGAAGAGATTGGGCAAATTTAACGGGAACGGGATTGACCTCGCAGAAAAGAGCATCTATCAGATCGCAGTAATCCGTCTGTATCGCGGCGGCGGTTTTGACATCCCCTTCAAAAAACGACATACAAAGTTCGTGAACCTGAACGGGACACACGTTTGCAAGAACGCTGATAACGCCTTTTGCGCCGAGCGAAAGCGACGGAGCGATCAGCGCGTCGTCCCCCGAATAAATATCAAGTTCATCGCGGCACAGCCCTGCGGTTCTGCACATGGCGGAAATATCGCCGTTAGCCTCTTTTATCGCGACCACATTCGGGATACGGCTGAGTTCCTCATATGTTTCGGGTAGGATATTCAGACCCGTGCGCGACGGGACATTGTAAACGATCATCGGGAGCGCGACACGCTCGGCGATATACGAATAATGTCCGACAAGTCCGCTTTGCGTCGTTTTGTTGTAATACGGAGTTACGAGCAAAAGAGCATCCACGCCGAGGTCAGCCGCTTTTTGCGACAGTTCCAGAGCGTGGACGGTGTTGTTACTTCCTGTTCCCGCGATGACGGGAATTTTTTTATCGACCTTTTTTGTACAGCGCGATATGAGCGCCGTTTTTTCCTCGTCTGTCAGAGTAGACGATTCTCCCGTTGTTCCGCATACGACGACGGCATCGGTCTTCCTTCCGAGAAGATATTCAAGAATACGATCAAACGAACAGAGATCGAGCGAATAATCTTCACGGAACGGGGTCGTTACTGCCGCCGCGGAACCGGTAAAAATCGGAACGTGAGGCAAAAAAGTCACCCTATTTCTTGATTTCGCCGCTCTCCCACATCGAGATGAGTTTGAGCGCGATCTGGACGGCGTTCGCCGCCGCGCCCTTTCGGATATTGTCCGCAACGACCCACATATTGAGGGCGTTGTCCGCGCTGTCGTCTCTTCTGAGCCTTCCGACATAAACCTCGTTTGTTCCCTTTGCGGTCACAGCCATGGGGTAAATGTTGTTCTTCGGATCGTCCTGAACGACAATTCCTTCAAACCCGGAAAGTTCTTTTCTGACGTCGTCAAGGTCGTAAGGCTTTTTAAGTTCGACGTTGATCGACTCGCTGTGGCAGTCAAAAACGGGAACGCGAACGGTCGTTGCGGTTATTCTGAGAGTGTCGTCGTGCAAGATCTTGCGCGTTTCGTTTATCATCTTTTTCTCTTCTTTTGTATATCCGTCGTCGCCGAACACGTCTATATGAGGCAGACAGTTGGAGAAGATCGGATACGGGAACTTCTTCGGAGGCTCACCGTTGATTCCGTTTTTAAGATCGTCGTAGCCCGCGACGCCCGCGCCGGACACCGCCTGATATGTCGAATAGACGATCCTCTTGATCCCGTACCTGTCATAAAGGGGTTTGAGAGCGACGACAGCCTGGATCGTCGAGCAGTTCGGGTTTGCGATGATGCCCTTGTTCAGTTTGATGTCCTCGGGATTGACTTCGGGAACAACGAGAGGAACTTCGGGATCCATACGCCACGCGGAACTGTTGTCGATAACAACGCATCCGTGCGCGGCGGCGATCGGCGAAAATTTCTCGCTCGTCGAACCGCCCGCAGAGAAGAGCGCGATGTCAAAGCCCTCGTCGAAACTGTGTTCGTTCAGTTCTCTGACCTCATACTCCCTGCCGAAGAATTCGAGTTTCTTTCCCGCCGAGCGCGCGGACGCGAACAATGTGTAATCCGCTTGCAGGTCGTACTCCTCGCAGACCTTCAAAAAGGTTCTGCCGACCATGCCCGTCGCGCCGACGATGGCGATTTTGAGATTTTGCATTTTGATCACTCCTATAATATACTACGAAAAAGTTTTATGTTTTGTTACCCGCACAATGTTGACAAAATCCTTCTCGTGCATTATAATATTGGAGTATATCACATTTTCGGCGCTTTGTCAACATTTTACCGAGGGAGATTCTTGAACAAAAGATGAGATTATCCGATTTTTATTATGACCTTCCGCAGGAGCTGATCGCGCAGAAGCCGCTTGACAGGAGAGACGGTTCCCGCCTGCTCTGTCTGAACAGACAGACGCACGAAACGGCGCATCGTCACTTTTCAGATATTCTCGAATACTTCAACGAGGGCGACTGCCTTGTTTTGAACGATTCCCGCGTTATTCCCGCCCGTCTTTACGCTGTCCGCAGAGATACGGGCGCGATTATCGAGGTCTTTCTTCTCCGTCCGACAGGCGGAGCGGATGTCTGGGAATGTCTGTGCAAACCGGGAAAGAAAACGAAGATCGGAACCGTCCTCGATATAGATGACGTTCAATGCGAAGTTCTCGATATAGCAGAAGACGGAAACAGAACGATCAGGTTCACTTACGACGGGGACGTTACTGAGCGTCTCAAACAACTCGGTGAAATGCCGCTTCCGCCTTATATTCACGAAAAACTCGCCGATGCGAACAGATATCAGACAGTTTACGCGAAATACGACGGCTCTGTCGCCGCGCCGACGGCGGGTCTTCATTTCACGGAAGAACTGCTCGAAAAGATACGCGAAAAAGGCGTTGAGATCGGATATGTCACACTTCATGTCGGGCTCGGCACATTCAGACCCGTCAAGGTCGATGATCCGACAAAACATAAAATGCACAGCGAATATTACATTCTCCCGCAGCAGACGGTTGACATGATAAACAGAACGAAAGCGCGCGGAGGAAAAGTCACGGCTGTCGGAACGACTTCTGTCCGTGTTCTCGAAACCGCGGGGCGGTCGCTTCCGCTGAAAGCGCAATCGGGAGAAACCGATATATTCATTTATCCGGGCTTTGAATTTCATGTCATTGACAGATTGATAACGAATTTTCACCTGCCGGAAAGTACGCTGATCATGCTCGTTTCCGCTCTTGTTGACAGAGAAACGATACTTGCGGCTTATGCCGAAGCAGTCAGGGAAAAATACAGATTTTTTTCGTTCGGCGACGCTATGTTTATTTATTAAAACAGCACGGTTTTACCGTTGAAAGGCAAAGCTATGTATACACTTATAAAACAGGAAGGCAACGCACGACTCGGAACGTTTGAGACGGTTCACGGAACGGTGCAGACGCCCGTTTTCATGAATGTCGGAACGGCGGGCGCGATCAAAGGCGCCGTCAGCGCGGACGATCTGAAAACGCTCGGATGTCAGGTCCTTCTCTGCAACACTTACCATCTGCACGTCAGACCGGGCGACAAACTCGTCGCGGAAGCGGGAGGCCTTCACAAATTCGTTCATTGGGATGCGCCTATTCTGACCGACAGCGGCGGTTTTCAGGTCTTTTCTCTCGCTCAACTCCGAAAGATCAAGGAAGAAGGCGTGACTTTCAACTGCCATCTCGACGGACACCGTATCTTTATGGGTCCCGAAGAAAGCATGCGGATACAGGCGAATCTCGGTTCGACAATAGCCATGGCGTTCGACGAATGTGTCGAAAATCCCGCCGAATACGGTTATGCGAAGAAATCGTGCGAAAGGACATACCGCTGGCTTGTCAGATGCAAGACGGAACTTGACAGGCTGAAAAGCGAAGGAAAGGCGGTCAATCCGAAACAGATGCTCTGGGGCATAAATCAAGGCTGCACCTATGAGGATCTTCGCCAAACACATATGAAAAACATCGCGACGCTCGACCTCGACGGTTACGCGATCGGAGGACTTGCCGTCGGAGAAAGCGCGGAGGAGATGTACAGAGTGATCGAAGCGGTCGAACCGTTTATGCCTAAGGACAAGCCGCGTTATCTTATGGGCGTCGGAACACCCGTCAATATCCTCGAAGCGGTATATCGCGGAATTGACTTTTTCGACTGTGTAATGCCGTCGAGAAACGCCCGCCACGGTCATCTTTTCACGTCAAAAGGTATAATCAACATCAAAAACGAAAAATACGCGCGCGATTTCTCTCCAATCGACGAAAATTGCGGCTGCCCCGTGTGCAGGACGTACTCGAAGGCGTATGTCAGACACCTGATAAAAGCCGACGAAATGCTCGGAATGAGGCTCGCGGTCATGCACAATCTTTTCTTCTACAACGATCTGATGAGAAAGATCAGACAGGCGCTTTCGGAAGGGCGATACGAAGAATTTTACCGCGAACAGCGCGAGATCCTCGGAAAAAGGATTTGATTCTTTCGTAAAGTTTTATTTTACCCTATTGCATTTGTTGCAAAAATATGCTAAAATAAGTATAATTATATTTTTCGGAGGAAACAGACATGAATTATTTGATAATGCTTGCAGGAGAAGCGACCACGCTTGCAGAAGAAGCGACCACGCTCGATGTCAGCGGCGGCGGGAGCGCAAGCGTCTGGGACACGATAAAAGCTTACGGCTTTCCCGTTCTCATGATTGTCGGTCTCGTTCTTGTTTTCTGGCTTCTGATCATCAGACCCCAGAAGAAGCAGGAAAAAGAGACGCAGAAGATGCGCAACAGCATTATGGTGGGAGACACGATAACGACTATCGGCGGTATCAACGGCATAGTCCGTCAGATCAAAGAAGACGAAGATCTGTATATCATCGAATCTTCTGCGGATAAATCCAAGATCGCCGTCAAGAGATGGGCTCTTCAATCCAAAGACGCTTCCGGTGCGGAGAGTCTTGCGGCGGAAAGCGCGGCTGCAGACGCGAAACTGAACGCCGAAAAGAAGAAGTAATTTCAAACACGGAATAATCGTTTCATAAACATCATATTCTTGTTTTGACAAGCGCATAATCATGTCGGTTTTCCGACGCGCTGAGATCGGGAGTGTGATGTTTATGAACTATTATGACAAAAAAGGCACGGATGTGCCGAAAACCGTACTGCTGCTCCGATTTCTGATCGGTATTCTGTGCGGCGGAGCCGTTTTTTGCGCGCTCATACTTTCATTTACTCGGCTGACCGATTCGTTCATGCCGCTTTTCGCGGGGCTGAGCGTCGCTCTCGGCTCGTTTTTCGGAGGATTTCTGACCGCAAAACTCATCGGGCGAAACGGACTTCGAAACGGGCTTGTCTGCGGAGCGGTCTACGCGCTCATTCATATTCTGTTCTGCGTTATACTTACGGGATTGGGAAATGTCGGAGCGCTCGTTTTTGTTTTCTTCGCCGTTGAACTGTGCGCGTCCGCGCTCGGAGGAATTTTCGGAGTAAACTCCGCAAAATAAGTCATACCGCATATTTTCTTCTCATAATTATTGACCGTGATAACTGTGAGAGGGTGCGGAGATGTTATTTGAGCGCAATTACAAAAACAATATTTTTCTGACCGTGCTCTGCGCTGTCGGAGCAGGTTTTCTGACAGGATGTCTTTATGTTGGTTTTTTCTGCGGAGGAAGGCTTTCTCAGATATGCGCCGTTTACAAGACCTCCTTTGAAGGCTCGGCGCAGATCGTTTCCACGGTGGCAGACGTGCTGTTTTTCACCGGTTCTTTATTTCTGCTCGGTCTTTCGCTTTACGGCTTCTGGGTCTGTGAAATATTCGTTTTTGCAAAAGCGATGACTTTCGGAATGCTTGCAAGCGCGTGTTACTGTCTGAACGGCGGCAAAGGCGCGATGATCGTCGCAACCGTAATTCTTCCGTATGCGTTTCTGATTCTGACCGTGCTGTGTCTGTTCTGCACGGAAGCGACAGACCTTTCATATCACGTATACAGGGCGACGGACAGAAAAATTTTGAAAAGCCTTATAAAAAGGTATTGTTCCGTCAGCGCGGTACTGTTTGCGGAGACGGCGATCCCCGTTCTGTGGCGCGTTTACATGGTGCCGCTCGCAATGAAATATATCTGTTCAACTTTTATCTGAGGACTGTTTATGAGTATTTGGTCGTTCAAAGACAAAATAGGTCCCGGGGTCAGCAAAAATGAAGCGAAAGCCCCCGCCTATATCAGATTTTTCAAAACATTTTTCACCAGGTTCCCGACCATGGTGGCATTGAACTTGCTGTATCTCTTTTGCTGTCTGCCGATAATCACGATCGGAGCGGCGACCGCGGCGCTGAACTACGTTATGAGAAACTACGTTCGGGGCGTTCACGTCGATCCGTATCACGATTTTCTGAGAAAATGCAGAGAGTGCTTCAAACAGGGTACGGCGGTAACGGTTCTGTATATCATTGTCGGCGTACTCGTCGGCTACGCTATCTCGTGGTACCGCTCACAGTACACGACGGGCGGAGGTTTCGGATTTGCGCTGCTGTTCGGACTGATGCTCCTGATCGTGCTTCTTGCGGCAGGTTCTCTCCCCTATCTGTTCCCGATGATGGTCTCGTTCGACCTTCCGCTCAGGCAACTGATAAGAAACAGTCTGATCCTCTGCACCGCGAAGATCTTCCGCACGCTCGGAATACTGATTTTTTCGGTCGTCTTTCTCGGAGCGTTTGCCTATTTCTGGCAGATAGGGCTTATCTTCCTGCTGCTGACCAACTTCTCGCTTGTTTTTCTTCTCAACAATTTCGCTGTGTACCCCGTTCTCGTCAAATATATCGCGAAGGAAGACGGGAAAGATGACAACACAGATAACGGCGACGACGAAGAACAGATCTTTACCGACACCGTAAAATAATCAAATACAAAAAATTTTGCCGCGTATCGGAAGATACGCGGCTTATCCGTTTCAGCAAAAGGAGAAAAATCACTCCGCAACTTTTTTTCGGATTCGGAATATCGTAAACAAGATATTCCGCGAAACGGTTCAACGCGTCGGTAGGCTCTTCTCTCGGAACGGAAAGGCGTGTAAGAGCATCGAGAAGAGCCACCGATCCGAAGCACAAACCGAATACGACCAAATGAAACAGCGGACCCCACGAAAAAGGCGTTTCGTTTCCGTGGTCAACGACATATTGCGCTATCAGCGGCAAGACGATAACGCAGATGAGAAGCAAAACCGAATATAACGGTATAGGCAAAAACTTATGCCACCCGTTTACAGTGACGACATCAACAAGCGTTTTTTCGTTCTTCTTTTTTATGCGGAACTCAATACATACACGCTTCCCGAAAATGATTTCGGAACGTTCCCTGCCGCTTTTGCCTTTTCTCGAACCGCAAACGAATATCGGATAAGCCGTGTTTTCTGCCGACCGAAAAGAAAACTCATCTTTCGATGAAGAACTCTCGCTCATATAGCAATGATATGTTTTATCAATCCGCTCTTCGGCATCGCCGACGGCTTCCGAAGTCTCATATTTCAAAACCGTTTTAATTTCCATTTCCGTATTCCCCTTTTCGGTTTCGCAAAAAGTTTTCATTAACTTTTTCTCATTGCTTTGATCATATCATATCTGAACAAAAAAGTAATATCATATAAGCAGTTTTTTTCTCATATAGATTAACAGACGAAACGATGCGGAGGTCTTTTATATGCGCGTAAACGAATTGCGGTGCAAGGAGGTCGTCAACGTGAAGGACGGCGCAAGGCTCGGCCTCGTTGACGATGTGGAATTCACGCTTCCGAACGGGGAGATCTGCGCAATAACCGTCCTCGGTCGGGCGCGGTTTTTCGGGCTCTTCGGTCGCGGAGACGAAATCTATATAAAATGGTGCGACATCCAAAAGATCGGAAAAGACGCCGTTCTCGTCTGCATAGAACCGCCGAATAACAACTGCGGAAAAAGCGGCTTTTTCTCATCTTTATTCAAATAAACGGAGACGGTGGATATGAAGAAAATTCTTTGTTTTGTTCTTATATCGGTAATTCTCTCGGTCTGCGCCGTAACGCTCCGCGCGGACGAAACGGATCTCGAAATGAAGACGTTTTCCGATGTTTCGGACTATCTTTCAAGCGTCGAGGCGGAAGCACCCGAAGTCAAACTCGAACTGACTGCGGCGTCCGCCGTTCTCATGGAAGCATCAACGGGAAAAATACTCTATTCATCGAACTGCGACGAGCGGCACGCGCCGGCAAGCGTGACGAAAGTCATGACGCTTCTTATAATCATGGAAGAACTCGATAAAGGGACGTTCACAACAGCCGATACGGTCACGACGAGCGAGCACGCGGCATCGATGGGCGGCACGCAGATATATCTCGAAGTCGGCGAAGAAATGAGCGTCAACGACATGATAAAAGCCATCGCCGTTCCGAGCGCGAACGACGCAACAGTCGCAATGGCGGAGTTTGTCGCGGGATCGGAAGAAGGGTTTGTTGCGCTGATGAACGAGCACGCCGCGGCTCTCGGGATGGACGGAACGCATTTCACGAACTGTACGGGGCTTT
Organism: uncultured Eubacteriales bacterium; assembly: GCA_902373415.1. Lineage (GTDB taxonomy): Bacteria > Bacillota > Clostridia > Oscillospirales > UBA644 > UBA644. Next base: position 17,831 of record CABKLX010000011.1, on the reverse strand, counting down.
TCGACGACAACGATCATTACACAACGGCGAAGGATATGGCGATCATGACCCGCGCACTGCTTCAGCACGAACGGATATTTGAATATACGACGATATGGATGGACACCCTGCGCGACGGCAAATTCGGACTCGCGAATACGAACAAAATGCTTCGGACTTACAGCGGCATGAACGGAATGAAAACGGGCTATACAAAACTCGCAAAGCACTGTTTCAGCGGCACCGCGAAGCGGGACGGAATGCAGTTGATCGCGACCGTTATGGGCGCGCCGTCGGCAAAAGACAAGTTCAAGGACGCGGCAAAACTGCTCGACTTCGGGTTTGCCAACTTCTCCGTCTACTCATCTCCCGCAGAGGAACTTTCCCCCATCACGGTACTGAAAGGCACATCGGACAGCATCGGTGTTCGTGAGGCGGAAGGGCTCAATCTGCTCGTGCCGAAAGGCAAGGAACGTTCCGTGCAAAAAAGCGTGACCGTTGAGGAAAAACTGACGGCGCCTATCGAAGCGGGAACAGAGGTCGGAACCGTCACATACACCATGAACGGAGAGACGATCGCAACGTTCCCGATCGTTACGACCGAGAAAGTCCCGTCCGCGGGCTTCGCAACGTATTTCAGAAAACTGTTTTCGTTCATAACAAGCTGACAGAGCGTCCGCATATCCACAAAAATTCACAATTCCAAAGTTTTTTTTGCTCCGTTGCTATTGACAACACCCGCTTTGTGTGGTATAATTCTTTAGCAACGGAGTTGATTTGTCGAAGGTCTGCGGGTGTGGCGGAATCGGCAGACGCGTCGGATTTAGGATCCGATGTCACAGACGTGGGGGTTCAAGTCCCTTCATCCGCACCAAAACTCCGAGCAAACCGAAAAACATTTTCAAGTTTTTCCTTTCTTTTTATTTCATAATTCGCGGGTATGGCGGAATTGGCAGACGCGTTAGATTCAGGTTCTAATGGTCGCAAGGCTGTGCAGGTTCAAGTCCTGTTACCCGCACCACAAAGGTACGGTAGCAATGATACAAATTGCTACCGTACTTTTTAATTATTCCCTGTGATAATCCCTTGATATAAAGCCAAAAGCGAGGTTAGTGGGTTCAAATGCGAACCTGCCGACCTCGCTTTTTTGTTTTACAGGTTTCCGGGCAACTTCTGCTGCCGCTGAAAGTGAACCCACTCTGCCGAACCTTTTAATTTTTCATAGAATAATTAAAAGGTTCGAGAAAAATTAAAAGTACGGTATTTATGAGCTTGGCAAAGATGAAAACGGCAAGCCGATAAAACTGCTCCGCAAAGGGAAAGCCTACATAGACCTTGCCGCCGAGCATATGTTGTCTTCACCCGATACCGCTTTTCAAATTGTAAACGGCGCATATGAGAAAATGATGATTGAGCTTGCGATTGATGAGTATATCCATATTGTAGAGCTGCGGTTGACATCCGCTGACAATAACTCAGTCACCTATGAATACTGTGCCGATCATAACAACGATTGGGGCGAAATATGCTATTTCTTCGGCGAAGACGATTACGATGTCAAACGATATATCTATGCCGACAGAAAGGGCGATTTCTTCTTCGCCACCGCAGGAGAATGGATTATGCATAATACCGGTAGAAAGCACATACCGAGATATATGGTTGTATCTTTGTAACCGCATAAAATGAAACAACCCCGATGAGACAGACAAAAATCTGAAACTCATCAGGGCTGTTTGTTTTTTGTTTATGGTATGACAGAAAATCGCAATATTTTGCGAAACAATAACAAAATGTAGATAAACTCTCTTGTGTTTGCGATGTGAATGTAGTATAATAAAGTAAATACTACTTGCGGGGTGCTGAAAAATGTCTTTAACGGTCAGTTACAACAAGCTTTGGAAGCTGCTTGTCGATAAGAAAATGAGCAAAGCAGATCTTCGCAGGGCGGCTGAGATTTCTCCGAACACGATGACAAAACTTCGCCGCGACGAAGAGGTTTCTATGACTGTTCTGAAACGGATATGCGAATATCTGGAGTGCAATGTCGGTGATATCTGCGATTTTATTCCGGCTTCAAAATCGGAGGTGAACTCCTGATGACAGAACAGCTTTTGCTGGAATGTGAGCAATTTATCCAAAACGGCGGCCTCCTTACCGGTTCATCCTTTGGGAGGATAGAAATACCCTTCTGCAAGATGATGGATATCGATACCGATGACGCAGAACAGTATTTACAGCAACACAGGGAGAATACTTTCGCGGAGCAGATGTTTGCCTTTATTGACCGTACCGGACAGAAAGACAGCGATATCTATAAAAAAGCCATGATTGACCGGCGGTTGTTTTCCAAGATACGGTCGAACAAAAAATACATACCTGCCAAGAGAACGGTAATCGCTTTGTGTCTTGCATTGGAATTGTCAAGAGAGGATGCAGATAAACTTCTTTCCTCTGCCGGATACAGTTTATCCCGTGCCGACGATTTTGATCTTGTGATTGCCTTTTGCATTGAAAAGAAAATATTTAATTTCTTTGACATTAACGAGGCGCTTTTTCATTTCGGTTTTGAGCCGTTTTGAAAAAGAAAAAGCCGCCGTCGGGAAACGGCAGCCGAGGTTCATGTTGAGTCCGTGGATTTATCATCCGATGTGTTCAGGTTATCGAGCGCATATTGAAGGCATTGCACAACGATTTTATTCATGGAAGTGTTGTACTCGCCGGCAAGGCGGTCAAGCTGCTCCACAATATTTACGGGAATGCGGAATGTTTTATTGACGGATTCAAAACCCTTTTCAAGTTCAAGCATGATAAATCTCACCTCTCTGCATATTATTATGCACTCTATTTAGAAATAAATATACAAGCAGTTTATCTTGCAATACGCTTGCGGATTGGACTCTAATAATGTATAATGATACTTGGAGAAGTGTGACTATCACTGAGTTTCAAAAAATGTCGCCGCTGCGGCGACCAAATTACAGACGGAATAGTTTAAAATGGATTTCAGAACAGGAGGCGGCATTGCTGTGGGAAAACCGAAGAAATTAAGAAAGCTGATAAAAGCGGCGAAAATGGGAAAAACCTGTGCCATGTACCGACTTGGTATTTGCTTTGAAACAGGAACTATGACTGAGAAAGACTTAACGAAAGCCGCCGATTGGATCTCCGCTGCGGCCGAGGCCGGATATGCTCCGGCGCTTGAATGGATAAAGGATTATTCTTTTGACGATAACGCCTTGATTCAGGCGGAAAGCTGAGGAAAAATATGAACCATCTGCAATACAACAATATTCTTGACAAAGTGGATCTTTATGAAGGGCTTGAAAAAGACACGCTGACAATACGACTTGAGGGAAATATCTGTGAGGACTGTCCGTCCGATATGCACAGATATGATATTTCAGGTCCTGTCGAACCCGGTGCTTACAACATCGATTTTACTTCCTATGCACCTAAGCATAGATACGAGTTGATTATAAAAAACGTTAACGAAAGCAGCATCGATATTACCTTTAACGGAAATGACTACACTCTGCACGAAGGGATCAACTTCCTTTTTGACATAAGGGAGTCTCAGGCATCATACGACGGCCCGTGGTTTACGGGCGTGGATGAATTGAAGGCTGTATGGGTGAAATAAGATACAGTGAGGTGGCGACGTGAACGGTATTAAGCTGAAAATATCAAAACCAAAGGATAAGCTTCCCGCAGGTTCAAGTAAGCTGTTTGGCAATCCCGATGTGTGGGACGGCTTTGAATGGCCGTATATCGAGGAAAACGGCGAAAAGTACGACTTGACCTTTATGTGTCAGATTGACTGCGCTAAGGCAGAAGGCTTTGACGAAAGCGGACTGCTTCCGAAATCGGGAATCCTATATTTCTTTTACGATCTTGATACAATGCCCGAAGCCACGGACGAAAAATCGTCACGGGTTCTTTGGTACAACGGCGAACTGTCCGCCCTGCACGAAATGATACTGACCGATGAAGACGGCAACAGTCTGGCGTTTTCCGAGCAGAGAATCGATTTTGATGTGGCAGATGCGGATGAAAAATCATCTTCTCTTCTTCTCGGAGATATGACTCAAAGCTGTGATTTTATAAATAGTTGTCTGCCGCTTTTGCGTATCGGCTCGCTTGAAACGGAGGATGCGGAGATCCGCTTTAAGGGTAACGGTTGGCTGTGCTTTTATATTGAAGAAGAAAAACTTGGGGCGCACGACTTTTCCGAAGTGAAAGCGGCGCAAATATAACGGGAGGAGCTTTACTATGGGACTGTTTAGTAAAAAAGTAGATTACGATGAACTTTACAGAAAGCTTTCGACTGAAAAAATGACATCGGAGGAAGCAAGAAAAGCGGAGAAGGAGTTGAAGAAACTTGCAAAATCCGGCGACAAACGCGGTGTTATCTGGCGGCCGCTCACCAGCGTGCAAATACAAAGTGTAGGAAGCGTCAACTGGGCAACCTCCGAGTTTGAGGAAGCTGAACACAAATACGGAATATGCGAGGAATACGTGCGCGTACGCAGTTTGCCGATTGTGTTCAACCTCTTCAATGAATCATATAAAAAATATAATGATCCGAAAGGCGCAGTGTTTGTCGCGCGAGCATATGAACACGGCTGGGGAGTTGAAAAAAATCACGAAAAAGCCGTTGAGATTATCCGTGAGACGGAAAAATATCCGAAAGCCGGAAAACCGTTTGCAAATCCGGACTTGATCAAAAACGCATATAAAGAAATCACGGGAAAAGAATTTCCGGATTCCGAATCTTCGGAGCAAAAAGAAAAACAGGCGATTTCCGGTGCGGCGAAAAACCAAAACGAACAGCCGCAATCAGATATTAACTTCAAACGGGTTGAATATGACGGCGGCGATGTTTACGAGGGTGAAATATTAAATGGCAAACGCCACGGTCACGGAACATACACCTGGGCAGACGGCGACACCTATGAGGGTGATTGGAAGGACGGCAAACGCTGCGGCCGGGGCAAGCTCATCCAATACGGCAAATCCCCGACCGGTGAAACATATATGAAATACTCCTACGACGGCGAATGGCTCGACAGCAAGGAGCACGGTCACGGCATCTGCGTCGAGGGGGATTTCGGCTGGGAGAAAATGGATAAGGTGTTCGAGGGCGAATGGGTGGATGGCAAGCGCCAAGGACGGTTTGTGTGGTACCTCACGAACTCAAAAGGCGGAAGATATATCGACTTTTACGAGGACGGCAAGCTGGTCGAAACCTGTATTCCGTATGACGAAAGCATAAAAACCGTCGAGGACGCTCGGCGCGCGAGGGCTCTTGCGGATGGAAAAGGTCGTTCATCAGCCGTTGCTCGTACCACGACTACTCCGGCTGCCGCACCATCAAATTTGTCCGCAGACGGTTTGCTGAGTCGGTATAATTCCACGTTCATTTTGGATTTTGTTTCGGAAAACCCCGCCATCTTTCGCGCTGACTATGATAACGAAAACCTGAACCGTGCGGTCAACGCTCTCAAAAAAGGAGACGGTTTGCACTTCCTGTTTTATGTTAAACGCTCAAAGTCCTTATCGATGCTTAATATTTGCTGTATGGAGCTTTATCCCATACTTTTGAAGATGTACCGGATCTATACCGAGGACATTTACAATAACCTTGTCAGGCGACTTGTCTACAAAAATAACCTTGCCGATCTTTCCTGTGAGGATGCGGAATATTGTCTGTACCTGTTCGATGCATTTATCCCCCACGGCAGGGATTACGAGGCTATGGCGAGGTGCTATTACCGCCTCGGTGATGTAAAATCCGCAGCCAGGTGGGTGGCCGAGGGTTGCCCGCTTTACGATGAAATTATGGCTTTTCGGAATCTGCAAAAGGCGCAGAATGTTTGGGAAAGAGGAAGGTATGCCTTTAACGAGGACTCAAAGAGCAGCTTTGCCGACATGGCAGATGACAGGCTGGTAATTGCCGAAAAGTGTCTCAGTCGCGCGCAAAAAATCGGCCACAGCTATCGTCTCGGTGAGATTCAGGAACAGGCGAGCATTTTAAGGTCGGAGCTACAGCCGTATCTGTGGTAATTAGGCGATGAACACCCATAAGAAGGTAGGAGCTTATGAGTATATGTGACGAATTAAAAAATCAAGCGGAGCAAACATACGCCGAGGGAATCGACAAATCGATTGAAACCGCGGCAGCGTGCTTTCGGCTTTGCGCCGAGGGGTTATCCCGATTTTCAGATAACGGCAGAGGAAGTTACCCGATACAGGATATTTCGCTGCTTATCGCCTGCTCGGCGGTGTCGGGCGGCTGGAACAGAGCAGGCTCTGCCGACAGGGAGCGTATGTCCGAAAGGCTGAAACTGTATGTGTCAAACATCAACGGACTGTGCGACGATCTGCCGCTTGCGCTGACCGTTCCCGGTTATGCGAATATCGGGCGGAATCTCATGTCGTCGCCGCAGATATCGGCGTTTACCGAACATCTGACGCGCCTGTTCCAAACGCTTGACGAGCATGAAAAAATGGCGGTCGTCACAATGCACTATTTGATGCTGTATGCGGTGTTTGAAGAATGGCCGCAGGTGGATGTGCTGAAAGACGCCTATGAAAACGCCTTAGTTCAGCCGGAGGAAGCCTACGAGTCGCCCGAGAGCAATACGGCAGGCGTTCCGTTCTCGCATACATACGCCGCCCCCGCACAACCATCTGCCTCTACCCTTGCCCGATATGAGCGCAACGCAAAGCGCCGCTGGCGGCCGCTGAAAATTTACCTTATTGTAACGGGACTGTTTATTGCGTTGGTGCTTGGGTTATATTTTTACGTCGCACCTCCGTTTTCTGAAGGTCAGGAGATTGTGGTAAAGGATATCACCGGACAGTCGGTGAAAATGCTGCCCGATTCTGAGCCTGTGGAGCTTGCCTTGGTGGGGCTGACGGATTATAACGGCGTCGTCAGCTTGTTTTACGGAACGATCATCGGCATTGTGATCTACCGTATAGTAACGATCCTTGCCGTGTTTATCATAAATTCGCTCTATCGCAGAAGAAATGCAAAAAAAGCCGCCGCCCTGCGGTCAGGCGCACAAATACCTTAAGGAGGATGGATATGTTCAAAAAAATTGTAACACTATTATTCGGCACGGCGCTTATGGTGGTGCTGATGCTTGCGGCGGGCGCATCTATCTCCTTCCCGAAAATTTCATGGGTGCATATATGTACGCCGATGTGTGGAACGCCGTGGGAGGGCTGTTCAGCCTGATGCTGGTTCCCGGCTTTGTGGTGGGCTATGCCGCCTGTCAGAGCCGAATCCTCGGTGCAGTCTGGTTTATCGGCTTTGTCGTATTGGGATTTATCAGCGGGATCAGTATTTGGTGGATCGTCACGGCTGTGCTGATTATCCTATCCTACATATTCTGTATCAGTGAGAATGTCGGCGATTATGACGACCTTGACACCTACGACAAACTTTGTGTACTGATCCCTGCTTTCGGGGCGATGCGATTTGTCGACCGCTTCGGGCTGGAAGGCTTTTTCGGCGTGATAGGAAAAATTCTTTCTGTTATCGCTATAATACTGAATTTTGCACTGATGATCGCTCTGTGGATCGTGCCGAAGAATGAAGCCACCGTGTTTGGCACGGTTATCATGCAGATCAAGACTTTCGGTAGTACCCTATTCGGCGTTGTTGTTATCTTCGTTTTCCTGCCGCTGTTCACGGTTTACATTGCAAAATATTCCTTTATTAAGCCGGGGCTTGCCAAGGTGCTTGCCTGCATTTTCGGCGGATATGACATTATGCGCGGAGCCTTTGTAACTATGCCCATTATACTCAGCGCCGCTACCGGAGGCGGGTACACATCGATGGAGGGTGCAAGTCCGATTTTTAACAATATGTTCAGCATTGAGGCGTGCTTCCTTATGGCGATGCTGCTCGGCGGAATACTTTGTGTTAAGACTGCCTTTGGTAAAAAGCTGGGTATGGTCGCACAATTCTGTCTGACAAAGGACGGCACGGCATCACTGCGCTGTCTGATGATGGCGGCGCTCTCAACCGTGCTTGTATTCAGCATATCCCCCGCCGCAATCTTTATTGTGTGGCTCGCCGCTGTTGCCGTTATACTGCTTGTTACCGGAATATTTGGCGCTATGAATCCCGGCTACAGCTATGAAGAGCTTAGGTCTATGGGCTACTCCGACTACGAGGCAAGAAAGCTGATACGAGAGACAAACGGCAGAATGACCGCCATATAAGGAGGTACAAAAATGACAGACGAAAAACGCAGTCGAATCAAAGAACTGGAAGAAATGCTTTCCTATCTTGTAAACGGCACGATGACGGTCGAGCAAAAGCTGAAAAGCCTCTCGAATGCATATTGGGAGGCAAGTCATTCCGGCTACGGCGACGCCATGGCAAACAAGCTGATGGGCGGCGAAGAGGATGAGCAGACACTCCGCTGGGAGAAAAACTGCAAGAATAAATACAAAATCGACGAGCTGTATGACTTGCTCGGTGAGTTAAAGGAAGAAGGTGATAGCGGATGTTGACCTGCCCCTATTGCGGCTCATCCCGTTTGCATACCACCGGCGGAGACATCGGAAATCCTTTTGATCGCAGACAAGAAAAAACAATTTGCCTTGACTGCGGCAGAACGGTCGGAACAGAGCCGGATTTAGCAGACTTGTTTCAAAGCGTGATCTGCATCGAAATGACGGCTGAGGGCGGCGGACTTGTCCGAAAGGCAAAGGCGGAATTTGCCTTTCAGGACGGCGAATACGATTTAAGCCGTCTCGAATACCCGCTTTGCCGATATAAGCGCTTAAAAATCAGCAAAGATACAGCAGACCTCGGCGGCGAGATTTTTGTAAGCATTACCGATGTGCCGTATGAAACAACAAGACAATATACCGCTTACGCCCCCGATAAGCGACCGGTGGCGGAAACGGTGAAAATCAAAATTTACAGCGATATAAAATAGGAGGAAAGATCGTGAAAATAGTAAAATGTCATCGTTGTGGTAAAGAGTTGAGAACGGACGATTATAGCACCACCGGCAAAGTATATTACTGCCAGATGTGCGCACCGATAGTCCGTCAAGAGGAATGGAACGCACAGCACGGTTTAGAGAGCATGACAACCGATAAGGATGGAAATATAGTTCGAAAATACCGTGACGGCAGAACTACCGTCCATACTCCAAAACAGGTCAAGCACAGCTTTTGGCGGACGGTAATCATTCTTTTGCTTTTGGCAGCCGCCGTGTTTGTAGGAATAAAATACTATTCCTATTCTAAAAGCGAAAGCAATCTGAATGCACCGTTTGAAATTACGCAGACGGAATCGGGTGACGGCTCGTTTGTCATAAGTACCGCGCTTTCCGGAAGCAGAACATATAATATCTATGATATAACCGTTCACCGGAAGAAAGAAGGCTTTGTATCTAACCTTTTCGGTTCGTCAAAAGGCTTTGCCTCTGCCTCAAATTTTACCGTAGACGGCAAAACAGTGCTCAGCTACTATTTCAGCGGCTATGATTTCGGCACGGGGCTTGACGGCGAGTTTTATCTCACGGAAGTAAACGGCAAACGGGCGATCATTGATAACGACCGAGGCAAGGTGTATATGGAAGGCTCGGAGTTTTTCGGCAAACATATCGAAAAATTGGAGGCGTTTAATCCGGCTGCGGTATTAAAACCTCTTACCGAAAAGGTATCGGGCGGCGAATACGGCATCAATTCGCAGTATTATGTCCTGAAAAAGGACGGCGTATCTTTAAGCTGCTCCGGGGACGGCAACCGCGTCAACGCCCTTGATGAAAGCGGCGAAGAAAGACTCAGCTATAAGGTGCAATACTATGAATCCTCTATGGGCAAATTGCCGAATTATTCGGAATATGAAATTGTAGAGTAAACACAGATTGAAAGGAAAATGAATTATGGGACTGTTTGGAAAGTATAATAAAATGACGTATGACGAAGCACTTAACCTTTTGATGGATGGAACGGCACCGACTGCGGTACTTAAGGACGCATTCAAATGCGTATGCAAATCGGAGACAAACAATGCACGAACAGAACTTCATTTCTGTTTAGGCATGCTTTGCGGAGTTTTTAAAGACAGATATGGCAATAGCGTATTTGACAGCGTGTTCGGTTTTGTTATGTTACATATGCTTTCTGATTATTCACCAGAGATGATCAACGAGGATATGAAACTGATGGGTGAGATTTTCCGCCGCCATCCGGATTTTAACCGTGAGGTCAATGAATTCGCTTTGAATGCACAGCCGGATTACAAAAATTATGGTTGCGTTGCGCCTTACCTGTCATTGGCACATTTATACGGCTGGGGTTACGAGCCTGATATACAAGAGGCGGAGGCTTTTGCCGACAGAGTAGCAGAAACGCCAAAAAACTCCAAGGAAACCGAGTGGCTTCGCGCCCGTATCGAAGCCGTAAAAAACGGCAAATAAATGTCGCTGCGGCGGCGACCAAACGATCTACATGATGTGCTATCATTGTGGTGTAAAGGAGGGGCGCATATGAAACCCGAAACGGTGCTTGGAATAAAATACAGAGAAGAACCCACGGCAAAATTGCAGGAATGGCTAAAGGAATATGCTGCCATTGCGGCGGAGTTTCCGGGTGCGGAGGACTTGGCACAAAGGCTCTCAAAACGCGCCGAAAAAGCCGGTGAGCTCATTACGGAGCGAAATAGGCCGGAGCCGCCCTCATCGTCGCACGATGATATGTATTATATTGAGATGGCAAAGATCATGGACGATATGGACGCATCGTTCGACGGCGATTTTCCGCTGGGAAACGAAGCCGACGCGAGCTTTGCAGGCTGTTATTTTTCGGTTCCCGAACTCGCGGAAATGCAATGCGGACTGCATCATCTGATCGTCGCCGGGAGCTTTAACGGATATAACTTCGATGTGCTGGTACGAAAGGGATTTCTTGCCGAATTATATGAGGACTGGCCAGAGGCGGTACGCTGCTATGAGGGCGTATCGACAAGCAAGAGCGTACAGGAGCGTGAATACGAATGTCGCCGCAAAATGGCGATTGAAGGCAAACGGTGTTATGAAAAGGCGCTTGCATTTATGGAAAGCGGCAAGTGGAGCGAGGTGTTCGCGCCCTTGAGCCGTGCCGCCGATATGGGTAATCCCGACGCCATGGTTGATTTAGCCCTTGCCCGTGTATACGGTCAGTACGGCTGCGCAAAGGATTTGCAGGAAGCCCTCACGCTTCTGCGTGCAGCGGCGAAGAAGGACAACGCCCGCGCCTGCTTTGCGTTATGTCATTTACACGACAGCGGCGTATACGAGGTGCAAGCCGCCGAAGCCAAGGAAATGTGCGAAAAGGCGGCAGGGCTCGGAGATGAAAAGGCAAAAGCGCGCATTCGGGACGGCTTTGACCTCCGCCCGATCCGTGAAATTTTGCAGGAGCAGATCGACAAAGGCAACATTGACGCCCTTTGGCAGATGGCACAGTTATGCAAAAAGGAAAATGATGAAACCGGTGCCGCCGGGTGGTTTAACAAAGCCATTGAAGCGGGGCAGGTTGACGCTCTGCTGAGCGCGGCAGCAGTTTATCTTGACAAAAACGGCGGCTTTTACAATAAAGAACTGGCAAGACAGTATCTTCGCCGTGCCGCCGACAGCGGAAGTGTTCAGGCGATTATCGCCCTTGCCGATTCGGAGCTTACCGACACGGAGATCCCCTTTTGGCAGCAGGCGGCACAGCTTCGGGATTTGGAATATTCCGAAAAACAGCCAAAGAGAAAAATCAGGGAGCAGCACAAAAAACAGATGGCGTGGTATCGCCTTGCCGCCGAAGCGGGCGATACAGATGCGATGAACGCGCTGAGTATGGCGTATCATCTCGGCTACCCCGAAACCCGTGACGACCGTGAAGCGTTTTTGTGGGCTTCCCGTGCGGCAGATGCGGGCGATGGCTCGGCAATGTATCAGACGGCGTATTTGTATGAAAACGGCTTTGGCACGGACAGGGATATTGACGCGGCACTTCTCCTCTACACCGAAGCCGCCGAACAGGGCGTGCGCTCGGCAATGATACGGCTTTATGAGATATACACTGAAGGACTCGGACATATTGAACCCGACGGGGAAAAAGCGGCGCATTATCTGTGGCTTTCCGGCGAGGGACGGGACTAAAGGAGGCGCAAATAAAATGAAACTGAAAATCAAGGAAACGGCTTGGGGAATCAACCGAGTGGCGGGAGGCTACCGTGAAAGAGTTACCGCCGATTTATGTTTCCCCTGTGAAATCGGGGATATTCCCGATTTCGGAAAAGGCAAGCGGCATTTTACCGTAGACGAGGTAAGTGAAACCGGTATCAGCCTTTCGGTACACTGCGCTGATCCTAAATACAATAAAGTCTGGATTCTTAAAAAAGGTGAAGAAATAACCTATCGGCCGCACTCCTTTGACGGCGGGTATTTCTATGAATTTAAACTGATTTAGGAGGCACGGCTATGAATGCGATTGGAATTAAAATAAAAAAAGCGGACGAAAAGCACGACTGTGGCGCAAGTAAATTCTTCGGTGCGCCGGCGATTCCGGCAGAGTGGCAGGAGCGGTTTTCGGAGGATGTTATCTTCTTTGGACAGATACGGCTTTCGGATATCGCAGAGCTTGACACGGAAAACAAGCTGCCGCATGCGGGCTATCTTTATCTTTTCCTCGATGTGGAGATGTACCCCTATCAGGCGATGGCGTATTATTATGACGGCGAGCCGAATGTGGTGATTGACGATTTCAACGAAGCAGAACCGCAGTTTGCTCATTTGAATGAGGATTGGCTCATGAGCTTTGAGCCTGCCGATGAAGCCTCTGACGGGATTCGGCTGTTCGGCGTCCCTTCCTCCGGCTATGAAACGGATGAGGAACTGCTGCTGCAATTTGATCCGCTGGCTGAAAGCACGGGTTTTCTCGACAATATCGACGGCTACGCCTATTTCTTCTTCGGTGAGGGCAAAGACCGCATTGACGGCATCCGCTTTGGCATTGACCGTTCATAAGGGAGCAGTCTATGGAACAGTATTTTACAAAAGGCAGCAGGATTCCGTTGCAAAACGGTCAGTCAGCCGAAGTGATCGCAAAACTCGGCGAGGGCGGTCAAGGCACGGTGTACCGTGTCCGTGTGACCGGGCAGGAGTATGCGCTGAAGTGGTATCACAAAACCGCCCTGCAGAATCCCCGCCGATTTTATCAGAATCTTGAAAACAATATCCGTCAGGGGGCGCCCTCTCCGGCATTTCTGTGGCCGGAGTTTCTGACCGGGGAAAAGAACGGCAGCTTTGGATATGTTATGAAGCTGCGCCCGTCAAATTACAGGGAGTTTTCGGATTTCCTGCTGGCAAAGGTTCATTTTTCTTCTCTGTCCGCGGCTGCCAATGCGGCGCTGAATATCACCAACGGCTTTCGGGAGCTGCACCGCAAGGGCTTTTCCTATCAGGATCTGAATGACGGGAATTTCTTCCTTGATCCGGCAACCGGCGACGCGCTCATCTGTGACAACGACAATGTGGCGCCCTACGGAGAAAGTCTCGGCATTGCCGGAAAGGCACGGTATATGGCGCCGGAGGTGGTGCGCAATATCAAGCGGCCGGATATTATGACCGATCGGTTTTCACTGGCCGTTGTGCTGTTCCGTCTTTTGTTTTTAGACCATCCGCTGGAGGGAAAGCGCGTGGTGGAGCATCCCTGCCTGACGGAAGAACTGGAACTGAAATTTTATGGCAAAGAGCCGGTATTTATTTATGATAAAACGGATGATTCCAACCGCCCGGTACACGGCATCCATGCGAACGCTTTGCGCTTTTGGCCGGTGTATCCCAAATTCATTCGTGAGCAGTTCTTGAAAGCATTTTCCAAGAACGCTATGAACGGGCAGGAGCCCCGCCCTACCGATAACGATTGGCAAATCGTCTTTACACAGCTTCGGGACTGCATCGTGAAATGTCCCTGCGGTGGGGAAACATTCCTGAATCTTGACGGCGACAGCTTATGTATAAATTGCGGCCTGAAAATTCCGAGACCGCCTGTGTTATTATCGCAGAACCGCTACAAGGTTGCCTTGTTCCCCGGCATGAAGCTCTATCGGTGCCACACCGACCGGGACAGCGATGATTTCAGAGAAATCACCGGCGAGGTGATACGAAGTATGAAAAATCCGGCAATATGGGGACTTCGGAATCTGAGCGATGAAATCTGGAACGCCGAGAGCAGGGATGGAACGCAAAAGCCGATTGCTAAAAACGAAGTGATGGTTGTAACCAAAACAAAACAGATTCATTTTCCAAACTGCGCTGGGATGATCGAATAAGGAGGTTTTTACATATGGCAAATATATATGAAGGTGCGGTGGAGGTTTCCCGCAGAACAATGACGCTTTTCTTTGTGGTGGATGCCTCCGGCAGTATGGACGGCTCAAAAATGGGAACGCTCAATTCCGCCATTGAGGAGGTTATTCCCGAAATACGAAAAATATCCGGCGAAAATGCCGACGCGGCAATCAAAATCGCTGTGCTGGAATTTTCAAGCGGTACAAGATGGATCACGCCTGCGCCGATGGACGCGGAGGACTTTACATGGAGCTTTCTGACGGCGGACGGACTGACCGATTTCGGTGAGGCTTGCAAGCAACTCAACGAAAAACTGTCCCGTAAAGCCTTTATGGGCGATGTGGCCGGTTCCTTTGCACCCGCTATTTTTCTGCTGTCGGACGGCGAGCCGACCGATGAATATGCATCATCCCTCGCAAAGCTCAAAGAGAATAACTGGTTCAAAAAGGCCATCAAGGTAGCGGTCGCCATCGGCGAGGATGCGAACCGTGATGTACTTGCCGAATTCACAGGTAATAAAGAAGCGGTGCTTACCGTGCATACGCCGGAAGCGCTCACCAAAATGATTCGTTTCGTTTCGGTTACTGCATCCCAAATCGGATCGAAGTCCAGCGGTGTCGGCAAAGGCGGCGTGGACGAGGCTGCAAACAAGCAGGATGAGATGATTGACAAAATAAGCGAGGTAAAAGCCGCCGAGCCGGATGACGACGGTGATCTGGAATGGTGACGGACTATCGGGCTTTCCATTTGACAGTCATCGGCGCCTCGCATATCAAAAACGGCACGGTCTGTCAGGACTGTTCGCAAAGCTGTGAAAAGACGGAATGCCGCCTTGTTGTTGTGTGCGACGGTCATGGCGGCGCAGATTATTTTCGCTCCGACAGAGGGAGCAAATTGGCAGCCGTTGCCTTTATGGACTGTATGGAAAATCCCGATCTAATAGCGGCGCTTTCTGCGGCGGCTGCGGAAAAGCAACGGCAATCCCGAATGGAACAACTGATCAAAAGCATAATCGCTCGTTGGAACAGCCTTGTCGAGCAGGATATGAGGCAACATCCTTTTGATGAAGATGAGCTAAGCGGCGTATCAGAAAAGGCGCGGCGCAGATATGAGGCAGGAGAACGGCTGCAAGCCGCATACGGCACAACGCTTATCGGCGCAGTATTGGCAGAAAACTTCTGGCTGGGACTGCAGATCGGCGATGGAAAGTGCGTGGCCGTATCGGAAACCGGTGAATTTACACAGCCGATTCCGTGGGACGAGGAATGTTTTTTGAATGTCACCACCTCTCTTTGCGACGAAAATGCTGCCAAAGAATTTCGGTTTTGCTTCAGCCGCACCTTGCCCGCCGCTGTATTTATCGGCAGCGACGGAATTGACGATTGCTTTGCCGGGAATGAAAGGCTGTATGATTTTTACCGCGTGACGCTGAAATCTTTTGCGGAGACGGATGAGGAAACCGCCATAGCACAATTAAAGGAGTATCTGCCGACTCTTTCCGAAAAAGGCAGCGGTGATGATATGTCGGTGGGCATTCTCGTCAACACAGACCTTGTCTGTAAGAGCGAATCGGTGTACAGGAAATAACAGAATAAAAATAAGGCGAGGTGTGAAATGAACGATAACGGCTCCAAGTTTTATTATTCCCGTCTGACGGACGGTGAGAAAAATCTATATGATCGGATATGCGAAGCGCTTCTTCGCTTTGAACCGGCGTTATCACTTCACGCCGGTATGGGCAAAGCGTTTACGGTAGACACGGGGAAGATTATGACCGCCGTACTGTTTGACAATCCGGTTTTCTTCTATCTCAATCGACATCGGGTAATCGTCAAGCAAACGCCAATGTATATTCAGTTGATTTTTCAGTACGACTACACGAAGGAAGAAGCCGAACAGCTATGGGCAGAGGTAGAAAGGAAAGTAGATCTATTTATAAAAAACCGCATAAAGCCGGATATGAGTCCACTTGCCAAGCAGCTCAGTGTGCATAATTTTCTGTATTCCATCCATACGGCCGAGGAGCCGTATGATAAGGATTGCTTCTCGGTAATCGGCGCCCTGCTCCGCGACCGGTGTGTTTGTGAAGGCTTTGCAAAAACCTATAAGTTGCTGTGCGACAGGTTAGGAATTGCGTCTATTGTTGTTATCGGCGAAGCGCTGCTTCCAAACGGTCAACGGGAACCTCATTCGTGGAACATTACGAGAATCAACGGAGTAACCGCACATACGGATGCGGCGTGGGATTCCCGCTTCGGCGGCGCATCGTATGATTACTTTAATCTGTGTGACGCAGATATCGCCGCCGACCACAGCTTTGATACGGAACTGTATCCTAAGTGCGAGCCGAACAAAACCAATTACTTCTATAAAAACGGACTGATTGCGCAGGATGAGGACGAACTGCGGAAAATCATAGCAGACAAGGCGGACGAGCCTTACTATTCTGTCAAGCTGTTATTTCCGTTCTCACGGGAGCGTCTTGCGGAGTTTCCTTTTGATATTGGAACTCTGCGGTATAATGCCGCACAGAATGTTATCGGTTTTATCAAAGCGATGACGGAATAGGCTTACAGACAGGAGGAATACCATGCCCTTTTTGCAAGAGGATTTGGAAAGAATCGCAGAATTATACAATATCATTGAAAGCCATAAGGAACACGAATATGCGGCGCCTACCTACAAGGACAGCCCTTATCTTTCGGAAATGGCGGAGCTTGTGCTTCGCCGGTGGGATAACGATATAGAAACGCTGGAGGAAACCATTCCTGCACTTTGGTATCTCACCCAAGCATATGACGAAATGTGCCGGGCGGGAATGTCCGTGAAATATTACACACCGCTGCTTCAAGCTCATACAGAGCTTATGAAACTCAGAGAATATGACAGTGAGGACATGGAACGGTTGGAAAACTGCTTTTATCTGGCGGTCAAGGCAAGAAATTATTATGAACCGGACGATTGCTACGACCTTTTCGAAATTGCGTCCGGCAGTCTGCCGGATGAAAGGATTCGCGAATTGCTTTTCTCAGCACAGGAAAACCGCCGGGGATTCATAAAAAACGATCCCGTTGAAAAAACGGAGGAATACCTCGCGGTGATTGACAAGGTGGAGGAAAAAATAGATAAAGCCAAACAGATGAATTTCTGTCTGGAATACTGGAATTTAAAAGCTCAGTTCTTGTTTGAACACGGTATTCTCTGGCGCTCCCCGGCGCAGCTCAATCCGGGTGTAATGTTCGATTAAAAATGCCTGCATTTGAAACAGCGGCAACTGCATTTTATTTATATATTATTTCTGCATTGATATACGCAGAATAAACAATAATAATGGGGACGGCAGTCAAACCATCCCCAAGTTCATCTATGCATTATATATAAGCTCACGTAATACGATTTCGTTTGCTCTGATTCGTATGTTATTCATTTGGCGAACCCATTCCATTTGATTCTCTGCCTTGAGCTGTTCTGTTATACCCTCACGCTCTGCCATCT
>CABKLX010000010.1 GCA_902373415.1 uncultured Eubacteriales bacterium | reverse complement strand
ACGAAAAAGAAAAAAGCGAAAAAGAAAGAAGAAGAGAAAAAGGAACGGCCCGCGAAAAAAGAAAAGGATAATTTTTTCAGATCTCACACGTCGGATTTCGGCGTTTTCGATTATATAGAGTTGATCGGGATCGTTATCGAGAAATTCGTCGCGAAGATATATTTCGACAAACTCGAAGCGGAGATAAGGGTCGCGGGAGACGACGCGGCGCAGACCGCGCTCAATTTCGGAAGGCTCAACGCCGCGATATACCCGATCGCGGGGCTTATCAACGGTCATAAAAGGATAAAAAAACTGCATATCGGGATAACTCCCGACTTCACAACGACAAAGTCCGTTTACAACGCGGAGGCGATCGCTTATATAAGGATCTTCGACGTCCTCGCGGCTGTGATCGCGATAATTAAATACTTACTGTAAAGGAAGTGCTTGACATGGAACAAAGACACGCTCTCGAAGGCGTTATGGACACCTCTATGAAAAATCTTAAAGAGATCGTCGATGCAAACACGGTCATCGGAGATCCCGTCACGACACCGACAGGAACGGTCATCATTCCCGTTTCCAAAGTCAGCTTCGGATTTGCCTCCGGCGGCTCCGATTTCAACACGAAAAACGGAGTTCCCGACAAACCTGTGTTCGGCGGCGGCAGCGGCGCGGGCGTGACCCTGACTCCCCTCGCGTTCCTCATCGTTTCCCCGGACGGAAAAATTGACATGAAACTTCTCGCGCCCGATTCGAAGAACATGCTCGACAAGGCGATCGACATGGCGCCCGGCATCATCGACAAGATCAGGGGCGCGGTCGCTTCAAAGAAAGACAAAGAAGAGGAAGCACCCGAAAAAGAAGAGGAATAAAGAGCAAAACTCCCGCAGATGCAAAGACCCGAACGCGGCGGATGGATGTCCGCCCGTTCGGGTCGCGTTTTTGCTTTGTTAATGTTTTCTGCCGCCTTTCCGCGATGTTTTCCGCGGAAGAAAACGACTGAGAACCGTACGTCAGCCGTTGATCTCGTCGATGTTGTACGGCGTGATCTGATATACGAAGTAGTTCAGCCAGTTTGAATAGATCAGGTTCGCATGACTTCTCCAACGGACGATCGGCTCTTTCGTATCATCGTCATCGGGGAAATAATTCTTCGGGACTTCGATCGGCAATCCCGCGTTTTTATCGCGCAGATACTCTTTTTTCAGCGTGTCCGCGTCATATTCGGAATGCCCCGTTATAAATATCTGTTTTCCCCGTTCGGTCGCGACGGCATAAACGCCGGCTTCATCCGAAGACGCGAGGATCTTCAATTCGGGATGTTTTTCGATGTCTTCGCGCAGAACCGTCGTATGGCGGGAATGCGGAACCCAGAACTCGTCGTCAAAGCCGCGCAGTAGCATTGAACGCTTGTGTTCGGCTTTGTGAAGGAACACGCCGAAAAGTTTTTTATCAAGCGGGTATTTCCGTATGCCGTAATGGTAATAAAGTCCCGCCTGCGCGCCCCAGCAGATGTGGAACGTGCTGGTGACATTCGTCTTGCTCCATTCCATTATGCGGCAGAGTTCGTCCCAGTATTCGACCTCTTCAAACGGCATCTGCTCGACGGGAGCGCCCGTTATGATAAGACCGTCGTATTTGTTGTTTTTCACCTCGTCGAAGTGCTTGTAAAACGCGATCATATGCTCCGCGGACGTGTTCTTCGGAACATACGAGGCGGTCTGCAAAAACTCGGGCTCAACCTGAAGCGGAGAGTTTCCGAGAAGGCGCGCGAGTTGCGTCTCCGTTGCGATCTTTGTCGGCATCAGGTTCAGAATGAGGATCTTCAACGGGCGTATATCCTGCGTCAAAGCCCTCGATTCGGTCATGACAAAGATGTTCTCATTGTGAAGGGTCTCGGTCGCGGGAAGATCCGCGGGTATTTTTATCGGCATTTTTCCACCTCGTCGAGAGCCTGCCTGATGTCGGCGATTATATCTTCGACATTTTCGATCCCGACAGACATGCGTATAAGATCGGGGCTTATCCCGCAGGAAACGAGTTGTTCGTCGGTCAACTGTCTGTGCGTTGTCGAAGCGGGATGAAGAACGCTCGTTCTCGCGTCGGCGACATGGACAACGATCGCGGCAAGTTTCAGGCTGTCCATAAATCTGACCGCGGCGTCTCTTCCGCCTTTGATACCGTAGGAGATAACTCCGCTACACCCGTTCGGAAGGTATTTCTTCGCCAATTCATAATCGGGGCTCGATTCGAGTCCGGGATAGGACACCCATGTCACACGCGGGTCGCTTTCGAGATATTTCGCGACGGCGAGCGCGTTTTCGCAATGGCGGGGAACGCGCAGATGCAGGGTCTCAAGCCCGATATTCAGAAGAAAAGCATTCATCGGCGAGGGGATCGAGCCGAGATCTCTCATCAGTTGAACCTTTGCTTTTGTCAGATATGCCGCGTTTCCGAAACTCTCGGTATATACTATGCCGTGATAAGACTCGTCGGGCTCGCAAAGTTCGGGGAATTTTCCGTTCGTCCAGTCAAATCTGCCTCCGTCAACGACAACGCCGCCGACGCTCGTCGCGTGACCGTCCATATATTTCGTCGTCGAATGAACGACGATGTCCGCGCCGAAATCAAGCGGACGGCAAAGGATCGGGGTCGCGAATGTGTTGTCCACGACAAGAGGGATGCCGTGCTTGTGCGCGATCTTCGCGTATTTTTCGATGTCGAAGACTTTGAGCGCAGGATTTGCGATCGTTTCGCCGAACACGAGACGCGTGTTTTCGTCAATCAGCCCGTCGATCTCATCTTCGCTCATCTCGGGCGAACAGAAACGGACTTCTATCCCCATTTTTTTGAGCGTTACCGCGAACAGATTGACGGTTCCGCCGTATATCGCGGGCGAAGAAACGATATTCTGCCCCGCGCGGGTTATATTCAGAACGGCAAAAAGATTTGCCGCCTGTCCGGAGGAGGTCAGAACGGCTCCGACGCCGCCTTCGAGCGCCGCAATCTTTTTTTCTACGGCGTCAAGCGTCGGATTGGCAAGACGCGTATAAAAAAATCCTTCTTTTTTCAGATCGAAAAGCGCGCCGACATCATCGGCGGAATCATATTTGTAAGTCGTGCTCTGAACGATCGGCAAAACCCTCGGTTCGCCGTTCTTCGGGCTGTATCCGCCCTGCACGCACTCCGTCTCAATTTTATAATTCGACATAATATACATCTCCCGCGGAAATTCATAATATACATAATATTTTACACTCCGACGCGCCTTTTGTCAAGTCTGTTGCCGACTTTTATGAGAAATGTTCGCATTCGCGGGGAAAACTATTGAACGGAGAGGAAAAATGTGATATAATAACGGTCGAACGGAGAATTCCGAAAAACAGAACGGAGAAAGTATGAGAAAGACACTCTCTTATCTGAAATCATATAAAAAGGAATGTATCCTCGCCCCGCTTTTCAAACTGCTCGAAGCGGGCTTTGAACTGCTCGTTCCGATCGTTATCGCGCAGATAATCGACGTCGGCGTCGCAGGGAAAAACACGGGATACGTTGTCGGGCGCGTCGGACTGCTCGCGTTTCTTGCGGTCTGCGGGCTCGCATTCGCGATAACCGCGCAATATTTCGCCGCAAAAGCGGCGGTCGGGTTTGCGGCGAAACTGCGGCACGCCCTTTTCGCCAAAATTCAGTCACTTTCCTATGCGGATACGGACAAACTCGGAACGCCGTCGCTGATAACGCGCATGACAGCCGACGTCGAACAGGTTCAGCAGGGAGTCAATATGTTCCTGCGTCTGCTTCTTCGCTCCCCGTTCGTGGTCTTCGGCGCGGCGATCATGGCTTTCACCGTCGACGCGAAAAGCGCCGTCACGTTCGCGGTCACGATACCCGTCATCTCCGCGGTCGTTATGACGCTGATGACGGTCACGATCCCGCTTTACAGAAAAGTCAGGACAAAACTCGATTCCCTGCTCGGCATAACGAGAGAAAACCTTTCCGGCGTGCGCGTTATCCGCGCATTCAGAAAAGAAAACGCGGAATATGAGCGTTTTGTTTCGACAAACGGAGAACTGACACGCGGACAGAAATTCGTCGGCAGGATCTCCGCGCTGATGAATCCGCTCGCATACGTGCTTATCAACTGCGGCGTGATCGCGCTCATTTATGTCGGCGCTCTGCGCGTCGGCTCCGGAGCGATCTCGCAGGGGCAGGTCGTGGCTCTGTATAACTATATGTCGCAGATACTCGTGGAACTTGTCAAGCTCGCGATGCTGATAATAACGCTGACGCGCGCCGTCGCCTGCGCAAAGAGGGTCGAAAGCGTGCTGACGACAGAAAATTCAATGGACGAAAATGCGGATATGGCAGAATCCCCCTCTGCGATCGGAGGAGACGTCGAATTCAATGACGTCGAACTGACCTATCCCGAAGCGGGCGCGCCCTCGCTGACAGGCGTTTCTTTCCGCGCTCCGGGCGGCTCGACCGTCGGGATCATAGGCGGTACGGGAAGCGGAAAGACCTCGCTGGTCAATCTCATTCCCCGCTTTTACGATGTGACAAAAGGCTCCGTCAAAGTCGGAGGAACGGACGTTCGGGAATTGAACGCAAAAGCGCTGAGAAAAAATATCGGCGTGGTTCCTCAGCAGGCGGCGCTCTTCAAGGGAACGATCCGCTCCAATCTTTGCTGGGGAAAAGAAGACGCGACGGACGATCAAATTTGGGAAGCGCTCGGAACGGCGCAGGCGAAGCAGGTCGCTCTCGACAAAGGCGGACTTGACGCGGCGGTCGAACAGGCGGGAAGGAATTTCTCGGGAGGTCAGCGTCAAAGGCTGACGGTTGCCCGTGCGCTTGTCGGAAAGCCGAAGATACTCATTCTCGACGACTCCGCGTCGGCGCTCGACCTGAAAACGGACGCGATGCTCCGCGCGGCGATAAGCGGTCTCGATTACGGCCCGACCGTATTCATCGTTTCCCAACGCGCGGCGGCGGTCATGAACGCCGATCTTATCATAGTTCTCGACGAAGGCAACGTTGTCGGAAAAGGGACTCACGCCGAACTTTTGAAAAACTGCGCCGAATACGCGGAGATATATTACTCCCAATTCAAAAAGGAGGCGGACGCATGAGATCTCAAACGCTGAAAAAAGTTCTGAAACGCTTGAAAAAATACCGTTTTTCAGTCGTTGTCTCCGTTATCGCGTCGGCGGTTGCCGCGGCGGCGGCGCTTTACGTTCCGCTGATCGTCGGCGATGCGATCGACCTGATCGTCGGAGAAGGGAATGTCGATCTCAACGGCGTTATACTTCTTCTCGTGCGGCTCGGATGCGTTATCGGCGCGGCGGGACTGCTTCAATGGATCATCGGCGTCATCAACAACCGCATCGTATTCGGTGTCGTCCGCGATCTGCGGAACGAAGCGGCGGAAAAACTGAAAACGCTTCCCGTTTCTTTCATAGATTCACATTATCACGGCGATATAGTCAGCCGTATCATCACGGACGCGGATCAGTTCGCGGACGGTTTATTGCTCGGATTTTCGCAACTTTTCACGGGCGTTGTGACGATCATTCTGACGCTCTGTTTCATGGTCTCCGTCAATCCGCTCATTGCTCTGATCGTCGTTGTTTTCACGCCGCTCTCGCTTTTTATCGCGGCATTTATCGCGAAAAACACGCATAAAATGTTCACTCTCCGCTCCGAGACAAGAGGCGAGCAGACCGCGATGATAAACGAACTTGTCGGACAGACAAAAGTCGTCCGCGCGTTCGGTCACGAGGAAAAGGCGACCGAGGAATTCGACGAGGTGAATGAAAGACTGCGCAAATGCTCCCTGCGGGCAATGTTCTTTTCCTCAACGGTCAATCCCTCGACGAGGTTCGTCAACGGGCTTATATACGCGGCGGTCGGGCTCGCGGGAGCGATCGCGGCGATCAACGGAACGCTGACGGTAGGCGGGCTTTCGTGCTTTCTGAGTTATGCGACGCAATACGCGAAGCCTTTCAACGAGATCTCCGGCGTCGTAACTGAAATGCAGAACGCTCTCGTATGCGCCGAAAGGCTCTTTTCGCTGATCGAACATCCGTCCGAAGTCTCGGACGAGGGCGCGGAGACGCTTTCGGAAGTTGAGGGCAATGTCACGGCGGAGAAGGTCTGCTTCTCCTACGATAAAAGCAAAAAACTGATAGAAGACCTTGATCTGGCGGTCAGCCGCGGGCAGAGGATCGCGATCGTCGGTCCGACGGGATGCGGAAAAAGCACGGTCATAAATCTGCTGATGCGCTTTTATGACGTTGACTCGGGCTCGGTAAAGATCGACGGGAAAGATATTCGGGATATAACGAGGGACAGTCTGCGCGCAAGTTACGGCATGGTGTTGCAGGAAACATGGCTGATGAGCGGAACGGTCAGGGAGAATATAAAACTCGGAAAACCCGACGCGACGGACGAAGAAATTATCGAGGCGGCGAAAAAATCGTACGCGCACGGGTTCATAACGCGTCTGCCGCAAGGGTACGACACCGTGCTTTCGGAAGACGGCGGACAGCTTTCGCAGGGACAGAAACAACTTCTGTGCATCGCCCGCGTCATGCTTGCGCTGCCTCCGATGCTCATCCTCGACGAGGCGACGTCCTCGATCGACACGCGAACGGAACAGCGTATACAGAAAGCGTTCGCGCAGATGATGAAGGGCAGAACGAGTTTTATCGTCGCGCACAGGCTCTCAACGATAAAGGAAGCCGACCTGATCCTTGTCATGCGTGACGGAAAGATCATCGAACAGGGGACGCACTCCGAACTGCTCGCGAAAAACGGCTTTTACGCGGAACTGTACGAGTCGCAGTTCGCGCACTGACAAAAACAAAATCAAAGCAGTCCGTTTCGGTTCAAGAAACGGACTGCTGTTTTTTATTTGTAAAGGTCAGACCTTCACGGTTTCTTTTTCCGCGTTTTCGGTCGGAAGAGGTCTTGCGCTCCTCGGCGAAGGCTCCGAAGTCTTCGCGTTCGCGAGCATGAGTTTCAGACGGTTGATCTGATTGACCTGCGTCGCGCCCGCGTCATAATCGATCGCCACGATATTGACGTCGGGGTTCTTTTCTTTTATGATCTTCATCATGCCTTTTCCGCAGATGTGGTTCGGCAGACATCCGAAAGGCTGAGTGCAGACGATATTCTTTATGCCCGCGTTTGAAAGTTCGATCATCTCGGCGGTCAGAAGCCATCCCTCGCCCATTTTCGTACCCGTTCCGATATATCCCTCCGAAAGATGCGCGGTCTCGTCAAAATCGGTAAACGGCTCAAAATTTCCGTTTTCCCCGATCATGCGGGAGACATCGCGTTTTTTCCTGCATACGAATTTATATACGGCTTTGCAGGCGAGCATATAAAACACGTTCCCCCGTTTGTACAAACGGTAATCGTTTATGTTGTTGTAAACGCAGTAGAGGCAGAAATCCATAAGTCCCGGAACGACTGTCTCCGCGCCCTCCGAAACGAGAAACTCTTCGAGATTGTTGTTTCCGAGAGGCGAATACTTGACAAATATCTCTCCGACGATGCCGACTTTGACGGCTTTTCTTCTGTTCATCGGGATATTCGCAAAATCCGAGATTATCTTTCCGTAATTCTCTTTTATGTTCCTGTAACGGATCTTCGCGCCCGAGCCGAGTTGTTTTCCGAGTTCATCCGTCCAGCGGTCGGCAAGCGCCTGAGCGTCTCCTTTATGCTTTTCGTACGGACGGCACTGATTGACAAGGCTGAGCAGCAGATCCCCGTAAATAACGGCGTAAAGCATACCGTGAAGTTTCGGCAGAGTCAGTTTGAAGCCGGGGTGATCCTCGATCCCCGCAAGGCTGAAAGAAATGACGGGAACATACCCGTATCCGGCTTTTTTCAACGCTTTGCGCAGCAGCGATATGTAATTTGAAGCGCGGCAGCCGCCGCCCGTCTGGAACATGACGAGCGCGACTTTGTGCGGATCGTATTTGCCCGAAAGGATCGCGCGCATAAACTGACCGATGATGAGTATCGCGGGATAGCAGGTGTCGTTATGAACATATTTCAGTCCCGTATCGGCGACCTGCGGTCCGTTTTCATCGAGAAGTTCCATATTGTAGCCGTATGTACGTAAAACGCTGATGATCATTTTGAAATGCATCGGGAGCATCGTCGGGACAAGAATGGTATAATCCTTTTTCATGTCCTCGGTGAAAGATATATAATTCTTTTCCATATCACAGCCCCCTTTCTTCCAGCGCTCCGATCAGACTGCGCAAACGTATTCTGACCGCTCCGAGATTGGTTATCTCGTCTATCTTTATCTGCGTGTAGAACTTATCTTTTTCTTCGAGCACGGAACGCACCTCGTCGGTCGTTATCGCGTCGATCCCGCACCCGAAGGAAACGAGTTGGACAAGTTGAACGTCGTCGTTCTCCGCCGCGTATCTCGCCGCGCGATAAAGGCGGGAATGATACGTCCACTGATTGAGAACGCGCACGGACGGCGTTTCCGCGAGGTGGCTGACGCTGTCCTCGCTGACAACGACAAATCCGAGCGAGTTGGCAAGTTTGTCGATCCCGTGACCGATCTCGGGATCGATATGATACGGTCTTCCCGCAAGGATCATGATGCGTTTTCCGTTCTCTCTTGCGAATTTAACGGCCTTTTCGCCCTCCGCGCGAATGTCGCGCATATATGCTTCATACGCCTCAAAGCCTTCTCTGACCGCGTGTTTTATCTCGGACAGGGTTATGTCGGAATCGACCGTTTTAAGGCAATCGTAAAGATTTTTCGCAAGAACTTTTTTATCGTTGATATTCAGGTACGGATAAAGGAACGTGACCTTGTGAAGGTCTTCGATATTCGCTTGCAGAAGCTCCGAATAATATGCGACGACGGGGCAGTTGTAATGGTTGTCCCCGCTCTTTTCATCGACATTGTAAGTCAGGCACGGATAAAAGATCCTGTCTATACCGTCGGAGATCAGTTCCTCGATATGTCCGTGCATAATCTTTGCGGGATAGCACGCGGTGTCCGAGGGGATCGTGAACTGTCCCTTTTCGTAGGTCTTTCTGTCCGACTGCTTCGTAAACACGACCTCGTAGCCGAGATCGGAGAACATCGCGTACCAAAGCGGCGCGAGTTCATACATTCCGAGAGCCATCGGCATTCCTATCTTTCCGCGTTTGCCTTTCGCGCCCGCGAGTTCCGCAAGGCGCTTTCTCTTATACGCGTGCAGGTTCGGGATTTCCGCGGCGTTCTCGATGCCCAGACCGCGCTCGCACCGGTTGCCCGAAATGAATTTCTTTCCGTCGGAAAAGGTATTCACCGTCAGACGGCAGTTGTTCGTGCATCCGTGACAGGTCGCGGAGCGCGAAGTGTGCGTGAAGTTTTCAAGCCCGCGCATATCGAGCAGAGTGCTTTCGGAAAATCTCATCGCTCTCAGCGCCGCGCCGTAAGCGCCCATAAGCCCCGCGACGGAAGGTCTGATAACATTCGCGCCGAGTTCCTTTTCAAAGGCGCGGAGCACCGCGTCGTTGCAGAAAGTACCGCCCTGAACGACGATATTCTCTCCGAGTTCGGAGGGCGAGTTTGCTCTGATGACCTTGTAAAGCGCGTTTTTGACGACGCTGATCGAAAGCCCCGCGGATATATCCTCAACGGTCGCTCCGTCCTTCTGTGACTGCTTGACGGACGAGTTCATGAAAACGGTACACCGTGTTCCGAGATTGACGGGAGCCGTTCCGTGAAGCCCGCGTTCCGCGAATTCGGCGACGCCGTAGCCCATCGAGCGCGCAAAAGTTTCGATGAAAGACCCGCACCCCGAAGAACACGCCTCGTTGAGCATAATCGAATCGATCGCACCGTTTTTGATGCGGAAGCATTTGATATCCTGTCCGCCTATGTCGAGGATAAAATCAACATTCGGTCGGAAATATTTCGCCGCCGTGTAATGCGCGACGGTCTCGACGACGCCCTCGTCGACGTTGAACGCGTTCTTTATCAGATCTTCGCCGTAGCCCGTGACCGCGCTTCCGCGGATCGTTATTTTTTCGCCGCAAAGCCGTCTTATTTCTTTCAGTTGTCCGAGAACGATCTCGACGGGATTGCCCTTGTTCGGGCTGTAAAATGTATAAAGGATCTGCCTGTCCGCTCCGATAAGCACGAGTTTTGTCGTCGTCGAACCGCAGTCGATGCCGAGATACGCGTCGCCCGAATACGACGAAATATCGCAGACGGGGACGGAAGCCTTTTTATGTCTTTCCGCAAATGCCGCGTATTCCTCTTCGTTTTCAAAAAGAGGCGGGAGCGCGGTCCTGCCGTTTCCGACGCCGTCGGCGTGCTTTTCAATAGCGCCGATAAGCGTTTCGTAATCGTATTCTTTGCCCGTGCCCCTTCCGTAATAAGCCGCTCCGAGTGCGACGGAATACAGCCCGTAATCGGGGAATATCGCGTGTTCGTCGTCAAGTCCGAGCGTTTTGCGGAAACGGTCGCGCAGACCGAGACAGTAATGCAGAGGACCGCCGAGGAAAAGCACTTTGCCGTCTATTTTTCTGCCCTGTGCAAGGCCTGTGATCGTCTGATTGACGACGGCCTGATAAATGCTTGCCGCGACGTCGGCTTTGTTCGCGCCCTGATTGAGGAGCGGCTGAATGTCGGTTTTGGCGAAAACGCCGCAACGCGACGCGATCGGATAAAGCCGCTTGTATTGCAGGCTTATCTCGTCCATTTCGTCGGGCGTCATGTCGAGAAGCACCGCCATCTGGTCGATGAAAGCGCCCGTGCCGCCCGCGCAGGTGCCGTTCATGCGCTCGTCAACGCCGTTTTTGAAAAATATAACTTTCGCGTCCTCTCCCCCGAGTTCGATAACGACGGAGGTGTCGGGTTCTTTTTCGCGGACGACCGCGGCGGTCGCGTAGACCTCCTGAACGAACGGGATCTCCGCGGCGTTGGCAAGTCCCATTCCCGCCGAACCCGAAACAGCGACCGTGAACGTTCTTCCGCGAAGCATAGGTTCGATGACTTTGAGCATTTCGAGAGTCTTTTGTCTTACCCGGGAAAAATGACGCTCGTATTTGCCGTAGATCACTTTTTCCCCCTCGGCCAGAACGACTTTCGCGGTCGTTGAACCTATGTCTATACCGAGGGACAGCAGATTTTCTTTTTTCATAATTCTTTCCGTTTTCCTGTTTTACAGGTTTTCTCTTTATACTTTTTGGGTTAAAGCAGACTGTAAGCCGCCCGAAGACGGCGGAAATATCATTATAACATATTTGATTATATCAGAAACATTTTGCGACGGGAAAAACTTTATGCAAGTTTTTTGTGGCATAAAAATCACGCGGCGCAGGGTCTGCGTCACTCCGTTTTCCCTCAAAAAGCGAAACGCAGGCGGGAAAGTCCGTTTTCCTGCCGGCGTTTCATATTTTTGTTTTCGTCAGAATTTTTCGGCGGTCTGTCTGATCTCGGAGAACTCGGGATAATTCTCAAAGAAATACTTTCCGATGACCGAGATAAGTTCAAAGTCCTCCTCGCTGTCAATATCCAGCACCGCGGTATCTTTCATCGGGATCGCGTCTGTGCGGGAGTTGAAAAAGGTCTTGAACTCCTTCGTTTTCAGCGCCTTCGGAGAGTACGCGTAAAGGGATGCGTTCATGTCATACATGACGGGCGACTGCTGTCTTGTCGTGAAATCCGAGACGATCGCGCGGCGGAAATACCCGTTTTCCTCAATGACCATGTTGAAATACGGGTTTCTCCGCGAACCCGTTACGGAATAAACAACATCGGTGTCGTCCCTCGAAAGTTTTCTGTCGATCAGATTTTTCACGTCGGAGACCGTCCTCAGAGGCGAGGTTATGTCGAGATCGACGACCGTATCGTATTTTTTCCCGAATTTCTTTTCGGCTCTGGCAAGACAGTCGGCGATGACGCTGACCTTCGGAACAGTATCCGCGCCGAGAGACGAATCTCTTTCAAAAACGGTCACGGTCAGTTCTTTCTGCTTCTCCGTCAATTCGATCAACTCACGGCTGTCCGTGTTCAGGACGACGTCGAAATCGTCCCGTTCCGTCATATATCTCTGCGTGTAAAGTTTGATCGCCGCCAATGTGTAATACACGAGCGGCGTTCCGAGATAATCCCGGATATTCTTGTTTTTTACGCCCTTTGAGCCTGCCCGTCCGCAAACAGTGAAAAGAACTGTCATACCGAAAGATACTCCCCCTGATTATTTGTTAGGCAAAATCAACTGCCGCGTGATTTTCACTCAATTTTAACGATATGATTATACCATATCAAGCGGTCGCTGTCAAGCCGTTTTTCATTTCCGCCTTTGCACCATTCCGCCCGGCAATACCGCCCGACGGAGAGCGTGACCGCGATTTCTCCGAAAAGCCGCCGCAAAACCGTGAAGACGCTTTTCATTCCGACGTTTCCTCTTCCGTTCGGAAGTCATCGGAAAGAGTGAATTCACAGTCGTCGAAAAAATGCAGATCCGTGTCTTTTGCGATGTAAAGTTTTGTTCCGTCCGCGTCGGCGATCATACTGCCGTCATTGTAAACGTCATCTTCCGACCTGCCGACATATATCCTGCCGCCGCGAACGGCGAAAACTCCCTCGAAAACGACGCACATCCCGTCGTCGCCGCAGGACTCAAAACCGCTGAAAAGCTCCGTCTTTCCGTCGATAAATCTCATCAGAGACTCGGTCACCTCGACGGCGAAGTCCTCCTTCGTTTTTCCGTAAGAGGCAAGCACGTTTTCAAAATCGCCGACGGACATATTCTTCATCTTCGCCATTGTCTCAACGCTTGCTCCGTTCAGGATGTCGAGAAAGCCCGTTCCGAACTTCTGACAGGCTTCGAGAACCTTGTCCCGTTCGGTCAGGCACATAAACTCTCCGTTTTCCCCGAATATCAGAACGGCTTTGACGCTGTCCGAGATCTTGTCTATCGACGATGCGAGTTCGTCGATCCGCAGTTCCGAGATCTGCGTAAATCCGAGTTTATAGAACGGAAGAGACGTCTCCCATACACCCACGGGCGGTTCTTTTATGTTTCCGGCCGTCTGCGACCCGTCCGTACTCTGTTCCGAGCCGTCCTTCGTGACGACGTCGGCGTCTCCTTTCCTGAACTTGCAGGAAGAGAGAAGCCCCGCCGCGACGGCAGCGCACAAAAACAGGCACAGCGCGCGCAGGATCGGAGCAGTATTGTTTTTTATCATCGGTCTGTTCATCTTTCAGCCTCAAAATACATAGATCATACAAAGTTCGGTCATCAGAACCGCCGCGCACGAGCAGACGGCGACAACGATAAGTCCTTTTTTGAAAAACGAAAGCACGGCGGCGACGGCAAAGCCCACGACAGCCGAAATGAAATAATCGGTCGCGTAAAATATCGCGGGAACGGTCATCGCGGCGAGCACCGCGTAAGGGATATAGTGAAGGAACGAAAGCAAAAATCTGTTCTTTATCGGTTTTTTTACGAGGATCAGCGGGACGGCGCGAACGAGATACGTCACGCCCGCCATGACCGCGAGGTAAATGAAAAAGTCAGGTCTCATTTGCGGTCGCCTCCTCTTTTTCGGGATTGGGGACGGGGAAAAGCGCGGCGGCGACGGCGGACGCGACAACGGCGCAGATTATTATAACAAAGCCGTCGGGGATCCTGTCGAGGAACGGGATATAACTGAACGCGCAACTCAGAACGATCGAAATAAGGACGCAGATCGCGACCGCTTTATCCGTTCTCGCGGCGGGCGTTATGATCGCTATGAACATTCCGTATATCGCGACGCCGAGGCACGAAACGATAACGGGAGGGAAAACGCTTCCCGCGCTCGCGCCGATCAGAGTTCCGACGCTCCACCCTATATAAGGGAGTATTATCAGCCCGTACATATAGCCTCTTCCCACCTTGCCCTCTTTTGAGGACGCGACGGCGAACACCTCGTCCGTGTTGACAAACGCGAAAGCAAACCTGTCGGGGAGGCGGACGCTGCGGTCGAATTTCTGAGAAAGAGAGACCGACATGAGCGAATACCGCAGATTGATGACGATCTGAGTCGCCGCAAGTTCCGTCAGAGAGCCGCCCGCCGCGATGACGGGAACACCCGCAAGCTGTCCCGCGGATGTGACGTTCATCATCGAGATCAGAAGCGTTTCAAGCACGGAAAGCCCCGACTTGACGGAAAAGATACCGAAAGCGAAGGACACCGAAAGGTATCCCAGACAAATGGGAAGGCCGTCAAAGACTCCCCGAAAAAAACCTGTTTTGCTGACCATTATATACTCCGAAATTGCCGAAGAAGACGCTTTCCCGAACGCGGAAGGACGCCGCAGAAAACAAAGTGCGTCCCGTTCCGCGGCGGTGAGCCGTGATTTCGACCGATTATATACCGCGCTCCGTTCCGATCGGGCGGAGCGACGTAAAAGCGCCTATAAAAATTACTGACTGAGTCCGCGGCGAAAATTTCCGTCCGCCGATGTCACCGATCCCCGTCGCGACCGTCGTTTCGGGCGATGTCGGGAAATCTTATCGAGCCCCATGCCCGCGAGTTCCATCTCAGGCGGTTTTCCGAATCGAGATTGTTCAGAAACTTCATGACAAAGCAGTCGCGGACTTCGTCGAGCAAGATGCTCGCGCCCGACGAATCGCTCTGATAAAGCGAAAGGGTCAACATATACTTACCCTGAACCAAACCCGGAAATCCGACAGACACCGCGCTTTCGACCGTCTGATCCTTCATCACGCTGCCGAGACTGACGGAAGCCGCCGTTCCGACGGGTGTTCCGTCGGGGCGGACAAGCGTCATACGCAGACGGACATCGTCGAGATCTTCTTCCGCACGCCAACGCAGGAGAAGCGGTATTTCTTTTCCGAGATCGAAAAAGCACTTTTCCCTGCCCTCAAAATCGGCGGAAAGCATGACCGCCCGACAGGGAAAGGGCTCATGTCTGACGGCGTTTTCAAGGTCTCTGTGAGAAGACATATTCTCTTCGGAATTACTCAGATACACCTGGATCGCGTCTTCAACGTCCCCGTCGAAGATTATCCTGCCCTTTTCGAGAACGACACAGCGCGAGCAAAGTTGACGGATCGTGTTCATGTTATGGCTGACATAAAGAATGGTTCGCCCGTCTTCGCGGGAGACGTCATTCATTTTGTCAAGGCATTTCTGCTGAAATTTCATATCGCCGACAGCCAGTACCTCATCCATAACAAGGATCTCGCTGTCAAGGTGCGCGGCGACCGAGAACGCGAGTTTGACATACATTCCGCTCGAATATCTCTTGACGGGAGTGTCGATGAACTGACCGCACTCGGAAAAATCGATTATGCGTTCTATTTTGGAATCGACCTCCGCGCGGGTCATTCCGAGGATCGCACCGTTCAGATAAATATTCTCCCTGCCCGTCAGTTCGGCGTGGAAGCCCGTCCCGACTTCGAGCATACTTGATATTCTTCCGTTCAGGAAGATCTTTCCCTCCGTCGGAGCGGTAACGCGCGAAAGTATTTTCAGAAGAGTGGACTTTCCCGCGCCGTTGTGACCGATTATGCCGAGTCTTTCGCCTTTTTTGACTTCGAGGTTTATCCCGTCGAGCGCCATGAACTTCTCGTTTTTCTTATATACCTTCGCGCCGATCTCCGAGTTCGGATCTTCCCTGCCTCTTACCTTCGCCCACCACGATTGAAGGTCTCCGCGCAAAGTGCCGCCGCCGATCGTTCCGAGGCGGTACTGCTTTCTGACGTTCTCGATCTTTATCATCAGACCGTTGTTTTCATCCGCGGATGTCCGGGTATAAATATTATCAGACATTGTTTTCCTCCGTCACACGGTATCCATGAATGTTTTTTCCACGCGGTTGAACAGCACGACGCCGAAAACGAGAACGACCGCCGTCACGGCGATGCTTATGCCCCACGAAAGAGGATCGATCTCCCCCGTTCCGAGAAACGCTTTTCGCATGACTTCCGCGACAGGTGTCATCGGGTTGAGACGGCAGAGAAACTTTATGTTTTCGTTCGTTATAGACGTTGTCGAATAAATGATCGGGGTTATGTACATCCAGAGCGAAACGCCGAACCCGACAAGGACGGTCAGATCGCGGTATTTGGTCGTCAGAGACGAGATGATTATCCCGCATCCGAGACCGAGAAGAGCCATTTGGAGCACAAGCAGAGGAAGCGCGAATATCCAGAAATTCGGATGGATCATACCTTCTCCGAAAATGCTGCTGCCGCCCGCGAGCAGGTGCCAGACCGCAAAAACGATGAACATGAAAAGTTGTATGACAAAATTCATAAGCCCCGTTATGACGGTCGATATGGGCGCGACAAGACGCGGAAAATAAACTTTTCCGAAGACGTGCGCGTTGCTGACAAACGTCGAAGAAGTGTTTGTCAGGCAGGTCGCGAAGTAGTTCCAAGCCACGTTTCCGCACATGTAAAAAAGAAAATACGGAACGCCGTCGGTCGGGATCTTTGCTATTCCTCCGAACACAAACGTCGAAACGAGCGTGCTGAACAGGGGGGTTATGATTATCCATGCGGGACCGAGGACAGTCTGCTTGTACATCGTCGCAAAATTCCTTTTTACGAACAGATATATAAGATCCCTGTATCTCCACAGTTCTTTCAGATCTATATCCCGCCAACCGCTTTTCGGTTTTATGACGGTCATCCATTTTTTATTTTCCATACGACCTCCGTGTCAGACCTGCTTTCCGCCTTTTACGGAACTTTATCGAAAAATATCGCACCGATTTATGCTATTATATCATACATTTACGATTATATCAATATTTGAAAAGAGATTTGACCGTATTTTTTTACATTTCGGCGAAAAACGGCGCGGGCGAAAAAAAAGAACCTCCCTGTCGGAGGTTCGGAACGGAACAGGAAGCGAAGCCTTTCCCGTGAGGGCTCAGACCTTTTCGGCGACACGGCGGGCGAGGATCTTTGACGCGCCGATACGCATTCCCTGAACGACGGGGATCTCAAAGCCCTCCGCAGTCGAAGCAAAAAGACCTTCGTCGAATTCGGCGGCGTCCTTGCGGAGCAGAACGATGACCGTCGAGCCTCCGTAAAGGAACATTCCCTTTTCCTGCCCTCGTGAAAACGCTCCCGAGGTGACTTTATTCGCGATCTTTCCGACGAGCATCGCGCCGACTTCAATCTGCGCGGCAAACCCGAAAGACGATGTCTGCATATAGGTTATCTCACGACAGTTTTCGCAGAACACGGGATATTTTTCAAGTGCGATCGGGCGCACGGTATGGAGTTTTCCTTTTATGTACCGGGACGAAACGATCTTTCCCGAATCGAAGAAACAGTAACGGTGATAATGTGTCGGGCAAAGTCTGAAAACAAGCGCAGTGCCGCCGCTGAACTCCGCCGCTTTCCCGTCGTCGCCGAGAAGGGACGAGAGCGTATAGCGGCTCTGCTTGACGGGCATCACGGTGTCGCCGTTCAGGCGGTAAACGCTCAGAAGTCCGTCGCAGGGACAGACAAGCGACGCGGGATCGGGATCGACGGGACGGAGTTCGGGCTTGATCCTGCGGACGAAAAAATCGTTGAAGCAGGAATAGGCCTCGTCTTCAAACAAGGTCATATCTATCCCGTTTTTGCGTATGAATCTTTTGATTATCGGTTTCGACAGCCCGCTGTTCATGTAAGAGCCGACCGCTTTCGAGACCCACGGCGCGGAAAAAGCCTTCAACAGAATTCTGCCGAAGGCGTTTTCGTATAAAAATTTCAGCGCTCCCCCGTCGGGGACAGGACGTTGTTTTTCCATTTTACTGCTGCCCGTGAAGTCTGAACAGAACGAGGAACGTGATGAATTCCGCAAGCCCTATCCCGACCATGATAAGTATTCCCTTCATTCCCGGTTTCTTCATCTTGAACGGAGAGATGAACCCTATTCCGGTCGCGACGAGAAGAATGAAGTATATAAGCGTGATGTCTATCTGCTTGCAATAAATGCTGAGGATATACCGAACGAGCATAAAACTCGGGAATATCAGCGCGGAAGAAGTTACGGGAAGACCGACATACTCTTTTCTGCAAGAGGTCTCCGTCTCCTGTCGCGCTTCCTCCGTCACGTTGAAATACGCGAGACGGATGAGCGCGGCGAGGATATAAAGTCCGAGAACGGCAAAAAGAAAGCCCGCAAAAATATTTCCCCATGTGCCGACGTCCTTGCCGAAGATATACCCCGTTTCAACCGCGTCATGCGGGTTTTTCTGAACACGCAACAGCGTTGCGCCGATGGCGGCGGGCAGAACTCCGAAAGCGATGATGTCGGAGAGAGAATCTATCTGTATACCGAATTTTTTTTCTTCGGGAGCCCTGTTCACCTTCGTCCGCGCGACTTTGCCGTCAAAGGCGTCGCAAAGTCCCGAAAACAGAAGAAACATTATCCCGATATACGGATGTCCCTTATCGCTGAGAGACACGAAAATCCCTGTGCTTGCGGATATAAGAGAGAGATACGTCAGCACAACGGTGTAGTTGTAAAATCCTATCATTTTTTTACCTCGGATATTTTTTCCTATGCTGTTTTTTTATAACGAACGCCGCGACGGTCAGAACAAAGCAGATCAAAATGCAGAAATAGAACGAAAGCGCGCGGCTGAAAAGTTCCATGGACGAGTGGTTGGGTATTCCGAGCGACCCGAAGCCGTCGAGCATCAGATAATCGGCGACGCCGACCGCGCCCGGAAGAGGAATGCAGTTCGAGCCGAGAACAACGAGGTTCTGAACCGCGAAAACGCTCCTCGCCTTCGCAAGTTCGCCGCCCGCGCCAAGAAAAACGAAAACGGGGACAAGTATCGTCGAGATACGCTGTAAAAGATTGAACACGAAACACTTGACGACCATCGCCTTGCGTCCGCGTATCATCTCGGCGCAGTTTCTGTATTCTTCGATGGTTTTTTCGAGTTTTTCCTCATATTTCCGCCTGTTTTTAAGAAGCCTGATCTTTTCGAGGAAGGAAAGCACGGCTCTGCATATCTTTTTCAGAATGCGCTCCCTGCGCAGAAGCAGTATGAGAGCAAAAACTATAAGAAGTTGAAAAAGCGTTCCGAGAATTATCAGAACCTTCGACGCCGTTCCGAACCCGAAAAAGATCGTCGGATTGAGTATCATGCTGAATATTCCGATAACGACGATCGAAACGGTGTACATAACAAGGTTGAGCATCAGGGACACGGTCACGACTCCCGTCGGAATGCCGTCGCTGCACATAAAATATGCGGAAGCGGGCTGTCCGCCCGTCGCGGACGGGGTTATCGCCGAAACATATATATCGGACGCGGAATAAATGAGCCCGTGTATGAATTTCTGCTTGTAACCGAACCCTTTTACGACGGCAAGCAGCGCCAGCCCCTCAAAGATTACGAAACCGAGCATCGAGATCACCGCGGCGCATATCAGCCACGGGGACGAGCCCTTTATGTAAGAAACGAAGTTTTCGACCGTGAAGTCCTTGCTCATATTCGTGACGGCAACGACGCTCATCACGGCGAGAACAACGAAAACGACCGTCCAAAGAAGTTTGTTTTTTATGTCTGCGGATCTTGCGGGTTGAGAAATGTCTTTCTCTTTATCCTTCACTCGACCGAACCTCCTTTTTCCTGAGGAATATCGCTCTGTCCAGTTTTTCAAACACCCGCTCCGCACCGAGTTTTTTTGAAAGGAACAGTCCGAGTTCCGCGAGCAGTATCCCCGCGGGGATATCGACAAACAGATGCTGTTTGACAAGCACGACCGATGCGAAAACGAGAACGCTGAACACTCCGAACCCGACGGTGAAGCCCTTTGGGACTTTTTTGCACTTCATCAGCCCGCGGAACCAAAGCCAACTTTCAAGGCAATGGAGCGACGGGAACAGATTGTCGGGAGCGTCCGCGGCGTATATACCGCGTGTCAGAAGTTCGCAGAAGCCGTCCGTGTCGATCTCGGGGCGTACCATGACGGTCGGAACGATCAGAAACACCGCGGCGGAGAATATCTTTGCGATGATCTCGCCCGAAAAAACGCGGAAACACACTTCACGGCTCTCGCGGACGATCAGGATCATCCCGACGGCGATCTGAATATACCACAGAACGTAAACGATTATCGCGGGCGAAAAAAACGGGATAATGTCATCGAGCGGGATCGAAAGATCGTAATGCGTTCTTCCGACGTTTATCGCCCGAACGCCGTAATACGCGGCAAAGTTGAAGATCGCCCAGAAAACGATCGGGATCAGCGAATATGACGGAAAGAGCCGCGTGACAAAACGCCCGAAGCCTCTCTTTTTTTCAGTTGTCGGAGCATTCTTCATCGGGTCACCGTTTGTTTGTTCTTATTTATTTCCGACAGAGACGATCACGTTTCCGAAAAAACGGTTTTCGCATAGAATAAAAGTCCCGCGTCCGTCGGACGAACGAACGCGGGACTTCCCTGCCGTTTGCTATGGTATTATAACATACTTTAACCGTTCAGAAAAGAAAACAGCGCAACAGTTTTCAAAAAGTTCATAATTTTTATATAAAACTTTACCGATTTCTGCCAAATTACCCTAAAATCGACTGTGCCGCCTCTTCTTCGTACTGTCTGGTATACAGTTCGCGGTAATAGCCGCGTTTTGCGAGGAGTTCGCCGTGAGTTCCCTGTTCGACGATCTTTCCGTCGCGGACAACGAGGATCAGATCCGCGTCGCGGACGGTCGAAAGACGGTGAGCGATCATCAGCGTCGTTCTGCCTTTTATGATCTCGGAGATCGCGGACTGTATCTTTTTCTCGGTCAGAGTGTCCACGGACGCGGTCGCCTCGTCAAGGACGAGTATCGCGGGATCGGCAAGAATGGCGCGGACGAATGACAGCAACTGTTTTTCACCCGTCGAAAGCAGATCGCCGCCCTCTCCGACGTCGCTGTCAAGCCCTTTTTCGAGTTTTGCGACGATCTCTTCCGCGGAAACGAGACGGAGGGCGTTCATTATCTCCCCGTCCGTCGCGTCGGGATTTCCGTAAAGAAGATTTTCCCTGACCGTTCCCGAGAACAGATGCGGAGTCTGCAACACATACCCGATCGAGGAATGAAGCCACAGCTGAGACCGCTCGCGCGCGTCTTTTCCGTCGATCAGAACGCGACCGGAAGTCGGTTCGTAAAAGCGGCAGACGAGGTTGACGAGCGTCGATTTTCCCGCGCCCGTCTGACCGACGATCGCGATATTCGACCCGTGCGGGATCTTCAAATTGAAATGTTCGAGAATATATTCGTCTCCGTCGGGATATTTGAAACTGACATCGTCAAATTCGATGTCGCCCTTCATTTCCTCCCAGTTTTCGCGCTTGGGCTCGAACACGTCGCCGTAAACGGCAACGACCTCGTCGCTGTCGGTGACGTCGGAACGGACGGAAAGAAGGTTCGTCAGACGTTCGATGTTGACCTGCGTCGTTATCAGATCCGAGATCACGTCGATTATCCAGCGGACGGGTTCCATCATGCCCTGAGCGTAGGACATGAACATCGAAAACGTTCCGACCTCGGAAGCGGCGATATATCCGCCGCGCCACAAAACAACGGCGAGCGCGACCGAGGAAGCCAGATTCATCGTCGCCGCGAACAGACCGCGAAGACGCGCGGCGCGGACGGATTTCGAGCGCATACGCTTCGTGTCCTCGACGAATTTTTCGCTCATATCGTCTTCGATGACAAGCGTTTTTATAGTCTTTGCGCCCGTTATGCCCTCGTTGAAATCGCCCGTTATCTGCGAGTTTATCTCGCGGACTTCACGGTTGACGCGTATAAGCAGATTCTGGAATATCGAGAAAAGAACGGCGATCAGCGGAACGACCGTGACGACGAGCGCCGCGAGTTTTGCGTTGACCGCGAACATGACGATTATCGCGCCGATAAAATACGTTCCGTGCCACACGCCGTCGATCATCGACCACGAGATGAGAGAGCCTATACGCGAGGTGTCGCTCATAACGCGGGCGTGGATATAGCCGACGCTGTTTTGATTGAAATATGAGAACGAAAGCGTCTGCAAATGCCTGAACGCGGCGTTTCTCAGATCTCGGTTGACATCGACCTCGGTGCGGAAAGCGAGAGAGGTCGCGATGTAATTGACTATTCCCGCAAAGACGACGGCAGCCACGTATACGAGGATGAAAAAGAACAGCGTGTCAAGCGTGTTCTCCGTGACGAAATGGTTGAGCGCGTAACGCTGCAGAAGAGGTATCAGAATATCGACAAACGACCCGCAGAGCCCGAAAACGACCATTCCGACAAAACGCAGTTTGTACGGTTTCAGGAACGGGACGAGCCTGCCGAGACCGAAGAACGGCAAAGATTTTTTGTTTTCCTTTTTCATATACCCGCCGCCTCCTCTTCCGAAAGCGACTGGCTCTCGTAAATTTTCCGATAAATCCCGTCCGCTTTTTTCAGTTCGTCATGAGTTCCCTGCTCGACGATCCGCCCCTTGTCGAGGACGATGATCCTGTCGGCTTTCATGAGCGTTGTTATGCGGTGCGAGATAAGAATGACGGACGAGTCTCCGAAGCGCTCTTCAAGCGCTTTGCGGATCTTGACATCGGTCTGTGTATCGACCGCCGAAAGTGAGTCGTCAAAGATCATGATCGGCGTTTTCTGCGTCAGCATACGCGCGATCGCGGCGCGCTGTTTCTGTCCGCCCGAAAGAGTTACTCCGCGTTCGCCGACAAATGTGTCGTAGCCCTGAGTGAAATTCATGATCGTGTCGTCAAGACACGCGGCGAACGCCGCCTCCCGGATTTCTTCCATCGAAATATCCTTTCGGGTAATTCCGATATTCTCGGCGATCGTTCGCGAAAACAGATACGGCTCCTGCAGGACCATGCCGATATTTTTCCTCAGATACTCCGTCTTTATATCGCGAATATCGACGCCGCCGACCGTTATCTTTCCGCAGTTTTCGGGAAGATCGTACAGTTTGTCGAGAAGCATCATCAGCGTCGTTTTGCCGCTGCCCGTTCCGCCGAGGATACCGAGGGTCGTTCCCGCCTTGACCGTGAACGAAACGTCTTTGAGCATCTGCGGATGTCCTTCGTAAGCGAAATCGACATGATCGAAAACAATGTCAGCGCGCATATCGGGACAAACCGCGTTCGGTCTGTCCTGCTCCGTCGGAGAAGTCATTATCTGCCTGATACGCTCGGTCGAAACGCCCGCTTTGCTCATCTCGGAGATCATTCGTCCGAGAGTTCTGACGGGCCAAACGAGCATCGAATTATACGATATAAACGCGATGTATTCGCCGGGAAGCATCATACCTTTCGTGCAGAAAAACGCGCCGAAAACGACGACGAACATGACCTGCAAGCCCGAAAGTATATCCGCGCTGCTCCAAAATCGGCTCATGACGCGGGCGAGATGCTCCCAGAGCGAGGTGTAATGGGCGTTATGCTTTTCAAATCTGTCGCATTCGTATTTTTCTCTTCCGAACGCGCGGACGACGCGAACACCCGTCAGATTTTCCTGCGCCATCGCCGAGAGTTTGCCTTCGTTTTCGTCGCATTCGAGAAAGCCCGCACCTATTTTTCTGTGGAACAGAAAGGAATAGCCTATTATTATCGGCATCGGGATCAGCGAAATGACGGTCAGAAGCGGATTCATCGAAAACATGAAAACCATCGATAAAACGAGCATGATAACTACTCTCAGAACGGACGTCATCTGCTCGGAAACGAAGTTTTTCAGCGTATCTATATCCGATGTACAGCGCTGGATTATGTCTCCCGTCTTGTTCTGCATGTGCCACGAGAACGGAAGTTTTTCAATGTGCTTAAAAAGGCTGTCCCGCATCGTTTTGACGAGCGTTTCCGAGCCTTTTGTGTTAAAGACGCGGAAAGTGTACTGCGAGCCGACCTTGAAAAGTGAAACGACGATAACGGCGAGAGCGGGGATCCACAGATTTGCGGCGAGATATCCGAGACCGCCCGCCGCGTCCGTCAGGATCTTTGCGGCGGAGCCCGGTTCAGGTTCCGCCCCCGGAAGTATGTTATCCACCGTTATGCGGATGATCTGCGGAATGACCATATCCGCAAGCGCGGTGACGGCGGCGGAGATCATTCCGATAAAAAAGAACATTTTGCTTCCCCGCAGAAAAACGGCGATCATCCGCGCGTTACCCGTCTGCGGGGTAATAGTTCGTTTATTTTTATTCATATCTTCATCCTTTGTTTTGTGAGTTGAAGCGGAACCGCGTTTCAAAGCGCGCGTCCGCGTTTTTCGGACGTCGGAGAGAAGGGAGAAGATCTTCTTCGGCGCTTATTCGGGGAAATACCTTTTCAGATACTGTCCCGTGAACGACCCGGGCACTTTTGAGACCTCGCGCGGAGTTCCGGTGCAGATGACCGTTCCGCCGCCGTCCCCTCCCTCGGGACCGAGGTCGATGATGTGATCCGAGCATTTGATGACATCGAGGTTGTGTTCGATGACGACGACGGTGTTGCCCGCGTCCGTCAGTTTCTGCAAAACTTTGATGAGTTTTTTGACATCGTCGGAGTGGAGTCCGGTCGTCGGTTCGTCGAGGATATATATCGTTTTTCCGGTCGCGCGCTTTGAAAGCTCCGTAGCAAGCTTTATGCGCTGAGCCTCGCCGCCCGAGAGAGTGGTGGACGGCTGACCGATCTTGATATAACCGAGTCCGACGTCGAAAAGCGTTTCGAGTTTTCGGTATATGTTCGGAATGTTTTCGAAAAACTTCAAGCCCTCTTCGACGGTCATGTCAAGAACGTCGTAAATGCTCTTGTCCTTGAACTTCACGTCGAGCGTTTCCCTGTTGTAGCGTTTTCCGCCGCACACGTCGCACGGAACGTAAACGTCCGGAAGGAAATGCATCTCGATCTTGACTATCCCGTCGCCCTTGCACGCGTCGCAGCGTCCTCCGTCGATATTGAAGGAAAATCTCCCCGCTTTGAACCCCTTCGCGCGCGCGTCGGGAGTCTGGGCGAAAAGTTCGCGGATGTCGTTGAACATCCCCGTATACGTTGCGGGGTTGGAACGCGGCGTTCTGCCTATCGGACTCTGATCTATATTGACGACCTTGTCGAGTTGTTCGATGCCTTCAATGCAGTCGCATTTTCCGGGAACAAGGCGCGAGCGGTTGAGTTTGACCGCGAGCGTCTTGTACAGTATTTCATTGATAAGGCTCGATTTTCCCGATCCGGAAACGCCTGTAACGGAGGTGAAAACTCCGAGCGGGATCTCGACGTCGATGTCTTTGAGGTTGTTCTCTTTCGCGCCGCGTATGACAAGCGATCTGCCTGTCAGCGGGCGTGTTTTTTTCGGAACGGGTATCTCCTTTTTGCCCGAAAGATACTGTCCCGTTACGGATTTTTCGTTCTTCGCAACCTCTTGGGGCGTACCCGCGGCGACGACATATCCGCCGTGGATGCCCGCGCCGGGACCTATATCGACGAGATAGTCCGCGGAGCGCATGGTGTCCTCGTCGTGTTCGACGACGATCAGGGTATTTCCGAGGTCACGGAGTTTTTTGAGCGTGTTTATCAGTTTTTCGTTGTCGCGCTGATGAAGTCCTATGCTTGGCTCGTCGAGGATGTAAAGAACTCCGACGAGGGACGAGCCTATCTGTGTCGCCAGACGTATGCGCTGAGCCTCGCCGCCCGAGAGCGTCGAAGCGGAACGCATGAGCGTCAGATATTGCAGTCCGACGCTTTTCAGGAAGTTCAGCCTTGACTTTATCTCCTTGATTATCTGCGAAGCGATCATGGCATCGCGCGCGCCGAGTTTGAGCCCGTCGATAAAATCGTAAGCCTCGCTGACGGACTTTTTGCAAAGATCGATTATGTTTATGCCTCCGACGGTGACGGCGAGAGCGAGATCGCTCAGCCTGTTTCCGTGGCAGTCGGGACACGGCTTGTTCGACATAAGCTGTTCGATCTCCGTGCGGACGGCTTCGCTCGAGGACTGCCTGTAACGGCGCTCGATGCACGGGATTATGCCCTCGTCGGTCTCGCTTCCGTAAAGAAGTTTATCCATCGCCTCTTTCGGAATGTTTTTGACCGGCGTCGAAAGATTTGCGCCGTAGTCGCGGAGGATGGAGGCAAAATGCCTTATATAATAGGAATTTGAACCGACGTTTCCGAATCCCGTCGCGGCGATCGCGCCGTCGAGAATGCTCAGATCCTTGTTCGGAATGACAAGGTCGGGATCGACCGCCATCGTAAAGCCGAGCCCGGAGCAGGTCTTGCACGCGCCCGCGGGATTGTTGAACGAAAACATTCTCGGCGTCAGTTCCTCGATGCCGATCCCGTGTTCGGGGCATGAATAACGCTGGGAATAAGTCGTTTCTTCGCCGTCGGGAACGGAAACGACGATAAGCCCGTTTGAAAGTTTCGATGCCGTTTCGCACGAGCCGACGAGACGCATTTTTATATCCTCGCGGACAACGAGCCTGTCAACGACGACCTCGATATTGTGCTTTTTATTCTTGTCGAGGGGGATATCCTCGCCGAGGTCGTATATGATCCCGTCCACGCGGACGCGGACGTATCCGCTGCGTCTGTAATCGTCGAAAAGTTTCGCATACTCGCCTTTTCTGCCGCGGACGACGGGGGCGAGGATCTGTATGCGCGTTCCCTCCTCCATTTCCATGATCCTGTCAACGATCGAATCGAGCGCCTGCTGTTTGATCTCAACGCCGCAGACGGGACA
Organism: uncultured Eubacteriales bacterium; assembly: GCA_902373415.1. GTDB lineage: Bacteria > Bacillota > Clostridia > Oscillospirales > UBA644 > UBA644. The sequence continues at coordinate 30,758 of CABKLX010000010.1, read as the reverse complement.
GTGCGGGATACCGACGCGCGCGTAAAGCAGACGCAGATAGTCGTATATCTCCGTGATCGTTCCGACGGTCGAACGCGGATTTTTCGAGGTCGTTTTCTGATCGATCGATATGGCGGGAGAAAGCCCTTCTATATAATCGACGTCGGGCTTTTCCATCTGTCCCAGAAACATTCTGGCGTACGAGGACAGCGACTCGACATATCTTCTCTGCCCCTCGGCATATATCGTATCGAAGGCAAGGCTTGACTTGCCCGAGCCCGAAAGTCCCGTAAATACGACGAGTTTGTCGCGCGGGATCTCCAGATCTATATTTTTCAGATTGTTTTCTCTCGCGCCTTTTATAAGTATCGTATCTCTCATATCCGGTATCTTCTTTCAAAAATTCATGCCGTTTTCGGAAATCCTTATTTCGCGTCTCTTGACTGCGCCTGTATCTGCTTTATGCGGTCGCGAAGCGTCGCGGCATACTCGAAATCGAGATTTTTCGCCGCGCGTTTCATTTCCGCCGAAAGTTCTTTTATCAGATCGTCGAGCTGTTTGGGCGAAAGTTTCTTCGCGTCGACGTCCTTTTTCGCGTCCTCGACGACTTTTTCGGCGGCGGTGAACGCCGCGACTTCCGTTATCGGTTTTATTATCGTTTTCGGGATTATCCCGTGTTCTTTGTTGTACTGTTCCTGTATCGAACGCCTTCGTTCCGTCTCCTTGATCGCGCTTTCCATCGACGGGGTGACCGTGTCGGCGTACATGATGACTTCGCCTTCGGCGTTTCTCGCGGCTCTGCCGATGATCTGTATCAGAGAGCGCTCGTTTCGCAAAAAGCCTTCTTTGTCCGCGTCAAGGATCGCGATCAGCGACACCTCGGGCAGGTCGAGTCCTTCTCTGAGCAGGTTTATCCCGACAAGAACATCGAACTCTCCCATACGAAGGTCGCGCAGCGTCTGAACTCTTTCGAGCGTTTCCGTCTCATGGTGCATATATCTGACGCGCAGATCGAGCCCCTGCAAATACTCCGTCAGCGATTCGGACATTTTCTTCGTCAGCGTCACGACAAGCACTCGTTCTTTCTTTTCGACGCGCTTCTTGATCTCGGAAACGAGGTCGTCGATCTGTCCGTCGGTCGGTCTGACGCTGACAAGAGGATCGAGAAGCCCCGTCGGACGTATGATCTGCTCGACGATCTGTTTTGAATGTTCCTTTTCGTAATCGCCCGGCGTAGCCGAAACATATATGACCTGATTGATCTTTTTCTCGAACTCGTCAAAGAAAAGCGGTCTGTTGTCAAACGCCGACGGAAGACGGAAACCGTATTCGACAAGACTTTCTTTTCTCGCCCGGTCGCCGCCGCTCATTCCGCGCACCTGCGGAACGGAGACATGGCTCTCGTCGATGAACATAAGGAAGTCCTTCGGGAAATAATCGAGAAGCGTATACGGCGTCGAACCCGGTTTTCTGCCCGAAAGAATGCGCGAATAGTTCTCAACGCCTTTGCAGTAGCCGACAGTTCGGAGAAACTCGACGTCGTACATCGTGCGCTCGCGTATACGCTGAGCCTCGATGAGTTTTCCACGCTCGGTGAAATACTTCTCCCGTTCTTCCATTTCGCGGATGATCTCATCGATCGCTTTTTTCATGTGCTCGTCCGTCGTGACATAATGGACGGCGGGAAATATGACGGCATAGTTGATGACACGCAGGAGTTCTCCCGTCGTCGGGTTGACCTCGCAGATACGCTCGATCTCGTCGTCCCAGAACTCGACCCTGATAACAAGATCGTTCGCCGACGCGGGGAATATCTCGACCACGTCTCCGCGCGCGCGGAACATTCCGCGTCCGAGATCGATGTCGTTTCTTTCAAACCTGATCTTCGCGAGATCTTTGAGCAGTTTTTCCCTGTCAAGTTTCTGTCCGACGCGCAAAGACACCATCATATCGTGATATTCGGCGGGATCTCCGAGCGTGTATATACACGAAACGCTCGCGACGATTATGACGTCTCTGCGCTCAAAAAGCGCCGACGTCGCGGAATGGCGCAGACGGTCGATCTCGTCGTTGATCGACATATCTTTTTCTATATATGTGTCCGTGTGGGCGATATACGCCTCGGGCTGGTAATAATCGTAATAGGAAACAAAGTATTCGACCGCGTTTTCGGGGAAGAACTCGCGGAACTCCGAACAAAGTTGAGCGGCAAGCGTTTTGTTGTGCGCGAGCACAAGCGTCGGACGGTTGACGTTCGCGATGATGTTCGCCATCGTGAATGTTTTTCCCGAACCGGTAACGCCGAGCAGCGTCTGTTTGTCCGCTCCTTCAAGCACGCCCTCGGTCAGTTTTGCGATCGCCTGCGGCTGATCTCCCGTCGGCTTGTAATTCGACACGAGTTTGAATTTGTCCATACGCGCTCACCCTCTCTCTTTATCACGGAACGTAATTTTCATTTTTATACGGTTTTTGAATAAAAATCTGTTTTTTTCAAAGTTTTTTCGCCGCACAAAAACTTCGCGGCATTTCCGTTCCGCGGACTTGCTTTTGCATTATATCACATTTATTATAAAAAATAAAGGGGGTAACGCACGATTTCACAAAATAATTGAACGAATTTTTCCCGAAAAGCGGAAAACTTCCCTTACAAATTAAATTTACGCGTCGCGCGCGCGTAAGAGCATACGAAAAAAAGCGAAAATACGGCAGAAAAAAGAATATGACCCGATCCGCGGACTTTTTTTACGATTTTACACGGATTTGACAAAAGAAATCTTTTGCACTTTACTTTTGAGGGGTATACTGTAAGCGTACAAAAGGAAAAAAAATAAATTTCCTTTACGGAAAAGGAGATCAGATCATTATGAAAAAGATCGTAAGTATCGCAATCGCGGCGCTTCTCGCGCTGGCACTTCTCGCGGGATGCGGAAGCAAGGAAAACACGAACACCACAACAGGAAACAACGCTCAGACTTCGGGCGAAGCAGTCTCGGACAAAGTCAGCGGAACAGTATCGACCGACGGCTCCACCTCGATGGAAAACGTCATCGGCGCGCTCGGCGAAGCTTTCACGGCGAACAACCCGGATGCAAAATTCACATATAACCCGACGGGTTCCGGAACGGGAATCACCGCGGTTTCCGAAGGACGCTGTGACATCGGACTTTCCTCGAGAGCTCTTAAAGACGAGGAAAAGGCAAGCGGGCTGACCGAAACGGTCGTTGCGCTTGACGGCATCGCGATCATCGTCAACCCGAACAACCCGGTAAGCGACATCACCGTTGAAACCGTTGCAAAGATATACAAGGGCGAGATCACAAACTGGAAAGACCTCGGCGGAGACGATGCGGAGATCGCAGTCATCGGCCGCGAGGCGGGAAGCGGAACGAGAGACGGCTTTGAATCCGTCACCGGAACGAAAGACGCCTGCAAGTACCGTCAGGAACTGACCTCCACCGGAGATGTTATCACAACGGTAGCGAACAACCCGAACGCGATCGGATACGCTTCCCTCGCGGCGGTAAAGGACACCGTTAAGGCGCTCTCCGTCGAAGGCGTCGCTCCGTCCGAAGAAACAGTAAAAGACGGAAGTTATGTGGTTCAGAGACCGTTCGTCCTCATAACGAAGACCGACACGCCTCTCTCCGCGGCGGCTCAGAAGTTCTTCGACTTCGCGACTTCCTCCGAAGCGAGCGACATCATCTCGAAGGCAGGCGCCGTACCCGTAAAATAAACAGGTAATATGAACAGCGGCGGGCCCGGAACGAACTCCGGGTTCGCTGCATACCTGCCCGGAGGGGGCTGTAAGATGAAAAGCAAAAAAAGATTATTTGAAAACATAATACACGGAATTTTTCTTATTCTCGGCCTTATAACGGTCGGGTCTGTTCTGCTTATAACGGTTTATCTCATCGTTTCGGGAATTCCGGCGATCAAAGAGATAGGGCTTTGGGATTTTCTGTTCGGAAAGGAATGGAAATCGACCGCGGCGGAGCCGAAATTCGGAATACTTCCGTTCATTCTGACGAGCGTCTACGGAACGGGCGGAGCGATCCTTATCGGCGTTCCGATAGGATTTCTGACCGCAGTCTTTCTCGCAAAGATCGCGCCTCCGAGATTAAAAACGGTCGTTGAATCCGCCGTCAGTCTGCTCGCGGGCATACCCTCGGTCGTTTACGGTCTTGTCGGAATGATCGTGCTTGTTCCCGCGATAAGAAAGATGTTCGATATTCCCGACGGGGCAAGTCTTCTGGCTGCGATTATCGTGCTCGCGATCATGATCCTGCCCTCGATCATCAAAGTCTCGCTGAACGCGCTCGAAGCCGTTCCGAAGGAATACGAGGACGCATCTCTGGCACTCGGAGCAACGCCCACGGAGACATATTTCAGAGTCTCCGTTCCGGCGGCAAAGAGCGGGATCGCCGCAGCGGTCGTTCTCGGCGTCGGAAGAGCGATAGGAGAAGCGATGGCGGTCATGATGGTCGCGGGAAACGTTGCGAATATGCCCAAACTGCTGGGAAGCGTGCGTTTTCTGACGACGGCTGTCGCCAGCGAGATGTCGTATTCGTCGGGATTGCAGAGGCAGGCGCTGTTCTCGATCGCGCTCGTGCTCTTTCTTTTCATAATGCTGATAAACGCCGCCCTGAACTTCTTTTTGAAGGGTCGCGGGGAGAAATAATATGAAAAAAGATAAGACGTCAATAAAAAGAAAGGCTTACGGCGTCACCATGCGCGCCCTGATGGGGATCGCGGTCACGCTGACCTGCGCGCTCGTGCTGTTTCTGATAGCCTATATCCTTTATAAAGGGCTTCCGAACATAACATGGGAACTTCTCTCGACTTCTCCCAGTTACCTTTCGGGAACGATAGGCATACTTCCGGATATTCTGAACACGGTCTACCTCGTGCTTGCGACCCTCGTGATCGTTCTTCCCCTCGGCGTGGGCGCGGCGGTCTATCTGACCGAATATGCAAAAAACAAAAAGATCGTTTCGGTCATAGAATACGCGGCAGAAACGCTTTCGGGGATCCCGTCGATCATATACGGGCTTGTCGGAATGCTGTTTTTCTGCCAGTTCCTGAACATGCAGACCTCGATCCTTGCGGGGGCTCTGACGCTCGTTATAATGAACCTTCCGACGGTCATGCGGACAACGCAGGAAAGCCTGAAAACCGTTCCGCAAAGCTATCGCGAAGGCGCGTTCGGGCTCGGCGCGGGCAAATGGAGAGTTATAAGAACGGTCGTTCTCCCCGGATGCGTCGACGGTATCATAACCGGATGTATTCTTTCCGTCGGGCGTATCCTCGGCGAATCCGCGGCGCTTTTGTTCACCGCGGGCGTCGCCCACACGCTGAACGGCATAGTTGAAGGAATGATGAGTTCCGGCGCGTCGCTGACGGTGGCTCTGTACTTTTACGCGAAGGAACGCGGAGAATTCGAAGTCGCGTTTGCGATCGCGGCGATCCTGATGATACTGACGCTTATCATCAATATCGCGGCGGCGCTTGTCGGGAAATATTTCAAGAAGAGGAGAAGTATATGAGCAGTATAATAACGGTAAATGACCTTTGTCTTTGGTACGGCAGCACGCAGGCGCTCAAAAACGTCAGCATAAACATAGAAAAGAACAGCATAACGGCGCTGATAGGACCTTCGGGATGCGGTAAATCGACGTTTCTGAAAACGCTCAACAGAATGAACGATCTTATTCAGGGCGTCAGGATAACGGGCGAGGTCAAATATGACGGAAAAGACATCTTCGCGCCGGGGACGGACGTGAACGAGTTGAGAAAGAACATCGGAATGGTCTTTCAGAAGCCGAATCCGTTTCCGATGAGCGTTTACGACAACATCGCTTACGGACCGCGGACGCACGGAATAAGAAGCAAGGCGAAGCTCGATGATATAGTCGAGCGGTCGCTCCGCGACGCGGCGATCTGGGACGAGGTCAAGGACAGACTGAAAAAATCCGCGCTCGGGCTTTCGGGAGGACAGCAGCAGAGGCTCTGCATCGCAAGAGCGCTCGCGGTCGAACCTGATGTTTTGCTCATGGATGAGCCGACCTCCGCGCTCGACCCGATCTCGACATCAAAGATCGAGGATCTCGCGATGGATCTGAAAACGAAATATACGATCGTCATCGTCACGCATAATATGCAACAGGCGGTGCGCATATCGGATTATACGGCATTCTTCCTGCTCGGAGACCTTGTCGAATACGGAAGCACGGAAAAAATGTTCGAGCAGCCGGCGGACAAACGCACGGAAGACTATATAACGGGGAGATTCGGATAATGAGAAACAGATTTGACGAACAGCTTGCGACCCTGAACAAAGAACTTATAGAAATGGGAGCGCTTTGCGAAGAAGCGATCGCGATCGCCGCGAAAGCGCTGACGACGGCGGACAAGACGGCGGCGGAAAAAGTGGATCCGCTTGAATCGGAAATAAATCAAAAGGAAAGAGACATTGAAACTCTTTGTCTGAAAATGCTGCTCCAACAGCAGCCCGTGGCAAAAGACCTGCGCCAGATATCCGCCGCGCTTAAAATGATAACCGACCTCGAACGCATCGGGGATCAGGCTTCGGATATAGCCGAGATCATTTCCTTCATAGACGGGAAATCGGGCGTTGACTGCGAGCCTATCTGTCTGATGGCGGAAGCGACGATACGCATGGTGACGGAAAGCATCGACGCTTTTGTCAAGCGCGACACGGAGATCGCGAAGCAGTCGATCAAGCATGACGACACGGTCGACGATTATTTTCTGAAGGTCAAAAGATCGCTTATCGGCATGATCTCCGAACACCCCGAAGACGCCGAACACGCGCTTGATCTTCTGATGATCGCGAAATACTTCGAGAGGATAGGAGATCACGCGGTCAACATCGCGGAATGGGTCATCTTCTCGGTGACGGGCGTTCATAAAGGAGAAATAATATGATCTGGTGCGTTGAAGACGACAACGGCATCCGTGATATAGAAGTTTACACATTGAACTCGACCGGACACAAGGCGAGAGGCTTTTCCGACGGAGCGTCTTTTTTCGAGGCGCTGAAAAAAGAAAAACCCGCGCTCGTTCTTCTCGACATAATGCTTCCGGGGCAGGACGGGGTCGAGATACTGAAAAAACTCAAAAATTCATCGGCTACCGCGTCAGTTCCCGTGATAATGGCGACTGCGAAAGGCTCGGAGTACGACAAGGTCCAAAGTCTCGATCTCGGCGCGGACGATTATCTGACGAAGCCGTTCGGAATGATGGAGATGGTTTCACGGGTCAACGCCGTTCTCCGCCGATGCGGAGCCTCGGACGAAAAGAACGTTCTGAAAACGGGCGGACTCGTTCTCGACGACGCCGCGCGCACAGTCACCGTTGACGGAGAAAAAACGGATCTGACATATAAGGAATTTGAGATCCTTCGCCTGTTTCTGTCACATCCCGAAAACGTTTTCTCGCGCGACAGACTTTTCAGCGAGGTCTGGGGCGAAAATTATATCGGGGAAAGCCGAACGGTCGATATGCACATACGGACACTGCGCCAAAAACTCGGGAAATACGGGGAAAACATAAAGACGGTTCGCAACGTCGGCTATAAAATGGAGGTGCCGAAAGAATGACGAAAAAAATATTCCGCTCGATCACGGCGGTCGCGGCGGCGGTACTGCTCGCGTGCTTTGTGCTGATACTCGGTATCCTTTACAGCCATTTCAGTTCAAATCAAAAGGAAAACCTGCGTTCGGCGCTTTCGCTTGCGGCGACGGCGGTCGAAGAAAACGGGCTTGAGTATCTTGAAACCGTGAAGGACGAGGACTACCGCTTCACATGGGTCGCCGCAGACGGAACGGTGCTTTTTGATTCCGAGGGCGACGCGGCGAATATGGAAAACCACAAAAACAGAGAAGAGGTTGCCGAAGCATTCGAAACGGGGATCGGAGAAAGTTCGCGTTATTCGCAGACGCTGACGGAAGAGACCGTCTATTACGCAAAACTTCTCGAGGACGGAACGGTGCTCCGCGTCGCGGTCGGAAGACTGACGGTGCTGACGATCGTTCTCGGTATGATCCAGCCGCTCATCGTCGTTATCGCGATCACACTCATACTCTCGCTTCTGCTCGCGCGCAGGCTCTCGAAAAAGATCGTCGAGCCGCTCAACTCGATCGACCTCGAAAAGCCGCTCGACAACAATGCTTACGATGAACTTTCGCCGATGCTGACAAAGATCGAAAAGCAAAGAAGACTTATCGACGGTCAGATCAGACAGCTCGACGCCAACCGCGCGGAGTTTTACACCGTCATAAAAAGCATGAAAGAGGGACTTGTCCTTTTGAACGACAAAGGAACGGTGCTGAGCATCAATCCCGCGGCGGAGAGTGTTTTCGGAACGGATGAGACCTGCGTGGGCAAGGATTTTCTGACGGTTGACAGAAGTCTTGAAGTCGGAAAACTGCTCGCGGACGCAAAAACCGACGGACACGCGCAAATGCAGAGCGAAAGAAAAGGCAAGGTATATCAGCTGAATGCGAGCCGTATCGGAACAGCCGCAAACCCCGCAGGAATCGTCCTGCTCGTTTTCGACGTGACCGAAAAAGTCTTTGCCGAACGCAACAGACGCGAATTTACGTCGAACGTATCGCACGAATTGATGACGCCGCTCCATTCCATCATGGGATGCTCGGAACTCATGGAAAACGGGCTTGTCAAAGAAGAAGACGTTCCGCGCTTCATTGAGCGCATACATTCGGAATCGTCAAAACTCATGACGCTCGTTGAAGATATAATAGAACTTTCGGAGCTTGACGAAAACGCCGATTTGCCGAGAAAGGATGTCGATCTTCTCGCGATCGCGAAGGAGGAGACAGCCGTGCTCGCGGAGGAAGCGGCGAAAAAGAATATAAAACTCGCGGTCGAAGGAGAACCGACATCTGTCAACGGCGTTCAAAGGCTGTTGCGCGAGATCGTTCACAATCTTTGCGACAACGCCGTCCGCTACACGGAACGCGACGGAAGCGTCACCGTTTCGGTCGGAACGGAGGAAGGCGAGGCGGTCGTCTCCGTTTCGGACACGGGGATCGGAATTCCTCCCGAAGACCTCGAAAGAGTCTTTGAGAGATTTTACCGAACCGACAAGAGCCGCTCAAAAGAAACGGGCGGCGCGGGGCTGGGGCTTTCGATCGTCAAACACGCCGTTTCATACATGGGAGGCAGGATCAAACTCGACAGCGCGCCCGGAGTGGGAACGACATTCAAAGTATATCTGAAAAAATCCGAGAAATAAGATACTTCCGAAAAAAAGAAAAGCACCGCGGCGGTAAACCTCACGTTTACCGCCGCGGTGCTTTTTACATACCCGAACTCAGCCGAGCATTTCTTTTATGATGTTTTCAGCCAGAGTTTTCATACCGTCCGCCGTCGGATGATAGCCGTCGATCGAGTCGTATTTTTTCCTTTCGTCGAACAGTTCGACAACGGGAAATCCGAATTGCTCCGCCTTTTCGCGGATGACCGCGTTATATTTTTCAACCCGTTCACGCGGATGCTCCTGCACGAAGGACGGGTCGCATTTTCTGCAACCGAACGCGGCGGTGAGGCAGACGATCTTTGCTTTCGGATAGTTTTCCGTCAGTTTGCGAAGCATCGTTTCATAGGCGGTGTCGAAACAAAGCGTCGGATCGGCGCCCGCCTCGGGATCGAATCTCGGAACGGCGCCCGCAAGCATATCGTTCGTGACGAGCCAGACGAGGATCACTTCCGGCGAGTCTCCGAAAACGGAAAGCCCGCCCGTTCTTTCGTCGCTGCAACCCGACGGGAACAGTGTGTCGCTGTCGGGAAGTCTCGTGACGCGGCTGCCGGACCACGAGTTGTTCACAAGCAGCGTGCCTCCGAAATAAGAAATAACCTTACTCCACCACGTGTCCTCTGCGGTCGCAACTCCCGTTTCGGCAATCTTTTCGCCGTCATAAAACACGTTATACCCCTCGGGGTTACAGCCTTTGAACGTGCTGATCGAATCCGCGAGGATCGAAAACTTTTTTCCCGTATATTCATTTTTCATAACCGATCGCTCCCCTTCCTTTCTTCGGTATGATAACATATCGCGGACGCGATTTCAAGCGCTGAGCCCGAAAAACATAAAAATTTCCGTCCGTCGGTGTTCAAGTCCTGTTTATGGGACACACATTCTTTTATAATACAGCCAATGAAGACCTAAATTGCCAAAGTGAAGTTCGGATTTTTGAGGTAAGAAATGAGAAATACCCGAAGTTCACTTTGACAGAACGAGGTTCGGGTCTGTCTGTTTTGCTATGCCAAAAAGACAGCAAAGTATATTGAATTTCGGCTTTGAGGAGCCAAGCACACTCCGAAAAGCCACAAAATTCCGCTTATTTGAATTTTTGAAGCTTAACATAGGTATTTACCCTGACTTCACTTTTTCATTTAAGCCTGCCGATGAAGAGAAAACTTTCGGATTATCCGAAAAACCGCTTCACGCTTTTTTCCCCGAACGCTCCGCACGGCGCAGTTTCCACCCCCACCCACAGGAAACTCATGTCGGCGCGTTGATGCCCGCAGATCCCATGTCTGCGAGGCGATATGAAGGACTGCGTTTAGCAGTCCTTCCGTTTTTTCTGCGAAAAAGTCCGTTCCTTCGCGTTTTTCGAAGCTCGGAAGCGAAAAAAGGAGGAGGAAAATGTTTTCGGCGAAAAGGTTATCCGTGTAATAAACGCTTTCGTTCGCGGCGCCGAAGACATTGATAAGCTGCTGCGGAAAAAACTCGACGAGTATCAGAGCGACCGCTCCGACGAGCAGAGAAATCATACAGGGTATCGCATATTTACCCATAAGTTTTCCTATCTTTTCCGTTTCCAGACAGGAACCGTCGCTTTTTTCCATATATTTTATACCTCCAAAACAAATTAAAAGGCGTAAGTCCTGAAACCGGACTTACGCCTTTCGGCTACTCGTTACACCGTATTTTAACATGAAATAAAAAAATTTTCAAGGGGTCTTCCGCACAAAAAAACAAATTTCCGCACGCTCGGTTTTGTTCCGTTTTACCCCGTACGGACGCTTTTCACGCGCGAACGGCACGTTTTTTCGGACGAAACTCCGCGTCTGCGCAGAAGAAACCCGAACCGCGGCGGGATATAACGCGGCGGACGGGCTGTTTCGTCCGAGCCGCAGGGTCAGAACTTCACCTTCGGATCGGAAAACTCCCGAACACGACGGTCAAAAGCGGCGACCGCGGCTTCTCTGTGCGCCGCGACGGGGTCTTTTTCGCCCGCGAGACGCAGAATGTATTCGCAGAACTCGGGGTTCAGCGGCAGTATGGGACCGAGGATCTGGGTTCCGATGAAATTCTTCATTCTCATTCCCTCGAAACGGCTCTGTTCATTGATACCCATTCCGCGCTCGACCTCGCAGAAATAACAGTCCGAATTATCCCCGAAGATCTTTCCGAACTGTGAGCGGAAGCCCGTCACGGTCACGCCGTCGGCTTTTCCGAGAACTTTTCCGTTATATCTGTCAAACAGATCCGTTCTGACTTCAAGGTCGAAAAGCCCGAGCCCCTCGACCGACATCTCCTCGGTGATATAATCAATTTTTTTGCAGAATATTTCGCATGAATTTCCCGTACAGAGGAACACGACGCCGTCGTCGATCAACTGTCTTATGCGGGGCATGAGCGGACGGAGTTTTTCGATGACTTTGCGTTGAAGTTTTTCGCTCATGGACGCCATGACGACGATGTCGGGGCGCTCTTTCACGAAAAACGGTTCATCGGTCAGCGCTGTGTTTATGACCTGCGGGTCGCGCGAACTCTGAGCAAGATATGTCACGTTCTGCGGGTCGCCGTAAAAGTTGCAGACCTCGCCGAAAAGAAATTCTGTCTTCATTGCGCCGCGCCTCCCTTTTCTTCAAGAAAACGCTTTGCCGCGTTTCCTTCTTCTATAAGATACGGATCGAAAAGGACGAACAGATCCTTGTATTTTTCCGTATCCAAAAGCCCGACGCCTCCGTCAAAGGTCGGGCAGGTCACTATTTTTGAAGCATCGACGCCCGCCATAAGAGCGCGGAGACGGTGATCGAGACAGCGCGGACCCGAAAAAACGATCTGACCGATCGACGGATCGCAAAGCGCGCTGTAATCGCAATCGTAAAGCCAGCAGGTACTTTCGGAGTTTCCCGTATTGTCCCCGACGTCGTCAACAAGGACGAGAACGCCTTTTTTCGCATCGGGGGATGAGGTCTGAAAAGAGGCGGCGTATCTGTAAGCCATGGCGCAGGCGACGGGATTCTGTCCCTTTGCCAACTGACCGACGATCGTATATTCGCCGACTTTTTTGATGTCGAAACGCGAACTGACGATCTTCGCGGTCTCGAACGAGCGGCGTATCTGCCCGTAATCCATGCCGAACGTATGAAGAACGGAGATGACAGCGCAACTGTTATAGATATTGATTATATTGTCGTTTATGATCTTGTATTCTTCGTTTTCGCCGTTGTGCGTGACGGTAAATGTTCCCTTCTCGCGGTCGATCGAGGTCACATCGTAATCGGGTCTCGGAGACGCGAAACCGCACGCGGGACAGCGATGTCTTCCGATATGATTATATCTGACATATTCCGTTTCGAGCCTCGCGCCGCACTCGGGACAGTAAACGATGTCGCGCAGCGCCCCGTCGGTCGAAACGCCGTTCTCGGGCTTTTCCGCCGAAACGCCGAAATACGTTCTGTCCGTGTTGTTCGGGAACAGTCCCGAACAGATAAGGTCGTCCGCGTTCAGAACGACTTTCACGCTTTCGGGAAGTTGTTTGTTGAGGATATAGCAGATAAAATCGGTATGCGCGTTCCGTTTCAGAGAATCGCGCATGATGTTGTTGCAAATGAGTATATCCGGCGTCAGATACTTATACACTTTCAGAGAACTGCGCTCGTCAACTTCAAGCACTCCGACCTGCTTTTTCGGCTTTCCCGAAAAGGTCGCGTCGGTGAGGAGCGCGGAGATAACGCCCTCGCATATATTCGAGCCGTAACTGTTGTTCGTGACGGTATATCCGTTGTCCTGCAAGATCGAGGCAAGCAGATTGCTGACCGTCGTTTTCCCGTCCGTGCCGGTGACGCATATAAGCGTTTCGGGCTTTTTCAGATGTCCGAGGAAATCGGGACAGAGCCTGACCGCGACGGCACCCGGAGTATGGGTCGCCGCGCGTCCGCAGATGCGGAGAAGGCGGTAAGTCAGTTTTGCCGCCGCCATAGCGAAATAAAAGCGTATTTTTGACATCATGATTACTTCCTTATATCTGCCGAAACGCGACCGTTCACGGACACATCCCGACTTTTCGGGCTTCATATAATACCGTAATATAGTACCACAAATATAAAAGTTTGTCAATCTTAACGGCGCAATTCGCGCGCGGGAAAACGCTCGGAAAACGCGACCGCGCAAGACCGATCGAACGGGCAAAACGCATCACCGCAAAGACTTCACGGGATCAGCCGTCGCCGCGCCTGTCGGAAAGCCCGTTTTTCTTTTCCGCGCGGCGGTTGTAAAAGAACATCGCGATTCCCGCTCCGCAGATGAGTATATATCCGCCGACGCTCAGCAGATCGGGCAGATCTCCGAACACGAAAAAGCCGAGTATCGCGGCAAAAACGACCTGCGTATAGTCATAAACCGAGATCTCCTTCGCGGGAGCGCAAAGATACGCTTTCGTTATGCCGAGTTGTCCGACGCAGGCGAAAGTTCCCGCAAGGACGAGAAAAAGCGTTTGAACAGCCGTCATCGGCTCATATTCCGCGATCATGAACGGAACACAGAACAGGCACGAAAAAGCGGAGAAATAAAAGACTATGCGTTTGCTGTTCTCACCGTTTTCTCCGAGTTTGCGGACAAAAGTATACGCCGCGCCCGCGCCCATACCGCCGAGAACGCCCGCGATCGCGGGTATCACGCGAGGGTTGTCAAAACCGGGCTTGATTATCAGAACGCTCCCTGTAAAAGCGACCGTCACTCCGAGAAGTTGGATCACGTTCGGCTTTTCTTTCAGCAGAAAAACGGAAAAGATTATCGCAAAAAACGGCGAGAGTTTATTCAGCATATTCGCGTCCGAGAGATTAAGTTGACCGAGCGCGTAAAAATTGCAGAGCAGACCGAGCGTTCCGAAAAGGCTTCTCCCCAACAGCGCGGGGATATTGCTCTTTTTCGGAAGAAAACCGATCTTTTCGCGGAGCATCATCGCGGTGATAAAAATAAGCGCGATAAAATTCCGAAAAAACGCTTTCTGAAAAGCGGGAAGATCTCCCGAGAGTTTGACGAACAGCGACATGACGGAAAAACCGAACGCCGCGACGATTATATATATTATTCCCTTCGTTTTCCGTCCTATTTTCGGCATTTCCGTCTCATCTCCTTCCGAGGCGGCACGGATAACGTGTCAAGCCGATACCGCAGATCATTCCGCCAATGTTTTGAATATTTCGTTCCAGACCGTTTCGTCCTGAGCCGTCGTGCGGTCCCAGTCAAAAGAAGCGACGAACGCCTGCCCGCGAAAGCGCCTCTTTGGGCATACGTTCCGAATTTGTTATATTATAGCATTCAATTGCCGAAAAGTCAATTGTATCTCCGCCGTTTTTCCGTAACCGCGCCGACGGCGAAAATATGAACGGGAGAGGATCAAAAAGAGCAAACGCCCCGCAAGACCAACCTGTCTTGCAGGGCGTTTTTCCTGTCCGCAATGCGAAAAAACGGCGCGCTCCGCAAAAAACGCCGTCAATCCGATCGGCTGTCGGACGAACTCTTCCGCTTTTGTATCGCAAACAGTATAACAATCACCGCCGCGCTGAGTCCCAGCAGAAGCCACCAGAACAAGAGATTGTAATCATCTCCCGTCTGAGGCGGTTTCGGGTCGTCCGGAGATACGGGAAGTTCCTCCACACGAAACTGCCAATTGAGGAAGCCCACCGCGTCCCGAAAACGGTTTTCAAGTGTCATCGGAACATCCAGCGTCACATCAAGATCGATCTTTCCGCCCGGGCAGACCGTTCCGAGACAGACCCACTCCGTGAGTTGCGCCGTTTCATCGGCAGTTCCGTTGAACAGTTCGGAATTGCCGTCCTGCTTTACGGTAAGTTTCAGTTCGGAAAGTAACTCTTCCGAGCCTTGCTCCGCGCCGAGAGAGCGCAGATATACCCTGATCTTGAAATCATTTTCGATGCTGTTGTCGACTGTGATCTTCTGCGTGACGGAATCTCCGGGCATCAACCCCTTGAAATCCGTAAACAGATCGGAAGGGGAATATTCGCTGCCGGGGATAAAAATAAACTCCTTTGCGTTTCCGTCATAAGTGACGTTTCCGTCCGCTGCGGCATTGACGGAAAATGACAGAAGCATCGCCGCCAACAGGATCAGAAAGGTCAGTTTCTCCAATGCCTTTTTCACTCTCCCGACACCTCTTTTCCGTTTACGCTCACGATCTTTTCGCCTTCCAGCGCGACGTTCCATTTGTCCGACACGGCCTCGGAAGGAGAAGATTGGATCGCGGAAGCCGCGATCTCAACCGAAAGGCAGTAGCCCTGCGGGACATTCGCGTCTTCAAGTTGTCTGCATTCCCCGATCAACACCGCCGTGCTCGCGTCGGGGGCGACGGGAGTCTGATAATACCAATAGCCGTCCGCGCCTTTGATCCAGCCCGTACCAACTGCGTAAACGATCTCGTAATCAACGCCCGCCTGCGGCTCTCTTGCCGAGACCGTCTGATCTGCGGCATCACCGTTTTTTCTCCAGGTTATATTGACCGCCGCACGGATATATGCGTCCGTCTCTCCCGTGTTTTTTACGGCGACATCGCTTTTGACCGTCCCGTCAAAGACTTCGGTCACCTCGCATGCCGCCTGCGCGGGAACAAAAGTATTTGTTATTGCTCCCGCATCCGCCGTGATAAAGGCAAGCGTAGCGCCGACGGAGATGCAGAGAACAAGAATCAGAAAAACGGTCGGGGCGAGAAGTTTTCTTCCGCGCCCGTGCGTCGAACCCGTGACCCGCGGATCAGGCTCCCCGCGGCAAATTCGCTCTTTCATTATGCGTTCTCCCTCCTTTACCTGCCCGTCCCGAAGCAGTTGATCGTATAATCGTTCCCGTCGAGCCATTTATCATCCGCTCTGCAGTTTTCAAAGACCGCGACCGCGCCGTCGGTGTCAACCGTGACATTCTGCGTTTCACTTCCGAACGGCGTATACCGCCACGACCAATCGGTCATTTCCGTCACCGCATAGTTTCCGACGGGAAGGTCGGCGACAGTCGTTTTTCCGTTGCCGTGGACAGTGACCGTCAGATCGATGCCTTCGGTGTTTTCGTCGGTTCCCCTTATACGGAACAGAAAGGTCTGATCCCCGTCGGCATCGCCGCCCCTGACGGTCTTTTGAACGGTCAGGAAGGTCAGCGTCGGATCATAGACAAAAACGATCCTGTTCTGCGACGGATCGGCGGTCAGATCCTGCGTTATGCTGAACCGCCGCGGAGCGTAATTCGCGATCGGCACATACAGTTCGGTCACGGTCGAATATTCGGTCGTCTTTGTCACGGGAGGTATAAGATCGTTTCCGTTTTCATCCTGACAGCAGACCGTGTATGAAACGGAAGACGCCTCGGTATAGAAGAAGACGATCTCCTGACCGCTCCGCTCGATGATAACGCTCGTGCTTGTATTGGTCGGATAAAGTTTGTTCCTGACCGTATCGTCCGCGAGATCCAGCGCCGCCCCCGTTTTGGCTTTTTCCGTAACGGCGGTTCCGATCGGAACGGAAGCCGTGCGGTCGCTCGCCACCTTTTCCGTTGTTCCCGCCTTGTAATAGTGAACGACATATTCGACGGCGATCGGCTCGGAAAATTTCGGGTAAAGATCATAATCCTTCGTGACAGGCATCGTGAATGAAAAAGGCTTCTCCGTCTCTCCGTCCCTGAAAAACCATCCGACGAACACATATCCGTCCCGACTCGGAGGGGTCGGCGCCGTCGCGAGGGTATATTTCTCAATATCGGACTGAACGCCGCCGTATCCGTCATAGGTATAAAGCGTCCGCATCCCGGCGTCCGTGTAGGTCGTCACCGTATAAAGCCCGTTGACCCACTTTGCATAAAGAGCAATATTGTGCGACGGCATGGTGTGACAAGAAAGGTCGATCTCTTCACCCGTACATTCCGGGTTCAGATACCAGCCGACAAAGACCGCGTCCGCTTCAACGGTCGTCGGCTTGCTTGTCGGGATATAGGCGTAACCGCCGAGCGGCTCTCTGAACAGAGGGTACGCTGTCATATCCGACACGCTCGCGCTCGCAGAGTAAAATTCGAGCGCGTAGGAGTTGCGCGTGTAATAGAACTTCGCGCCGTTGCATGAGTCTCCGTTTTTTGCGCTTTTGCCCGGATCGCAGGTAAAGCCGTCAAACTCATAGCGGTCTTCATCCGTGACGTAATACGAGCCTCCGAAGGATATCCTGAATATCTCTTCGTACCCGCCGTTCAGATCCTCGGCATAATAGTACATCGTGTTATTGCTGCCGGTCTCCGCTTTGTTGTAGTATGTCCTGTTCTCCGCGGGCATCACGCCGATGTAGTTCGTGTACGGACCGCTTGCGTCGGGCTTTCTGCTCCAGAAACTGCTTCCCGCCGCCTCTGCGATCGCTTTGTACTCGGCGGAAATATCCTTTCCCCAACGCGCCTCTATCGTCTCGGTCGAACTGTTGTTTCTCCCGTATTTGAATGTCAGCGTGAACTCCGTTCTTCTGAAATACACATTCATGACCGTTCTGCCGTCGGCGGCGACCGTGACCGTGTCGCCGTGATCGAAGACCCACAGCGCGGACGAAGGCTTGATGTCGCTCATGCGTTTAACGGGCGTATCGGGGATCTTGCAAACCAAACAGTCGGAGTTGTGCGTGTGTTCCGTCTTACCGCAGCCGAAGCAGGCGTCGGAATGGCTGTGCTCTTCAAGAGCGCAATTCATGACGGCTATATCTCCGTTACTCAAAGTTCCGCTGTATTCATACCACGTTCCGTTATAATAAATGTCGCTTTCCCAAAAGCGCTTGTATATTTCCCCGTTTGACGGATCGGACGGCGGGAAGAGCGGCGAGGCGACCTCCGTCGTGCCTCCGGGATAACATGCCGAGGTATGCGAATGGGCTTCTTTTCCGCAGACAAGGCATTCCGCGGCATGCGTATGTTCCTCATATCCGCATACCGTCAGAAGACACTCCTCCGTATGTACATGGCTGATAACGGTGTCCTCATTCCACGAGACCTGCTCGCCGACATCGCCCCACGCCCCGTGTGATCGGAGATACGAATACCCGTCATCGTCGGCGTTCTGTCCCCACAGGACCACGGTATAATCCGACTGTCCCTTTTCGGGAAGCCACTGTGCGACGTATGTCACATTCTCCGTGACCGTGACGGTGTCGGGCATATTCGGCGACCACCCGAGAAAAATATATCCCTTGCGCATCGGCGTGTTGACGCTCTCCGACTCAAAAGTCGTGCCGTATTTTGCATAGATCGGCTCGGGACCGTTGACCCCTCCGTTGACGTCAAAGGTCAATGTATAATAATCACGGTCATAGAAGATCTCGACCTTTGTCGTACCGTCCGCCGCCACCGTCGTCTGCGGAACGCCCCTGCAATGATAGCCGGGTCTGTTCTCGGCGACCGCCTGCGTATAGGCGTCAATGTCGCCCACAAGTTCGACCGTCGTCGGAGGCAGATCGGTATATCCGTTATCTTCAAGGTTCTGATAATAGTGATATACGGTATATTTTGCCGTTCCCGCTTTATAATAGAGGGTCACGGTTATATCATCCTCAACGGCGGGAATGTCGAAATTCAACGTATAAGCGCCGTCCGTCCCGTCTTTCGACAGAACGATACGGTCATTCAGCCCCTCCGCCGAATCCGCAGGGATCGAATAATTGAACAGTTTCGGGACTTCCAGCGTCTTTCCGAACGCAGCGCCTTTTTTGATCTGCGCGGTGTACGGTTGCGCGACCATTGACTTGTCGGACTCATACACATAGTTTACGGTCACGGTGACCGTTTCGTCCTCTGCCGCAAGCGTTGCGACCTCCCCGAACGAAAGGGACGTGAGGGACATCGCGAGACAAAGAAAAAGAGCGAGCACTCTGAAAATCCCCATGCGCTGTTTTTGCGTTCCGCTTTGTGTCGAACACATCATTCGCCGCCTCCTTTTATTTTTTTCCGATCGGTCGGCGGTTTCAAAAACCCCGACATCGGAACGGTTGCTTTCTCCGCCTCGGCAGGCGATTTTTCATTCCTCCTCGGTTTTTTCACAAAAAGACCTCCTTGCTCAGCCTTATTATCTATCGGTAAATAATGTCATATGAGAATATCCGCCGCATTCCGCGTCGGGTATTCTCATATGACCTGCGCCCTTACGGAGGGGCAGATCATACCGATGCGTATCAGTTGCCGTCGAACGCGTCGAAAGCATCCTCCCATGTCTCAAAACCGTTCTCCTGAACAGCCTGAGCAACGATCTTTATTTCGTTGAAGGACGCGGCGTTTGCGTTGTCGATCCCTACGGGGATCTTCACCTGAGTGAACATCGGAGATGTGTCCTCGCCCGGCGCGACGACGCTGTCGTATTTGAGCACGAATTTCGCGTCAAACCGACCTACGGTAAACGTGTCGCCCTCTTCAACGCCGACAACAGACCAACCGTCGCCCAACTCTCCGACAAGAAGGTTCAGCGCGGCCTTATAGTCATCGTTCGGGAACGTGGCTTCAAATTCGGGATAATAAGCAGCGACAAGATTCATCCAGTTGCTGACATTGACGGTCGCGCGGACATACGCGGAGTTACTTCCCGTGTTATGTACGGTGGGGTCTTTGTCCAGCACGGCACCGGGATAAGCCGCTTCCGTTCCGTATTCGTTTTCGGTCACACGGTCGCCGTCGGTCGCCTGTCCGAATTCGTCCACGGGCGCCTCGTCGAGAGTGATATTAACGTTTCCCATAGTGAAAACGTTCCGCGCCGTTCCAGTATCGGTAAAGTAAGCGACGGATGCGCTTGTAATTGCCGTGACCGCTATCAGCGCGGCAAGCGCGAGTGTGAGGATCTTCTTTTTTGTCATGATTGTTATCTCCTTTCAAATCATAAAAAACGGATCAATGCCGATCGGTCCGAAACGGGCATTGCCGTCTGTGACCGTTTTGTCGGATCGCGTTTGATCTTTCGTGAGTACCGTTTTTTGAAGCGATACTCACGCAGAGACCTTTGCCCATGCGGTCGCGGCGTCGGCGAGGTTGTCCCGCTGAACGGCATAAGCCGTGAAGGTCATAAAGGGAAGGTCGTCTTCAATTTCCGTGAACTGCTGTTTCGTGACCTCTTCCTTCACGGTCACCAGATCGTTCATCAGAACGGAAAGTTCCGTATCGGTGTCGGCGGACGGGATCTCGCGGTAATAAACGCCGTTTTCACCCGAGAGCGCAGTCCAGCCGCCGGCAACGGTATAGGTCAAAAAATCATCAAAATTATCCGATTTTTCAATCTTTATAAACAGCCAGCAGTCTTCCGAACCGGCTTTAACCGTGACCTTCGGATCTTTCGCGAGATCGTTCCCGGGAACCATTATGTAGGTTTCGCCCGTCGTCTCGGTCAGGTCTATATCGATGTCTCCGATAGTGAAGGTATTCCTGACGGGAGCGGTCTTCGCGCTCAGCCAGGCAAGAGTTCCTCCGACAGAACAGCACAGGGCGAGAGAGATCGCCGCGGCGCAGAGAAGTACTTTCTTTTTCATGATCATTCCTCCTTTCCTCATTATTTCGATCGATGTATATAAAAAGGCAAGCGCCTGATTTATCGACAGTCCCCGAAAGCCCGTCGGCGTTGCCGCCGACAGTCTATTCCGTCGTTTTCAGCGATCTTTTTCCCCTGCGTTTTTTGTCGCCCGAAAAATCCGGCAGAAAGGCAAGAACGGCAGAAATGCAGACGAGACCTATCGCGAGATACAGTCCGGGCGGCTTTTGCACAAAATGCGCAAAGTATCCGAGATACGGAACGGCAAACAGCGGTTTTCCGATGATGTTTTTGCTGTGTACGGGCGCTCCGTCCTCCGTGTCGTTGGCGTCGCCGCGCGTGCGGAAACGAAGCACGCCGCCGTCTTCCTCATCGGGAATTATTTCCGTTATTCTGTGCGTCGCCACGGTGTCCTCGTCCGCGTAAAAAGTGATCGCGTCCCCGACTTTTAAGTCTTCCGCATCCACACTCTTTACATATAAAAGCGAACCCGTCGGATAAGTCGGCTCCATTGAGCCCGAAACGACGGCGTAGGTTCTGATCCCGACGACACGGACGCCGACCGACACCGCCGCAAGGAGCAGGACCGCCGCAACGAGAACGGAGCCGATCACGTTAAGTATTTTTTTGATACGTTTTCTCATTTCCGGATCTCCCAACCGAGTTTGAGCCGACTGCTCCCCGAAAAGAAGAGGGACGCGCTCAAAAATCACGACCTTTTCTGCCCGTTACCGAACAACCGAGCCAATTATATAACAAAAAGACCGTATTTTTTGTCAGATTATGGCATGAACAAAAAAAAATAACAGACCGTAAGGTCTGTGTTATCTGTTTATGAAAGCCGCGTCGTTTTCGACGCGGCTTTTATCCTGTTTTTCGGAAAACGGGGCTGAAAGTCAAAACTTTCAACGATCATATCGCGGGATGTTTATTCAACTTTCAAAACCTATCAGAATTCCGCCTTTTTCCGCATAATATGAGCATAAGCCTCGGTTTTCGCCGATTTTTATATCGGCATTCGGAAACGAATTTTTTATCTGCTGCGCGAGAATATCCGCGGCATTCGGATTTCCCGAATGTCTTATGCGCACTTTTCCGCCGGAATATCCGCTTTTCAGCATACATTCCCAAAGCTGACCGATTGCCCGTTTCTCTCCGCGGCATTTGTGCAATGGTTCAAGTTCCCCTTTGTCGCTTGCCTTCCCGACAATGCGTATCCCGAAAAAACTTGCCGCCACGGCAAGCGCGGGGCTCACGCGGCCGTTTTTTGCGAAGTTTGAAAGGGATTCCAGAGAAAAGAACAGATGCGTGTGCCGCGAATACATAATTATTTTCTCTTTTACCGTCTCAAAACCGAGACCGGACTCAGTCAACTCCCTGCATTTTTCAACGATCAGTTCCGATTCCGGTCCGGTGGACAGCGTATCCAGAACAAAGGCCTTTCTGTCGGGATGCTCCGAGAGATACTCCTCCGCGGCGACGGATGCCGAATTGTAACAGCCCGACAGTTTGCTCGTGAGAGAAATACCGTATATTTCATCGGCATCACCGAATGCGGAAAGCCAATCTCCGACTCCGGGACAGGCTGTGGACGACCTCCCTTTGTATTCGCTCAGATCGGCTAGCATTTCCGAAACATCCAGTTTCCCGTCGTCCGTATATTCTTTTTCATCGGTCACGATCTTTAACGGTACCGAAACAAAACCGGGGAAATCGGCGCTGTACAGATTTGCGGACGAGTCGGCCGCTATGATAATTTTTTTGCTCATATATAAATCCTTCCGTTTATTGACTTTTCCCGCCTGATTTGATACAATATGTTCAGTCGGTATTTGAAACGACATTTGCATTTTCATTATATACTACCTCTCCGCGAACTTCAAGAGGCACGGGGCTATTTGAGACATATCGGGCAAATCGTATCAATAATCTGAGGTGCGATATGGGACGGGTAACAGGGCAACGAAATGCTGTCAGGGCGCTTTTATTCATACGGATCGTTCGGATCGATTGACGAATGGGGTCTCGGGGCTTCAAAGAGACTCCCGACGAAACGGTTAATATTTTTTACGGGGTCACGGACGACAGAAGCGATATATAACGATGAGGGCAGAAGCATGAACAGATACGGCAAATGTATTGAATTTTGGGACGGCATATTTTCAAAAGAAACCTCCGCGCTCCCGAAGGAAAAAGAAACGGGAAACGCGGAGTTTGACAAAGGTCTGGAATGGTTGACGGAAGGAGCTTCCTCCGTGCTTGATTTCGGCTGCGGAAACGGGACGGTACTGTTTTTATGCAATAAATACGGAACGACCGAGCATATAGGCATAGATCTGTCGTCGCAAGCGATAAAGAGCGCCGTTGAGAAAAGCAGAACGGTCGAAAAAGGAAATTTTCGGTTTATATGCGGAGGCGCAGAAGCATTAAATGAGATCTGTGACGGATCCGTTGATTGCGCGGTCTTATCCAATATTATCGACAACCTTTATCCTGACGACGCTGTCCGTGTTTTGGATGAGATCGGGCGTATTCTGAAAAAGAACGGGAAACTTCTTGTAAAACTGAACCCGTATATCACCGACAGACAAAAAGAGGAATACGGGATAAAAACTGTCAGCGGCAATCTGTTGGACGACGGGCTGCTGCTTTGGAACAACACAAATGATGAATGGGAGAATATTTTTGCCTCGCGATTTTCGATGATACGCTATACAGAGATATATTATGAAGAATATGAGCAATCCAACAGAATGTACTTATTAACAAAACAGTAAACGGTTTCCCGTCCCATTGAGATCTTTTCGTGATTCTCCTATGTATGCGCCAATGGAAAAAATACATATAAACAAGAAAAACCGTCATATAATATTGTGATTTTTCAGATTCTGTGATATACTTGAATAAAGAGGAGATGAAAAATATGGTTGAAAATATATGCTGTTTTATTCCGTATCACAAAGACTATCAATCCATACATACGATAAACTTGGTTCTTGAAACAAAACCTCGGTTTTACAATTCTTTTAAGGCTGAGGCGGTCTACAAGGTCCACTATGTCTGCAGCGGCAGCGGATTTTTGCATACACGCGAGAAGGTTTACCCTTTATCGGTCGGAGATATTTTCTTCACCTTTCCGGGGACTCCGTTTTATATAGAAGCAAGACCCGGTCTTTCATATATGTATATAAGTTTTTTGGGCACAAGAGCAAATATGATCATGGAAAAGTTGAAAATCTCCAACAGCAACTGTTATTTTCCCGATTGCGGCGACATCTGTGAATTCTGGGAAAATGCTTTTAATATAAACCGGGATCTTACCGATCTGATATCCGAAAGCGTGCTTTTGTTCACGTTTTCGTTTATAGGAAACAGAATATTGGAGTTCAGTAAAAAATCTTATAAACTCGAAGAAACTTTTTTAGTGTTAAAAAAATATATCGACGACAATTTTACCGACCCCGGTTTGTCATTAAACAGCATAGGTAAAGAACTGCAATATAACCCCAAATACATTTCGGGGCTTTTTAAGGAAAAAATGGGTATAGGCATAAACGAATATATAAACACCGCCCGTTGTCAGCAGGCATGCACACTTATCGATCAGGGACTTTCGTGTGTAAAAGAGATCTCAGCGTTATCGGGTTACAACGACGCCCTGTACTTTTCAAAAGTGTTCAAAAAAAGAATAGGCGTGTCCCCCAAACAGTACATAACTCTGAAAGCCAACGGCAAAGTTATCGACAAAGATTCCATATAAAAAGTTTCATTTTGAAAAAGATCCAAGTCTGAAAAGACTTGGATCTTTTGTCGTTATGTTGCCGACTCGGGATTATGTTTTCAAAACACATATTTTGCTGTAACGCGTTTCATCTCGGCGATCACACGTTCATTTTTGTCAAGCAGTCCTACATTGCCATAACAACAGTTGAAGCAAACGCAATTATCGCGGCAATGATCTCTCTTTTTTTGATTTTCGTTTTTCTGATAACATCTATTATTGTCGAAAATACGATCACTCCGCCTGTTACAACGGGATATTGCACCGAAGCGGGCAATTTCAGAAGCGCTATCAGCAGCAACAGATTGGCGATGCTGTTCAGAACCGCACTCCCGGCAGAATATCCGAACGCCTTGAGGCTGACGGAAAAACTCCTGTCTCTTGTTGCAACGATAAGAACAGCGCTCATCAGTATCATTATGATTTTTGTTGTCATAAGAAAGTCCGCGCTGCCGACACAGTACTCCGGGTATGATTGATGAAATGTTGAAATAACACCCACCAGACCGTTCAGCACAAATACAGCCATGTAATACAAAAATGCCTTTTTTGACTGTTTGCCCTTTCCCGCGTTCATCGCAACAGAGATCGATATGAGGATACAGCATAAGATCCGTATCGCCTTGAATTCCTCACCCAACCATACTCCGTATATGAACGGCAGGATCATTCCGCCTATCATTGAAAAAACCGAATATACAGAAAGGTTTGCGTTTCTTAATGCTTTTACGGACGAGTAATTGAGCAATATACACACTGCCGCATATACTGTTGCAACAATAACGGAAAAACCGGAAAATCTCAGTTTAAAACCGTTTATTACAAATAACGCGATCAATCCTACCGCGGAACTGTAAAGCGAAAGTTTCAGCGAAGATTTCCATCCGCAGCCGCTTTCTTTTTGATATCCGTCGTCGAACATGAATTGCACGGAAAAGATCAACGCGGATAAAGTAATCATGAAATAATACACTGTTTTCTCTTACTGCCTTGCGGGAATGAAATTGCCTTTGCAATTTCATTCCCCTGTTTTCATTCTGCTTCCCAGAGTTTTCTCACATGGTCATAAACGCCGTCATCTATCTCCGGGGTTCCTTTCGAAAAGGTCGGAAGAAGCATATCCCCGGCTACTTTCGGGTCGGTGCACGCGGTGTCATTGCGCCATTTATCTCTTTCGTCTTTGTTCCTCAAATCGGGGATCTCCATCGGAATGTTCCCGTTCAGAACCGAGCGATAAGCAAACATTCCCGGCAGGAACATATCAAGCGCTTCATATACGTCAATGGTATCCGCGTCGGGGTTTCCTTTTATTTTCTCAACGAAATTATACATCGAGTAAAAGTCGGAGCCGTTGTGTCCGAAGCCGGCCAACTTATCCTCCATCCCGTGCTTGGGGAAATAACATTCGTTTTTTGCGGTATCGTAACCGCCCGAATATTCATCGGCGTTTACATATATTTTATAAACCCTGCCGCTGTCATTATCTGCCTCTCTGCCGCACTCCATTCTGCCTTTTGATCCGTATGCCGCATACCAGATGGAATCCTTGTAAAGTCCTCCGTGTATGCTTTTAATAATGCCTCCGTTTTCGAGAGTCACCATCTCTATTCCGTATTGCCCCGATTTTGAGCCTACCCGTAAATTTCTTTCGTTGTTTATCCCCTCAAAACCGATGACCGAAACAGGGCGCAATCCGGTCATATGAATGATCGGACCGAGCGAATGGGTGCAGTAGAAGGTCGCATACATGTCATTTCTCCAATGGTCTCTTTCACCGTAGGTTATGCTTGGCCAGATCGACTCACAATTGTGGATATATTCCCCTTCACCGTATTCAAACTCGCCTATTTTACCCTGTTTGTATAATTTTCTCATCTCATAGGGAGCCGGCATATAGCAATAATTTTCACCGTATGCGTAAATAAGCCCCGTTTCTTCAACGGTTTCGACAAGTTCAACCGCTTCTTTCATCGTCTGGCAGGGAAGCACCTCCGAGAAAACATGGAGTCCCCGTTTAAGCGCCTTTATGGCGAATGGCACATGCTCGTTCGCATAATTTGCCAGCACGACCGCATCCATATCATGATTTATAAAATCCTCAAAATTATCATAATATGTGATGTTGTTGTCCTTTAATCTTGTTTTCTGAGCGTTTAACACCTCTTCGTTTTTGTCGCAGATCGCCACGACCTCCGCATTATCCGCTATTTCGCAGTAATTTATCATATCTGTGCCGCGGAAACCGCCCATTACCCCTATTTTTATTGCCATTGATAAAAACTCCTTTCAATCATCCGATTTAATAAAAGTGTAACATCGATATCACGTCGCGTCAATGGAATATTTCTGTATTTTTATGGAAAAAATTCATTTCGGGCAAGAAGCACGATCCCTGCAAAGGATATGAATTACCGCATGCGCTGAAAAACCTGCCTCCTTGACGAGAGAGATATTTTTCTTTTTCCGTGCAGCCTTTTCAGATTGAATCTCAGAAAAATCTTTCATATATCCGCATTATTTTTGGGATCAGTCGCAAAAATGACTGCGGAAAAGCAAAAATCTCACAAAAAATTATTATTCCTCTGAATATGATTATGTTTATGCTTTTTGAAAAAAGGCTTTCTATATACAAAGGTCTGATCAACCTAATTTTGTGATTTTCGCAGTACCCTCGTACTTGTCTTGTATATTTCAATCACAAACTCGTTTTATAAAGTATGAATATAGCACGGCATGATATTTGCCGTGCTATATTCTCATTTATACCTATTACAAATTATTTAGCCTTTCTGTTTCCGCATCTTCGATAACAGAATTATGAGAAGTACAAAACACATCCGCTGCCCCTTGTTTTTCGGCAAGTTTGAGAAGTTCAATTAACTCGTGCACATCTCGTTCGCCGTCATCCACGTCGGGGGCAACGTACACATGAATGTCAACGATGGGAACCGCACTTCCGGAGTTGATGTTCGGGCGTATACCGGGCTTCGGCTGCTCTCTCGCACATTTTTTCAATAATCTTTTTTTCTTCCGCAACTGCAACATTGCTTATTGAAAGCCCCTTTGAACTTCCCGCCGCAATACCGACAATTTTTCTGAAAAGTGAATATTACCGCCATGCTACATATCAAAGAGCAACAGGTCAATTTCATCTTTTAGAACTGAAGATCTGCATCCGTCATCATAATAGGAAAAATTAAGAGCGCGACCTGTTAACGACAAGTTTTTTAACATCAAAAAGTTAACGATATTTATATAATCAAAATTTGTTGAAAAGTGATATCCGCAAAAACCGGATTTCTTCAAAATATCTGTGACTGCCCGAGAGACAGCATAGTTTAAATCGGGCAGCTCAATTTTGTATTTCTTAATTTCATTAAAATCAAAAATCATCTCAACATCAACAATTTGTTTATCATTATTATCAAGTTTTCTTGAAAAAGTCCACCTCATATCAGTGCCTTCACTGTCCCACAGCGTGTCGGCTTTTAGTTCAGTTATCCTATAAGTGTTTTCAGGATCATCAAGAATATGTTCTATTGTATGATCCGTTTTCGGATCGTTGAATTCAATATTTAATGCATAAATTATATCCGGCATTCTGCCGAACAAATCCCCCATCGCATCACTTATCCAAAAACGATATACATCATCATAAACAGTAACCGTGCAATATTGTGTTCCATCGAACCCGCCAAAAGACAAGTCAAATTTTTACAGGGCATTGCCTCTTCTTAAAAGCCGTATCGATCATCACCATATCCGAATTGAATCAAGAAAATTTTTATACTCTATAAATTCGCAGTTATTCGGGATCGTTTGAAGCACAAAAGCAATTCGTCCCTTAAGTGACAGAACATATTGCTGCTTATCAGATATGCCTAACCTTTTTAAGTGCTCATCAAGTCCAAACTTCTTAATATAGTAAATTTCTTGCCGAATGGTCTTTTTGTAATCCTTTGTAACATTCATCTTTTCATTGACAACGATACCGGTTACCACTTGACGCTTGGAGGCAGAAATAACCGCTGTTTTTCGATTTTTAAGAAACAACCCGAGTTTGCGGAGTTCACCCTTAACAAAGGAGATGATTTCTCTCTCGTCAAAACATCCCGAAAATGTCATATCATCACAGTATCTTGTATATGCTATTTTCTTCTTGATACAAAAGTCTCCGACGGTTTCATCAAAATCATACATTATTATATTGGTAATCGCAGGGGAAGTCGGAGCCCCCTGAGGAAGCGAATCGTTGTAATAACAAAGCATGGTCAACAGTATCCGAATGGATTCTGAATATTTTTCTTCATAGAAAACGGTGTCCTTAACCCGTGAATACAAAATATGATCGAAGAATCCCTCTATGTCCAGCTTCAAAATCTTCTTCTTCCCTACGTGCGGGCGCGCATTTTTTTGAATGCTGCTTCCCGGCTTATATGCTTTGGCATATTTTGAAATCGGACATTGAATAAGGATGTTGTCAGCGATAGATTTTTGTACCAGTTTTAAGATCAAATCGGGAACGGAGAGCTTCCGTTTGCTTCCGTCACTCTTCGGAAGGTATACGGTATGATAGTGTTTCTCAAGGCTATTGCTTAATCCGTATAAGGTTTTTGCTGAAAAGCCCAGATCTTTTTCTATTGAACTGAGTTCCCTATAGACTATCATATAACCTCTCCTTCCCGATTTTTAGAACAACACTAATTTGTATGGCTAATCGCAGAGATGTATTTAAGCAAGGCGAAGCTCGCGTAGCCTTGCGGCTACTACATCGGCGCGGTTAGGCTGAACGGAACAAGTCCGTTAAGCAAAAGTTTCGGAAGAAAGCTTTTGTAGGACTTGTGCAGTGAATACGATAAAGATGAGTGAAAAGATGACGACTCGCCATCCCTTTCGCAAAAAGCAAAATACACTGTTGTTCTGTTTTGATTTTATCACCAAAGCACAAATTTGTCAATATGTTTGCGCGGAGCGGAGATACTCACTTCTTCACTATTACCTATTACTTCAAAAAATAATGAATGCGAGTTTAGTGAAAAGTAAAGAGTGAAGAGTTAAAAAGTAAAAATCCCGAACGCTTTCGCATTCGGGATTTTTGTGTTCACACAACAAATTCGAACCTTATATTTTTTTCTTATTCCTCATACCTTTATACATTTCTCTATAAGCATCCAATAATCTTTCAATATTCTCATCGGTCAATTCGAAATTACCGGATAGATTTTCTGCCATAATTTCCAAAAACGTATCTGTAGATCCATTATGGTCAAGCTGATATTTAATTTGATCGCCTATATACTTTTTCATACCTTCAGGAACAGAATCACCCGGCAATACGTTAAGCTCTTCCCTTTTGCATTTTGGCATATATGAAAACAAGTCGTCTATCGAGCATTCAAAAACATCTGCCATAGTTGGAAGAAAAGATATATCCGGAGCAGACTTTGCCAATTCCCATTTAGAAACGGCTTGGAAAGTAACTCCTAATTTGTTAGCAAGTTCTTCTTGGCTAAGTCCACTTTTCTTTCTGTATTTTAAAATATTTGCGGCTAATACAATATTTATGTTTTCCATATATTCAGCTCCTTTCGTTGGTTACATTATAGCACACATCGTTCATTTATACAATAAATCAAAGGTTTAATTTTTTCAACCCGCGGTTGAAGTCGCAGGTTCAAGTCCATAAGGTCGGGGAAAAGGTGCAAAGGTGAAAGAGGGGTGTTTTTTATCCCTAAAAACACGAAAAGCCCTCGTATTAACACAAGTATGCTCGCAAGCACGAAGTGCAATGCTTGCAAACTTGGGAAAGTTTGCCTTGCGGCGGGAGGCGCCGCATTTTGCTGATGCAAAAGCGTCAAACGTTTCCGTCAGAGTTGCCTACGGCAACAACTGATGTTACCCACTGAAGTGATCGGTCAAGTCAAGCAAGAAGATAAAACAAAAAAGCAGGTCGAATGACCTGCTTTTTGTTTTGGCTCCCCCTGTTGGGCTCGAACCAACGACCCTGCGGTTAACAGCCGCATGCTCTACCGACTGAGCTAAGGAGGAATATATGGTGCACCATCAGGGATTCGAACCCGGGACCCACTGATTAAGAGTCAGTTGCTCTACCAACTGAGCTAATGGTGCGGATAAAGGAAGGTGTCGGCATCGCCCTATTTTCCCGGGCCGCTTCCAGCCAAGTATCT
>CABKLX010000009.1 GCA_902373415.1 uncultured Eubacteriales bacterium | reverse complement strand
AGAGCATTCTGCCTTTGTTTTTGCACCCCAATACTTTCGTACGGTCTCTCCATAACTTAGGTGGTTCTCTCGCATATCCAATATAACACCTATTTTGAATTCTGTCGAGTATTTTTTCTGTATCGTTCCTTTTTTTGCCATAAAAATATGCACCCCCAAAAGTGTCTAACTTTTGGGGTGCATATCAATCAAACGGCGGCTTTGTCGCAAAAAATATTTATTGCTGCTTGTTCAGTTCTTTTATCGATTTTGTAACGCTGTGTTTTATCGGAACCCAACCGACCTTTTTGAAGATCGCAACGACAGCGATGGGAACATACGTAAACATGAATATCGGAAAAGTGAAGGTATAAAGTATCTTTCCCGCAAGACTGCAATCGATCTTCTCCCACTCGGAAACGGTCGTTATAAGCCCCACTATAAAGAGCGTTCCGTAGAAACTGATGATAGTATGCATAACGCTGACAAGCGTACTCGTCACGAGTGACGAATCGGCGGTAACAAGTCCGATAATCAGGAAAACGGTGTTAAGCGTGAGACAGAACAAAGAAAGAATAAGGGCCGGCATTATGTTCATCATCATATCGTAACATGCGAAGCCGAACTTTTTCGAGGCCATTCCTTTGAAAAGTTTTCCGCCGTAATGCCAAAGCACCTGATAAAAACCTTTCGCCCAGCGCATACGCTGTTTCCACGACTGTGAGAAAGTCTCGGGCTGTTCGTCGAAAAATTCAGCGTCGTGAACATAGCCTATACGGATATGATTAACAGCCGAATCGACGGAAAATTCGATATCTTCGGTCAAAAGATTATATTTCCAACCGCAGTTCATATCGATGATCCTCTTGCTGACCATAAATCCCGTACCCGAAACGGCACAGTTTGTCCCGCATATAAAACGCGGATTGTTGAGGAATTTCGCTTCGCGGAGAAACCAGAGCGAATAACCCGCGCTGATCCAGTTCGTTCCGTAGTTTTTGCTGTTCCTGTAAGAGGTGCACGCCTCATATCCGGCGTCGTATGCCTTGTTCATTTCGAGAACGTAATTGTCTTTTATAACATTGTCCGCATCGAAGATAAGAAAGGCTTCTATCCCCTTGTCCGCATGCTCCGTGCTTATCCGATTGAAAATGAAATCAAGCGCATAACCTTTTCCGACATGGACATCGGAAAAACGCTCATATACGGTCGCGCCTGCGTTACGGGCGATCTCGGCGGTATTATCCGTGCAGTTATCCGCAACGACAAAAATATCGATCAATTCTTTCGGATACTTTTGCAACTTTATGCTTTCGATAAGTTCGCCGATAACGTTGCTTTCGTTTCTCGCCGCTATCACAAAGGCAAAATGATGGAGTTTTGACGCTTCCTTAAACTTCTTTTTGTTCTTGATTATTCCTATACCGATATACACGATCTGATAAGAATATAAAAGGAGAAAGAAAAGAAATACCAAGAAGTTGAATACTCCGATAAAGGTTTCCAAAATAACGACCTCCCCAAATGTCTTGTGCCGAGCGTCAGAGGATCTTTCCGCTCTATATCTGTTTAGACGATAAAGCGGAGAATAAGTTCCGTTCTTCCGATTTTTGTTACAATTCGGGATCTCATTTTTCGAGGTAACCGCAGAAAAAATGCTGTTTTTTTACCAAACATAAAAAACGATCGGAACGGTCTCCCGTTCCGATCGGATCATTCAATTTGCGTTTTCAGATCAGTTGTTTTCCTGTTTCTTGGAGCGAACGAGGCAAACGGCAAGAACCGTGATACCTACAACAGCAACTCCCGCAACGAGGAACCAGATCCAGCTGTTGGCGTTAGCATCGCCAGTCTCGGGATCTTTTCCGCCGCTTTCGCCTTCAACGAGGAATGCGACAGAACCGCTTACAAGACCGGCAACATCGATAGAACCGTCGGCATTGACAACGGTGTCGAGGATCTTCCAGGCGCCGTTATAATCTCTGTAAAGAGCAACCGCTTTTCCGCCTTCCTTCGCAACGATGTTTTTGAAGGTAAGAGCAACCGCCTCGGGAGAGTTGGTCCAGAGATCGAATATGTCGGAAACAACAAGTTTGCTCGAATCGACTCCGGCAGCGGTATCGAGAGCAGCCTTGTCAACAATGTCGCCGAGAGCTTTATCTTTCAGCTCTGCGTAAGCATTTTTAAGCTGTTCAAGACCTGCCTGAACTCTTTCATCTTTCTGATCTTCGATTCCGGCATACGGAGTTATGATGATCTCATAGTTAAATCCGTCGGGAACGATATATTCGGGACCACCCTTAACATCGACACTCGACTTGAATCCGACTGCCGCGGAAGATACGGAGAACGCCATAACTATCAGCATGACGAGCGCCAGACTTCTCAAAACTTTTTTGCTCATAATCAAGACTCCTTTAAACTGATTGTTTATTTATTATTTTTAATTTGATTGCTCTGTGTACCAAGTGTTAAGGATAAGTTCTTTCAGCGATTTTCCGTCTGCGTAGAACTCCGTAAATTCGGAATCGTCGTTTATAACGCCGTCGGGAGTCACGGTCGGAACTCTTTCGAAATCGGCAGAGTCCGAATACAGCGACATCAGTTTTGACAGACTGACGGAAAAATACGAATAATCGTAAATCGCGTCATAAACGGATTTCAATTTGGAAATATCCGATCCGAGGAACGAATCCACTTTTTTAAAAAGCTCGGAATAGAAAGTTCTGTGTCTTTCCATTCTGGATGTGTTCAACTGATCTCCCACATCCCCTCTCCCGCGGAGATAGATATATGCTTTCTTTCCGTCGAGAAGAACAGTTTTCCCCTTCTCCATTTCCGGATCAAACTTGGTAAAATCATCTTCCAGCGTAACAGTCACGCCGCCGATGGCATTGACAAAAGGAATGATCCCTTCCATATTCATGGCAAGATACCCGTCGATCGGAATACCTCCGAGCAATCCAGAGACGGATCGGATCATGTTATCGCAGCTGCTTTTACCGCCGCTGCCGTAAGCATACGCTGTCGCGATCTGAGCATTCAGAGTAGCTACGGGATCTCCGAAAGCTCCGAGTTTATGAACCTCTGTCATGGTATCGCGATTCAGCTGAACGGTTGAAACGGTCTTTTTTGTATTGTTCACCGACAAGATAAAGATCGAATCTGCCTGACCGCCCGAGACATAAACGCCGCTGTCCGTATATTCGCCGCCGTGGTCTATGCCCAGCACAAGCAAATTATATACACCGTCGTTATAATTATACGTAATTCCGTCATATACGACGGTCTTATAACCCGCTTCGCCGTCTTCGCCGCCGGACAGATCGTCCTTTTCTTTCTTTCCCTCATATATTTTGAATATCGCGAAGAAAAGAACGGCAACGGAAACAAGTATCAGAAAAACCGCAATAACTCTTAAAACAAACTGTTTTTTCATACAGGATCGTTCTCTTCTCCGAAATTCGTTTACAGCAAAAAGTCCGAAGACGATGATACTGTCCCATCTATCCGCTATTATACAATATAAGAGCGGATTTGTCAATAGGTGGCAATCAAAAAGTTTAAAAATTTAATACTTTTTTCTTTTACGGAACTGGTCTGTTATGCCGTTATATCAAGCCCCGCGACTGATTTTGACGCGGAAAGCCTTCCCGCATTTCGGACAGTTTACGGAATGATCGCCTTTTCTTTTTGGAAGACGCAGAACGCATTTGCAATGAGGACATTTTTTATAGACATGCGTTTTTCTGTCCTTCCACATCCTTTTTCTCAGATAAAAGAATTTCTTAACGCCGTTTTTTATGCTTAAAAACCGCCTGTTTTCCGCGCTGCGCGCCGAAATATTGCGCGAAAACATGCGGAAAACCGACCATGCGAGCAAAAGCAGCAGAACGGAGTTGTATATCCATCTGCCGATCCCGAGCATGAACGGAGTCCGCAAAAGAAACATCTGGAGAACGACGAGAATAAGATAAAGAATGACCGTGAATTTGCCGAGCGCGTCTGTTCCGTATCTGCCGGACATAAATCTTAAAAGCCAATTACGAAATCTGTTCATTTTTTACGCGTCTCCCTGCTCTTCGCTTCGGAATACCTCAATCTGATTCCGGAATATATGATATTTTTTATCAGACCGTTATCCCTGACAACGTCGATCTTTTCAAAAGCGGCGGCGCAATCGGCCGCAAGCATGTTGAGTATATCGTCAAAATCCTCTTCTCTCGCTTCCGTCAGAGGATTGTATCTTTCCTTTTTCAGATCCTTCTTAAAATCTATGCACGCGTCCTGCAAATAGACATATCTTCCGAGTGCAAAACCGAAATCGAAAAGGACTTTTTCATATTTGTCACGGCGGTAGCAAAGCAAGGAACCGAGAAGTTTTCCGAACGCGGAAGCGGGAATATCGGGGTTGGACTCTCCGCGGCGTTCGGCTTCCGAAAGAAGCGATATGCATTCAAAAACCGTATCGTACCGTTCCTGAAAGCGAGCCCTTATTCTTCTGATTTTTCCCTCAAAAAACCGGGATGACATGAATGCAAGAATGTTTCCGTCATCCTCCCAATCGTCTATCATGTTCACATACGAGAGAAGAACATTCATATCCGCGACGTAATCCATAATCCCGCCGACGACGTATTCATGATCGTTACACGGGTGCGGAGCGCACTTTCCGCTGACGGTCGATTTTTCTCCGTACAGTTCGCAAAGCAAAAGAGCAATGAAAGTGAAGTCGTAAGTCAAAGTAAGTCTTCCCAAATTCCCGTTTGTCTTTTTCAGAGCATGGCAGAGCCCGCAATAATACTTGTTATAACATTTTTTCTCTTCTTCGGAAAGATTGCCGAGATCCGCAACGATATAACCGAACATACTTCTTCACCTCTTATCAGTATAACAGTTTAACACCGTTTCGGAAAAAGGTCAATGTTAATTTACGCAAAGATATTTAAAATTTATACGGGCATACGGCGGACCCGAATGTCGAAAAAACTTAAAATACAAGGAAAAAACACGCTTTTCGGATAAATTTGAGTTTTTATTGAACTATATTGATTTTTGAAATTTTTTGGTGTATAATGTTCGGTAGATTATTTCGGTATATCTGAAAGGAATGATAAAATAATGAAAACAATCGGCGTATTGACGAGCGGCGGCGACGCTCAGGGCATGAATGCCGCGGTTCGCGCGGTCGTCAGAACCTGTGTAGCCGAGAACATAACGGTCATGGGAATCCGCGAAGGCTACAAGGGGCTTATTGAAGGTAATATTCAGGAACTGACCGCAAGAGATGTCTGCGATATTCTCGGAAGAGGCGGCACTTTCCTCAGAAGTGCGCGTTGCCCCGAATTCAAGACCGAAGAAAAGATCATGGAAGCGGTTCGCACCTGCAAAGCGTTCGGAATTGAAGGAATAGTCGTTATCGGAGGAGACGGATCTTTCAGAGGAGCCCGCGACCTCACTCTTCACGGGATCCCCTGCGTTGCAATGCCCGGAACGATCGACAACGACATCGTTTGCAGCGACTACACTATCGGTTTCGATACCGCGGTCAACATCTGCATCGACCTCATCGATAAACTCAGAGACACCTGCAACTCGCACAACCGTTGCTCCGTTGTTCAGATCATGGGCAAAAACGCGGGTTGGGTAACGCTCGAAGCGGGAATCGCCGCGGGCGCGACCTCGATCATCGTTCCCGAAGTCGAGTTCGATTTTCAGAGAGATATAGTTGACAGGATCGCAAGAGGAAAGAGATACGGCAAGAATCATTTCATAGTTCTTGTTTCCGAAGGCCTTTTCTTCGATGTTCCGTCAAACAAGAATTATCAGTACTGCGTTGACAACGGCATCGCGAACATCGCGGATTTTGCCAAGCGCGTTGAGAAAGAGACGGGCGTTGAATCGAGAGAAGCCATTCTCGGACACGTCCAGCGCGGCGGTGCTCCCTCGGCAAAGGACAGAGTTGTTGCGACCGAGATGGGCAATTACTGCGTAAACCTTCTCAAAAACGGCATAAGCAACAGAGTTGTTGTTATGAAAAACACCGACATCATCGATCTTGACATTCTCGAAGCGCTCAAAATGGAGAAGCCTTTCGATCTCAAGAGATACGAGATGGCGAATATGATCAATATCTGATATCACCGAATAAAACGGAAACCGCCGAGGGAAACCCCGGCGGTTCTTTTTTCAAAAAAAACAGTACTGTATAACAGATATTCCCTCGGTTCGGGCGGATCGAGAACAGGGTCATTTCCATCTTCCGAAAGCAGATCATAATGCTTTTCCGTTTCGTTTTTCATATATGCTCACGCTTCGTACAGTCGCTTTTCCGCAACATATCAAAAAAACCGAACAGTTTATCCGTTGACGGATGTTTCGCCGTTAACGACGCAGAACACACCTTCACCGCGTTCAAGCGATATAGCGATCTCTCCGTTCTCGTCGGGCGTCAGCACGGAAGCGACCCCGTTCTGCCATACGGTCAACGACTCGCCCGAGGTCAAATGCACAACGAGGTTGGAAACAGAATCTTTGCGCTTAAAAGAGAGCAGATTCTTCTGATTTGAGAGAATAAAAGCGTGCGATCCGTCGGATTCCTTTTCAAAACAACCGACCAAAACGGAGCCCTTGCCCTCCAGCGTCATAACATCGGAGAAATCGATCTGATCATGGAGTTCGACCCATGGCTGAAGTTCGCAGTTATACGCGAAAACGCCGAGCGAACCGTATTCGGCATAAACATCGGCAAAAGCGGCAAGATCGGCATTGACGTCCTTCGCGCCTTCCCAGACCGCCGTGGTGTTCCCGTCAATGTCTATCAAAGCGGACGTTGCGCCGAGAACGGGAAGATAAGTGAAATACGCGATCATCTTCGTGCCGAAACAAAGAGTGACATACGTCTGCCAGCAAAGATCGTCCGCGCTCGGGGTACGCGTTGCGCCCGGAGCGAAGCTCAATCCCTGAATAAACACTCCGAGTTCCGTATCGGAATGATTCTCTTCATGAAGTATATCGCAGATCAGCGAAAGGTTTTCGATCAAATACTTTGAAGTCGATCTGGCTTCGAGCGAATAGATATCCACGACCAGCATATCGGGATCAACGATATCAAGATAGGAACGGATGTATTCGTCATAACTATCGCAGCCGAGTTGCGCGGAAGAAGCGTAGCCCGGGAAAAGATTGGTAAAAGCAGTCTTGCCCGTAGACGACTCATAGTTGCGCACGCCTTCCGCAACCGACGCAAAGATATTTAAAGACGGTTCGTCAACAAGATAGTTTCCGTAAACCATCGGAGCCGCAATGTATTCAGCGATCTCGGGGGTAAGGGCGGAATAGTCTTCTTTATCAAACTGACTTAATATATTCCAGTCCAAGAACAATAACTTCACATCGTAAGCGGCAGCCCATTTGAGCATATTGTGAAGATCCTGACCGCCGCATGCCCAAATGTCGAGAAGATTAAATCCCGCCTCAACCGCCTTTGCAACGCTCTGCTCGGTATTAAAGGGTACCGAACTGTGCGTGCACCACGCCATTACGGTCACGGACGGCTCCACCCATTCAACTATCGCATCCTGCGCCGAAACGGAAACGAATTCAGAGGCATAACTGCCGTCATACCCGAACCCCAGAACCGAGCGCATAAACCGATATACGGCACGAATATCCGCATAAAAGTTATTTCCGCCCAGAATTACATTTCCGTCGGAAACGGCGATGCGGCAGTCCAAAGCGCCGAGCGAGGTATAATCGGCTCCTCGAACGGATCCGATCCGGATCTCATGCTCCGATACCGGGATTTCGGAGTCCGTACCGACGTTTAATTCAATTCCGCACGCCGTCAGAACGCTGTCGGCGAACTCCTGAACATCCGCGCGTTGCAGCTCGTTGTAAGAATCGGGATACACAACGGTGAATTCCGAAATATTCACGCCGTCAACAATGATCGGTCTGACCGGATAGTCGTACGTCACCGTACAGCCGACGCAACCGAAAACCATTGCAAAAAGTACTGACAGAGCTGCAATCTTTTTCATAATTTCTTCGCCTCCCAAGCGTTCTTATACCAATAATAAATTATCCGGTCGGAAAAGTCAACCCGGTTCGGAAAAATGAAAGAATAAATCCATAATTTTTATATGTCGGAGTTATGCCTCGAAAAGAGAAAAGCAGCCCCGCCGGAAACGGCGGGGCTGTTCTATTACGATACATATGAGGATCAAACGCGCAATACCGCGCTGAATTCAATTTCGGATATCCGTCGGATCACTTCGGTTCTTCAATGCCGTTGACATACCAATCGCTTCCGAGGGTTATCGAAAGCATACGGTCGGAATCGGAAGCGAGATCCCACTTCTGATTGAGTTTACCGCTCCATTCGGCAAGAGACAGAACATACGTACTCTTAAAAGCGACTTCCGGATCGGTTATAAAGTCTCTGTCCATCTCCGTCTGAGTAAGTCTGACTCTCTTCAAGGTCGTTTGAAGCGCAAGCTTGGTGTCGACGTTTATAATGCTGTAAACGCCGCCTCTGTCTCTAATTTTCCAAACAAGGGACGCAGGGTCTTCGTCGACATTTGTCGCATCGTACAGAACGAGAGACGAATTTCCTTCGCTGTCTGTTCTGACGCCGAGATAAAAGCCTGTCGAAGTGCTCTGAATTCTGTAATCGGAATCGCCTTCCGAAATAAACTTCCATGTCTGGCTGTCTGCAGGCAGAAGTTCGCACTGAGTAATTCTTCCCGTCGTCGGAGCATGGTTGACCGCGTTTGCTTCAAGATCCTCCTGCGTATGATACTCTTCCCAATTTATATCGGGGGCGTATCCGATCGTTCGATTATCAAGCGCCGCGATCATGGCAGAGGAATAAGACACGCTGTCGATATAAGTCAGGTAAAGACCGGAGTTATTGTTTTTAAGCGTCGCGTAATCCGAATTTCCGACATCGTAATTGATGGTCCAGAAACTTGAATCGTTCGACGGAACGTTCGAGAGTGCAACTCTTGCTCCGGGGAAGGTCGCGTATTGCATTACCGAAAGCGAGTAAAGCGAGATGCGCTCGCACACGAGCTGGTTATCGGAATAATACCACATCTGCCACGGATATTTCTCCGTATCGAGCGGTGCAAAGCCGATCTCGATGGAAGGCTTATACTGGGTAGAAAGCCCCGTTGCGGTCATATAAAGATCTTTTGCCGTATATTTGATATAGAAGCCGGAAGAATCGGTTCTCTCGATCATAAATCTCTGTTCCGCACTTCCGAGTCCTTCAAGAACGGAAAGTTCGTTGTTCGAAATCGAAGCATACTGTCCGCTTGCAAGTCCTTTGAGAGAATATGTCTCTCCGCCCGAAATGCTGCGTTTTTCAACAGTCGCTTTTCCTGCGGAAGCAAGAGTTCTCGCGCTCTCCGCTTTGTACGTATCAACATTCGCGGAATTAACGGGAACAATTCTGAAAGAGAACGAATGCGTCGTTCCGGGATCAATCGAATAGGAATCGGAAACATACGCCTGATCGGATGCGCCGTAATTCGAGCATCCCGTCTGCGCTCCTATGATGCTGAGCACGTTGAAGTTTCTTGAAGAAACGGCGGAACCGTAATATGCGGTTTCCCACGGATAGACCTTAGCCGTATTGAACGCGAAATTATTCGTGTCCGAAGTGATGACAACGCCCGAACCGGACGCATCCGTCATCGCGAGCCACCTTGTCTGACTTCTGTCCCCGCCCGTCGAGAACAAATTTGAGGGGATCATCGAATCAACGTCGGACGAAAAGACGTCGACTGTCGAATCGTAAAGTTTGTCCGCGTAAGTTTCTCCGGGACCTCTTCCGTACCATGTGACGTTTTTATAATCGGAAGACATGGTCAGAACGTTTGCGAGAACCGTCGGAGAATTTGCTTCGGAATTCAGGTCGAACGCCGCACTGATGTTAATGACGCCGTTCGCATAGAAATCGTAAACAACCGCATAGTATGAATCAAGCGTCTGAACACTCGACACGTTTTCGCCGTTGACCGAGGGTACCTCATAGCGGACTGACAATCTGTAATGTCCGGCGTCGATCTTTTTAACGCTTACGATAGACTCCCGCAAAACCGGAGAAGAATTCCCGACGCCCGTCCAATACACAAGCGCATCGACATCGGTATTCGTCAGGTCTCCGCCCGTCAGATTTCTTCCGAAGGTGCAGAAAGCGCTCTCATTCGCTCCGGACTCGGAGTTCGCGGGTTCGAAAACGTTTTTGCCGTCAACCGTGAATTTTGTTATATATCCCAAATCGGGATCTATCTCGATCGTAACTTTATCGTTTGAAAGCTTGATATACGGATCGGGTATGGGATTGGTTTCGATGGGCTCGTTGTAATAAACGGTGGAATCCGTATACTCGGTAAGTCCGGGATCTCCGTCCACCCATATTCTGTTGCCGAGTTTATCTACTGCCTGTTCGCCCGTTGTCTCGTCCATAACGGGTACCGGGGTTCTCGATTCATCGATCGTGAACGGGATCTTTCCGATATTTGCTTCGTTGAAATTATAAAGCATCTCATATCCCGCAGGAATATCTCCGAACGCTCTTTTTGTCGTTACGGAAATGATGACCTCATAGCTTCCTTCTCTGACGGCTTCGACAGAAATCGGGAGCTTGACTTTCGCTTCCGCGGTATACGCTCCCACGCCGGTCTTGACCGTTCCTGTCGCATAAACGACGGCTTTCGGCAGATCACAGTAGTTATTCGTTTCGACGACGGTATACTTCATCGTGAAGAGATCGTCAAATGCCTCGGAACCGTAATTGGTTATATAGATTATACCTTTTGCGAGATCGGTGTTGACAGCCGTTATCGCGGGAGCGCGGAACATATCGAGACTCAGCGCCTGACCGGAAACATCGGTCGAACCGCCGTTCTTGACGGGCGCGGTATTGCCGGTCACGTCATACTGAACGGACGAGATCGTTCCGTCATAACCGTCTCTTCCCCACGCGGGTTTATTCGCATACTTAACAGTAACGGTAACAAAAACGTCGGAAGATGCATCCACCGCTCCGTAATCGAGTTTGACATCCATAAACTCTCCCGCTTTGAGAGAGGATATGTCAACAACGCCGACCGTTCCGTTTGAAACGGAATATGAAACGGTGAAATCCGATCCGGCATCGGTGAACCCGAACCTGTCGGATATTCTGAAAGTACCTTCTTTTACATTTATCGGATCAACGGCGATAGGAGCATAAGAAGTCTTCATTTCAAGCGCATCGGACTGGAAAGATCTATCTGCATTGAGAATACCGTTAAGGCTGTAAACCGTAGACCTCATCCCGTCCTCAGAGTCAACCCATGAAGCGGCGTACTGCAAAGTATAAAGATCTGCGTTCTCTTCGTTATACGGTGTTTCGCGACATACCTTTGCGGCGTTCTCGGCGTCTTTCGGCACATAGATCGCTTTGTCTGTCCAATTTGCGAGGAAGCACCCCTGAACCGTGTTGTCCGCGGTGATATAATCGATGATGTTTGAAACCCCTCCGCCCGACGAAAGCAACGCGCTGTCCATGTTCTGGATCAGAACGGGCTTTGTGATGGAAGTGTTCGTCAGAACATCGTTAAGTTTATCAAGATCCCAGCCGGATGCCGCGATTATATCTCCGTCGGAAATATAATCGGTATTGTCGTAGTCCTCTTTTTCAAGATCGAGATAAGCGTCGTAAACGATGAGTCTCGAATCGTTTTCGATGAGATAATTCTTTATGTTTGTCAGAACGCTTCCCTGTCCCGATTCGTTTCCGAGACCCCAAAGGATGACGGACGGGCAGTTTTTGTCCCTCTTCAAAACATTGGAAAGACGGTCGAGGATCGCCGGCTGCCAGATTCCCTGATCTCCGGGAACGGACTGTTCGTTTTTGCTCGACCAAGGCTCAGTCTCCAGGTTTATATCGGAAACGACATACAATCCGTACTCGTTGCAGAGGGAAATGAACTCATAACTGAGAGGAACTCCGGGGGATCTGACCGCGTTGATGTTGAGTTCCTTCATCTTCTGTATGTCTTCGATCATTTCGTCGCGGGTCAGCGCTTTTCCGTTGACGGCGCTGAACTCATAATAAGTTACACCGAAAAGCGAAACGGGCTCGCCGTTGACGGTAAATATCTGTTTTCCGCTGTCGTCGGAAGCAAAAGCCG
This sequence comes from uncultured Eubacteriales bacterium, assembly GCA_902373415.1. Classification (GTDB taxonomy): domain Bacteria; phylum Bacillota; class Clostridia; order Oscillospirales; family UBA644; genus UBA644. Next base: position 50,660 of record CABKLX010000009.1, on the reverse strand, counting down.
CATCTCGGATACCTATGCGCTCGCTGACCGTGCCGACAGTTGTTCCGTCCGCATTTTTAAGAGTATAAACGGCGGTATAGAGATAAGGCGTCTCCGCGCTCCAAAGTTTAACGCCGTTAACGGTCACACGTCCGCTGACATCCGCCGTATATGCGCCGCCTGTCTTGTCCTCCGAAAAAGAGACATCCGCGCCGAAGCGGAACGGTTCCACAACGGCATTTCCGTCGGCGTCATACAGAGAAAACTCTGAATAATATCCGTTTTCTCTGCCGGAATACGACGCAACGCCGGCGCTCAGATAAAGAAGCGCGTTTCCGGAACCCACGGTCCCGGCGTCGATATCGACGGTGGCATTAACGGAAAAATCCTTTATCATGGTTTTTTCCGAAGCATACAGGTATACATCTCTGTATATACCGCCCATTTTGAGCGTGTCCTGAGCTTCCAGCCAGGAAGCGTCGCAGTATTTGAATACTTTGACGGCGATCGTATTCGTCTTTCCGGGTTCTATGTACGAGGTAATTCTGAAATCTTTTGACGTGTAAGAATCTTCGCCGTAGCCGCACATCGCGCCGTTGACATAAACATAGCACGCGCTCTCGACTCCGTCAAATGAGATAAATATCTCTTTGCCGTCCCAATCGGCGGGAACGTCGATCTGTCTGATATAAAGTCCGATCTCGTTTTCCTCGGGAAGTTCGGGCGGCGTCAGAGAGGCCGTGTCCCATGTGTAGTCGGAATATGCGTAATCGGGGGCAGAATATCCCTGCGTTTCCCAGTTGCCGGGAACGTTGACGGTGTTCCATGACTCGGAATCAAAATCCTTTTTTTGGAATCCCTCGGGAACATCGCTCTCCTTCGTTACGAGATTGAATCTCCATTCTCCGTTCAGGCTCAGATAACGGGAAGACGCCGTTATATCCGCTTTCAGAGCGTCCTCAATGCTGTCGTAAGAAACGATCGGAGAATGGGCGAGTTCCTTATTGCGGGAAACGACGGAAGCGTTGTTCTTCCACTCGCTGCTCTCCTCAAGTCCGTTGCCTCCGTTGCCGCACGCGAAAAGAGACGCGCACATACAAACGGCGAGCACACAAACGACGGCGACCTTTAACCATTGTTTCATCAGAAAAAACCTCCATTTGCTTTCGGGGACCTTTTTCGGCGGTGCGCGAAAAACGGCGGACCGTCCGATATGCGAAAGAGCCGTCCGTCAAGGGACGGCACCTTCATAATTATACATAGAATTATAACAGAAAAAGTATGGAAAAGCAAGAAAACAGCCGTTCAGCCGTATACCAAAAAAATCACATATATTCAAGCATATTTTGTTCAATATGTACGATAAAAAAACAGGTTTTTGTTTTGTCGGATGGATAATAGGCACATTTTCAAAGCGTTAAAACTGTATCTTTTCAACAAAATAGTACGAACTTTTTGTGTCGAAGAGATTTTTTTCCGTATTTTTAAAAAAAATGTGTTTATTCCGAAAGCCGCGAGCGCGCCGACAAAACAAAATCGACAATTATGAAAACTCATTGACAAAGAGCGACAATTGTTCTATAATAGAGTAAATTATTATTAACTATTGAGGTTGAGCGCAATGGCTGAAAAACTTGTAAAAGACATAACGTCGATGGACGAAGATTTTGCTAAATGGTATACGGACATCGTCCTTAAAGCGGAACTTGTGGACTATTCTTCCGTCAAGGGATGCGTCGTATTCAGACCGTACAGTTATGCGATCTGGGAGAATATTCAGAAGGATCTCGATGCGAGATTCAAAGCTACGGGACATGAAAACGTTTATATGCCGATGTTCATTTCCGAGAGTCTTCTTCAGAAGGAAAAAGACCACGTTGAGGGTTTTGCTCCCGAAGTCGCATGGGTGACTCACGGAGGAAGCGAAGAACTTCAGGAAAAACTTTGCGTCAGACCTACTTCGGAAACGCTTTTCTGCGAGCATTATTCGCATATAATCCATTCGCACAGAGACCTTCCGAAACTTTACAACCAATGGTGCAGTGTTGTCCGCTGGGAAAAAACGACGCGCCCGTTCCTGCGTTCGAGAGAGTTTCTCTGGCAGGAGGGACATACGGCTCACGCGACGGCGGAAGAAGCAATCGCAGAGACGGAAAGAATGCTCGGCGTTTACGCCGATTTCTGTAAAGAGTCTTTGGCAATTCCCGTTGTCATGGGCAAAAAGACCGACAGCGACAAGTTCGCGGGAGCGGAGGCGACGTATTGTATCGAAGCGCTGATGCATGACGGCGTCGCGCTGCAAGCCGGAACATCGCATTATTTCGGAGACGGATTCGCGAGAGCGTTCGGCATACAGTATACAGACAAGAACAACACCCTTCAATATGTTCATCAGACTTCATGGGGAGTGACGACAAGACTTATCGGAGCCGTTATAATGGTACACGGAGATGACAACGGACTTGTTCTTCCTCCCGCGATAGCGCCGATACAGGCAGTCATAATCCCGATAGCGATGCACAAGCCGGGAGTAACAGACAAGGCCCGTGAACTTGAAGCCGCGCTCAAAGACGCGGGCATAAGAGTTAAGTGCGATCTGAGCGAGCAATCTCCGGGATGGAAATTCTCCGAATACGAGATGCGCGGAGTTCCCGTCAGGATCGAGATAGGTCCGAGGGACATTGAGAACGGAACGTGTGTCGTTGCATGCAGAGACAACGGAGAAAAGACCACCGTCGCCCTTGAAAACGTTGCCTCCGCCGTCACGGAACTCATGACGACGGTCAGAGACAGAATGTATGAAAAAGCGCTTGCGAGACGCGACGCAATGACTTACACGGCAACGACGAAGGAAGAACTTGCGCAGACAGTCGCAAACAAGCAGGGCTTTGTCAAAATGATGTGGTGCGGAGACGAGGCGTGCGAAGACGCGATCAAAGAAGAGTTCGGAGTCGGCACGCGCTGTATTCCGTTCGAGCAGGAGCACCTGTCCGACACTTGCGTATGTTGCGGAAAGCCCGCAAAACACCTTGTATATTGGGGCAAAGCATATTGATCTGTCGGCAGCAGGACTTTTCAGCCATATAAATACGGAGGATTGCCGTGAAAAAAATAATTATTCACAGACGTACCATGAAAAAGATCAACATCACGCTATGCGTTGTGTTGGCATTGGCTGTCGTCTCAACAATGTTTCTTCTCATGAAAAGAAAAGAAGCGATCGCGCAGTCGGATAATGCAAAACTGACGTACGAAGATGCGGAGGAACAGTATTCATACGACGGGCTTATGAAGCAGGATCAAGAATTGCAGGAAGAGATAGACGCCCTCAATTCCGACATCTCGGCAAGAAACGACGAGATCGCAGATTTCGGAAAAATGATCTCGGATGCGGAAGACAGGGAAAACGAGGCTGCAAAATTCAACAAACTCGCCGAACAGTATTTACAGCTCCGCAAATCCGGACAGTAACGAGGGTGATCGAAAATGGCAAGAACTACCGTAAAAAAAAGACGTTCGAGAAAAGCGTATAAAGCGGCTCTGGCTCTTCTTTCCGTACTCATTGCGGGGATAATCGCCTTCGATGCGTATCTGGTCCGCTATATCAACGGAAAGAAAGCGCTTTACGATGAGTATATAAGACAGGCGAACGCCGTTTCCGCAGTGAAGAATTTTGACGAGAAAACGAAGGAACTCTACAACAGCGTGACGGAAAAGAAAAGTCTTGTACAAGCTCTCAAAACAACGCTCGCCGCAAGGACGAACCGCCGTGAAGAACTGAAAGCTGAAGCGCTCGATAAGTACAACATTGCAGCCGAGACCGAGGCAAGAAAAATGCAGTTTGAAGCCGAATGCGGCTATTCGACTTACGAAGCGCTCCTCGCAGCATACAACAATCTGCTTACGGAAAACTGATAACAGGAAACTTTGAACGCGTCTGTGCATATTATTTTTCAGAATAATTATGCGGAGGCGCGTGAAATGATAATCGACACTTTTTTATCGGCGAACACGGCAAACGGATTCATTTCCCTTTACGGTGATTTTCTGAAAGGCAAAAAACAGTATATAATCAAAGGCGGACCCGGCACGGGGAAAAGCACCATGATGAAAAACATCGGGGCTTTTGCCGAAAACGAGGGCGAAGATGTCGAATATATCCGCTGTTCTTCCGATCCCGACTCTCTGGACGGAGTTTGGTTGAAGGCGCGCAATATTGCCGTCTGCGACGGAACGGCTCCGCATATCATAGAGCCGGAAAACGTCGGATGTATGGGCGGTATAATCGGTCTGACCGAGTGTTGGGACGAAAAAGCCCTTTCGGAAGCGACCGAAGAAATCCTGACGGTAAAAGCAAGAACCGCGAACGCGTACAGAAGCGCTTACGGATATCTGGAAGCGGCGGGAAAAATATTTGAAACGACGTTCGCAAGTGCGGTCGAAGCATCGGGGGATGCTATAAAGAAGACTGCGTCGGAATTCTGCGGAACTTTTCTGAAAAAGAAAAAAAAGAAGCACGACCCGACCGACGAGACGCGGTTTATTTCCACTTTTTCGCATAAAGGGGCGACCGCGTATTACGGAACGGTCGAAACGCTCGCGGACAGAATACTTACCCTTCCCTACGCTTGCGGAGCGGCTGATCTGGCGATAGAAGAGATAAGAGACGAGGCGAGAAGCAAAGGTTACGGAACGATCGGTTTTTCAGATCCGATGCTTCCGAAACACCTCATGGGCGCGGTTTTTCCGAGCGAAAGACTTGCGGTCATTGCTTTCAATCCCGCGTTTGAGTCGGAAGAAGACCGCGAATACGACGCATTCCGAGGATCTTATCTGACAGACATAACGGACGGAGCCGCCGACGGTGTGTACGGAATGCTCTTCGAGCAGGCAACGGACAGATTCAAAACGGCGAAAGCGCACCATGACGTGCTTGAACGTATCTTCATAAAAAATATGGATTTTGAAAAAGTCGGAAGGATCACGGCGTCGCTGATGACGAGGATCTTTTCCGAATAACGGAGACGACCGAAATTGATATACGAAGCAACTGACGAAAACATTGCAAAAGCCGGGGAAATACTTAAAAACGGGGGCGTTGTCGCCATTCCGACCGAAACGGTATACGGACTTGCGGCAAATGCGCTCAGCGAAACGGCTGTCAAAAAAATATTTGAAGCGAAAGGGCGACCTGCGGACAACCCCTTGATCGTGCATATCACAGACGCGAAAGATATTGAGAAATACGCATACCCAAATAGGCAAGCCTATGCGCTCGCGGAAAAATTCTGGCCGGGACCTCTGACGATGATACTTCCGAAGAAGGAATGCATCCCCTACGCGGTCAGCGCGGGGCTCGACACGGTCGCAATACGCTGTCCGTCTCACCCCATAGCGCGCAGACTGATCGACGCGGCGGGTGTGCCTCTCGCGGCGCCGAGCGCGAATATAAGCGGCAAACCGAGCGCGACGTCTGCGATGCATGTTCTGAAAGATTTCGGGGAACATATCGACGCGATCATCGACGGCGGTTTTTGCGACTGCGGAGTCGAATCGACGGTGCTGACGATCGCTTCGGAACCGCCGATCTTGCTCCGTCCGGGCTTCGTTACGCCGGAACAGTTGCGCGAAGTTCTGCCCGACCTGAAAATTGCGGACGCGGTGACAAAAGAACTTCCGAAAGGTGCTGAAGCGCTGTCACCGGGGATGAAACACAAACATTACGCACCGAAAGCGGAGGCGTTCGCGGTTATCGGAAATTCCGAGAATGCGGCAAAATATATACTCGGTAAGATCAAAAAAAACAAAAAAACCGCTGTTATCTGTTTTGACGGAGAAGAAGCCGCATTCAACGGCGTTGCTCAGGTTTTTTCTTACGGAAAGGCGGAAGACAGCGAAAAACAGGCGTCAAAACTTTTCGACTTGCTTCGTGAACTCGACGACGACGGGATCGAAGAAGTCTATATCAGAGCGGGAGAAGCAAAAGGCGTCGGGCTTGCGGTCTACAACCGTCTGATCCGAGCCTGCGAATTTCGCATACACGACGCGGACAGGAAAGACTGATGTTTACGATAGGTTTGACCGGGCAGACCGGAGCGGGAAAATCGACCTTTGCGATATACCTGAAAAAATACGGATTTGTTCATATAGACACGGACGCGATCTCCCGCGAAGTGACGGACGAGCAGCTTCCGAAACTTGTCGGGCGTTTCGGAAACGGAATACTGACCGAAAACGGAACGCTGAACAGAAAGGTTCTCGCAAAAAAGGCGTTTTCTTCCGAAGAAAACACGCGGGCGCTGAATTCGATCATGCATCCCGCGATCATGAAAAAAGTGGCGGAGAGGATTAAAAAAGCGGAAGAAAACGGCGCCGTCGGAGCGGTCGTTGACGGAGCCGCGCTGATCGAAAGCGGAACGATCGGGACTTTTGACACATCGGTCTGTGTTTGCGCAAGCGAGGAGACGAGAAAAGACCGGATAATCAAGCGCGACAACCTGTCCGATGAAGACGCCGCGATCAGGATAAAGGGACAAAAAAACGAAGAGTTTTATATCTCAAACACGGAACACGCGATCCGTAACGACGATGTCGGAGACCTTGAACGGCAGGCGGACGAGCTGATGAAAAAATACAAATTTTATCCTATAAGAAAGGAATAATAAAAATGAGCGAACTCAGTTACAAGCAGAAAGACACCTTTTCTTCCATGAACGGGGAAGAGTTGGCGGCGGCGCAGAGATTTTGCGAGGATTACAAAAGATTTCTCGACAGTTCCAAGATCGAATACTTCGGAGTGAAGAACGCCGTTGCGGAAGCCGAAAAAGCGGGCTTCAAACCGTTTGAGTACGGCAAAAAGTATTCGGAAGGCGATAAGATCTATCATATTCAGAAAAACCATGCCGCGCTGTTCGCAACGGTCGGCAAAGAGCCGTTTGAAAACGGATTCAACATAGTTGCGGCTCATGTTGACTGTCCGAGACTCGACCTGAAGCTCAGTCCCGTTTACGAGGACGGCGGGCTTTGCCTTCTCAAAACGCACTATTACGGGGGCATACTCAAATATCAATGGGTAACGATCCCTCTTATGCTCGTCGGCGCGGTTTACAAAAAAGACGGCTCGGTCATTGACATCAATATCGGAGAGGACGAAAAAGACCCCGTATTCTGCATTTCCGATCTTCTCCCCCACCTCGGAAAGGATCAGGCGGGAAAGAAACTTTCGGAAGCGTTCACGGGAGAAGACCTGAATATAATTGCGGGCTCGCGTCCCGATGCGGGAGAGGATTCCGACAGGATCAAAACGACCGTTCTCAAACTGCTCAACGAAAGGTACGGCATAACCGAAGAAGATCTTCTGACAGCGGAACTTTCCGCAGTTCCCGCGGACAAAGCGCGTGACCTCGGACTTGACAGAAGTATGATCCTTGCGTTCGGACACGACGACAGAGTCTGCGCGTATCCCGCATTCAGAGCGCTCCTCGACGCCGGAACCCCGAACAGGACATCAATATGCGTTTTCGCTGACAGAGAAGAGGTCGGAAGCATGGGAGTGACGGGTCTTCGCAGCGATTATCTGAAGAACTTTATCGAAGAACTCTGCGTCAACTCGTCGCAGAATGTCAGAAAAGCCCTCGCAAATTCCGCGGCGATCTCCGCAGACGTAACGGCGGCGTTCGATCCCGATTTCGCCTCTGCGTTTGAGAAAAACAACGTCGCATATCTGAACAAAGGCTGTGCGATCTGCAAGTTTACGGGCGCAAGAGGCAAATCGGGTTCTTCCGAGGCTTCGGCGAAGTTCATCGCTAAACTTTGCGCGCTCTTTGACAAAAACGACGTCGTTTACCAGTTCGGAGAACTCGGAAAAGTCGACCAGGGAGGCGGCGGCACCGTCGCGCAGTTCCTTGCGGACAAGGATATCGAAAATGTCGATATCGGCGTTCCCCTGCTTTCGATGCACGCGCCTTACGAGATCGCGGCAAAGAACGATATATATATGATGTACAAGTCTTCTCTCGTTTTCTACAAAGAGTTTTGCCCGAAACAAAGACAGGAGCGGCGGCACGGTTTTCCGTGCCGCCGCTTTTAATATACTACTGTCCGAGAGTAAACATGATTTTCAATGCAAGAGCCTCCGTTATGCCCTGAACGGACATCAGGTCTTCCTTGCTCGCCTTTTTCATTTTTTCGACTGTTTTGAACTTGTCGAAAAGCGCTTTGACCTTCACTTTTCCGAGGCCGCTTATCTTCAAAAGTTCGCTTCGCCGCGCCGCCTCGTCGCGAAGCGCGCGATGATACCCGATCGCGTACTTGTGAACGGATTCCTGTAATCTTCCGCAAAAGGCAAAGACCTCAGGATCGTTTCTCAGATCAAGTTCGTGCCCGTCGCAGAAAACGATACTTTTTGTTCTGTGCCGACTGTCTTTTTTGAACCCTATAACATCTATATCGTACCCGAAGGAATCCACGACCGCCTTCACGGCATGAATCTGACCGAGACCTCCGTCGCAGACGATGATTTTCGGAAGCGGGGAAAACTTCTCGTCGCCTTCCGCAAAGTGGCGCAATCTCCTTGTCACCGCTTCGCTCATAAATGCCGTGTCATCCGAATTTCCGAAAGACATTCCGACTTTATAACGGCGGTATCTGTCGGAGACAAGTATACCGTCTATACAGGATATCTGACCGCACACGGCGTCCGTTCCGAGCATCTGACTGACATCGTAGACCTCTATATATGAAGCGTCTTTCAATGATGTGAAACTGCAAAAAGCGTCGATATTGCGCTGTGCTTTCATCGTTCTTCCTTCGTATTGAAGCATACGCTCACCCGCATTTTTGAACGCGCTTTCCAACAGTTCCCTGTCCTGCTTCATTGCCGGAATTTTAACCTTGTTTTTCAGCCATTCGTTTATCAGAGGAAACCATTCGTATTCCGTGTCAACGTATATTCCGTTCGGCGGATTGTCGTCGTCGGAATAAAAACGCTCGATGTATTCGCGGAGAAGCGCTCCGGTAAACGGCTCGTCGAAAACATCACTGCGTTCCCCTATAATATATCCGTTTCTTATGCGCAACATAAATATGCAGGTCTTTTTTTCGTTTGAACGGTATCCGATATAATCGGCATGACGGTTCGTCACGGACACGGCGCGTTGCCGCTCCGCGATCTCGGAAAGTGCTTCAGCGCTGTCGCGCAGAGTTGCGGCGCGTTCAAAATCAAGATTTTCGGAAGCGTTTTGCATCTCCGAAACGATATTTTCTCTTATCTCATCAATATCGCCGTTCAGCACGGCGCAGACTTTTTCGCTCAGTTCTTCGAGTTTTTCTTCGTCCACCCTGTTCTCGCAAAAGCCGAGACAGCGCCCGATATGATAGTTCAGACAGATCTTTTTCCTTCTGTTTTTAGAGGAACAGTCCGGAAGCGCAAACGCCTTTGAGATCAGCCGCACGACCATGTTGCACTTTTGGCGGGACAGAAACGGACCGAAATATTTGCCTTTCGAATTCTTAAATCGCTCCGTTGTAAGAACGGGAAATCCTTTGTCGATATAAAAGCGTATAAACGGATAGCCGTTCCCGTTTTTCAGGGCGATGTTATAAAGCGGGACATACCGTTTTATCAGACTGCACTCGGTAAGCAGAGCGTCAAGTTCGCTCGCGCATATAATGACATCGAAACGGTCAACTCGTGAAACCATCTGCCGCGTCTTTTCGGTGTGTTCCCCGTTTCTGAAATAGCTGACGACGCGGTTTTTGAGTATTTTCGCTTTTCCGACATATATGACCTTCCCGCTTGCGTCTTTCATCATGTAAACGCCGGGTTTCATCGGGAGTTCGTTCGCTTTTTTCAGCAATTCGCTTTTCGTCATCGGATCACACACCTCCGTTTCGCTATATTTTGCTCAAAAAGAACAAAAATAGTCAATAACCGAAATCAATTCGGTCATTCACTATTTTTATACCTTATTCAATTGAAAGCGACCGCCGCGATCAGCCACGGTCTTCGATACCGCCTGCAAGAAGATCTGTAAGCCCTTCGATAGCTTCTGTTTCATCGACGCCGTCGGCAATGATCTCGATCTCGGTGTCCTTGGTGATAGCCATGGAAAGTATTCCGAGCAAGCTCTTTGCGTTCTGTCTGCAGTCGCCCTTCTCAACCCAGATATTGCACTGATACTCGTTGGCCTTCTGGATGAAGAAAGTCGCGGGTCTCGCGTGAAGTCCAACAGCATTTGTGACTTTAACCGTTTTAGATGTCATAAACAGTCTCTCCTTCTTGCGCAGATCTGTAAACACCTACGCTTTTACACACATATTTTATCATACACAAGCAAAAACTTCAACCCGTAAATACAACAAAAAGCACATATCAAATTTATAATTTTAGGTAAAAAATCACAAAATATCAAAAAAACTTGACAATAGGCGGCATAAAAGGCTCTTTCTTCATTCGTTGCCGACTATATTGCGGAATACGTCGTCTTTGCGGGGCAAATATAATAACGAAGGATATTCGTCCTTCAAAGAAGGTGGACAATTGCCAAAAACAGGAAAATTACGGCGGATATTGCTGTTTCCGCTGTTAATTGCGATCGCGGTCACATGCGCATGGGTATATACCGACGCACAGGTGCCGCAAAACTGCTACGTCACGCAGGGTCGGGAGCCTGATATCCAGACGCTTTGTCCGACGACGCTCACGAAAGAAGGCGAAGGAGAAAGATACGGCGTCCGCGTCGATCTTTGCGGGCTGATACCCGTCAAGACCGTCAGCGTGACCGTTCTCGAGTCCGAAAAAGTCATTCCGGGAGGACAGATCTTCGGCGTAAAATACTATTGCGACGGACTTATCGTCATCAACTCGGATGAAAATTCGCCTGCTTCCGCGGCAGGGATCAAAGCGGGAGATATAATCACACACGTAGGAGAAAACAAAGTCGCGCAGATCGACGAACTTGCGCTTCTTGTTTCGCAAAGCGGCGGAAAGGCTTTGACACTGAGCTTTACGCGTGACGGAGAAGACCGGACAGTAACGGTCACGCCGACGCGGAAAGACGGTGAATACAAACTCGGGCTTTGGGTACGCGACAGCACGGCGGGAATAGGAACGATAACTTTCTACGATCCGACAGACCGCACTTTCGGTGCGCTCGGTCATTCGATCTCGGATGCAGACACGAACCGTGTGCTGCCTCTGCGCAAGGGTTCGATCGTTCCCGCCGCGATAACGGGGATAGTCAAGGGAAGCGCGGGCTCGCCCGGACAGCTTTCGGGAACGTTTCTCGATTCCGCGACGATCGGCGATGTTTTCAAAAACTGTGATTGCGGTATATTCGGAACATTCAGCGGAAGGGATGCGTTTGCCGCGGAACCTATCGAAATAGGGCTGAGCGGCGATGTAAAGACGGGCAAAGCGACCATACGCTGTACCGTTGATTCCGAAGGCGTGAAGGAATACGAAATAGAGATAGTCAAGATCAGTCGCGACGAGAAGCAGAAAACGAAAAATATGCTCATAAAGGTCACTGATCCCGAGCTTATCGCAAAAACGGGAGGCATCGTTCAGGGCATGAGCGGAAGTCCCATAATACAGGACGGAAAACTCATAGGAGCGGTAACTCACGTTCTTGTCAGCGACTCAAAACAGGGATATGCGGTCTTTATCGAGAATATGCTCGCGGAATGCGACCGTGCGGCGTAACCGACCGTATTGACGGAAAACAGAAGACACCGCGCAAAGCGAGTGTCTTCTGTGTTATTATGTCTTGGATTATAAACCTTATGTCGTATCAACTGAAAATGTTGAAATCGACGCGGTCGAAAAGTTCAATTACAGAGTCTTTAAGCCCGACAAGGGTCTCGTCGGTGAACCAAAGAGGATCGTTCACGATCTCTTCGGCGGCGGAACGCGCCTGTTCGAGGGTCTGCATATCGGACAAAAGATCCGCATGGCGGAAGATCGGAAGCCCGCTCTGACGCTGTCCGAAAAAGTCTCCGGGACCTCTCAGTTCAAGATCTTTTCGGCTGATCTCAAAGCCGTCGGAAGTCGAACAAAAAGCGTTGAGCCTTTCCAACGTCTTCTCGTTTTTTGTATCCGAAACAACAAAACAGTATGATTTTTTCTTTCCCCTGCCGACGCGTCCGCGAAGCTGATGCAATTGCGAAAGACCGAAGCGGTCGGAATTTTCGATTATCATGATCGTTGCGTTCGGAACATCGACGCCGACTTCGACAACGGTCGTGGACACTATGACCTGAGTTTTTCCGTCGGCAAAATCGCGCAGTATCCGTTCCTTTTCTTTCCCCTTCATTTTGCCGTGAAGATACTGCACGCTGATCCCTTTCAAATGCTCGCGGCACAGACGGTCGGCATACTCGACCGCAGACCGAAGTTCCTCATTGTCATTTTCCTCGACGAGAGGGCAGACAACATACGCCTGAGCGCCTTTCAGACACTCATCGCGAAGGTATGAATACATCCTGTCGTGATAAGAGCCGTCAACGAGATGCGTTGATATTTTCTGTCTTCCGGGAGGAAGTTCATCAATAACGGAAATGTCCATATCGCCGTAAAGTATCATTGCAAGCGTGCGCGGAATCGGGGTCGCGGACATGACAAGAATATGCGTTCCGCGCCCTTTTTCGGACAGACGCGACCGCTGGGCAACTCCGAAACGGTGCTGTTCGTCCGTCACGGCAAGCGCAAGATCCTTAAAACCGACGTCCTTCTGAAATACCGCGTGAGTTCCTATGAGAACGTCGATCTCCCCCGAAGAAAGTCCTGCAAGTATTTGTCTCCTGTCTGCTGCGGAAGAAGAACCTGTCAGCAGAGCGCAGTTTATGTTCAGCCCGTCAAACAGTTTTTGAAATGACGCATAATGCTGAACAGCGAGGATCTCCGTCGGCGCCATAAGACACGACTGCCTTCCGCATTTCGCGACATAATACATAACCGCGGCGGCGACAACCGTTTTTCCGCTTCCGACATCGCCCTGAACAATCCGCGACATCGGCGTCTTTTTTTTCAGATCGCACAGACAATCGTCGAGCGCGCGTTTCTGAGCGCCCGTCAGCGCGTACGGAAGTGTTTTCAGAAATTCGGAAACATCACAGTCTCCCTCAACGGGATTTCCGATAAGTTTTCTGTTTCTTGAACGCAAGGTCAATATGCCGAGAGAGAACAGCAAAAGTTCTTCAAACGCAAAACGCCGAAGAGCCTTTTCGCGATCTTCGAGAGATGACGGGAAATGTATCTGCCGATACGCCTCGGAAAGTGAACACAGTGAATATCTTTCCGTCATTTCCCGACTCAGCGTTTCGGGTATCCCGTTTCCGACGGCGGTCAGCGCGAAGCGTATTATGGATGCGATACGCCGCGAGGTTATCCCTTTTAAGACCGAATAAACGGGATGAATGTACTTATTTTCAACCTTTTCGGTCACGGGTGAATTTATTTCGGCAAACTTACCGAGTTTTTCGGGCTTGCCGTAAAAGAGATATTTTTTCCCGATTTCAAGAGCGTTTGCAGTATACGGCTGATTATAGAACGTCAATCGGGCTTCTCCCGTGCCGTCGCTCACATCGATTTTTGAAAATGTTATACCTTTCGCCGTAAACGGACGGTTACGCTTGACCACCGTCGCCTCTGTTACGGAAGGAACATCGGGAACGAGATCGGCGATCGGAGTTATCCGTGAAAAATCGATATACCGACGGGGAAAATGATCCAACAGATCGCGGACGGTCAATATCCCGAGCGATTCAAGTTCCTTCCGGACTTTTGTTCCCACGCCTTTCAGCACGGAAACATTGGCGTCAAGAATATTCAGATCGCAACACCTCTTTCCTTTCATTCTGTATCAAAGACCGCGGTCAGTCCCGGAAACGGAATGCGGCCGCGGTCTAATATACTTATTCGGAAATTTGCGGAGTCAGACTCTTTCCCATTTTGCGCCGCTCGGCGTGTCGGTTATGATAATGCCTTCCGCTTTAAGACTGTCTCTGATCTCGTCTGCGCGGGCGAAATTCTTTTCCTTTTTCGCCTGAGCGCGCTCCGCGAGAAGCGCTTCGATCCGTCCCGCCTCGGGGTCGGAAGCCTGATCCCCGGTCTTGTTTGCCAGCCCGTCAGCCTCTTTCAGCAGGTTCAGAGACAGAACGGAGTCGAACTCTCCGATAAGAGCGCGTTTTGTTCTGTCGTTCGTGCCGTATTTCAAAACATCGTAAAGACATGTTATGCCGAGCGATGTGTTAAGGTCGTTGGACATTCCCTCATTGAATTTCTCTCGGAGCGTTTTTGCGGCGTCCTCGTCGATGGGATCGCTTTCTTTCGGATCGAGAGCGGCGATACGTTCAACAAGTTTTTTGTACGCGACGGTGGCGTTGTCAAGTCCCTCATACGAAAAAACAAGATTTTTCCGATAATGAGATTGCAGGCAGAAAAATCTGTAAACGGCGGGATCGTAACCTTTTTCTTCGAGAAGAGAAAGCGTCAGGAACTCACCTTTCGACTTTGACATTTTCCCGTCCGTCGTGTTCAGATGCAGAACATGGAACCAATGCGGACACCATTCGTGTCCCAGATATGCCTCGGACTGAGCGATCTCATTCGTATGATGCGGAAACGCATTGTCGATCCCGCCGCAATGGAGATCGAGATATTCTCCGAGATTTTTGATGCTTATCGCCGAGCATTCGATGTGCCAGCCGGGATAACCGACGCCCCACGGAGACTCCCATTTCAGTTCCTGATCCTCGAACTTCGATTTTGTGAACCAGAGCACGAAATCCGCTTTATTTCTTTTATTTGTATCCTCAAAAACGCCTTCGCGGACCCCGACGGCGAGATTTTCCTCTTCGTGGTCATTGAAAACATAGTATTTATCGAGCGTGGAAGTGTCGAAATACACGTTGCCGCCCGCAATATACGCGGAGCCGTTTTCGAGAAGACGTGTTATCATTTTGATATAATCGGGGATGCAGTGCGTCGCGGGTTCGATAATCTCGGGCTTTTTGATGTTCAGTTTTTCGCAGTCTTCAAAAAACCTGTCTGTATAGAATTTCGCGATCTGCATAACGGTCTTATGCTCGCGTTTCGCGCCTTTCAGCATCTTATCCTCGCCCGTGTCGGCATCCGAAGAAAGATGTCCGACATCGGTTATGTTCATCGCGCGTCTGACGTGAACTCCCGTGTAGTTGATATACTTTTCAAGCACATCTTCCATGATGTACGAACGCAGGTTTCCGATATGCGCGAAATGATACACGGTCGGACCGCAGGTATACATCGTGCAGATCCCCGGCTCATGTGTTTTAAGTTCCTCTTTTTTATGAGTCAGAGAATTATAAAGATTTAACATCACTCTTTTTCCTCCGTTTTCTTTATCTGCGCGCGCAGTGAATCGATCTGAGCCTGCAAGCGGCAGATCTCCTGAGAAACAGGGTCGGGTATATGTACCTGATCGAGATCGGGCGTTTTCTGCCCGTCTCGCTTAACGATCCGTGCGGGGACTCCGACCGCCGTCGAATTCGGCGGAACGTCGCAAAGAACGACCGCCCCCGCGGCGACCTTTGAATTATCTCCTATCGTTATCGAACCGAGAACCTTCGCGCCTGCGCCGATAACAACGTTGTTTCCGAGCGTCGGATGTCTTTTCCCGGTCTCTTTTCCCGTGCCCCCGAGAGTAACTCCGTGATAGATCAGGCAATCGTCCCCGATCTCCGCGGTTTCACCGATAACGACCCCCATGCCGTGGTCGATAACGAGCCTTCTCCCGATCTTTGCGGCGGGATGTATCTCGACGCCGGTCTTATGTCTTGCGCGCTGAGAGATCGCGCGGGCAATAAATTTATGATTATGCCTGTAAAAGAAATTCGCAACGCGGTGACTGCGTATCGCTTTAAGTCCCGAATAGCAGAAATATATTTCTGCGTCCGAACGCGCGGCGGGATCTCTTTCCCTGAAAGCGGCAATATCTTCTTTCAGTCTTTTCCCCATGAAATCCACCTTATCAAATCATTTCATCTTAATATATTTCGCGCCGTGAACAAAGTATGGCACAGCGGATATGACCGTGACGGCGGCAAGCACCCAAACGGCTATCCGAACGGGAAGGAACGACGCGTCCGAAATTTCGGACATAAGCGTCACGGCAGAATCGTGAAGCCAAAGCGTGACTATAAGATAAATATAAGAACCCGCCGTAACGACACCTTGCGTCGCAGTCTTTACCTTTCCCCACATATTTGCGGCGATGACCTCGCCTTTCGCCGCCGCCTGCATACGCAGTCCCGAAATAAGGAATTCGCGGGCAACGATCAGAACAACGGCAACACTCGAGGCAAGCCCGACCGAGACGAACCCTATCAGAACACTGACAACGAGCAATTTGTCCGCGATCGGATCGAGAAATTTTCCGAAATCGCTGACGAGATCGAATTTTCGCGCGATCTTTCCGTCTGCCAGATCCGTCAGCATAGCCACGCCGAAGATCGCTCCGGAAACAAGCATCCGTATATATACCGGTATGCCGTTCACAACAGGATTGTCGAGCAGGAAAAGCAACACGAAAGGTATCAGTACGATGCGGATTATACAAAGATAATTAGGTAAATTCTTGTTAACTGTCATTTCTCCACCGCCTTGCCGAACAGGTCGTAATCTCTGCATTCTTCGATACGCACACGGACGAAATCCCCTTCCGAAACGGTGCGATCGGTTTCAAAATATACCCTTCCGTCTATGTCGGGAGCTTGGAAATACGCTCTTCCGAACGGTCGTCCGTCTTCCTCGCCTTCAACGAGGAGATCGTACTCTTTCCCGACATACTCTTTGTTAATTTCTTCAAGAAGCCGCAGTTGAAGCTGCATGATCCTGTCGGCTCTGTCCTGTTTTGTCTGTTCGTCGATCTGTCCGTGCATTCTCGCGGCGGGCGTCCCCTCTTCGCGGGAATACGGGAATACTCCGAGATTGTTGAACTTCACTTCCGAAATAAAATCGCAAAGTTCTTCAAACTCCTCCTCGCTCTCGTGCGGAAATCCCGAAATGAATGTCGTTCGCAAAGATACGCCGGGAACGGTGTCGCGTATATGCTTCATCTGCGCGGCAAGGCTCCTCGGATCTCCGCTCCTGTTCATTCTTTTCAGAACTTCGCGGCTCGCGTGCTGTAACGGCACGTCGATATACGAACAGAACTTTTCCTCTTTCGCCATGAGTTCCAGAAACTCGTCGGTTATTCCCTCGGGACGGCAGTAAAGCACGCGCACCCATTTGACCGACGGGATCTCGCAGGTCTTTTTTATAAGTTCGCACAGGCGCGGATATTTCGTCGTGTCCTGCGCGATCAGGTTGATCTCCTTCGCTCCCTTGAACGCGAGCGTCCTGATCTCGTCAAGGACATCTTCAAAATCCCGCGGCTGAAATTCTCCGCGAACGGACGGAATAACACAGTATGTGCAGTGATTTGAACATCCGTCAGCGATCTTGACGTATACGGAATAATCCGTGGAAGTCAGCACTCTTTCTCCGTCGGGACAGGGTGTGTCAAGAGGCGCGTAGTATTCGTAAACTCCGTCGCTCTCGATCGCTTCCGTTATCTTATCAAAAGATTTCGAGCCGAGACACGCATCGACCTCGGGCATATTTTCTATGATCTCGCCGCGATAGCGTTCCGCCATACAGCCCGTCACAATTATTTTTTGCAGTTTTCCTTTTGTTTTATACTCCGCCGCATCAAGTATCGCTCTGATGGACTCCTCTTTCGCAGGACCGATAAAAGTGCAGGTATGTATTATGCACACGTCGCAAGCTTCAAGATCGGAACAGATCTCATATCCGTTTTTTTCAAGCATTCCGAGAAGAACCTCGGCGTCAACGCGGTTTTTTGCGCAGCCGAGTGCGATCATGCCTATTTTTTTTCTCATTCGGAAAAATCTTCTCCCGTCATCATTTCAAATCTTTCGATCGCCGCCGATATTTCGTCGTGACCGAAACCTCTGCGCATCAAATACGCATAGGCTCTGTTTTTCTCTTTCGGATCGGAAAGAGCGCGCGTCTTCTGTCTTTTACAGAGAGCATCGAACGCCGCGGACGAAGGCTCCGCAAACGCCTCGTCAAGAAGCCGTTCGGTCAGTTCCCTGTCGATCCCGCGTCGGCGCAGATCCTGTTCGATACGTGTTCTCCCGTATTTTGAAACGCTTTTTTCGATCAGTCCGCGGGCATAGCGCTCGTCGTCGATATAACCGAGTTCAACGAGTTTTTCGACGGCTTTCGTCCCGTCCGTCCCGTCTCTGCGCATTCTCCGAAGCAATTCTTTTTCCGAAAAATCCCGATACCCGAGCAGCCTGACGGCTTCCGAAAATGTTTTCTCGTCCTCCGCGTACCGTTCGATACATTCAAACTCTTCTTCCGAAAAGACCTTTCCCGCGGATATTTTACATTCAAAAATCCCCTTTGCGCTCAGGGAAAAAGCAAACCCTTCTTCGGTAAACACATTGAAGCGCGTGCTTTTTTTCGCTTCTTTTATCTCGGTTATCTTTTTCATCCGCTCAGATATCTTCGTCGTCCTCGAAATCGTCGGCGGTCACGCTGAGATTGACGCGTCTCGACGGCGCCGCCGCGGCGGGCTCGGACTTTTCTGTCGGAACGGTCGGCGAAGGTGCCGATTTTTTCTCCGAGACAGTCTTCATGGCTTCCTTGATCTTTTCTTCGACCTCTTCGGCGACCTCGGGATTCTGAGCGAGGAAGTCCTTCGCCTTGTCTCTTCCCTGCCCGATCTTTTCGCCGCAATACGAGAACCATGAACCTGATTTTTCGACAATATCGAGTTTGACGGCGGCGTCAATCAGTTCGCCCGTTTTGGATATTCCCTTGCCGTACATTATATCGAACTCCGCTTCTTTGAACGGAGGAGCGACCTTGTTTTTGACTACTTTGACCTTCGTCCTTGCGCCGATGGCTTCCGTTCCGTTTTTGAGCGTTTCCACTCTTCTGACCTCCAGACGGACGGATGAATAGAATTTAAGCGCTCTTCCGCCCGTCGTCACTTCGGGATTTCCGTAAATGACGCCGACCTTTTCGCGAAGCTGGTTGATAAATATCGCAACGCAGTTCGTGCGGGAGATAACGCCCGCGAGTTTTCTCAGAGCCTGAGACATGAGCCTTGCGTGAAGACCGACGTGGCTGTCACCCATGCCGTCCTCGATCTCCTGTTTCGGAACGAGAGCCGCAACGCTGTCAACAACGATAACGTCGATCGCGCCTGAACGGACGAGGGTCTCCGCAATCTCCAAAGCCTGCTCGCCGTTATCCGGCTGAGAAACGAGCAGAGAGTCTATATCAACGCCGAGATTTCTCGCATAAACGGGATCGAGCGCGTGTTCGGCATCGATAAAAGCCGCCGTGCCCCCGAGTTTTTGAGATTCCGCGACGATATGTAAAGCGACGGTGGTCTTACCCGAACTTTCGGGACCGTAGATCTCAACTATTCTTCCCTTCGGAACGCCGCCTACGCCGAGCGCAAGGTCAAGAGAAAAAGAACCTGTCGGAACGGCATCGACATTCATATTTGAATTCTGTCCGAGAACCATGACCGATCCGGCTCCGTACGCCTTTTCGATCTGAGACATCGCCGCTTCGAGCGCCTTCTTTTTGTCATTCTCCGCGCCGCTCCGGGCGGCATTCTTTTTTTCTGCCATTATTTTCAGCCTTTCCGACGGGAAACGCCCGTCATAATTTTATATAATTATATACTAATTTTACCCGAAAAGCAATAGTTTGCGCAAAATTTTGATTTTATGATACATTATCACAGACCGCATAAATATAATATCACAAAATGCAACATTTGTCAATACCGCGGGCGACATTTTTCATTTGACATTCGGAAAGATATATGATATACTGTTTTTCGGTAATGCTTATTATATAAGCGATAATAATATTATTGAATGTACGGAGAATGAAAAAATGGACGGATCAAAAGTCATTGCCACGGTCGGAACGGAAAAGATCACGCAGGCGGAATTTGACGCGATGCTCCTTGCGCTCAGACGCCAGGGAAGAGATTTCAGCGACGAGAGAGGAAGAGAAACGATCCTCGACGAACTTATCAGCCAAAAACTTTTTCTGCTCGACGCAAGAAAAAATCTTTATGAGTTCAACCCCGAATTCAAAGCGGAGATGCAGCGCGTCAAGGAAGAAATGCTCGTCAGCTACGCGATGAACAAATCGTTTGAAAGCATTAAAGTCACCGATGCGGAAGCAAAAGAGCTTTACGATGAAAATAAAGACCGTCTCGGGAACGGCGAAACGGTCAACGCAAGTCACATCCTCGTTTCCGAAGAAGCGGAGATCATGAGAATAAGAGAAGAGATCGTGAGCGGAGCGATCACCTTTGAAGACGCGGCGAAAAAGTACAGTACGTGCCCCTCGAAGGAAGACGGCGGCAATCTCGGAGATTTCGGAAGAGGACAGATGGTTCCCGAATTCGAGGATGCGGCGTTCGCGATGGAGCCCGGGCAGATCTCCGAACCGGTGAAAACGCAGTTCGGATACCATCTGATAAAACTCAATTCAAAAGGAACGGCATCGACACCGGATTTCGACACGATCAAAGATAACATCAAAGAGCATCTGCTCAGAGAAAAACGCCAGAAGGCGTTCAGGAGCAAGGTCAATCAGCTCAAAATACTTTATCCCGTCACAAAGGCGTAATATAACACATTCGCGGCAGAGGTCAGGAAATGTATACATTTGAAAGTCTGAGAAAAGAATATCCGACGTTTGTTTACAGGGCGTTTAATCTCGGCGACGAAAACGGGAAACTGAAAGTCACTTATGAATTCGTTCTCGACGATGAGACAGTATTCCGTCCCGTATGGATTTTTCCATATCCGCCGAAAGCGATCGAAAGCGACAGATACGCAAAAACACTGAAACGGATACTTTTTCTGCTCGGATGCGTCGAGCTTGTCAGTTATTGGAAAGCGGCGTGTCCGCCGAAGGTCGTCATCGAATGCGGAAAACTTTCGGACGAAGAGACAAAGTGGTTCAAAAAACTTTTTTTCAACGGGCTCGGAGAGTTCTTTTACAGGAACGGAATAGAGACGGATGAGGACTCGTTCATGACGGTCGAAAGCCGCGGAGACGTTTTTGAAAAAGAGACATTTGCGGATATATTTACGGGAAACCTGATTCCCGTCGGCGGCGGAAAAGACTCGGTCGTTACGATGGAGTTGCTCCGTCCGCACAGAGACGAAAATAAGGTTTTCATGATAAATTCGCTCGGTTCGGCGGTTGAAACGGCGCGTATCGCGGGTTACGGAGAAAAAGACACGGTCGCCCCCGAAAGACGGCTCGACATGAAGATCGTCGAATTAAACTCACGGGGTTTTCTGAACGGACACACCCCGTTTTCGGCGATCGTCGCGTTCTCTGCTCTGTTCTGCGCGTTTGCCGAAAGAAAAAGATACATTGTACTCTCGAACGAAAGCAGCGCGAACGATGTTTACGTCAAAGGCACGACGGTCAACCATCAATACTCAAAAAGCATAGAATTTGAAAACGATTTCCGTCGGCTCGTCCGCGACTTTGTCTGCGATAAAATCGAATATTTCAGCCTTTTGAGACCTCTTAACGAGTGGAATATAATCAGAATATTCATCAGATATCCGCAATATCTTTTCGCGTTCAGGAGTTGCAATCTCGGAAGCAAAAAGAATATCTGGTGCGGGAAATGCTCCAAGTGTCTGTTCGTGTACATAATGCTCTCGCCGTTTGTCGAAAAGGAAAAACTGGACGGAATATTCGGGCATGATCTGCTCGACGATCCCGATATGCTGAAATATTTCGACGGACTTGTCAGCGAACAGTTCGACAAGCCTTTTGAGTGTATCGGAACGCGGGAAGAGATCAACGCGGCTCTGACGGCGGCGCTCGAAAAAAGAAAGGGAGACCTTCCCCTGCTCCTTCGCGAATACAAAAATAAATACTTTGACGCAAACTTTGACATAACACCCGTCGAAACATTTTTCGACCGCGAGAACAATGTGCCCGAAAACTTGAAAGAAGAATTGAAATGGAACAAAAACTGATAAGTTTTTTCGCGAATAAAAAAGTTCTGATCCTCGGTTTCGGAAGAGAGGGACGCACGACTTACGAATTTCTCAAAGACAAAGTTCCGTCCGCCCGTATCACTGTTGCCGACGCAAAAGAGCAGACGCTCTCGTCCGTGTCGCCGTGCGGATGCGTTTCCTTTGAACCGCTTGACTGCGACACGGTCTTCGGAGAGCATTACATGGACTGTCTCGGAGATTTCGACGTCATAATGAAATCTCCCGGAATACCCATCCTGAAGGATTACGGAGAACAAACGGAGAGCAGAATAACTTCGCAGACCGATCTTTTTCTGAGATACTGTCCCGCAACCGTAATCGGCGTTACGGGGACAAAGGGCAAATCAACGACGTCTTCTCTGATATATCACATACTGAAAAAATGCGGCAGGAGAACGCGGCTTGTCGGCAATATCGGAGTCCCCGTTTTCTCAGACATCGGAAATATCCGTCCCGACACGGTCGTTGTTTACGAGCTGAGCTGTCATCAGCTTCAATATGTCAAGGCATCTCCGAACATAGCCGTTCTGCTGAACGTTTACAGCGATCACCTCGACCATTACCGTTCGTTTGAAGAATACAGAGACGCGAAATTCAACATTTTCAGGTATCAGAACGAAAACGATACTCTGATAGTCAATTCGGAATGTGAAAATATCGACGTTTCGATGTTTGAAGGCGCAAAACAGCACGTTATTTTCGCCAACGACAAAAAAGGATGCGGCGCGGACGATAAATACATGTATGTCTGCGGCGAGGCGATCCCGCTCGAAAGAGTAAAAACCACGCTGATAGGAAAACATAATCTATATAATATTTCCGTCGCGCTGACTGCGGCGGCAACGGTCGGGGTTCCGCTCGGCGAGGCGATCGACGCCGTCGCGGATTTCAAAGGGCTTGAACACAGGCTCGAAATGTTCGCGACGCTTGACGGCGTCCGCTGGTTCAACGACTCGATCTCGACTATCCCCGAAGCGGCGATCAATGCGGTTGAGGGAATAGGCGATGTGAAAACACTCATTCTCGGCGGCATGGACAGAGGTGTTCCGTACGGGGAACTTGAAAAATATATCGCATCGGGCAAGGTCGAAAACGTCATTTTATCTTACGGGAGCGGTAAGCGCATTCTTGACGAAATAAGCCATCTCGAACCGAAATGCAATATTTACGAGGCGGAGGATATATACGAGGCGGCGGACAAAGCGAAAAAAATCACAAAAAACGGTTCGGTTCTGTTCTCCCCCGCGGCGGCAAGTTACGGTTATTTCAAAAATTTTGAAGACCGAGGCTCAAAATTCAAAGAATACGTTTTGAAAGGAGCAAAATAATGTTTGACATAGAAGAACTTAAAAAAACAGTCTCTTTCCCCTCAGGGGCGAACACTGAGATCCGTTTTCAGAAAAATACGACGAAGCGCGTCAGTTTTCTTGACGGAAGACTTATGTCGAATTCATCTTCATCTGGCGGCGGAGTTTGCGCGAGGATATACAGAGGCGGCTCATACGGTTTTGCATCCTGCCCCGACACAAACGCGGACGGCGTCGGTTTTGTTCTCGGAGAAGCGGATAAAAACGCCGAACTGCTGTCTTCAAAACAACGGCTGAACAAGCCCTCATTTTCAAAAGTTCCCGCCACCCGGGAGGCAAACAGACATCCCGAGGAAGATTCCGTGTCGCAGAAGCAGATAATCGAATTCTGCGCGGATGCCGACGCGTATATCACGAAAAAATATCCGAAACTCGCGTCGCACTCGGTTTCCGTCTCGGGACTTAACATGGAAAAAGCCCTGTTCACATCCGACGGAGTCGTCGCGCATTCGTTCACGCCGAAAACGCAGTTTTATATTTTCATGACAGCCGAGGACGGCGACGGAACTATGCAGGAAATGCTGCTTCCGATATGCGATTTCGGATGTTTTAACGAATTATACTCATCCCCGTCCGAGTATTACGGACAGATCGACGCGCTGTACGAGGATCTGATGAAAAAATGCGAGGGTGTTTTTGCGGACGCGGGGATCAAGGACTGCATCCTTCATCCCGATCTCGCGGGCATGCTGGCGCATGAGGCTGTCGGTCATACGGTCGAAGCCGATTTCGTACAGTCGGGTTCTGTCGCGGCGCATTGCATGAATAAAAAAGTCGCTTCCGAACTTATAAACATGACCGATTTCGCGAATACCGCTTTCGGGAAACGCTGTCCCATTCCCGTTTACGTTGACGACGAGGGTGTGGAAGCGAAAGACGTCAGGATAATTGAAAACGGCGTTCTCAGGAGTTATATGCACAACCGCGAATCCGCCGAACTTTACGGCGTTGAACCGACGGGAAACGCGAGGGCGTACGCTTTTTCCGACGAGCCTCTGATAAGAATGAGAAACACATTCGTCCTCCCGGGAGAATCAAAACTCGACGAGATGATCGCATCGATAAAAGACGGTTATTATCTGACCAAATCGGGAAACGGACAGGCGGACTCGACGGGAGAATTCATGTTCGGCGTCGATATGGGATACGAGATAAAGAACGGAAAACTCGGACGGGCGATCAAGTCGACCACCATATCGGGCGTCGCGTTTGAAATGCTGAAAACCGTAACCATGGTGTCCGACGATCTGACATGGACAAGTTGCGGAATGTGCGGCAAAAAACAGCCTATACCCGTGTCTATGGGCGGACCGGCGATCAAATGCCGGCTCAACGTCGGCGGCAGATAAGGAGGGAAAGACATGAACGAAAAAGACAGCGCGCTGTTTTTGCTTAACGAAATCAAAACTTCCGATGCCGACTGCGGAGAAGTATGCGTTATCAAAACACAGACGACCGAAGTGTATTACGAGTCCGGAAAAGTCAGCATGATAAGAACGAACGAAAACATTTCGGCAAACGTAAAGGTTATAAAGGATAACAAAAAAGGCATCGTTTCGACAAACGATATATCGACCGAAGAAGCAAAGAAAAAAATCGTCTCAGATGCTCTCGAAAGCGCGGCAAGCGCCCCCGAAGACGATGCGAACGGGATATCGGACGAGCCGTGCGACAGGACGTTCGTCTACGGCACTCCCGAAAAAGATACCGAAAAACTTTATGACAGACTTGCCGAGTTCATAGGCGAAACAAAAAAGAAGTATCCGAAAATATCCTTTGACTCGATCACGGCAAACCATGTTTCGGTCGAAAGAGTATACAAAAACACGAACGGCGTGAACATAACCGAGAAATACGGTTATTACACTTTCAGTCCGATGTATATGGCGGTCGATGGAGAAAAAACGTCTTCGTTCAACTATTCGGGAGTTATGATAAAAGATCTCGGCGCTCCGTTCATGACGCTCGGACAAACGGAAATGCTGCTTGCAGAAACCGAAAAGCAGACCGAAACGATCTGTGCGGAAGGAAAACTCGTCGGCGATATAATCGTCACCCCGCAATGTCTTTCCGAACTGCTCGCATGCATCGAGGACAATTTTCTGTCTGACTCCGTACTCATAAACGGAACCTCGCCTTACCGCGACAAACTCGGGCAGAAGATCGCCGCTCCGACCGTCACCGTGCTCTCCGCGCCCCTCTCCGAAGAGATCGTCGGCGGTTACAGATCGACTTCCGACGGCTATATCGCGGAAAATATGACGCTTATCGAAAACGGCGTTCTTAAAAACTTTGTCGTTTCGCGTTACGGGTCAAAGCGCACGGGGCTTCCGAGAAGCAAAAACGACGGCGGATGCTATATTATGAACGGCGGAAACACAAGTCTTTCCGACATGATAAAAAACGTCAAAAAAGGTCTTATAATGAACCGTTTCAGCGCGGGCTCGCCAGGCGTCAACGGAGATGTGACAGGAGTTGCGAAAAACAGTTTTCTTATTGAGGACGGAAAAATCGTCGGAGCGGTCAGCGAAACCATGTTTTCGGGAAATCTGACCGAAATGCTTCTTAACGTGCGCGCGATCTCCGAGGAACGGATCAACGACGGGTCAAGCATACTTCCGTGGGTCGATTTCGGCGGCGTTACAATATCGGGCAAATGACTTATTACGATAAAAACGCGCTGAAACTTGCGCACGAATACCTCAAAGAGAATGTCCGGGAGGGAGATACCGTCGTCGATGCAACGGCGGGAAAAGGCAGAGACACGCTCCTGCTTGCTTCTCTCGTCGGTGAAAAAGGCAAGGTCTTTTCCATCGACATTCAACAGACGGCGATAGACGGAGCAAAAGCACTTATCTCCGAAAACGGGCTTAAAGACCGCGTCGAATTCATCTGCGACTCGCATGTGAATATCAAAAAATATGTTCCGAAGGCAGACGGCGTCGTTTTCAATCTCGGTTGGCTTCCCGGCAGTGATCACGAGATCAGGACAAGTGCGGAAACGAGCGTTTCGGCAATCGGCGCGGCGACCGAAGTATTGAAAGAAAACGGTTTTGTCATCGTGTGCATATACTACGGGGGTCTGTCGGGTTTTGAAGAAAGAGACACGGTTCTTTCGTTTCTCGAATCGCTCGATCCGAAAGTCTTCACCGTCGCTGTCACACGGTTTGCGAACAGAAAAGGCTGTCCGCCAATCTTTGCGGTCATAGAAAAAAACCGCCCGTAGGCGGCGGTCAAAAAAATCTCGGGATATATCCGAAAAATTGCGGATATATCCCGTTTTTTTTACTTTTCCGGAACAGGGATAGGCTCACATCCGAAATGCTCGCCGTTTTCGGTATATCCGAGAAAATAGCGCGGATCGGCGTCCGTCAACGCTCTGAAAAGCCGTATATCCGCATCATATATTTCCGAAGTCAGCCGTTGGTAAAGCGTGTCGGCAGGACCCCGTCTCGGCTCAAACGGCAGTCCGTGAAACTCAGCCCAATTCTCGATGTTTCTGCGTCGGACATAACAAAGCGGGCGTATGATCTTTCCTTTTTTCGGAGGAAGAGTAGCCGCCGTTCCGTTATAAACGATGTTTTCGAGTGTCGCGGCGCATATATCGTCAAAACAGTCGCTCTCGGCTGTCTTGTCGTATTCGCCGAAAGGCTCGGAAACGGTTATTCCCACCCTTTCGAACAACACAGACCTCTCATCGGAAGAAAATTCGACGGTTATCGGGTGATCACTGTATTTTTCAAGCATCTGCATACATTTTGCAAGCAGAACGGACTGCGCGTTCGGTTCGACGCGAACGAGTATCCTGTCATTCGGAGAGGTCATTGAAAATTCCTGCAATGCCTCGATAAAACGGCGCCGTATGTTTTTGCGGAAACGCTTTGTCAGCCCGCGCTCGATCGTCGTTGCATCGTCCGTATCGGATCTCTCCTTTCAAATGATCTTCCGCTTTTTCCCGTTTGATGCGTCACCGTGAGGAAAGAGCATACCGCAACCGTCATCAATCCGAAAATAAGCGCAAAAAGACCGCTTTTTTCTGTTCAGAAGCACTTGCCGAGGCGGTGAGTTCTGCAATTCTCGGTCTTTCCGCAGTAGTAACAGAGTTCGTTTTCTCCCCCGCCGTTTTTTTCAAAAGAGCGAAGGTTTTCAACAGTTATCTGAGCGATATTGTTCAGCGCTTCCGCAGTCAAAAACGCCTGATGGGAAGTCACGATTACATTCGGCATGGAGATGAGCCGCGCAAGCGTATCGTCGCTGACGATATGCCCTGAAAAATCCTCAAAAAATATATCCGCTTCTTCCTCGTAGACATCGAGACACGCCGCGCCGATCCGTCGGCTTTTGATCCCCTCGAGAAGCGCTTCCGCGTCGATAAGAGCGCCGCGCGAAGTGTTCAGAATAAACACGCCCTTTTTCATTTTCGGGATCGAATCCGAATCGATGAGATGATATGTGTCCTTCGTCAGAGGACAATGAAGGGAAATAATATCGCTTCGCGCAAAAAGTTCGTCGAGCGAAACATACTCCGCTCCGCAGTTTTCCGACGGGTATTTATCGAAAGCGATGACATTCATTCCGAAGCCTTTGCATATATCGATAAATATCCTGCCTATTTTTCCCGTTCCGACAACACCGACCGTTTTTCCGTAAAGATCGAAGCCCGTCAATCCGTTGAGACTGAAATTAAACTCCCGTGTTCTGTTATACGCCTTATGGATGCGCCGCACGGACGTCAGAAGCATTGCCATCGTGTGCTCGGCAACGGCATGGGGAGAATACACGGGAACGTGAAAAACGTGCAGTTTTTGATACGCATGGCGCACATCGACGTTGTTGAATCCCGCACAGCGGAGCGCGATAAGTCTGACTCCGTTTTCATAAAGGCGGTCGATGACATTTGCGTTCACATCGTCGTTGACAAACACACAAACGCCGTCAAATCCTGCGGCAAGCCCGACGGTATCCTCGTTCAGTCTCGTCTCAAAATATTTGAAAGTGATCCCGTCATGATCCGTCCGATCGAACGATTCGATGTCGTAAGGTTTCGCGTCGAAAAAAGCTATCTTCATTTACAAATTGATCTCCTGTATTCCGAATATCCTTTGCTTTAATTATTTCCCGTTTTTGAAAACATATTTGCGGAGTTTCGCGAAATATATCATTCTCAAGCGGTCAAGACAAAAATCAAGTATAACGAACGTAACGTTTCCGAGAGCCAACGTGGCGATCAGGAGCATAGTTCCGGTCGTTTTGAACTCCTCAACAAGCGCGGTCATATTGAAAACGAAAATCAGAAGCGCGTAAAGCGCAACCGTCGCCGTATTGAAGAACAAAAGTTTGACGGACACACGGAAGACGGCAAGTCGGATACGGTCAAAAAACTTTTTGACTATCGGATAGTATCCGAGAAAAACAAATACCGCCGCGGTCTCTTTGTCTGCCGTGAGAAGGACGGCAAGGACGGCAATGACCGCATAAGCGGTAAGCCCGTACTTCGTTCCGCACTCGCAGTCGATCGGCACAAGAAGCATCGCGGCAAGCGCGGGACAGCAGTAAACGGCGATCGGAATAACGCCGCCGAAAAGCATGACGACAACTCCGAGCGCGCACAGGACTCCGCAAAGCGCGAGTTTTTTGACTTTTTCCGAAGTCCTCACCTTAAAGGCTCCTTTTTGATCTTGCTGTATTTGCGCGGATACATATCGGGAGTATCCGCAACTTTTTCAAAACAGAATATGTATCTGTCGCTTCCGTCGGACAAAGTGAACCCGTCGCGGATCGCCGTTCGCGTGCCGAGCGTTTTCAGTCCGTTTTCGGCTTCTTCCAGTTCGGCAAGTCCTCCGCTCCCCTTCATGGAAACGAAAAGTCCACCGACCCTGACAAGCGGCACGCAAAGTTCGGAAAGAATGTCAGCCGCGCGACGGCGCGGCTGACGCAAACATCAAAATGCTGTCTCAGAGTTTCTTCCCTTCCGAGTTCTTCCGCCCGTGCGGCGGCAACACTGACGGAAAGTCCGAGATCGCGCGAAACGCCGTCGACGAACGCAAGTTTTTTTGCGACCGAATCGACCGCGAGAATTTTTATGTCGGGTCTGACTATTGCCAGAGGAAGACACGGAAAACCGCCGCCGCAACCGACATCGACCGCTTCCGCATTTATCGGGATATACCTCGCAACGCGGACGCAGTCGGCAAAATGCTTAACGATGACCTCGTCTCTTTCGGTGATCGAAGTCAGATTCAGACTGCGGTTGACCTCTGTCAGTTTATCGTATAAAAATTCAAACTTGTCCGCAAACGCGACAAATTCTTCGAGTCCGTTCTTTCCGAAAATCAGTCCGAACGCCTCGGAAAAATCGTTCATCTGCCGTCTCTCCACGCCGTATACGCGTCGCAGATCCGATCAAAGTCGAGTTCGGAGGTCGATCCGAGCGGAAGATCGGGATGTACGCTCGTAACTTCGATATTGATGCCGACCGAGAATATTCCCGCGGCGTGTATCGCTTCGATCCCGCTTTGAGCGTCTTCGACGCCGACGCAGTCTTCGGGGGATAACCCGAGTTCGGAAGCGCAGAGCGCAAATATTTCGGGATCGGGCTTCGGTTTCGACACCTTCGCCGCGTCCGCGATATAGTCAAAACTGTCTTCGAGTTTCAGAACGCGCAGAACGGTCGCCGCGTTTTTTGAAACGGACGCGACCGCGGTTTTGATCCCCTTCCCGCGCAGAACGGCAAGCAGATCGGATATACCGGGCAGAATGTCCCTTTCCGTCATTTTCAGTATTGACTTTTTATAAAATTCGTTTTTCTCATCGGCAAGCGCGGCTTTTTCGTCTGCGGAAAAATTCCGCTCAACTCCGTTATGCGCAAGGATGATCTCAAGCGAAGTCAGACGGTCAACGCCCTTCAGTTTTTCATTGACGGACGTGTTGAAATCGAGCCCGAGCCTGTCGGCGAGTTTTTTCCACGCAAGGAAATGGTAACGGTCCGTACTCGTCAGAACGCCGTCAAGATCGAATATAAAGGCTTTCGGTTGCATAAAATCTCCTTTTCCGCTATCCCGATCGTTATCTTTTTCCGTACCCGACCGTTGTTTTATCCTTCACGGTATATTCTTTGCCGCCGCAAAGGAAAGATACGTCCTTATCTCCGCTCAGGCGTTTTACCGTCAGCGTTTTTTTGTCGGCGCAAACTTCAAGACGGCAACCGTGCCAATAGATCTTCGTGCGGACCTTTTTCCATGTTTTCGGAAGATTCGGCTGAATACGAAGTTTCTGCCCGTAAAGGCGGACGCCGAGATAGCCGAAAACGGTGCACTGCCATATACCGCCCAAAGACGCGGCGTGAAGTCCGTCGTTGCTCGAGCGCATTTCCTTGTCACCGAGGTCGAGCCTCGACGCTTTTTCAAAAAGGCTGTAAGAATAATCCGAAAGACCTATATCGGCGGCGAGAAGAGCGTATGTCGAAAGGCTCAGCGACGACAAATGCGTGCATCTCGCCTCATAATATTTGAGATTTCTCTCTTTTTCTTCGGGGGTGAACAGATCTTCGAGAAGCAGGAACAGCGCGGTAACGTCCGCCTGCTTGGAGATTTGATAATTATTGACCTCCACGTTCGGGAAAGGAGCCTCGCCTTTTTTGAAAGCAGTCAGGTCATAATCGGGAAGCGTCAGATACTTGTCGTCCTGCGGAAGAAGACCGTCCTTGTTCATCTTCGGCAGATAAAGTTTTGCGGACTTCTTTTTCCAATCGGGGTATACCTTTTCGAGTTCGAGTTTTTCGGAAAGAGACTTAAAGAGATCGGGTGAAACCTTTTTAAGTTTTTCATAGTACTCGATCGCAAGTTCAAGGTTGAGATTTGCCAGATAGTTGGTGTAAGCGTTATTGTCGATCTCCTCATGGAATTCATCTGGCCCGATAACGTTTCTTATCTCATATCTGTCAAGTTCGCTGTTGTATTCAAAACGGGAGACCCAATAACGCGCGGTATCGAAAAGAAGCTCATAGCCGTACTTTTCCATAAAATCCTCGTCGCCTGTCACGGAGTAGTAAAGATGAACGCCGTAAGCGACGTCGGCGGTTATATGCTGTTCGATCTTACCTGTTTTGCACCAGCCCGGAGTTTCCTCATCGTTGTCGAGCCATGCGGCTTCCCACGGGAACATTGCGCCCTCGTAGCCGTTGTCTTTCGCCTTTTTACGCGCTCCGCCGAGCCCGTACCAACGCGAAGTCAGCAGACTTCTCGCAACCGAAGGTCTCGCGAAAACGAATGCGGGAAGCATATATATTTCCGTGTCCCAGAACGCGTGACCGCAATAGCCGGGGCCGGAAAGTCCCTTTGCGCCGATATTCATGCGGTCGTCATGCGCGGGAGTCATAACGCTGAGGTGATATACAGCGAATCTGTACGCAAGCTGATCGAAGTCATATTTGCAGTCGATCTTCGCGTCCATATCGTTCCAGACTTTTTTCTTCCAAGCGGAAGCGGATGCGTTCAACAGCGCGTCAAAGCCCTTTTCAGAGGCTTTCAGCGCGGCTTTTTTTCCGACAGTTTTCAACTTTCTGAGCGTAAGCCCCTCGGATGTTCTGTCACGGGTGGTATATATCGAAGCGAATTTTTCGAGAGTCAGGGTCTGCCCCGCGCGGAGGTCTTTTTCAAAGACATCCTCTGCGTGCATTCTTCCCTTCTTCGTTGCTTTTGCCGCGTCGCAGACATTGACAACGGTCGAAACGAAATCGATACCGCTTTCCTTCGTTGTCTGAACAAACTGTATGTAATCTTTCGCAAACAAAGACTTTTTCTCGCAATGAGGTCTGTCCTGAGTTTTTGCGTTCAGACCGCTCGAGATCGCGATATGTGCGTCCGAAACGGCGGTAACGCGGATCTTCGACGCGTAAATATGCAATTGAGCCATGGAGATCATTCTTTCCGACTCGAAGCGGATCTGCTTTCCGTTCGGAGAAGTCCAATCGAAAGAACGGGAAAGAAGTCCGTTTTTCAGATCTACGGAAACGGAATAGTTCGAAAGAACGCCTTTTCTCAAATCAAGTTTTTTTCCGTCAACGAAAACATCGACGGGCGACACATCGGCGCAGAACGGAAGTTCCGTCGGCGAGTCGCCGAAACGGTCGAACGTTCCCGCGATCAGCGTCGAGCGAAGCTGTTGGGGATACTGTTCCTCAGTCGAAGCCCTCATGCACATATATCCGTTTCCGATACACATGACCGACTCGTATTTATAAAGATACCCTTTGTCATGTCCGAATTCATCGGCCGCGACGATCCAATTTTTTTTGTTGCCTTTTCCGCTGTCGTAGATCATTTTTTGCACCTCTGCAATATAAATATCTTTGTATCAAATGATAGCACAGATCGTTCGAAAAGTCAACCGAAGTCTAAAAAATTCCTTTTACGTTCGATTTTTTCCGGTGGGAAAAAACCGTTTCGGATCAAGCATAAAACCCGTTCCGCAATCTATAATAGTATCGGGTGATTCTTTTGAAAATCGATTTGAAAAAACTTCTCGTCGCGCTTGCGGTTCCGCTTGCGGTCGGAGGGCTTTCCGCGCTTCTGTCAAGAGTTGCGACGGAACGCTTTGACAGCCTCGAAAAACCGCCTCTCGCGCCGCCGTCATGGGTCTTTCCCGTTGTCTGGACGGTTCTTTTCGTTCTTATGGGCATAGCGTCATATCTCGTCGCGGTTGAAAAAGCGGAGGAAAAACAGAAAAAAGCCGCACTGACCGTTTACGGAATTCAACTCGCGTTCAACTTCGCATGGACGCTGATATTCTTTAACGCGGGTGCCTATCTGTTCGCATTCGTATGGCTGATCATCCTGTGGCTTCTGATAAGCGCGACAATATATCTGTTCTCAAAGATCAGATTTGCCGCGGGGCTTTTGCTCATTCCGTATGCGCTGTGGGTCGCGTTCGCGGGATATCTGAATTATTCTATATATCTGCTGAACCGATGATCTCTCTTTCCGAAAACAAAAAACATCTCCGCGCGGTTGTTATTCCGCGGGAGATGTTTTACTGTATATGAGCAAGAGGAACATTCAAAAATTTTCGTTTCGGCGGTCGAACCGTGCATCGGAGAAGCAAGAGACGCGTCTGTACGAAATCCTTACGGTTTCCGTACCGTTTCTCCCGTTGAATGCAGACCGAACGTCAAAGCGGTCATTGCCGCTCCCGTATCATTCCAAGAAAAAAATGCGAACCTCGGTTTTCGGCGCGCGGCGCGTTCTTTTCTTCCGTTAAAGAACTTTTTCATCTTTCTTTCCTTCCGTCTGTAAAGAGGTTCTCCGAGGCACGGATCTTTCTCCGCCGCCGTTGCCGCACCAACGGCAATTTTCCGCTTCCGTCCGAAAAATTGAAGCGCACGGGGTCGGACCCCGTGCGCTTTACCGTAGATCGGGATCTTTATTCAAATATGATTTCGAGAGAACCGAGGTTGTTTTCCCCCGCAAGCCTGACTCCCATCGCACCGGGCTCGGTTTCATGCTGAGGTATCTTGACCGAACCGAGGCTGTTTTCGATGTTCGAAAAGACCTTCCATTCTTTCGGGATATGAACAACGACAGAGCCGCAATTGTTTTCAACGTTGATAACGCCTTCGCCCTTGTACCTGTCCGCATTCTCGATATATACATGTGTGAGACCGCAGTCGTTTTCTATGTTATAACTTCCGAGATCGGACGCGTCAATATAAACCGTGGAAGACCGTGTAAAATTCTTTTTCGTTATGCCGTCGCCGGTCTTATGCTTTTTCAGATTTCCGCCGAGCGTTCCGACTCCGATCGTCAACAGAAGCGCGGCGAGAATGACGATCCAGTTTGAGATCAGATCCGTATCGGGCGCGCCGCACCAAACAGCGATCTGACCCTCAAAGAGAAGGAAGATAAATGAGAGCGGGAAAAATATCCGCGAGAATTTCAGATCTACTATCTCGGCGATCAGCCATGCGAGGCACAGGATCCCGCCTGCGATACGCCAGAACGAAAGATCCGCGCCGCCTATCGAGATGCCGAGCCCGTCAAGGATAAGAACAACTGCCGCGCAAACAAGAATTATGCCGAAAAACAAACCGTTTCTGCCCTTTTTCATTTTTTTAACCTCGTTTCTTCTATCGTTTCTCTGAACGCTTTGTAATACATTCTCGAAACATAAACTATTTTGTTTGAATTTTTGAAATGCACTTCGCTTGCGCCCGTCACCGAACGCTGAACGGAGAACACGAGCGCCGTGTTTATCAGACACGATTTAGAGCCTCGGACGAACGTTCTCGGAAGTATCTCCGAAAGTTCGTGAAGCCGCATCCGACAGGAAAACATTCTGTCCGCGGTATGCGCCGAAATATGCCCTTCGTCCGTTTCAAAGAAAAGTATCTCTTCGCAGGGAATATAGCATTCGACGTCTCCGAGGAACATTGCTATCTCGCTTTTTCGTTCAAGCAGTCCCTCGATCGCGGAACTCAGCCGATAAACGGTATTGTCAGCGCTCGGAGAACGTATGACGACTTCTGCGGTCGCGTCCGGGTCGATCTCGATCCTGAGTTTCACTCGCTCATCTCCTTTCGACGACGTAATTATACAATATTTTCATCGGCTTGTAAAGACCTTTTCGCCGACAGGTCGTTTTTTTGCGCCGAGAGGTAGCCGATCTTTGCCGAATGCATGATTTTATGAAAAAACGGCTCCCAAAGCCATTGAAGTCGCCGTTTTGTCACATACAACGCCTTTTATCATGGTATAATCGGAGACAGAGCAGTTTTTTTTATGAAATCATAAGGAAAAACGCCCTTTTGATTGTATAATTAACAGTTGCAATCAACAAAACAGCGATAGAGTTCGACAAAGTGCAGATCGTCACGCTCGACAGACCTTTCGTATATATGATCTTCGACAACGAAACCTCGATGCCGATATTTATCGGAGCGGTCGCGGATATACAACAATAAATACCGCGAAAGCAATTTCAATGAATGCGGCAAAACAACCGCATAAAACGAAATCCCGACGATCTTGTGTTGAAATAGAAATAATGGTCATGCGGAAAAAAACGTTTGTCTGCGCAACGCGCCGACAAACGAAAATTAAGGAGACGCGGCATTCAATCCGCGTCTCCTTCTTTGTCTGTTTTATATTCCGCTATATCCGAGAGGTCACATTCGAGTATTCGGCAAAGTTGATCGAGGGTGTAAGTGTTAACATTATGGTTTTTTCTCAATCGGTCAAGTTGCCCGTTGCTTATTCCGTTTTCTTTTATCAGTTTGTACTGCGAAACACCTCGCCTTTTCATCGTTTCCCAAAGTCTGTCGTATACGATCATTTTTTATCCCTCCCACATTTTTTTCAGTATAAAATATTGTTCGCCTCTTGACAATTGCCCGTAAATGGGCTATAATAATTATTGTCCTTAATCGGGCTATAAATTTTAGGAGGGTTTAGCAAATGAAAGAAACCATTTTTCGCACTATTAAAAATGATTTACTGTTAAGCGGTCAGGTGAAAAAAGAAAAAATATCTTTTTTTCTACCGATTATTGCATCTGTTGTAGTACTTATAATTTCTGTCACTACAATTGCAAAGGCAACCTCAAGTAAATATGTACCGTTCAAAGATCTTTTCCCTGAAATATTCCAAGAAGATACAGACAGTTATTACTCAGTTCATTACACATCCAGAACTTTTCCACAAGAAGAAGACATCTATATAAATGAGAATGAAAGAGATCTTATTCGCGAATTTGACAAAACTTTAGGTTTCTCAAATATTCCGACAGCAGAAGCAGACTTGGAAAAAGAAGGTACTCAATACTATTGGTCTGATGATGGGAAATATGTAACACACTGGGAACGGATTCACTGTGGTACTGTTTTAGGGTATAAAATATATACAAATATTAGAAATTATGCTGCGGTTCAAGAAAATTGGTCTCCATGCCAATTAGATTTTAAGTGCAAAGATTTTGAGTATAAACATTAAGGAGAATAAAAATGAATTTAAAAAATTATTCCACAAAATATTTATGCCCGTTTTATATGAAAATTTTAATGACATTTTTTTCTGCAATTGAAGTTATATCTATGTTTGTTTCAACTCTATATCGCAATGACACACAATTTAATTTCTTCAGTTATATAAGTACTTTTAACGGAGCTTTTATTAGGTATACCATGGAATTGCTTACAATCAGCATTATATTTATATTTATTATGGCAATATGGACGAATCATTTAAAAACATCCGCAATGCTTTTGTTAATAGAATTTATATGTCTCCAAATAGTTTTTAATGTAGGACCAGGGAAAAATTGTTATTTTATTTATGATGGAAGTATTGTTGTCATTGGCGTATTTTGTGCTATAGTTTTGTCCTTTATAATCAGTTATATTTTAACTTTCATAATGAAAAGCAAAAAGCTACCTTCTGAAAGAAAAGCCAAATCCGATACCGCAGATGAATTATTGAAATATAAGAGATTGCTTGATGAAGGTGCTATAACACAAGAAGAATATGAAGAAAAGAAGAAACAATTGCTTTAACAGGGGTTAGGAAATGTCAAAAAAACTATCGGAAGAAGAAATCGAAGACGCAAAGTGTTTTGCAGCCAAAAAACTCGGAACATTGGAAAACATTTTTAATTCTGGCAAGTTGAGTAAAATGATAAACACGTTCGTCAATAAATTCGTAATTTGTGAGCAGGTATACAAAAAGGTCTACAAATATGTCAAAAAAGACAAGTGCGAAAATATCAATATAGATTGTGTAAAATCCCTTTTCACGATTTAAAGTACGATTTTAACGATGAGTTATTAAAAAACATTTT
The DNA here is from genome assembly GCA_902373415.1 of uncultured Eubacteriales bacterium. Taxonomy (GTDB): domain Bacteria; phylum Bacillota; class Clostridia; order Oscillospirales; family UBA644; genus UBA644. The sequence goes on along the minus strand of CABKLX010000009.1, from coordinate 13,374 downwards.
CGGTTCAGAAAAACACAGCAACAAAAGATCTGCAAAAAAATTGCGGGATTTAATCTTGCATGATATGAATTCAGGTGCAATAAAAGAGATAACGACAAGGTATGACGAACTTATCGGATATATGGACGTGTTTCTGAACGGAATAAGATTACATACAGAAAAGGAAAAAGAAGAATGAAACTATGAAAAACAATTCATTATTAAAAAGTGCCGTCGTACATACGGCGATATGTTTGTTCGGTATTATATTTCTTTTTGTCAAAGGATTTTTCACTTATTTTATTCAAACGACAAAGAACTCAGATATTCTAATAACGACAGATAACGGATCGTTTACACGTTTGGCAGGGACGACATCTCTCGGCTACTTTTACGCTGTCATGATAATCGGCGCGCTGGTTGCATTAATCATATGCGAATGGGTAGGTTATTTCCGAAAAAGACAAATTCGTGTTATGGGAATAGTATGCAGCGCATCGTCACTCGGACTTACTTTTATCGGATCGATTGCAGGAAAATCAGCGTTTTTTGATGTATATTCACCGGAACAATACAGAGGAACACTTACATTCTATAGAGATTTTGAGTATTTCGGAGTTGTTTTCTATTTGGAAATATTGCTTTTAATTGCATTATTGATAATCTCTATACTCAAAAACAACGGAAAAATCTTTGCGACGAGTTCCGACGATGAATTTTATTGATAACAGATTGCAAAGATGAGATTGAATAATATTACCAAATAAACAGAAAGAGCCCTGCGGCGTAAGCATTCGCTTACGCCGCAGGGCTGTTCAGGCAGTAAAATCTATATGAAAAAGTTCAGGCTATTGCAATTAAATTCTTGCTGTGAGTGAGGTGTCACCATGTCAGGAGCGCTTCTTTTTCTCAACGACCGTACCGCAACGGGCGGTTTCGGGATCGGGCTCTCGATCGCGCGCAGTATAGCAGAAGGGCATAAAGGAAGCATAAAAGCGAAAAGCGAGGACGGAAAAACGGTCGAATTTATCGCGGATCTGAGATAATCCGAAAGAAATCCGAAATTTACGGCGGCAGCGATTGACAACACATTGCATATATGTTATAATACAACAAATCTATTATTACGGAGGGACACGTTATGGAGACTATAAAGACGATCGGCACCCGCAATCTTTGCGAGAGCGCGAAAAACGGCGGCTGCGGCGAGTGCCAGACTTCCTGTCAATCTGCCTGCAAGACCAGCTGCGGAATAGCTAACCAGGTTTGCGAGAACAAAGAAAGCAAATAAAAACGGGTAAAGACTATGATGCCGCCCTTCTCAGGGCGGCATTTTTAGGAATGAAAGACAGTATGATACATCAATATAAATTCAACGGTCGGAACATCGTTCTTGACATATGCTCGGGCTCGGTTCACGTTGTTGACGATCCGACGTTCGACATGATCTCAATGTTCGGGACATCCGATCTCGGAACAATAAAAAAACGCATCGCGGAAAAATACAAAAATGCGGACGGAGTGACGGAAAAAGACGTCGAAGAATGCTACCGTACTCTTTGCGAGATGAAAAAAAACGGGACGCTTTTCTCGGAAGACTCGTTTGAGCCTATGGCGGGAACGCTGAAAGCGCGCACGTCGGGAGTTGTCAAGGCGCTCTGTCTTCATATAGCGCACACCTGCAATCTGAACTGTTCTTACTGCTTTGCCAGCCAGGGGAAGTATCACGGAGAACGCGCGCTGATGAGTTTCGAGGTCGGGAAAAGAGCGCTTGATTTTCTCGTTGAGAATTCGGGAACGCGCAAAAATCTCGAAGTCGACTTTTTCGGCGGTGAACCGCTGATGAACTTTGACGTCGTCAAACAACTTGTCCGCTATGCGCGAAGCATCGAAAAGGAAAAAAACAAGAACTTCCGCTTCACGCTTACGACGAACGGAGTTCTCGTTGACGACGATGTCATTGAGTTCGCAAACAGAGAAATGAGCAATGTCGTTCTGAGCCTTGACGGGCGAAAGGAAGTCCACGACAGATACAGAGTGGATTATGCGGGAAACGGAAGTTGGGACAGGATCGTTCCGAAATTCCAAAGGTTTGTTGAAGCGCGCGGCGGCAAAAATTACTATATGCGCGGAACGTTTACGCACGCAAATCCCGATTTTCTCGAAGATATAAAAACGATGCTCGATCTCGGATTTACCGAACTGAGCATGGAGCCCGTTGTCGCTGCCGAGGACGATCCCGCAGCGTTGACGGAAGAAGACAAACCGACCGTTCTCGAACAGTACGAAAAACTCGCCGAACTCATGCTGGAACGCGACCGACAGGGCAAGCCGTTCACCTTCTATCATTATATGATCGATCTGAAAGGCGGACCGTGCATATATAAGCGTATTTCGGGCTGCGGTTCGGGAACGGAATACATGGCGGTCACTCCGTGGGGAGACCTTTACCCGTGTCACCAATTCGTCGGGGACGAAAAATTCAAGCTCGGCGATATTTGGTCGGGCGTTACAAACACGGAAATACAGAACGAATTCGCGTCCTGCAATGTATACGCGCGCGAAGAGTGCCGCGATTGCTGGGCAAGGCTTTACTGTTCGGGCGGCTGTGCGGCGAACGCATATCACGCGACGGGTTCCGTCAAAGGCGTTTACGGGTACGGATGCGATCTTTTCAGAAAGAGAATGGAATGCGCGATCGCGGTCGCGGTCGAGCGCGAACTGAGAAACGGAAATGAATAAACCTATCTGCGATTTTGTCCGTGAATATGTGCAATGCGAAGCGGCAAGATTTCACATGCCGGGACACAAGGGAACTCCCCTGCTCGGGATCGAGGCTTTCGATATAACCGAGATCGACGGCGCGGACGAGCTTTTCACTCCGAGCGGCGTTATTGCCGAAAGCGAAAAAAACGCGAGTGATATTTTCGGGTCGAAAACTTTTTATTCGGCGGGAGGCTCTACCCTCTGCATTCAGACGATGGTTCATCTCTGCGCCGTTTACGCTGTTTCAAAAGGCAAAAAACCTCTCATTCTCGCGGGATGTAACGCGCACAGATCGTTTGTGAATGCCGCGGCAATGCTCGGAATTGAATTTCGCAGACTCTATCCGAAAACCGATTGCCCGTATCTGAGTTGCCCGATCTGCGCGGAAGATATAGAAAAAGAACTGTCAAAAGACGACGAGCCGACGGCGGTATATCTGACAAGTCCCGACTATCTCGGAAACATTCTCGACATTCAAAAAATCTCCGAAGTCTGCAGAAAACACGGGGTGCCGCTGCTTGTAGACAACGCGCACGGAGCATATCTGAAATTTTTGCCGAAGTCGCTCCATCCGATCGATCTCGGGGCGGATATGTGTTGCGATTCGGCGCATAAGACGCTTCCCGTCATAACGGGAGGAGCGTATCTTCACATATCGGACGCCGCGCCTGTAATATTTTCGGAACGCGCAAAATCGTCGATGTCTCTGTTCGGGTCAAGCAGTCCGTCGTATCTGATACTGCAATCGCTCGACGCGATGAACGGCGAGGCTGAAAAATTCAAAAAAGAACTCGCCGATTTTCTTCCGAAAGCTTTAAAACTGAAAAACGACATTGAAAAACTCGGTTTTGATACTGTCGGAGATGAGCCGCTGAAAATTACTGTCTGTCCGAAAAGTTTCGGTTACACGGGAACGGAAACGGCAAAAATACTTATGAGCAGGGACATATATCCCGAATTTTACGATCCCGACGCCGTCGTTCTGATGCTTTCGCCGAAAAACAGAGAACACGACCTCAAAAGGCTGTTAAACGCAATCAGAGACATAAAAAGAAGAGAAGCGATAACGGAAAAGAATCCTCCGCTTCCCGTGATGACGGCTGTCATGCCGGCGAAAGACGCGATATTCGCGCAGAGCGAGACCGTTCCGACGGACAAGGCGGCAGGACGCATCTGCGCGGCGGCGGCGATAAGTTGCCCGCCCGCGATACCGATCGCAGTTTACGGCGAAAAGATAAGCAAAGAAGCGGTTGACATAATGAAGTATTACGGAGTTGAAAAATGCGAAGTCATCAAAAGGATAAAAGAATGAATTTCCGATACCCGGAGGTCTGCTGATGGACGACATTAAAAAGATCATTGCGAACAATATAATCGAACTCAGAGCCGAAGCCGGAATGAAGCAAGCCGAACTCGCGGAAAAGATCAATTATTCCGACAAATCCGTCTCCAAATGGGAGCGTGCGGAAGCGGCTCCCGATGCCGCCGTTCTCCGAAATATCGCGGATGTGTTCGGCGTGACGGTCGACCGTCTCGTGTATTCCCATGACGAATTGAAGGCAAAGGAAGAGCGAAAGAAGAAAAGCGCCGTCAAATTCGGAAACGGTTTTTCGATCAGTTACAAAATGATAACGAGCGTTGCAATCATGGGCATATGGACTGTCGCCCTGTTGATCTTTATCATATTCTGGCTCAACGGAAAGATCATCTGGCAGCTGTTTCCGTGCGCTCTGCCCGTGTCCCTCGTGACACAGCTTGTTCTGCATTCGGTTTGGGGAAAGGGCAAGTATAATATTATTATCGTATCGGCTCTGCAATTAAGTCTGATCCTGATGGTTTATTTTCTGTTTTTCAGCCATAACTGGTGGCAGTTGTTCCTGCTTGCTTTGCCTGTCGAGATCATCGTCATCCTCGTTTTCCGCATAAAACGGCGACCTTCAAACAAAATAACGCATGAAAAAGAATAGCGTTTCAAAGAATAAAGTCACGCGAAACCCGCGTGACTTTACTTTTACCCTGTTTTTCTCCGTATGTGTTTTTCTTGATTTTACGGCGTTTTTTCAGTCGGTAGACCGGCTCTCGCCCCTATTCTACCGCGACGGATGAACGGTAGAACAACATCTCCCGATCCGTATACCGACCGAAAGCATTTGTAGGTTGCAATTTTTCGAAAACAGGTATATCATGATAGTGAAAAAGGAGAAGCAACAATGCTTTTCCGACACGCAGATCAAAGGCTCATGCCCGACGAGGAGAAAACCATGATAAAACTGTTTACCGACACTTCGGCAAATCTGCCTTCGGAAATACTTAAAAAATATAATATCGGAGTCGTTCCGTTCACATACCAGGTTGACGGCGTTACGGCTCAGCAAGATCCCGACGCCGATTTCGACGGGAAGAAATTTTATGACGCAATGCGCGCGGGCGCGTCCGTCAAGACCTCAATGATCAATATATTCGACTACATGGACGCTTTCCGCAGATCTCTCGAAAACGGGGATGACGTGCTTTATATAGGAATGTCCGGCGGTATAAGCGGCGCGGCGCATTCAGCCTCGATCGCGGTCATGGAATTGCAGGACGAATATCCCGACCGCAGGATCGCGGCGATAGACACTTTTGCGGCGTCTCTCGGAGAAGGTCTTCTCGTCATCAAAGCCGCCCGGATGATCGGAAACAACGTTTCGTTTGAAAGAGTCGAAGAGTATATCTCCGAGGCAAGAAACACGATGTGTCAGTTTTTCACGGTGGACGATCTCGAATACCTTAAACGCGGAGGACGCCTCAGCGGAATAGCGACGCTCGTCGGCTCGCTTCTGAAAATCAAGCCGATACTTAAAGGCGACGAAGAGGGCAAGATCATATCCTGCGGAAAAGCCAGAGGAAAGCAGGCGGCTCTTCTCGCGCTGGCTGAAAAATACGACAGCCTCGCAAAAGACAGATCTTCGGATATAGGCATCGCTCACGCCGACGACATAAAGGACGCGGAATTCCTGCTCGGAGAACTTCGCCGCAAGGGTTTCACGGGTAAATGCCTGACGGTATGCTATGAACCCGTAACGGGGGCGCACGTCGGTCCCGGTACCGTTGCCCTGTTTTTCCCCGGAATACATAAGTAAACAAGACAAATCACAACCGCCCGTAAAACGGGCGGTTTGCATATGGGCCGTAAGCCCCGATCATGACCTGCGTTTCAAGGCGCAGGCTTTCTTTTTGTTCAAAAAATCAGAGTATTTTCACATTCAAAACCCCTGTCGCACCGAATATAATACCGACAGCACCTCAAAAGAAAATATATACACGCAGGATCACATCGGAGATCCCGCTCGGTCTGCGACAGTCATGAAACACTCCGATAATCCGGTCTATCTGTCAACCTTTTTGATAAACAGAAAGAAAAACAATGCTCCGTCGATAACGAAATCATATATCCGCAATCTGTCGAACAGTAAAATCGATGACAGAACGGAAACCGCGATTATGCCCATGCTCACAATTTTCGGAAAAACTCCGCGTTCTTTCGCGTGCCATGCGAGAAAAGCAAAAACGGGAGAACACAGCGCGAACACCGTCCATCCGATTATATAATTGATCGAATATACCCCATGGCTCAATGCCGCGGTCAGGTAGTATGTAAACAGCATTCCCAGGCAGAAGGTCAGAACATTCAGCATCGCTTTTTTGGCGGTCTTGCTGTAAATTGAAATGAGAGTCCCCAACAGAATCCAGATTGCCGCCTGAGAGAATATTTCACCCAAATTTACGGTAAAGATATCCAATAATCTTGAAATAAATCCGATCAGCAACCCACAACACAGCATGGTGAACGGATTCAGTATTTTTTTCCTCATCAACGATATACCCCGTAACCGATTATTTTGAAACTCTTTTTGCGAATGACTCGCAAAGAGGCTGAACTCCGATGATACGCACGCACGGCGCACGTCCGAAACAATGCGCAAAGATCAAAACGGAGCGTCCGCGTCACGGAGGACATATACGCATTGTTATGCAAAAAGGAATTTAACAGAGTCTTTCGCTGATCCACTTTCTGAAAAAATCAAGTTCAGCGTCCGTATGAAACCAATGTTCTCCGCCCTTTTGTTCCGTGAGCTCACAACTGAAATTATCCGCAAAAGTTTTTACATAACCGTATTCACACAGGGTATCGTTTTCTCCTCGCAGAATAAATGTTTTATGGTTCCACATTTTGATCGGATGACTTTTAACATATGTATAATACGGAAAGTATAAAGGTTCTGCAGCAGTCTCTATCCTTACTCTTTCCCGAAGTTCTTTTTCTGTGATGTGGCAGTATTCCATAAGATTATGAATGATTCTTTCCATATCTGTTACAGGAGAGAGAAACCACGCATTTTCTATGCGCATATCCGCAAAGGCAAGCAATTCAAAATAAGCTCCCATACTGCACCCGAATATTGAAATTTCCTTGCCACGCTTTTCCGCAAAAGCGTAAATTTCTTTCAGCTCGCGGACACATTCATCAGGCATAATAAGATCAGTTTCATATACTCTTTCTCCGTGTTGCGGCAGGTCAAAACTGATGACCATGTAGCCCTTTGCGGTTGCTTCTTCCGCAAGTATCCAGATGCAGTCATCGGTTTTTGAAGAATGACTTCCGTGCGTTGCGATTATGATCTTATCGCTTGGTTCTCCCCACAAGACAGCAGGAATCCCGTCGATTCTGATTTTACTTAAATTCATGTTTTTCCCTCTGCAAATCCCGATTTATCGCATCAATTGTCAATCGACGAATATTTCAATATAACCAATTGTTTTCTTTGGGTCAACATCCGGCACACCGCAGAAGTAACCTTTGTACCACAGTATAAAACCATTGTCGTTATTTACGATACAGCACGGCGGCAATTGGTACGCGCCGCCTTTGGTAAAAACAGCCTTCGACGCATAGGATATTCCGTAATAATCCAACGCTTCCAATATTTTTGACCACGATGCGTGACCTTTTCCCATCAAAGCGACAACATCGGGAAGAGGCACACCGGCAAGCATTGCAACACAGCAATGACCGCAGAATCCCGCTTGCACGGGGATCGTTTCAATACAGTCTATTTTTCGTATGGGATGTTCCTTGGAATATGGGCTGTCATGATTAATCCGCGTCAGCGTTTCAATGGGTTCCAGTTCAATTTCATATTCATCTTCAGCCCCAAGCGCCGACAGCGTTTTCTTCGCGACAGGGATGAAATAGTTTCCGTTCCCCTTGGGGATCAGTTTACATTCAAATCGGAGACCGCGGACAGACACCCTGCACGGAATATTCCCCCTGAGGTCTGTCTCTTCCCAAACATTAAACGGTATCCTGATAAATGCGCGGCCGCCCTCCGTACATATGTCCGCACGGAATCTGTATATCATTCGACTACCTGCCCTTCATATATTCTGTTATAAATAAATCACTCAAAACCTTGACTTTTCATAATCGTAGGGAACGCTTGTCCCTGCAACGACATCCTCGATCAAATCTTATCTAAAACTCTTTCGCCCTTCTTACCTGTATTATCGCAATATACCGGATGTCCCTGTCAAATCCTCCTCATATCCCGATCTGTCTCTGTAAAAATCGGAATTTGATGCAATCAACAGTTGCATACTGTTTTTTGTTTTCCGTATTTTTCTTCCATTTCTTTCGTATGTGCATTAAGCAGTTCCAGCGCCCGCGTCCGAATGACGGAAATGTTCGTTTGATCTGTATCTGCAAACTCGCGTTTGATCCTCGCGGAGGCTGCCGCATGGCTGTCCCCCGTTCTGTTTTCATCCGCTTCCGACAAAAACTTTTGCAGCAATCCCAAATCGCCGGAGTAATGCAGTTCCACAAGTTTTGCACGGTATTCCAGCTCCGCAGGAGTAATTCCCGGGAATTGTTTCATATCTACCGTATGCTGTGCTTCGTGCTTCAGAAGAGAAACAAGAAACCGCTCGCTTTCAAAATCATACGCCTGCTCAACGCAGTTGATCGTGCCGTCGGGCGAAGCCCAACCACCCGTACCGAATCTTCCGAAGGTCAGATAGTCCATCCAGCCTCGGAATACAAAACCCTTGAGAATGTTGACTGTATATTCAGCCATTCCGCACGGCAGCTCGACACGGTAGACAGTCGGAACGGTATCCCGCCATATATACGGGCCGTAATACCCTTGAGTTTTCCCGAAAAGCGCATGGTAGCCGTTCGCTTCGAACACCGATCGAAGCCGCTCCGTCAGAATTTCTTCTTCTGCGTCCGTCACCCCCATGAGAACTTTCAGTCGAGTAAGCAGTCTGTCTGCGGCCTCCGGCTCCGGCAACCCGCAATAAAAGGTATCACGGAAATAGATCTGATACAAACGCAGGATATCGTTGAGTATGTCCGGTACTTCAAACGTTCGGTATTCACAGTCTTCAAAAATCGCGACATACGCAGGAAGAATATCTTTGAATTCCTCGTGATCGCGCATATACGCAATGGCGCCTCTGATGTCTCCGTTCAAAAAAAACCGACTGATTTGCATATACTCCTTCTCCTCCGTAAATTCCTATTTGTGCTTCCGATTTAGCCTGTTGTACACAGTTTGCCTCGGAGAACATATCCGATTTTCCCGTAACAGGCATTGGAAGCGGTGTATTCCGCATCTGTGTAAAGCATGGGAACATATCCCGCGTCAATTGCCGCCTCCGTTAATGTTTTTGTATATCATACAGTACCCGTCGTTACGGAAATGATCTCATTTCCGATATAGCCGAAAAAACTGCCTGATATGCTTTTCCACAAGTTCCATGATTTCCGTCTCCCGCTTCGGTTCTCTGTCACAGAGGTTGATCCACTCGGAAACAGGCAGACACAGTTGCGCCGCCATGATTTCGGAGTCATAGTCTGCCAAAACCCCGTGACGGATCAACTGCTTCACAATTCCGGTGAAATATCCGAGCACATCGGTATAATTCCGCTCGGTCAGTAACTTTGCCAACTCCGGATTTCGGAACTGTTCGATCACCAGCATTTTCCGAGCCTTGCTGATATGAGGATCATGGAGGATATATCGTATCTGTCCTTCAATCATCTTCACGGCGTCATCGGAAGTCAGAGGCAGATCATCGCCGGCTTTCTCCCAATCCGTTCCGACAAAAACAGAATGCACCGCATACTGTTCCAGCACTTCTTTAACCAAAGCATCCAGAATGGCCTGTTTATTTTCAAAATGGCTGTAAAGCGATGCTTTCCGAATACCGACGGCGTCCGCAATTTGGGAAACAGAGGTGGCTTCAAATCCATACACAGAAAACAGATCCAGCGATGCTTCCAGAATCTCCTGTTTTGTGTTTCCCCGCTCCATAATAAAATCTCCTTCACTGCAATACATATTTATCTGCCGCTTCAAATAACGTACATCCGTATTATACCTAACTATCGTTCGGTTGTCAATAGCCGAAAAGAATTTGCAGTAAAACATTTTATTCAAATAAACAAATCTCCCGCGTCAGACGGCAAAGCACACGCATTTTCTCCGTCAGTCTCGGTCTTCGCAACGGTAAAAGGCTTCGCTTCCGGGGGCAAAACCTTTTTAATTGATTTTTTATGCAAAAAGTCTTGATTTCGGGACAAATAAGTGTTACTATATTCTATGACGTAATATATTGTTACCTTCGCATCGAAATGCGGAGGCGGAAAGGAGCATGGGATGCTTAAATCTCAAAACAAATATATGAATACTGTTATTTCATGGTTTATTCTGGCTTATTTTATCATTCTGTTCGCGGAGCGCTCACAAAGCATAATACGTACCTGCACAGACACTTCGCGCGGACTGTTCGCTTCGCGATTTGACGGGTATGTGAATATTCTCACGATCGCTTCGCTTTGCGCCGCATTGGTCTTGCTCATATTTGCAAACAGAAGTTTCTGGCAGTCGCTTTTTCAACCGCAGATCTGCGCGGACTATTCGATGCTGACGCTGACGGCGGGCGCCCTGCTTGTCGGAGGAATGGTTCATACGGAGAATACGATCGCCCCCGTGCAATTTGCCTCATACGGAATGCTGATCGTCGCCATGGTGCTTCGCACGGCGCAACTCTCTTCCGCAGCAGAGCATCCGTTCAAACTTTGGTATTCCCTGCTGTTTTTGACTGTTTTCTCCATGGCGATTCCCGTCATGTACAGATCCGAAATTCCGCACGCAACGCTTTTCCATATCATTGAAGCAGTGACCGCGCTGACGCTTGTGTTCTGCTTTACATGGATGCTGAGGGATATGTTCCTCGGTCAGGGCGGCGACCTTCTGAGATGGATACCGATGATAATTGCCGCCGTCTGCGACGCCGTGATACTTGCGATGAGATGGAAAGAAAGCGTCAATTCGTTTGTGCTGATCTTTTTGATCCTCTCCTTGGCGGTCTTTGCCGTCGGCAAAGTGCTTTTCGCCGTTATTAAATAGCCTGTTGATACATACAGAATTCAGCCCGACGCACTGATATGCACCCCAAAAGTTAGACACTTTTGGGGTGCATATCATTTGTCAAAGTGAACTTCGGGTATTTTCTCTTTTTTTACCCAAAAATCCGAACTTCACTTTGGCAATTCAGGTTACTCTTGTAAATATTCTATAATAGCAGACATCCCATAAAAAGGACTTTACTTTCGATCCTTTCCTTTTTTCCGTCTTCTTCGTCCGTTTCGGTATTCCTGCTTCGAGTCCGGTTCTTCGCCGACAAATTCTTATTCAAAAACAATTCGATTGATCGTTTCAGTCAGCTTTCAAGAGCATATTCTTGACAATACCCGCATTCTGTGTTAAGATTAAAAAAACGGGTGAGGTCGGTTTTATGGATACAATACAGGATCGTCTGTGGGTCTGGGGGCATCCCGAAAATTCTTTGCTCGGATGCTTCGGGATCGACAAAGAATCTCATGTTACGCCTGTCAACGGAATGAAAGAACTCGGCGCAAAAAATCTGTTTTATGTCCCTATGAACAAAGAAACAGACCGTGACGCAATGAGTTACGAAATGCAACGTGGATGCCTTTCATTCGGATGGAGCATTGAAAATCGGGAGCAAGCGCAGGCTCTTCCTGAATTGAAGAAAAAATATCCAAATCTGTCCTGCGGGGTGTTCGATGACTTTTTCTGTCCGGAAAATGCGGTGAACAATATGACCGCATACACGACCGATGAACTGCGCAGGATCAAGACGATACTGAACAATGCCGGCATGGAACTTTGGGCAGTTTATTATGAGCGTCAGATCGACCTTGATCTTACGTCGTATCTCGATTGTTTTGACGGTTTCACTTTTTGGTTTTGGCGTCAACCGACGGAAGAAGAGCACGAAAAGGTCATTGACAGGTTTATAAGCAAGACCCCGGGAAAGAGACGCCGTATCGGTTGCTATCTTTATGATTTCGGAAGAGAAACGCCCTGCAAACCGGAAAATATTCCGAAAGAACTCAACCGTGACGCGGCTCTGATGCGCCGAGGACTTTGCGAAGGAATAATTCTGCACACCAATGCGGTCGGAGGAATGGGGCTTGCCGCTTACGATGAAGCGATCAAGTGGGTTCAAAAACACGGAAACGAGCCGGTCTGACTGTTGACAAATAAATTTCAGCCATAATCACCGTATAACGGGTGGTTATGACTGAAACAAGATCCTTTTAACCACGCGAGAATATCGCGTGGTTTTCGTATACAAAAACGCTGTCCCGTGAGAAGTCACGGGACAGCGTTTTTAATGATCAGTGTTTACTTTTTTTTCTTTTTATAAATTATCAATGCAGCGATTCCGCCGAGTATAAGAACAGCCGCTCCGATAATGACAGCCGGTATGTATTTGCGACCTATTGCCGAACCGTCTACGGTTCTGAATTCCTCATCGCCGCAGGTGGTGCAAAATCTTCTTTCCTGCCCGTCAGAGAAGAAACTCGCTTCTTTGTATGTCTTCCATACAGTCCAAGTATGACTGCTTCCGTCTGCATTTTCAAGCGTAATACCGCATACCGAACATGTTGCCCCGTCAGCACAGGTTTTAATATTCTCCGATGTATGACCAAGCGGCTCAATTACCTCGGTTTTTAATATATTACCGCAAGAAGTACACTTTGAAACTTTTTCTCCCTGTCTGACGCAAGTTGGTTCAACGGTAGTGACCCACACTTCCCCGCTATGTCCGGTGGCGGGAATTCTGATCTCGCTTATAACAATTCCGCAAGTCGAACAAACCTTTTGCTTGATTCCGTCTTCGGTACAATTCGGGCTTTTCACCGTGATAAAGCTACCGCAGGTATGCCCAAGCGCGGGGATTTTTTCCTCCGACAAAACGACACCGCAGTCGTCACAACTGATCGTGCGAATGCCTTCCGTAGTGCATGTCGGAAGGAACGCTGTCACAGCGACACCCGGGTTGTGTCCGTTGGAGGACACCGCTTCTGTTCTCACAGGATTACCGCAACGTTCGCAGTACCAGACCTTTTCCCCCATACCGTTGCAGGTCGCACTTTGGTTGATGATGGAACAGTTTCCTTCTTTGTGTCCGAGGGCATCGGTGATTTCGGTTTCCATCACGATATCGCAGACAGTGCATTTCTTTACCCGTTCCCCGCTGTCGGTGCAGGTA
>CABKLX010000008.1 GCA_902373415.1 uncultured Eubacteriales bacterium | reverse complement strand
AACTGTGCGGCTGCGTTTGATACATATCGGATCAGTACTGCAAAAACAATAATAGTTGTAACAATTCTAACGCTGTAATACACCCATTGGGTCTCTGTGATACTAAGTATAGCAAGCCCTACCCATTTGCTGATTTGACAGCATAGATAGGCGGTTAGTACCGAAAGAGCGGAACGAAGTGCCGTGTATTTATAGAAAAATGTCAGAAAAAGGATCAGCGGCAGATGAATGATAAGCGGATATACCTGCGTGGTAAAATCTTCTCCGAAAAAGACAAAGGCGAGAATGGAAACCGCACCGACAGCGGCGGAAAACCCGCCCAGAACGGCGATATTTTTGCGGCTCATCCGTATGCCGAGAAAGGCGGCGGATATATACACGCCGAACAACAGCGTGACCGCGTGATGCAGAATGTATAAGACGCTATTATACATACGGTTTTCCTTCCTTAATCTCTGAATACAAATGTAAAGTACGCTTCTTTGAGCGATTTGCCGTAACCTCTCGCAATAGGTATACTGCGACCTGTTTTTGTAATAATCTCCGTCATACTGAAATGATCCACATTAGGCAGGTAGACAAGATAACTGCGGTGGCATTTGAAAAAGCCGTCGTTTTCGGGAATCCGGTCTTCCAGGGAATGCAGCGGCTGTGCCGCTTCGACTGTTTTCCCTGTCCGCAAGAAAAACACAACCCTTTTGTTTTGCGCTTCGGCATATTCAATATCGTGAAAATACAGCTTCTGATAGCCAAAGGCGGTTTTCAGAACGATATTTTTCGGTTCCTCATCAAAGGAGTGACTGCATTCATCAAGGGTTTCCTTGACTTTTTCGTATGTGACGGGTTTGAGCAGATAGCCCTGCGCTTTTACCTCATAGGAATCCAGAGCGAATTCCGGGGAGGAAGTCAGGAAAATGATTTTCACGGCATTGTCACTCTGCCGCAGCTCTTTTGCGGTATCTATTCCGTTTTGCAGCGGCATGATAATATCCAAAAAGATAATATCCATATGGGTGACGGCATTTTTTGCGAGCAAGGCATCGCCGTTATCAAAACGGTATATTTCAGCCGGAGTTCCGCTTTGCTCCGACCATCTTTCAACCATATTGACGGCGCGCTGCAGAAATTCCGGACTGTCATCACATACGGCAACCCGTATCATGAAACCTCCCCCTTGCACATCATTATCTGTTTATATTTTACATTATTTTTTTGTCTTTTTCAACCTCACAGAGCTGCATTTCACTCCCAAAAAACAACATTTCGCACCGGAGACGGTTTATTACCCACAGATATGGTATAATCAAAGAGCAATAATCCGGTAGAGTAAAGGAGGATTTATATGACGATTGCGCTTTGTTGTGATGACACAAAAAGCGGCGAATCCATCACAAGACAGTTGTCAAAGCTTTGCCATGTTACGACGGAATCCTTTTACAATATTTCCGATTTTATTGCAAAGGTAAGCGGCTGTCCCGATACGGTTATGCTGATCGCACAGACAGGAGCGCTCAGCACCGAAACCGCGATGGCGGCAAGAGAACATAACCCGCAAGGGAAGCTTATTTGGTTTTCCGATCTGGATTTCGCGCTTTTATCCTTCCGGCTGAAGGCAACCTATTTCGGACTGCTGCCGATTGAAGAGGATAAACTGAAAACGGCGCTCAATTATTGCAATATACCTCTGATAGGCGAAAATCCTTAACCGGATTATGAGTTCTGAACAGTCCTGCAATGATATAATAACAGAACGAAAATGAAATTAAAATGTTGAAAAGGAGAAAAATTCAATGAAGAAAAGAATTCTGGGTGTTCTGCTCTGCTTGTGCATGATGTGTGCTCTGATGCCTGCCATATCACTGGCAACGGAAACAACCTACAACCTGTTTGTCGGCGGCGTGGAGGTAACAAGCGAAAATAAGGACAATATCACCGGTCCCGGCATACTTCTCGGTGAGGGCGGCAAAGCATCCTATGACCCAACCTCAAAAACGCTGACATTGAATAATGTTAATATCACCGGTATCCATAGTTTCGCGAATGGCATTGGTACAGATTCGGCAGGAATTTACTATGCCTATGACAGTTCCGATGCAAGCCGGAAGATCAATCTTATCGGAGCAAATTCTATTTGCGTAGAATTGGGAACTTCTGACCTCAGCTGTTACGGTATATTTGATGACGATTACTCTCAGGGGCTGACAATTACCGGCAACGGCAGTTTAACCGTACAGTCCGGGGACGCAATCTCCGGTAATCGGTATACTTCTTGGTCTATGGGAATATTTTCCCTTGATAAAATTATCGTGGGAGCCGATTGCACAATTACTGCAACTTCCGGAACGGCTGATATGTCTGCGGCGATTTATAATTATAATGGACTTACGGCAACCAACTCAAAGGTTACTGCCGGAGATTCTGCCGACTCTGCAAACGCGGTGGATATAACAAGCGATGATTTCGATTTAGGCAACTATAAATATATGAAAATCGAGCCGGCATCGGTTCAAGCTGGACATACCCATAATTTAACTCCTGTTTCCGAAAATCCTGCCACCTGCACCACCGCCGGCAACATTGCATATTACACCTGTGACGGCTGCGACAAGTGGTTTTCGGATGCGGCAGGAACTACCGAGATAACCGACCATAGCAGTGTAGTGATTGCGGCCAACCATAAACTTACTCTTGTAAAGGCTGAAGAGGCTACTGCGGCTAAAGAAGGCAACATTGAGTATTACCACTGTGAGAACTGCGGAAAAGATTATTATGATGAAGCCGGCACAGAGGAAATTGCCACAAAAGAAGCAATCGTCATCAGAAAACTCGCTCCGAAAATCATCGACGGAAACAATGCAAAGATTGATAAGGCCTCAAAAGAGCCTGTGTCTTTCCGCTCCGACGCCGCATTTGCCGACTTTATTCGTGTTGAGGTTGACGGCAAAGAACTGGTCAAAGACAAGGATTACACATTAAAAGAGGGCAGCATTATTGCTTCACTTACACCGGAATTTGCAGACACTCTCTCAGTAGGTGAGCATACTTTGGGGATTGTATCGGTAAGCGGTACGGCAGTTACAACCTTTACGGTAACGGCTGACACTGTTTTGGATGATTCCGGTAATGATAATTCTGAAAATTCTCCTCAAACCGGAGATAACAGTAATATTATTTTCTGGAGCTTTGTTGCCGTTATTTCTCTTGCCGTTCTTTGCACAACTGCGATAGTATCCAAGAAAAAGAAAGTAAGATAAAAATTGTTAAACGGCGGCAACGGAACAGACGGAGGAACATATTCACCGAATAAATAATAATCGGAACCACCGGTAAACCGGTGGTTCCGATTCACGTGGGAGCGGATTCGGGGGCAGAAAAACCGAACGGGATATGCATATATCCGAAGACAAAAAACGGGCGGAAATATAAAATAAAAAAGTTATGCTCAATTCTTTTCCGGAGAAGAGGCGTAAGACCGAAAAAACGGACTTTCAGAAAAAAATTACGACGAATGGCAAAAGATCACAGTTTCGGTTTGCGGGTAAAAGTATATTATGGATAAACGAAACATATAATCGTGTCTTTTTTGCAATCAAATATAAAAAAAATCCGACAGTTTTTCGGAAAAAGCTTCTTTTCAGATCGCAAGTATTGCAAAAAAGAATAAAATGATGTATAATAGCGCCAAATTGACCGAGTACGTTTAAGACAACGGTCAGTCAAACAGAAAAACGGGATGAAATGCAATGGCGTATTTCAGATTTTCGTATTATTCGAACACTGTATGTGTATGTCGGGATAATACTGCGCTGTTTTCCGACGCTTCATTCCGAAAACCGAATATCAGACAGTCAATACGTTGAATGCGGGTGTTTTGTACCCTTTTTCAGCGTTTTTTTATGCAAAACGGGAATATATCAGGCAATCAAATAAAAAACTGTTTATGCAAGAACTTATATATTTTCATTTCAAAGACAGGCGACATACCCGTTTCAGGTGGGGTCTCAGAGATCATGAAGTACGAAAAAATGCGGAAAAGAATAACGGATAAAACGGTTCGCGCCGTTATTGCCGTGATTTGTCTCATAGCAATAACGTGCACGGGCATCGTGTATGCCGCCGCAGACACCTCGGAAACAAATTCCGCTGTAAGAAAATTGCAGAACGGCAGTTTTGAAGAGGGGCAGACTTGGACAGCAAGTTACACTCAACCCGATCAAAGCAAGGTCCCCGCTTGGAACACGACGGCTTTTCAGGGAAAAATCGAATTATTCAGAGTAAATACGTGAGTTTATATTAAAAATGTAAAATTAGCTCCCACGAACGGAACTTACGCCGCAGAATTAAATGCGGATGAAGAAAGCACGCTGTACCAGAACGTTAAAACGACTCCGTCAAGCGTGTACGAATGGGGACTCGATCACGGCGGTCGAAACGGAACGGACACTATGGCGCTGGTCATCGGACCGAAACAGAGCTACGATCCGTCAAAACCCAGCAAGGACGGACGTGATCAGCTGATGCAGATGGTGGACTGGCTGATCTCTCAGGGCAAGACATCAGTCAAAACCTCGGCGGGCTTGGGCGAGAAACTTACGGTCTACAGTAAAAAATTCGCCGAGAAAGGAACGTTCGCGGACAACGCGGGAAATGACGCGTTCAGCATGACCCCGAGTTCTATCTATACCGAGGAATGGCATATCTGGATAATGGCGTCTTCAAGGGCGGAAAGCGGTACCAATCCGTGGAACTCTTACGGCTCTAACGCCGAAAAATCTTCCGAAAGCGAAGGCGAAAGCGGTTCGAGCAGAACGGAATTGGATATGAACAAGTACTATTTCTATACCGTTCCTGCGGGGCAGACCGATACCCTGTTCGGATTTGTTTCCGTCGGGTATGTCGATTCCATCGCGCCTGCGGACAAAGCAAAGACATACGGCAACTTCCTTGATAATATCAACTTCCAGCTTTTCCATCCGCTTACGGGCAGTTCCACCAATCACGGCAGTGCGGTTGTCGGATCAAGCGACGGATCATCGGAGGGCGAAGGTGCTTCCGACGGTCATCAGATCACGGTCGACAATAAACTCGCGACATATATAACCGACGGTGAAAACCTTAAAATTCAGGCTGTCATAAAAGCAGATGACTTACGGGACGGTTGTCAGTTCGTCGGGCTCTATTGTACGAGAAGAGACGAAAACGGAGATTCAGTCACCGAATTTATTAAGTTGTCGGGAAACGAAATTGAAGATACCGGCTCGTTGACCGAAGAGGAGAAAGCCGGCAAATGGATAAAGTCCGTAAATGCAGACGGCGATACGGTCTATACATACTATATTAAAAATATGATCTCGCCAACCGACCTGCACTTCATATTTATCAAGAACCCGACTGTCACCTATGACCCGAACGGCGGAAAGGCTTATATCATAGATGACAGACCCCATAAGGATGAAGATGAAAACGTTTACAGTTTCAAGCCTTTTCTGAACGATTTAAATGAAACTTCTTTTATCGCGCCGTATATTTCAAAAGCGGCTGAGGGTCAAAATGACGGCTGGAAATTTACAGGTTGGAAACTTACGGGAGATATAGTTGACAATATTCCTTCGGAAACGGAACTTGTAAACGCGGATCAATTGGGCAGTCTTGTTCTTCCCGCCGAACACACCATAGCCTGCGATTACAGTGTTGACGGTGCTTCGGGTGAAAAGTCGACGCAGTATTTCAAGATCTACGGCGGAAACGTTACACTGACGGAAACGTTCAACACGACGGAGACCGGAAAAGTTACGAGTGTAACATGGGAGGACAACGGCGAGACAAAACTCTACGCAAATATCCACAGAGGTATTACCATGGTGGCTCAATGGCGTTGGAGACAAGCGTTTATCCCGCAGCTCTTACAGGGCGATGATTTTATCAATTCGACCGAGGGCGGGACGGTCGAGATCATGAACGTAACCGATACGTCTGACGAGAATTACAATGACGCGTACAATGAGAACGGCGGAAAATCCTATCATGCAGAAACCGATGAAAGGATAACAGTAAAGGCTTTTCCGAAGAGCGGCTGTAAATTTATCGGATGGTATGATCAGAACGGAAAGCTTATTACAACAAATGACGAATACAGCTATGCCGAAACAACGGAGAGCGTAAAAACCTATTACGCAAGGTTTTCCAACAGCGTTACGCAGACCTATATACGTCAGGTGAAAAACGGTGACACTTGGGAAGATGTCTACGACGATGCAATAGGCACGCTCGACCGTTACAGTTATACCGACGCAGTCGGAGTTAACATAAGTTCCACCGCCGATGCGGGATCGGGATACAGGTTTGTCGGCTGGTACGATTCCGACGGCAACAAAGTCCCCGACGATATGATCGCGAACAGCGGCACGACGATAAGTTATATAACGACGGGCGATGCGACTTATTACGCACGTTTTGAAACCGCATATACGCTCTCGGTAAGCAAGATCGACGGAGATCAATCGACAGCGGAGAAGAAAGTCCCCGTTGCCGGCGCGGAGTTTACGCTGTACAGAGAGGATGCGAGCGGAGGAAAAACAATTGTCTACGACGGCAACCGCATAAAGTGTACCGTCATCGGAACCGGAATTACCGCTTTAAGTTCGGACGGAAAGAAAGCCACGGCGGTCTTCAGCGATATACTTGTTCCCGAAACAGACTACTACATTGCAGAGACGAAGGCACCCTCGGGCTACCGTCTGCTTGATACACCATTGAAGATCAGGATCGACGCTTCGGGAAGCAGTGCCCTTATAGACGGAATATCAAAAGTTATAACCGAAAAAACGATCAGCATCGAACTCGCGAACTATCTGACGCTTCATCTCCCCTCTTCGGGAGTATCCGTAACAGGCGGGTATTTTGCCGCGGGAGGACTGCTTCTGCTGACAGCGTCGGCAATCGGTTTGTTTTTATCGAAAATAAACCGAAACACAAACAAAGTTAATAAAAAAAGAAAGGATACACAAACATGAAAACAAAAAGACTTACAGCGTTGATCCTGACGCTTGTTTTGACACTCGGAATATTGCCTTTCGCAATGTCCGCCGCAACCAGACCGGTGACGACGACGTCTACGGCATCGATTACCGTAGAGAACGCGTTGCCGAACGATCAGCTTTCCGCTTACAAGGTAGTTGATATTGCTTACAATTCCGCAAACAACACATTTACATATTCATGGAACAGTGCTTTTGCGGATTTCTTTGAGGGAAGCACCTCGTACAACTCCACGGCATATACCGTTGATGATTTTGCCGCGCTTACGGACGATTCCGCAGATCTCAAAGACCTGTTGTCTCAGCTTCCGAAATACATTGCGGACAGGAGAATTGACGCAGTAAAGACCGCGACCGTCTCCGAAGCCGGAACCGCTGTTTTCTCGGATCTCGCCATGGGTGAATATTTTATACGTCCCACATCCACGACTTCCGTATATCAGCTGATGCTTCAGAAAATCGAGCCCAAGGTTGAGAAGATCGACGGAAAAGACACATACGTGATCGACGATGTTACTTTCACGGCCAAGAAAGAAGAAGTCAACATCACAAAAGAAGCCGACAAGACCTCCGTAACCAAAAACGAGAAGGTCGTTTACACTATCACTGTCGACATCCCCACTTATTCCGACAACGCAACGGATAAGTCGTTCTCCGTATACGATATTCTTCCCGACGGACTGACGATCAACGTATCGTCAATCACCGTCAAGAGAGCGGGAACGGATATAACCGACAGAGCGGGAACCGAGTTCACGCTTGACGGGGAAAACACCGCGGCAGAACCTTACTATACGTTCAAGATCAGCGTTGATACGGATCAGTATGCCGCCGACTGGTCGGCTTTCGGCGGACAGCAGCTCGTTATTACATACACCGCGACACTGAACGACGACGATACGACTGCGGTAAACGTTGCAGAGACCAACACCGCGACGTTTGATTACTCCTTCTATCCCTATGTGAACAATTCTCATCATCAGAAAACCGCGACCGTAAGTGTTACGACTTTCGAGATCAAGATCAACAAGTTTGTTGACGGCGAACCCGACACCAAACTTGCCGATGCGAAATTCGACCTTTACAGAACCGCTACGCAGGAAGAGATCGACAAAGGAGTTGCGATCGACATTCCTCACACAGATATCAAGGGAATCAAACTTGAAGGCGACAAAATCACAAACGCAGACGGCGTTACCGTTTTCGAGAAATACGAAGCGAACGCGGACAAATACGATTACTATCTCGTAGAGACCGCCGCGCCCGCCGGATACAACATTCTTGACAACGCGGTAAAAGTTAACTTCACCGATGCCGAAGTTGCGGCTACGGAGGGTATTTACACCGTCAATGTTCCCAACAGCAGCGGAATCAAACTCCCCGTCACCGGCGGAACCGGAACCGTTATATTCACGGTCATCGGTATAGTTCTGATGGCCGGCGCGGTTCTCCTGTTTGTTTTTGCAAGAAAAAAGAACGGTGCGAAATAATCCGATACGACAGTAACTAATACCGTAAAGGGGCGGCGAACGGCTCGCCGCCCCTTTTTATGATCGGGCGGAAGGGGTGAATGAAAGATGAAAAAAGTTCTGCCGACAGTTCTTATAATACTTGTTTTTCTGACGGGTATCGCAATCTTTCTGTACCCTTCCGTTTCAAATTATCTGTATGAAAAAAACAGCAGTAAAGCCATCACCGAACATGAGGAAAACCTTTCCAAAATAAGCCCCGAGACGATCGCGAAAGAAAAAGAAGCGGTCGCAAAGTACAACAAAAGCCTGTTTGAGAACGCCGTTGTGCTGACTGACCCCTTCGACCCCGACGCGTATCCGATAACGGACGGTGAATATACGGAACTTTTGGCGTTTGACGACGTGATGGCGTACATCGAGATCCCCGCTATCGACGTTTATCTGCCCGTATACCACGGAACAAAAGAAGAAACTTTGCAGATCGGCGTCGGGCATCTGGAAAACACGTCTCTTCCCGCGGGAGGAAGTACGACCCATGCGGTTCTTTCCGCGCATTGCGGTTTGCCGTCCGCGAGGCTCTTCACGGATCTTCACCTGCTGAAAAACGGCAATATTTTTCGCATATATGTCCTTGACGAAGTTCTTACTTATCAAGTTTACGATATTGAAACGGTCGATCCCGACGACAGTTCGTCTCTTCATATAAAAGAGAACGAGGATATTGTCACGCTGATAACCTGCACGCCTTACGGAAAAAACACACACAGATTGCTGGTACACGGCAGACGCATCAAGGAAAGCGCGGAGACAAAGATCGACGAGCCCGAGATACAGCAGGAAACGACGTGGGAAGATTATACAAAAATTGCGGCGATCTGCCTCACCGTCGTATTCGTGCTTCTGCTTTTCGGAAGCGTTATAAAGAACCTCATATGGAGAAGGAGAAAAAAGGATGAGAAAACCGATTAAGATTTTTGCAGTCGTCCTTCTGGTCGCGGGGATCGGTTTTTTCTCATATCCCATTATTCTGAAAACACTCTTTTACAATCAGGCAAATCAGGCGATCGAACAATTCGAACAGTTAAAAGCGGACGCGGCTCTGCCCGACGGTGCAGTTCACGACAAAGACGGTATCCCGTATGCCGAACTGCGCGAGGCGATGACGGAATACAACGAGCAGTTATATTTGAGCGGACAGAGCGGACTGATAGACCAACTCTCGTATGAAAAGCCCGATTTTCTTCTTTCGGACTACGGGATAGACAGCGATATACTCGGCTATATCTCAATTCCCGCCATTGATGTCGAACTGCCGATATACAACGGCGCAAGCGAAGAAAACATGGCAAAGGGCGCGACATATCTCGCGAACACTTCCCTGCCCGTCGGAGGAAAAAACACGAACTGCGTGATCGCGGCGCACAGCAGACACAAGGGCATATACTTGTTCAAACGGATAACAGAACTGAAAACGGGCGACGAGATATACATAACAAATCTGTGGGAAACACTCGTATACAAAGTGACCGAAACAAAGATCATCGACCCGTCGGACAGCAGAAATATTTATATACAGCCCGGCAGGTCGCTGATAACTCTGTCGACCTGTCACCCGTTCCCCAATCTTTATCAGAGATATCTGGTGTACGCGGAAGAGGCTGGATGAGAAACGCCGCATTTTCAAATAAACGCTTGACTGCGCAAAAAAAATATTTATTACACAAGAGATCAGATCGCAAATTCAAAGTGATAAATTTTGTGATGTTTTTCTGTTACATACAATGGTATAATGTTCCCGATTTTCCCGTCGGGAACATTTTTTGCGTCTCTTTTTTTCGAAAAGGAGGGTTTCGGCAGTACATAAAACGCTCCCAAACACATATTCCCGCTCCTGTCTAAAAAAATTCAACAAAAATCCTTTCGCAAGCGTATTGACATATACAGTCCGGTGTGTTAAAATATTCAGGTAGAATAATGTCGGAGGTCGAAAGGATGGCAACGGTTTTATCGTCTGGAAAATTCAGCCGCATAAAAGCCCCTTTCTCCCCTTTTTTCTCAACCCTTTTTGTCGCCGACGCCAACGGTTTTACAGCAGATTTTCAGCGTTTCTTCGGAAACGCTTTTCTTTTTTTGCGCCGATAGGTCTGCTCTTTGCTTCAATATATACAATTCATGTTTTTTTTCGGTCTTTGCGTTTGTACGAATTGCCGTTTTTTTATTTTTTGAGTTTCATCTATTGCATAAATGTTCAAAAAGTGCTATTATATATGCATAAAAATGCATTTATATACAAATTTTTGAATAATTATCCTGCATTCTGATATGGCGGCGGCGCGGACGGAGTCGAAAGCGTCTCGGGGCTCGGGCTCATGATCGGGATAAAGACAAAAAAACCGGCGAAAGAAGTCGTTTCGGAATGTATGAAAAACGGTGTTCTCGCGCTGACGGCGAAAGACAGAGTGCGTTTGCTCCCTGCGCTCAACATTCCGTTCGATCTTCTGAAAAAAGCCCTCGAAACACTGAAAAATGCTTGCGCGGAGGATAAGACATGAACTTAAAATGTAAAGATTTTCTGAAACTGCTCGATTTTTCGGGAGAGGAAATAACATACCTGATAGATCTTGCGGCGAAACTGAAAGATCTGAAAAAAGAAGGTATTCCGCACAGATACTGTCAGGGAAAGAACATCGCGCTGATCTTTGAAAAGACAAGCACGAGGACACGGTGCAGCTTTGAAGTCGCAGCCAGAGACCTCGGCATGGGCGTTACATATCTCGACCCGCAGGGCTCGCAGATCGGCAAAAAAGAGAGTATCGCGGACACGGCGCGCGTTCTTGCGTCGATGTTCGAGGGAATAGAATACAGAGGTTTTGCGCAGGAAACGGTCGAGGAACTCGCAAAATATTCCGATGTTCCCGTATGGAACGGTCTGACGGACGAGGCGCATCCGACGCAGATTCTCGCGGATATGCTGACGATAAGGGAGATCTTCGGAAAACTGAAAGGAATCAACTTTGTTTATATGGGAGACGCAAGGTTCAATATGGGCAACTCGCTCATGGTCGGCTGTGCGAAACTCGGGCTGAACTTCACGGCGTGCTGTCCCGAAAAATATTTCCCGGGAAAAGACCTTATCGAAAAGTGCAGGGGTTTTGCTGATAAATCGGGCGCGGCGCTTCGCTTTGAGACCAATCCGACAAAAGCGGTCAGCGGGGCAGATGTTATCTACACGGATATATGGGTATCGATGGGCGAACCCGAAAGCGTTTGGGAAGAGCGCATAAAAGAACTTTCACCGTATCAGGTCAACACGGCGCTGATGAACAAAACGGGAAAGAGTTCAACGATTTTCATGCACTGTCTCCCCTCTTATCACGACCTCAAAACAAAGATCGGAAAAGAAATGGGAGAAAAGTTCGGCAGAACCGAGATGGAAGTCACCGACGAGGTTTTTGAAAGTAAAAATTCCGTCGTTTTCCGTGAATCGGAGAACCGGATGCACACAATAAAAGCCGTCATGGCGGCAACACTTACGGAAATATGAATATGAAAAGGTATCTTATTTTGCAAGACGGAAGCGTCTTTGAGGGAGAAGCGTTCGGAGCGGACGTTTCGCAGATCGGAGAGATAGTCTTCACGACGGGCATGTGCGGTTACATCGAAACGCTTACCGATCCGAGTTATTACGGACAGATCGTGACGCAGACATTCCCGATGATCGGAAATTACGGGATCATCAGCCCCGATTTTGAGGGAAAGTGTTTCGTCAAGGGGTATGTGGTTCACGAAAAATGCGATGAACCGTCGAATTTCCGAGCCGAGTACGATCTCGATACTTTCCTGAAAAATAACGGTATTCCGGGGATATACGGCGTTGACACGAGACGTCTGACGCGCATAATCAGGGAATACGGAGTAATGAACGCAGCCATAAGCGACGACATTCCGAAAGGTGCCGCCGCTTCTACTGCTGTTTTTGAGAGTTTGAAAAAGTATTCGGTCAGAGACGCGGTAAGGAGCGTCAGCGCGAAGGAAAAAGAACTTTTTCTTCCCGAGGGAGAGAAAAAGTTCCGCGTCGTTCTTATGGATCTCGGAGCAAAAGCGAATATCGAACGCTGTCTGTGCAGGCGCGGGTGCGAGGTCATCTCCGTTCCCTATGACACGACTGCCGACGATATACTTTCTCTTGCCCCTGACGGAGTAATGCTCTCAAACGGTCCCGGCGATCCCGCGGAGAACACGGAGGTCATCGCGCAGATAGAAAAACTTTTCGGCAAACTTCCGATATTCGGTATATGCCTCGGACATCAGCTCATGGCGCTTTCACAGGGAGCGAAAACCTTCAAACTCAAATACGGACACCGAGGAGCCAATCAGCCCGTGAAAGACACGGCAGGAACAAGGACTTTCATAACGAGCCAGAACCACGGATACGCGGTGGATGCGAAAACGATCGGAAACGGAACCGTCCGCTGGATAAACGCGAACGACGGGACGTGCGAGGGGATAGATTATCCAGACAGCCACGCGTTCTCCGTCCAATTCCACCCCGAAGCCTGTTCAGGACCGAAGGACACGGAATTTCTCTTCGACAGATTTTGCGACATGATGAAGAAAGGCAGGGGCTGAAATGCCGTTTGACACAAGTATAAAGAAAGTTCTCGTTATCGGTTCGGGGCCGATCGTCATCGGTCAGGCGGCGGAGTTCGACTATGCGGGCGCGCAGGCGTGCCGCGTTCTCAAAGACGCGGGGGTCAATGTCGTTCTCGTCAACTCAAACCCCGCGACGATCATGACGGACAAGGCTCTTGCCGACGAGATATATCTTGAACCTCTTACAAAAAGGACTCTCGAACGCGTTATCGAGAAGGAAAAGCCCGACAGTCTCCTTGCCTCGCTCGGCGGACAGACAGGGCTTACGCTTGCTACGGAACTTGAAAAAGAGGGATTTCTGAAGGCGCACAACGTGCGTCTTATCGGAACGAACGCGGAAGCGATAGACAAAGCCGAGGACAGAAAACTGTTCAAGGAGACGATGGCGCAGATAGGCGAACCGACCGTTCCGTCCGACATTGCGACGACGGTCGAAGGAGCGATTGAGATCGCCGAAAAGATCGGCTACCCCGTCATCATCCGTCCCGCATTCACTCTCGGAGGAACGGGCGGCGGCGTGGCATACGACCGCGAACAAATGAAAAAAGCCGCGAAAACGGGGCTTGACGCTTCACCGATAACACAAATCCTCGTTGAAAAATACATATTCGGCTGGAAAGAGATAGAATTTGAAACGATGAGGGACGCGGCGGGAAACGTGATCGCAGTCTGCTCAATGGAAAATTTCGATCCTGTCGGAATACACACCGGAGACAGCATCGTCGTCGCACCCGCGCTGACGCTTTCCGACAAAGAGTTTCAGATGCTCCGTTCCGCGTCGCTGAACATAATCTCCGCACTCGGAATAGTCGGAGGCTGTAACTGTCAGTTTGCGCTTGATCCGAACAGTTTCGATTATTCGGTCATTGAAGTCAATCCGAGAGTTTCGCGTTCGTCCGCGCTCGCGTCAAAGGCGACGGGATACCCGATCGCAAAGATCACGACGAAGATAGCGCTCGGATACACGCTCGATGAGATCAAAAACGATATAACGGGGAAGACCTGCGCGTGCTTTGAGCCCGCACTCGACTATGTTGTCGTAAAATTTCCGAAATGGCCGTTCGACAAGTTTGTCGGAGCATCCCGAAAACTCGGAACTCAAATGAAAGCGACGGGGGAGGTCATGGCGATCGCTCCGTCGTTTGAAGCGGCACTGATGAAAGCCGTTCGCGGAGCCGAAATATCTCTCGACACGCTGAACGCGCCTCCGATCTCGGAAGACACGCTCGAACAGCGCCTCGCAACGCCCGACGACAGAAGACTGTTCACGATCTTCGAAGCGATCAAGGCGGGAGTGACGCTCGATCATATTCACGAAGTCACACGCATCGATATGTTCTTCCTCAGCAAACTGAAACATCTCGCGGACTACGAAGCGGCGATCGCCGACGGGATAGACGCGGAAAAGTACCTGAAAGGCAAAAAGTACGGATATACGGATAAGGCTCTGAAACGCCTCTCGGGAACGGATATTCTCCCCTGCCCGAATTTTAATCTCTCATACAAGATGGTTGACACCTGTGCGGCGGAATTCGACGCGGAAACGCCTTACTTTTATTCTGTCGCGGACGGCGCGTGCGAAGCTGTCAAATTCGGAAGAAGCGGCAAACCCGTCGTTATAGTTCTCGGTTCGGGGCCGATCCGCATAGGTCAGGGAATTGAATTCGATTATTCATCGGTACACTGCGTCTGGTCGCTGAAAAAGTTGGGCTACGATGTGGTCATCATAAACAATAACCCCGAGACGGTCTCGACCGATTACGACACCGCGGACAGACTTTATTTCGAGCCGCTCTGCGAAGAAGATGTAATGAATATCATCCGCATCGAAAAACCCGTCGGAGTGGTTGTTGCTTTCGGCGGACAGACGGCGATCAAACTGACCGGCACGCTCGACAAAGCCGGCATTCCCATTCTCGGCACGTCTGCGGAAGGGATAGACGTTGCGGAAGACCGCGAAAGATTCGACAAACTCCTTGAAAAATTCAATATACACCGTCCCGTCGGATGCGGTGTTTCGACGGAAGAAGAAGCCGTTGAAGCCGCAGAAAGGATCGGTTATCCCGTTCTGCTCCGCCCTTCCTACGTTATCGGGGGACAGAACATGAGGATCGTTCACGACGAAAAGGAAGTCCGCCTTTATATGAAGCGCATACTCGCGCAGAAGATCGACAACCCCGTTCTCGTTGACAAATACATGATGGGCGTCGAACTTGAAGTTGACGTCATCTCCGACGGCGAAGATGTTCTCATTCCGGGGATTATGGAGCACATAGAGCGCGCGGGCGTTCACAGCGGAGACTCGATCGCCGTATATCCTCCGTACAGCATCAACGACAAGATGACGCAGACGATCGTTGACTGTTCCGAAAAACTTGCGCTGGCGCTCGGCACAAAAGGGCTTGTAAATATACAGTACCTGATATGGCACGGCGAACTCTATGTCATCGAAGTCAATCCGAGAGCGTCGCGTACCGTTCCGTATATCAGCAAAGTTACGGGAGTTCCGATGGTCGATGTCGCTTCAAGCGTCATGCTCGGCGGCAAACTCAAAGATGCGGGATTCGGCACGGGACTTTACAGAACACCGCCGTATTTTGCGGTCAAGTTCCCCGTATTCTCGTTTGAAAAACTCATCGATGCGAATGCTTCTCTCGGACCTGAGATGAAGTCGACCGGAGAAGTTCTCGGGATCGGAAGAACTCTGAACGAAGCGCTGTTCAAAGGCATGACCGCTTCCGGCAGACACTTCCTGTATCCTCACAAGGACGGCAGTGTCGGAGTTCTTCTCAGCGTCGACACGCATGATCTGCTCGAAGTCGTTTCTCTTGCAAAAAAACTCGATGACCTGAAATTCTCGATCTATGCGACGAGCGAAACCGCCGACGCAGTCCGTTCTCTCGGCATCGACGTGACGGAAGTCGGGTTTGACGGCATCATGCCGCTTCTCGAAAAAGGCAATATCAGTTATGTTCTTTATACAGGTGCTCTGCTCGACGGAACGATAGATGAATATATCGCGCTGAACAGGCGCTGTCTGCAACTGTCGATACCGTGTTTCACATCTCTCGACACGGCACACGCCGCGGCGGATATAATCGCGGGAGGGTTCAATGAGAGCAACACCGAACTTGTTGACATAAACAAACTCAGGGAAGAGAAGCAGAAGATCGATTTCTTCAAGATGCAGGCGACGGGAGACGATTATATCATCATAGACGGCAGAAACGGCGATATAGGGTGTCCCGAATCGATAAGCATCGGCATATGCGACCGCCATTTCGGGATCGGCGCGGACGGGCTTGCGCTGATAGAAAATTCCGAGATCGCGGACGCGAAAATGCGCGTCTTCAACCGCGACGGCTCGGAAGGATCGATGGGCGGCAACTGTATCCGTTCGGTCGGCAAATATCTTTACGACCACGGAATCGTTCCGAAAACGGATATGACTATCGAAACGTCGAGCGGCATAAAAGAATTGACGTTGTATACAAGCAACGACAAAGTTACGCTGGCGGACGTGAATATCGGAAAAGCGAGCCTTGAAGCGGCGGCAGTGCCCGTTATAACGGATGAAAAAAGGCTTACCAACGCTCCGATAACGATCGGCGGCAAGGAATACCGCGTCACCTGCGTGTCTGTCGGCAACCCGCACTGCGTCGTTTTCTGCGATTCGGTCGATGCGGTCGATCTTCCGACCGTCGGTCCTCAGTTTGAAAACGCTCCGATATTTCCCGAAAGAGTCAATACGGAGTTTGTCAGGGTCGTAAATCCGAATATGCTGAAAATCCGTGTTTGGGAACGCGGAAGCGGTGAAACTCTCGCCTGCGGAACAGGCGCGTGCGCGGCGGTCGTCGCGGCGGTCGAAAACGGGTTCTGCAAGCGCGGCGAGGATATAGTCGTCAAAGTCCGCGGAGGAGACCTGAGCGTCAATTACGGAGATGACGGGATCATTCTGACAGGAGACACAAAACTCGTTTTTGAGGGTTCAATATATTATTAAGATACCCATTGAATTCATATCAGGCATTAAAAAGCGATTACGGTCGATCCCGTAATCGCTTTTTTCATATATAATTCGTTGATGTACGTGTCTGAAAAATTCGGACTTTCGTGTCCGAGCCTTTAACCGTCCGAAAAGGCGGTACAAACATATTCCGAGATAATGATTTAATATCTGTCTCATCTGACAGGTTCGACAAAGACAGTCGCGGGTTTATAACGTGCGTAATCCCGATTCCGACCGAGATCTCTTTCAAGGATTGTTTCATGTATTCGCAAATATCCGGAAATAAGCCGAAGTGAAAATATCGGTTGAGCCCTGTCTGTCCGTTTTTTCTTTTCGGTCGAAAATACTTGAAAAAAGTCTTGAATTTTGCCGTCGGTCGTGATATAATCTGTATAACGGTAACAGATGAACACCGTTGCCGTAAGCGGCGGACAAAAAAAAGAACCGTTTCCCGCCGACGGCGGGACTTTTTTATTGCAAAATATTCCCGAACAAAGCAAAAAAACTCTTTGTTCGGAGGAAAGCGGAGGAAAAGATATGGACAAAAAACTCGACGCCCTCTTCACACCGTGGAAGATCGGGAATTGCGAGATCAAGAACCGCTTCGTTCTGACGAGCATGGGCGGAACGGATCTCTTCGGCTGGATGGAAAAGAACCATTTCGACAAAGACGGCGCGCGCTTCATCATGGAAGTCGCGAAGAACAACGCAGGTCTTGTTATGCCGGGATGTCAGCCTATCTATAACCCCATGTTCGGGCAATGGCTTTACAAGAACAAAAAGATGTATGAAGATCTGAAAAAATGGATGCCCGAATTCCATAAGACCGGGGCGAAACTTTTTGTTCAGTTGACGGCGGGCTTCGGAAGGTCTTTCACGATCAGCGAAATGATGGAAAAACTGTATACCAACAAATTTTTGAGAACCGTCAGCAAGCCGTTCATGAATCTTGATAAAATAACCGCCACCGCAAGTCCCTCTCCCAACCGTTGGTCGGACAAAGTTCCGTCGCGGGAGATGACGGTCAAGGAGATCCACGAATTTGTCGAAGCGTTCGCAGAATGCGCGAAAATGCTCCGTGACGCGGGCGTTGACGGAGTTGAGATACACGCCGTTCACGAAGGATATCTGCTCGATCAGTTCACGCTCGGTTACGTCAACAAGAGAACGGACTCTTACGGAGGCTCTTTCGAGAACAGATACCGTTTTGCGGTCGAGATCGTGGACGCTATCAAGAATGCCTGCGGAAAAGACTTCCCCGTCTCCCTGCGTTACAGCGTCGTGTCAAAGACGAAAGGCTTCCGTCAGGGCGCTCTTCCGGGAGAAGACTATACGGAAGTCGGGCGCGACATGGAAGAGTCCGAAAAGGCGGCAAAATATCTGCAAGACGCGGGTTACGACTGTCTGAACTGCGACAACGGCACATACGATGCGTGGTACTGGGCTCATCCCCCGATATATATGCCCGAAAACTGCAATCTTGCCGATGTTGAACATATAAAGAAATTTGTCGACATCCCCGTTATCTGCGCGGGAAGGCTCGATCCCGAAGCGGCTGCGGAATCGGTCGCGAAGGGCGGCATTGACGGCGCGGGCTTTGCGCGTCAGTTCCTCGCGGATCAGGCATGGATCACAAAACTGATGAACGACGAAAGGGACGACATACGTCCGTGCATACTTTGTCACAACGGCTGTTTCAACATGTGCCATTACAAAGGCGTTCCGAACGATCAGGATCTGTCGGACAGCCTACATCTCGCGCGCTGCGCCGTCAATGCGGAGACCATGCAGTGGAACAAGCACTATATAAAGAAAACGGCTTCACCCAAGACCGTTCATATCATCGGAGGAGGTATCGGCGGAATGGAGGCGGCGCGTGTTCTGAAACTGCGCGGTCATAAGCCGATAATCCATGAAAAGAGCGGCGAACTCGGAGGCACGTTCATCGCGGCGAGCGCGGAGTCTTACAAAGGCAAACTTCGCGATCTGCTCGCGTGGTACAGGCGTCAGACGGAAAAACTCGGCATAGAAGTAAGGCTGAACGACGAGGTCAAAGATGTTTCATCTTTCGGCAGCGATCCCGTCATCATTGCGACAGGCGCCGTTCCGAGAGTTCTCGATCGCGTTCCCGGTCACGAAAAAATGATCGAAGCGTGCGAATATCTTCTCGGCAAAGAAGTCGGTCAGACAGTTGCGGTCATCGGCGGAGGTCTCACAGGCTCGGAGATCGCTTACGAACTTGCGCTTCAAGGTAAAAACCCCGTCATCGTCGAGATGAAAAACGACCTCATAGCGCAAAAAGGCGTTTGTCTTGCAAACTCGTCGTATCTGAGAGAATGGTTCGCGCTTCACGAAGTTCCCGTATATCTCGAAACGACGCTCAGGGAAGTTAAAGACGGAGCGATAATATGCGCCGATAAAGACGGAAAAGAGTTCGAGGTCGCCTGCGATTCCGTGATCGGTTGCGCGGGTTATATCCCCGCTCCCGTTGCGGAAAAGGGCGGCAAAAGGTATCTTGTCGGAGATTGCAACAAGGTCGGAAACCTCCGCACTGTCGTATGGAACGCATACGAAGTCGCGATGAAGATATAATGAAAGGCGGTTGGGTATGGAATATAAAATGAAACTGTCACAGGAGCAGAAAGATATCCTGGACGGAAGCAAGGGCGAGACGATGGCAAAGGTCATGCAGACACTTGTCCGCTACGGTGAACTGTTCGGCGCCGACGAAATGGTTCCCGTAACGAGCGAATACAATCATCTCGTCACATCTTTCGGACTGAAAGCGCTTGGACCCGTTTACTCGCTTATGGAGCAGTTGATAGAGGCAGGAGCGGTCTCCTCGCAGAAGTTCTCCGCAGATCCGAGACCTCTCGACAAAAACGTGCCGAGCAGTTTTTTGCAGAATTTCGTGTTCAACAAATTCATGTATTCAAAGCAGGATTTTTACGAAGGTCAACTTGAAAAACTCGGTCTTATGTCCCCCGACGCTTTCACCTGCGCCTGCTATATGAAAGAAGTCGGAAACACGCCGAAAAAAGGCGACATCCTGTCATGGTCGGAATCGTCCGCGGTCGTTTACGCGAACTCGGTTCTTGGGGCGAGATGCAACAGAAATTCGGGTATAATCGACCTTATGGGTTCGATAGTCGGCTATGTTCCTTCATTCGGACTTCTGAAAGACGAAGGAAGAAAAGCAAGCTGGATCGTCGAGATCAAAACGACAAAAAAGCCCGAGGCGCAACTTCTCGGATCTGCGGTCGGAATGAAAGTCATGGAAGAGGTTCCGTTCGTCAGAGGGCTTGACAAATGGCTCGGAACTCTTGACGAAGACGCAAAGACGTACCTGAAAGATTTCGGCGCGGCAACGGCTTCAAACGGCGCGGTGGGACTTTATCACATCGAAAACATAACGCCCGAAGCGGTCGAACTCGGAGAAAAGCTCATAAAAGAGGACGCGAAGGTCTATGTTATCGACGACGCCGAACTTCAAAGAATATACGACGGGTATCCGATAATCTGGAAAAACAAGGACGCGAAACCGAAACTCTGTTTCATGGGCTGTCCTCATATGAGCCTCAACCAACTTATGACATGGACGGACAAGGTCGAAGCGGCGCTCAAAGAAGCGGGCAACGCGAAAGTCGTCATCCCGACCGTTTTCACGGCGGCACCCGGAGTGCTGAAAGAGTTTGAAAAGACACCTTATGCGGAAAGGCTCAAAAACACAGGCGTTATAACAAGTTATATATGCCCTCTCATGTATATGAACAACCCGCTGAGTGCAAGTATGCCCGTTATCACTTCAAGCAACAAACTGAGAACTTATACGAGCGCGAGATATTACACCGACGATGAAATACTCGAGCAGATCACGAAAGGAGGCAAACGATAATGAAAACGTTTAACGGAAGAGTCGTTGCCGCAGGCGAAGTAACGGCGGAGGCGCTCGTTTCGCACGGAGGACTCAATACGCTTGCTTCGTTTCAGAAAGCACTCCAATTCGGAGACAAATCCGCGACCTGCGGTGATCAGAACAACCCTGATCTTTACGGGAAAAAGATGCTCGGGAAAGCACTTTGTCTGCCCATGACAATAGGTTCGACGACAGGCGGGCTTGTGCTTTACTGCGCCTGCGCAATGGGACGTCAGCCCGCGTGCATGCTGTTTTCGGAGCCGATCGATTCTCTTGCGGCGGCGGGAGCGATACTTTCCGACGTGTGGCTGGAAGGTAACCCAATGCCCGTTGTTGACAGTCTCGGACAGGAATTTCTCGATTATGTCAAAGACGGCATGAAAATAACGGTTAAAAAGGATGGTACGGTCGAGGTCGAATAAATGGATTGGTTCAATGTTTTCGGACTTGTTTTTATTGCGGTCATAATGATACCGAATATCATATTTGCAATCAAAAACAAAGGGGGGTTCGAAAATAAGCGGAAAAACAGATTTCTTGAGGTCGCGGAACAGATCGGAAGAATAGGCTGTTTCGTGTTCATGATAATAAATATCCCCGGAACATGGTTCGGGTGGCGGTCTGACGAGGCTTTTGCTTTTTATCTTATCACTGATACCCTGCTGATAGCGGTCTACTGCGCGATATGGATCGTTTGTTTCAGAAAAAACAGCGTTTTCAGGGCATTGGCGCTCTCCGGCATTCCTTCCGTGCTGTTTCTGTTCAGCGGGATAATGAGCAGGTCTGTTCTGTTGATAATCTCATCCGTAATATTCGCTCCGAGCCATATCATTATCTCATACAGAAACGCGAAATGAGATCCGAAAAGCCCGATTTATCCGAAAAATACATGAAAGATCCTCCGTATGACGAGAACATACGGAGGATCGCTGTTTTACTCATTCAGTTTTCAAAGAATATCTGCGTTTCGTTTTTCATCGGGAACGAAACGATCTCTTTTCCGTCAAGGTCTTCCCTTCTCATGTCAACGGCGGTTATACCCCCGTTTTCATAAGTTTTATAGTAATATATCCCCTTGTCGGCGTTAAAGCAACACGAATACAGCGTTATCTCAAACTCTCCGTCGCGGACCTCACAGCATCCGCGTTGCTGTTCGACAGAACCGAGGATATGGAAAAACTGGCTCACGCTCTCTTTTTCCGACTTTCCCGAAAGAGAGTTTTCCCGCACGAACGCGGCGCGAATAAACCGAGAGCGGGACGAAAGATCGCCGGGCAAACCCATCGCGCCCATTCCGCGGCTGTAAGTTTTAAGTCCGAGATCGGGAGAAAAACGGTTTTCGGGCGATTTCGGCGAAAGCGCCATATAATCGTTGAGCGAAAAAAGTTGTATGGGAAACGGCGGATTGTTCGTCAGAACACCGACGGGATCGTCATAGACATGAACGCCGTCACGCATTGACTCAACGACGATGCATCCGTTCTTGTCCGCTATCATCCAATGGAGTTGAGCGGAAGGCAGTCCTTCGCAAAAGGGCGTGTCGGTTATATTTATATCGGAAAGAAAATCGCGTGCTTCGGCAATATCCGCGCATGATCCGAGCAAACGCGCGATAAATTCATACTGAGCGATATTCTTTTTTCCCGCTGTCTCCTTCCCGTAAAAGGCGTTTCCGACAAAATTCAAGCCCGCGGCGCAGAGACCTTTCTCGTTCGCCGCATCGTAAAAAAGCGGATAACCGTTCAGGACATGCGCCGTTCCGATCATCGCATAATGCTCTTTTTCATCACCGAACGGAAAATTTCGGGGAACAACGACTACGCTTTCGCCGTAGCCCGCCTCGTAATCGAGATTTCGTCCAAAATAAAAATCTTCCGTTTTATAAGTTATGGCGGTACACATAAAAAATTCCTCCGTTGCGTTTTCAGATACGCTGAACCTATTAAATATATTATCACCGCAAACAATGATTGTCAACATATATTCTGTAAGAATATACCGTGTCGGAAAGCAAAAAAAGAAAAACCGACCGGATTTTCTCCCCTATCCGTCTGTCTGACCGATGTTTCGCATAAAAAAGGTCGGCGCATCGGCAGTTTTGCATCGTATTTCAACCAAGTTGTAACATTTTATCAAAACCGAGCAAAACCCTGTTGACAAATCGGTTAGACTGTGCTAACATATATAGCGGTTAGCAAATGCTAATCATATTTTCAGCACATTCGGTTAGCGACGGCTAACACGAATCAAAATTCAGTTCTCTGCCGTTGATCGGCGGAATTAAAGAGCGGAGGAAGAAATATGCCGTTGACACTTGCGGAAATCGGGGTCGAAAACATAATTAAAAGAGTAGGCGGTACGCCTGAGGTAAAAAAACATTTGGAAAACCTCGGATTTGTTGCCGGAGGATCGGTCACGGTCATAACGGCAATGGCGGGAAACATCATAGTAAACGTCAAAGAAGCAAGGATCGCGATCAGCAAGGAAATGGCGCAGAAGATCATCATCTGATCTTTATATATGATAATTAAATATAATCAGACAGAAGGAGGAGTAACATGAAAACTCTGAAACAGGCAAAGGTCGGAGACACCGTCACCATCGTTAAACTGCACGGCGAAGGAGCCGTCAAGCGCAGGATCATGGACATGGGCATTACAAAAGGCACGGAAGTACACATACGCAAAGTCGCGCCGCTCGGAGATCCCATTGAAGTCACGGTTCGCGGATACGAACTTTCTATACGGAAAGCGGACGCCGAAATGATCGAGATTGCTTAACAACATACGGAGGCAGAACTCCTGTTTTTTTTCAAACATACGGTTAGCAACCGCTAATCGAGACAACAGAAGGGAATTGAAAAAATGGATCTGAGAATTGCTCTTGCGGGTAACCCGAACAGCGGAAAAACAACGCTGTTCAACGCGCTTACGGGTTCGAACCAATTTGTCGGAAACTGGCCCGGAGTAACGGTCGAAAAAAAAGAAGGCAAACTGAAAAAACACGACGGAGTCACCGTTACGGATCTTCCCGGTATTTATTCTCTTTCTCCGTATACGTTGGAAGAAGTAGTTGCAAGGAATTATCTTATAGGAGAGCGTCCGGACGCGATACTCAATATCGTTGACGGAACGAACCTTGAAAGAAACCTGTATCTGACCACGCAGTTGACCGAACTCGGTATTCCCGTCGTTGTCGCGATCAATATGACAGACATTGTCAGAAAGAACGGCGACAAAATCAACATCGAAGAGCTTTCAAGAGAACTCGGCGTCAAAATCGTTGAGATCTCCGCGCTTAAAGGCGAGGGGATTATGGAAGCCGCCGAAGCGGCGATCGATGCGGCGAAGAACACAAAAACACTTCCGATGAATATCTTCAACGGCGTTGTCGAACATACGCTTGCTCATATCGAAGAAGCCGCAGTTCATAATATGCCGGAAGAACAGCAACGGTGGTATGCGATCAAGATATTTGAAAGAGACGATAAAGTTCTCTCGCAGCTCGCTCTTTCCGAAGAAGTGAAAAACCACATCGAAGAAGATATCAAAGCGGCCGAAAAAGAACTTGACGACGATTCGGAATCGATCATTACGAACGAGCGTTATGTCTTC
The DNA here is from genome assembly GCA_902373415.1 of uncultured Eubacteriales bacterium. GTDB lineage: Bacteria > Bacillota > Clostridia > Oscillospirales > UBA644 > UBA644. Next base: position 48,893 of record CABKLX010000008.1, on the reverse strand, counting down.
ATAGCAAACCTTATCAAAAACTGTTATAAGAAAAAACAGACGGGCAAATTCTCAAAATCGGACAAGATCGACCGTGTCGTCACGAACCGATGGCTCGGTCTGCCGATATTTGCGATTATTATGTTTCTCGTTTACTGGATCGCGATGGGACCGTTCGGTTCAATGCTGACAGATTGGGCGAACGACGGTGTTTTCGGCGACGGGTGGCACCTGTTTGGCATCGGTTCGGGAGAATATGAAGATAACGCGGGTGAGTATACGGACGCCGTGAACGCAATCAACGCTTTCGGTTTCGAGATCGATCCCGAGGCAGAGGATTTCGACGCGGAAACTGCCTTAAAAGAACTTTCGGAACACAAACCGAAGACCGAAAACGAGACCTCAACGGTTGAAGTCGAAGACGAAGAGACTCTCGCAAAGACGGAAATGACGGTTTACTATTCGGAAATTCCCGAAGACAAAGCGGAAGATGAGGAAACACTTCAGACAACATATCTTGAAGCAGTTGAATATTTTGCGGAGAGCAACGCTGAATTCGCGGAACCCGATCCGGCCGATTACGGCGTGTGGGTACCGGGAATCCCCGTTCTTGTCGGCGGCGGACTTGAAGCGGCAAATACTCCCGATTGGCTGAGCGGACTTATAAACGACGGCATCGTCGCAGGCGTCGGCGCGGTTCTCGGGTTCGTTCCCCAGATGCTTATACTGTTTCTTCTCCTTGCGTTTCTCGAATCCTGCGGTTACATGGCACGTATTGCCTTCGTTCTTGACAGGATATTCCGCAAGTTCGGTCTTTCCGGAAAATCCTTTATTCCGATGCTCATAGGTACGGGTTGCGGCGTTCCGGGCATAATGGCGTCGAGAACGATAGAAAACGAGCGTGACCGTCGAATGACGATCATCACGACGACCTTCATCCCGTGCGGAGCGAAAGTGCCATTCATCGCAATGATAGCAGGCGCACTGTTCCACGGTTCGTCGCTTGTTGCGACCTCCGCATACTTCATCGGCATGGCGGCGATCATCATATCGGGCATAATGCTCAAAAAGACGAAAATGTTCGCGGGAGACCCCGCTCCGTTCGTCATGGAGCTCCCCTCTTATCACCTTCCGACCGTCCCGAACCTTCTCAGAAGTATGTGGGAACGCGGATGGTCTTTCATCAAAAAGGCGGGAACGATCATTCTGCTTTCGACCGTATTTGTCTGGTTCACATCTTATTTCGGAGTTGTTGACGGTTCTTTCCGTATGCTCTCCGAAGAACAGCTCGACCACTCGATTCTTGCGACCATAGGCAAAGGAATATGTTGGATTTTTGCTCCTCTCGGCTGGGGCGATTGGCAGGCGGCCGTCGCATCGATCACGGGACTTGTCGCAAAAGAAAACATTGTCGGAACGATGGGAATCCTTTACGGCGCATCAGGCGATGTTTACGGAACTCTTGCGGCGACATTCTCGGGAATTGCCGGTTACAGTTTCCTTGTTTTCAACCTTCTTTGCGCGCCCTGCTTCGCGGCTATCGGCGCAATAAAGCGGGAAATGAACAGCGCGAAGTGGACTTGGTTCGCGATAGGATACCAGTGCCTGTTCGCTTACGCGATCTCTCTGATGATCTTCCAATTCGGTTCGATCTTTAACGGCGGCATCAATGTTATCGGACTTATCGCCGCGATCCTTGTTCTTGTGTTCATCGTTTACATGCTTTTTATCAAAAAGTATCGTGAAGCGACGACACTCAACAAAAACAGATCGGCAAATAAGCAAAAAACTTAAATGAAGGAGTGACACATAATGTTGGCGTGGCTTTCGGAAAATCTTGCGACGGTCATTATATGCGCGGCACTTATCGCCGTGATCGCTGCGATCGTCATCCGACTGATCTTAAACAAAAAAAAGGGCAGATCTTCCTGCGGATGCGGTTGCGATAACTGTCCGATGGGAGGCAGCTGCCATCAGGCCCCGAAGGGAAACGGGTAACAGACGCGGCAAAAGACAGAAGGCGGGAATATACAATCGCACAAGTCAAATGATTTGTATTCATTTCACTCATCTTTTCGTGCGTCTTTTCTAGACCGCGGCGGGATAGTGCTTTTAAACCAAATACTCCGAGACCCACAAGTAACATCGAGAATCTTCTTCTTGCTCAGTCATCTTCCTTCTCTTCATCGGTCAATCCGCATTTTTTGCTCATTTTTTTGTTTCCTCCTTTTAATCTCTGCTCTTGATTGTCACCATATATCCGCCGACAAGTCTTTCAATGGGTACGTTATATCTCTCGCACACAAACTGAAGTTCGCTCATATCCCACGAAACTTTCCCCGTCGTCCTCAGATAAAAGGACTGCCGCGTCATCCCGTATGCTTTGCAAAAGTCTTTGACGGTCTCGCCGCACCCGAACATGATACCGCGGATATTCTCGCTCACGATCTTGTTCAGCCTCCTGCTTTTCTCTCCGGTTTCCTTCTTCGACATAAAAAAACACCTCCTTCTTTTATAAGTAAGAAAGAGGCATCGTTCCAATATTTGTGACATTTTCGCCACATAATATTTAAAATAGTCTGCTATTGTATAACCATTCAAGTTATAAGGAAAAACGGCATTCGATTTCACAAACAGGATCGGATGTCTCTTTTTGCTTAACAGTATACTACGCGTTCGCGTATTTGTCAATGCTTTTAAGCGCGAATAATGCTCTTTTGCGTATTTTGTGAAGGGTGAATAAATGCGCGTTTGCGTATTTATGAAATTTTACTATGTTTTGGGAAAGATTAAATGAATTGTGCAAAGAAAAAAATGTCAAGGTTACCCCTATTGTCATTCAATTAGGGATATCTCCGGGAGCTATATCCCGTTGGAAAAACGGGGCTACACCCAAAGGAGAAATCTTAAATAAGTTCGCCGACTACTTCGGTGTGTCCACCGATTATCTGCTCGGAAAAACAGAAAAGCGGCAAGCCCCGGAAGGACTCACCGCCAAAGATATGGAAACATTGGAAAAGATTAAGTTTCTTCAAGAGAATTCTCCCGAAGACTATGAACTCGTGAAAAACCTGATTGAGAAATTAGCGAACAAATAATGACGGCAATAGCATCTCGCTCTTCTCTTGTCAGCGCGGCGAATAATTCCTCCATGTTTCCCTCCTACTTTTTTGTGAGTGTATTATATCACTATTCGTGTTATTATTCAATATACAAAATGCACAAAAATACAATATAAATTTAGAAAATAAATGAAATTTCCCCAATTTCAGCATTTTCCCCGCACATCAACAAATCACAAAATGTGATATGCACACATTGCGTATCACGAAATTAAAGGATAAGGATTATGAAAATAGATTTTATCAGCGAAACTCTGAAAAAAGATCTGAATGCGAATCTCGGCTCTTTCGGATCTTTTCTCTATGCCCTTATAAAATTGGTTAATATGTCAATTGTAGGAATCTCTCTTGTACTGCTCTTTGGAAATGTAGGCGTTCCTATCTGGACAATTCTCCCGATTGGGATTTATCCCTTTTTGCACGATTTCTCTGTATGCGCTGAAATTCCTATGTACGTATCCGGGCTTGTTGTTGTTTTAAGCGGAGGTCTTGAAACATCGGCAATTGTACAGTTTTGGATCTGCTTTGCAATATGGCTTATCAGATTTATTTTCTTAATTCTCTCGATAATATCAAGATTTAGGTACAATAAGGCACTCTCATCACACGGGGAATATTACACAGAAAAAAAGAACAGAAAATCAAAGAATATAAAGAGAAGCAAAGTATAACCGACTCAAAACATACCGACAATCAGAATAAAGGAGAAACATTACAATGAAAGAAAAACCGAGCAAATGGCTTATTGCTCTGTTCGTCGGTCTCGGAACGCTAATCGGAACACTATTTAATATTCCGTTTTATATATCCGGAATGAAAATCAAACTCGGAGTAATTCCTATCTATATCGGCGCATATATCGGCGCGTACTTCGCCGCCAAAGGAGTTCAGCATCTGCGCCGCAAGAAAAAAATAAATAAAAAGTTTCCCGGTAATCTTTCATATAATAGAAATTCTCTCGATCCGAATATCCGAAAGCAGTTTGAACTCGTAAGAGGAGATAAATATGCATTAAAAGAATATGCGACTTTGTACGCGAAAGATCTCCTGATTTCTCCGTACTGGATCGATGACATTATAGAGGACTATATGCAACCTCTGTCAAAATAAAAATAAGTCGAACTGCCCCCTCTTTCCAAAATACAGGAACTGCTCGAACATATCAAAGATACAGACCTTTATATCCCCGTCATTATGATGATAATTCTCGGTCTGCGCAAGTCCGAACTTCTCGGACTTCGCTATGAAGATATTTCAGGCGAATATCTCACAATAAACAGGGTTATGATTTGCGGCTCCGATTATAAACCGACAATCAAAGACACACCCAAAACCGCGGCTGGTACGCGCACAATTGCGATTCCGCCAAAAATACTCGACCTTATCCGTGATAAGCAAAAGACTTCCGGAAGCGACTACATCATAACAATGTCAACTCAATACCTTTCCCGCCACCTTATCGCGGCGGAAAAGGAAATCGGAATAGATCCCATAACCGCGCATAAGTTCCGTCATTATTCCGTTTCTATCCTGCACGCTTTGAATGTTCCCAAAAGTTACGGTATGCGCCGCATAGGACATATTACGGAAGAAATGTACGATCGCCGCTACGACCACGAGATCCCCGAATATCAAAAAGAGATAGACGCGCAGATCAACGCCGCCCTTTCTAACCTGTTTTTCAACGGACAATAACAAACAAAAAAACAATCCGTTTTCAGGGCCGCCTCGCGTCTTTTTTATTTATACTTTCACTTGTCTTTTTACTCGTCTTTTTTATTATTTCACGCAATTTTATATGCGTCCCCGTGATAATACATAACATCACGCACCGTCACACCTTTTCGCCTCGTGACCGCCAAAAAGCCTACAACCGCAACAATCCCACAACCGAAACAAAAAGCCCGTCACTCACAAAGAGTGACGGGCTTGGAGCTGATAGTGGGAATCGAACCCACGACCTGTTCATTACGAGTGAACCGCTCTACCGACTGAGCCATATCAGCATACAAGGCGCAAACTGTCTCATACCCGTATAGTATACCACACTTTGCGCCGGATTGCAATAGGTAATTATTGAACTATTATCAAATTCTTGGGGCTGTGGGTCAGGCTTTCACAGCCGTCTTTCATGACATGAACGATATCTTCGATGCGGACGCCGAATTTACCTTCAAAATAGAGTCCGGGTTCATCGGAAAGAACCGCATTTTCGGGAATGATACCGGTATATTTCGGGCTGAAATTCGGGCTTTCATGAATAAAAAGACCGAGAGAATGACCGAGAGAGTGTCCGAAGGCTTCCGCAACGCCGTGTTCGGCAAACAGATTTCTTGCTACGGCGTCGATATCGCAACCTCTGACGCCCGCTTTGATCTGTTTCATGGCGTCAAGTTGGGCTTTGAGAACAAGTTCGTATATGCGACGCTGTTCGTCGCTGACCTCTCCGACGGCGAAAGTACGTGTCATATCGCTTGCGTAACCGTTGTAAGACGAACCGAAATCGAGCGTTACAAAATCGCCCTTCTCGATGATCTTGTCGGAAGGAACGGCGTGCGGGCGGGACGTGTTTTCACCCGACGCGCAGATAATATCGAACGGCATTTTTCCGGAACCGTTTTTGCGAAGGAAAAATTCAAGTTCGAAAGCAACGTCTTTTTCCGAAAGCCCCTTTTTATAATTCTCCCTGACAAATTCAAGGATATATGCATAGCCTTTGTCGGTTATTGCCTGAGATCTTTTTATGCAATCGAGCTCTTCGGGAGTTTTCTGCGCGCGCAGAGATGCGAAAATATCATCTCCGGGCACAAACTCGTAAGCCGGCATTGCTTTCTGCATGGCAGAACAGTATGAGTAAGGCGCTTCCGCTTCAAAATAAACTTTTTTGATCTCTTCCTTTTCAAAAACGCTTATTACCGCGGCGGAATGAGACGCTTCAAGTATACGCACTTCCGCGGTTGAGATCGAGTTTTTCGCGGCTTCTATATATCTGAAATCGGTAAAAAACACCGCGTCGGTCTTCGTTACGGCAAGAACTCCGTTTGAAGATTCAAAACCCGTAAAATACCGTCTGTTATACTCGTCGCAAATGACAGCGCCGTCGCCGATATTCATTTTTTCCTGTAATTTCTCAATACCTGTCATATATCATCATCCCTTCGGAAATTCTTTTTTATCACTTTTTCTGCTATGCGTTTGAGTCTGATCCAGACAGTCGTTTTCGCGCCGCCGACGGGATCGACGAGAATGCACCGTATTTTTGCGTTTTTTGCGGCGGCAATATCGGTGAAAAGTTGGTCGCCCATAAGAATTATCTCGTTTTTTTCAACTCCGAGTTTTCCGCAGGCGTCGTCGATAAAAGCGGCGGACGGTTTATGCGCGTCGGACTCATATTCCGCATTCAGTTCCTCGGCAACGGGGCGAACCCTCTGCTCGGAATTGTTTGAAACGATACAGATTTTTATTCCGACATCGGAAAGGGACTTTGTCCACGATCTGACCTCGTCGGGAACAGCCATGCACCCGTGCGGAACGAGAGTGTCGTCAAGGTCTGTCAGAAGAGCCTTCACTCCTAGAGAAACGAGAAGTTCGGGTGTGATCTTTCTGAAACTCGAAACATATATATCGGGTCTGAAATTCATTTTTACCTCAAAAAAAGATAAAGGTTGCGACCGAAATCACAACCTTTTTGATCTTACTTATATTTGCGTTTTCTGGCAGCCTCGGACTTCTTCTTTCTTTTTACGGAAGGCTTTTCATAATGTTCGCGTCTCTTGACCTCGGTCAGGATACCGGATCTCGCGCACTGCTTCTTAAAACGACGAAGAGCATTGTCCAAAGACTCATTCTCCTTAAGTTTTACTTCTGCCATATCAGACTACCCTCCCTCCATCGTTCGGAAAACCGCAACGACTCTTGCACTACAAGAAAAAAATATATACCATTCTTGCTGTACTATTATACACCAAAATTTAGGGCTTGTCAATAGCAAATCGCGAAAATATGCGTCATTTTTTTTAACAAAGAATTCTATCTTTCAAAAGAGATCGGTCTGAAATCTTCTTTCAGGTAGTTATACGCAAACTTCGTGTTCGCGAACCTGTTGATGTGCCCTCCGTCATGAACGACTTTCGTGACCGCGTTCGCGCCTATCCCGATAACGGTCTGAATATCGTCCATCATGAAAATATTATAAAGGCATTCGCGCCACGGGAGCGTATAGCCCACATTCTCATGATTTCCGACCGTGTTTTTCTGACGGTACAGATAATAAGGCAAATACCCTTTTTCGTCAAAATATCTTTCGGCAAAACCGACCATTTTCCCCGCGCGGTCGATGCTGTCCTTCGCGGTTATCGGAGCCGATGAACGGAGATCCGCCGCTCTTTTTATATAGAGCGTATGGAGCGTCAGATTCGCAGGACGAAGCGCCTCAACGCCCAGAACGGTCCTTTCAAAACTCTCCTCCGTATCGGTCGGGAGTCCCGCGATTATATCGACGTTTATGCGGAAGTTTTCCTTCGACGCGAGTTCGTAGGCGGTGAAAAAATCTTCGCTCGTATGCTTTCGTCCTATGGCTTCGAGAACGGAATCGTTCAAGGTCTGCGGGTTGACGCTTATGCGGTTGACCCCGTGAGACTTCAAAGTTTTCAGTTTACCTGACGTTATGGTGTCGGGTCTTCCCGCCTCCACGGTTATTTCTTTAATATTATCGTAAGAAAAATGTGTTTCATACGCGGTCAGTATCCTGTCAAGCTGTTCTGCGGACAGAACCGTCGGCGTTCCGCCTCCGATATAAAGGCTCAGAACTTTCAGTCCCCTGTCTTTGACCGTCTGCGCCTTGACCTCGATCTCTTGAATGAGTCTGTCAATATAAGGATCGAGAAATCTGCCCTCCGACGACGTCGCGGAGGAAACAAAAGAACAATAACTGCACCTCGTCGGGCAAAACGGGATCGAGATATAAACGCTGCAAGTATCTTTCGCGCACATTTCGGCGGCGTTTTTCCGAGTTTGAAGGATCTTCTCGCAAAGATCGATCTTGTCGCCCCTGACAAGGTAACGGGAAGAAAAAACGTCGCGCGCTTTTTCACCGTAAGTCTCTTTGAGCGTTCCGTAATAAAGCGCGGACTTTATGCCTGTCAGAAGCCCCCAAGGGCTTGTTATGCCCGTCGCTTCGCTCATCACGTCATAAGCGCATTTTTTGACCGCAAGGCGCTCCGAATCGAATTCGTCGCGCACCTCGGCGGTTGAAACATATTCGTTTTCTCCGTCTTTGAAAACAGCCTCGGCGGTTTTGCCTTCGATCTTTACAAACAGTTCTTTCCCGTCAGCGGTCGAAAAATCCGAACCGGGAAAGAACAATAAAGACAAACATTGAAGGTCGTATTCTCTGTCGGTTCCCGATAAAAAAATTTTCATATCACAGCTCCAAAGCCTGTTTGACGGCGCCGCCGACGGCGATCGCAAGTCTCATGTGACCGATGTCCGTCGGGTGAATCCTGTCAACGGTGCAACTGTCACGGAAAAAGTCGTTGCCGAAGATTTCTTTCCCGTCAACAAAATACACGTTCTTATCTCCGGAAGCGACGGCATCGTCGTATGTTTTCTTAATGACAAGGCGCCGCGCTTCGCCCGAAACGGGGTCATCGTCATAGTCGCATTTCGAGACGATTATGATCGGCATTTCGGGGTGTGCTTTTCTCAATATCCGATAAAAATTCCAATGCGTTTTTTCGAGATGCTCCGCGTCGGGAGCGTTCCAATCGTAATCCATGACGAAAGCCGAAAGGTCGAGCGTCGCAAACGACTCCGCCATACATTCTTCGCCCAACGCGCTTCCCGAAAAGCCCATACATATCGTCTCCACGTTCAGCATACGGCTTATAATATTCGTATACAGATTGCCCGGGCGCGAACAGCATCCGCCCTGCGTGACGGACGAGCCGTAAACAAGCACGGGTCTTTCCGCGGCGAACGGTGACGGGGCGTCGATACGGGCATCGGGAGAAAGTCCTATTTCCAATTTGTCTATTCCGCTGTAAAGGGGAAGATTGACGGTATATTCGGTCATTTTTCCGTCTGCGGCGAAAGTTGATACGCTTTCATTTTCTCGGTTGTAACAGCAGCAGACATGCCAGAATTTCTTGTTTGAGCCTTCACCGACGTAAATATCGAGACCGCAGGTGGAATTATCGCACATATGCTCCATAAATTCGGGGCTGTTGCGAACAATATGCACGGAAATGACGAAGGAATCGGTTTTGAACGAAACCTGCGCGCCCGAAGTGCTGTTCGTGCGTCTTTTCAGTCCTGTCGGAAGGATATCCGCCATTCTGTCGTCAAGACGGTGGTAATTGCGGTTCGTCTCCTTCCACGGAAGACCTGTCAGGCGGAAATGCCCGCAGTCGAAAACGTCAATGTAAACAATTCCGTCACGTTCCTCTTTTTCGGAAGATATGTCTTTTACGAAGATCATTTTTCAGCCTCTCGTTAAAACCTCATAAATGGGTTGTTTTCAATCTCAGCGCCGATCGTTGTCGTAAATCCGTGACCGGGATATACGCGCGTTTCGGGATCGAGTGCCGACAGCCTTTTGAGCGAATTTCTCATATCCGCATCGCTTCCGAGTTCAAAATCCGTTCTTCCGCAGGAACGGAAGAAAAGCACATCGCCGCAAAACAGAGCTCCCTCGCCGTAAAGAGCGATCCCTCCGGGAGTATGTCCGGGAAGAGCAAGTATTCCGAACTTATAATCCGAAAAACACAACTCGTCGCCGTCTTTCAAAAATCTGTCGACGGGATATTCCCTGTCTTCGCAATAAGGCATAAAATTCTGCGGCGCATAAAGCCTTCGGTCTTTCAGCAACGTCGCGTCATCGGCTCCGCAGTATACGGAGGCACCGTATTTTTTCTTCAAAACAGGGGCTTCGTAAATATGGTCGAGATGCGCGTGCGTCAGAACGATATCGGTAACTTTGCGTTCCCCGATAAAATGCTCTATACGGTCAATATCGAACGCAGGGTCGATCAACATCGCGCTTTTATCGTCGGAAGAATAAACGATATAACAATTCGTGGCGTATTCACCGACTGCGGCTCTTCTGACTTTCATTTTTTTATCAGATCCTCCGAATTTACGACCAACGTGATCGGTCCGTCGTTGACGAGTTCTATCTGCATATCGGCGCCGAAAACGCCTGTTTCGACCGCGGACGAACGTCTCAGTATTCCGACGAACTTCTCATAAAGGCGGTCGGCTTCTTCCGGAGCGGCGGCGGGAGTGAACGACGGTCGCTTGCCCTTCCGCACATCCGCGCAAAGCGTGAAATTGGAAACGACGGTTATTTTTCCGCCGACATCGTTGACGGACAGGTTCATCTTCCCGTTTTCGTCGGTAAAAATTCTCAGCCCGTCGATCTTGGACGCGAGGACTTCCGCGTCCTTATCGGTGTCTGCGTCACGGACGCCCAGCAAGATCAGCATTCCGTTTTCCGTTTTCGAGCGAGGCTCTCCGTCGGCGACGACGGAACAGCGCAGAACTCTTTGTATAACCGCGGTCATCAGCTGAGTGTTCCCCTTTCGATCTTGAATACGCTCCGTATCTTTTCGAGACGCGCGCAAACGGAGCGGAGATGATCGAGCCCGTGTACGTCTATCGTTATATAGACTTCGACGCATCCGTCTTTCATATCCTTGCTCGACATCGAATGAAGCGCGATCCTCATCGCCGCAAGAGCGGAAGTTATATCCGCCATAAGGTCGATGCGGCTGAACGCGGAGATCACTATGCTGGTCGCAAAATATCCGTTATCATAGCCTTCCCAATGGACATTGACAAGCCTTTCCGCGTCCGCGTTTTTCACATTCGGGCAATCGCATTTGTGAACTGCGACGCCGTAACCTCTCGTAACAAAGCCGACAATATCGTCGCCCGGAAGCGGAACACAGCATCTCGCCAGACGGACAAGACAGTTGTCTATGCCCTCGACAACAACGCCGTTGACCGCTTTTTTCGTCTTCTGCACGGAAGGAGCGTCCGCCGCGTTTTCGCGCTGTTTGACGAGTTTGCCGTAATCGTCCTTGATCCTCGGAAGTATCTTTGAAATGGATATACCGCCGTAGCCTATCATCGCGTAAAACTCTTCAAGAGACTCGACCTGATAGTGCTTCATGACGCTCGCATAAACTTCTTCGCGGGTAAAAACATTGAAGGTCACGTTTATGCGGCGAAGTTCCCGTTCGAGATCTTCACGACCGTTGACGATGTTTTCCTCCCGTTTTTCTTTTTTGAACCACTGCCGTATCTTGCTCTTCGCCTCGTTGGTACGAACGAGTTTGAGCCAGTCTCTGGAAGGCCCCGTACTGTTTGAAGAAGTCAGTATCTCGCAGACGTCGCCGTTTCTGAGATGAGTCGTAAGTTCAACGATCCTGCCGTTGACCTTTGCCCCGATCATTTTGTTTCCGATCGCGCTGTGTATCGCATAAGCGAAGTCGATCGGATTTGAGTCCGCGGGAAGAGTTATTATATCGCCTTTCGGAGTTGAAACGAAAACCTGATCCGCGAACAGATCTATTTTGAAAGTCTGAACAAAATCGTCCCGTTCGTTGACATTGTCCTGCACTTCAAGAAGTTTTCTGACCCAGGCGAGTTTTGAATCCATTTCCGCGCTTGCGCTCTCACCGGATTTGTATTTCCAGTGCGCCGCGATACCCATTTCGGCGATACGGTGCATTTCCTCGGTTCGGATCTGTATCTCGAAAATATGCCCCTTATACGAAACGGTCGTATGCAAGGACTGATACATATTCGGTTTCGGCGTCGCGATATAATCTTTCAGTCTGCCCGGAATGGCGCGGAATATATCGTGCATATATCCGAGCGCGTTATAGCAATCGTTGACCTTTTCAACGATTATTCTGAAAGCATACAGATCGTATATCTCGTTGAACTGTTTGTTCTGATTGAACATCTTGCGGTAGATGCTGTAAATGTGCTTTATACGCCCCGTTACACGGGCTTTTATGCCGACCTCGGCAAGTTTGTTTATGATTATCGCTCTGATCTCATTCAGAACGTCGCTGTTGGCGTTGAACGCTTTCAGATCGGAAACGATCTCATCGTAACCCACGGGGTCGAGATATTTCAGAGAGGTGTCTTCCAACTCCGTTTTGAGACTTTGAATACCGAGACGGTGCGCGAGCGGCGCGTAGACCTCGATCGTTTCGAGCGCCTTCTCTCTGCGTTTTTCCTCGGACTGAGCGTCCATAGTCCTGATATTGTGAAGTCTGTCGGCAAGTTTGATGAGAATAACTCGGATATCCTTCGCCATTGCGAGAAGCATTTTTCTGATATTCTCTATCTGCTGTTCCTCGCGGGAGTTGAAGGAGAGTTTGTTCAGTTTTGTGACGCCGTCAACGAGCTGCATAACGTTTTCGCCGAATTCACGCTTTACATCTTCGATCGTGACGTCCGTATCCTCGACGGTATCGTGAAGAAGCGCGGCGATGATCGCGTCGGAATCACTCTCGTAAGACGCAAGGATCTTTGCGACATGGATAGGATGGGTGATATAAGGCTCCCCGCTTTTTCTGAACTGCCCGTCATGAGCCGCGGTCGCGAAATCAAGAGCCTTTCCGATCCGCTCCATATCATAATTTCCGTTTTTTTCGAGAAGGTCTATCAGACCTATGCCGAAATCATTCACTCTCATTCACCTCCGACGGCTCGCCATGTTTTGCTGTCGGCAAGATTTTTTTTATTTTGCGTGTCCCTGAACGTTATGTTCACGTTTTCGTTATATGCGTATTCGATTATGCCGAGTTCCGAAAGAATGTTCAGACAAAGCATCAGTTTGCAAAAGCCGAAGCCTTCCAGCCCTTTTCTCGCAAAACCGCGCGCAAGAGCATGGGGCATATAACGGGTCTGGCGCGCATTGACATAATTCCTGTGCAGATGCCTGTAAACCGCGGTAAATTCCTTCCTCGTCAAAACGATTCCGTCTTCTTTCTCTCCGGAAATGAAACGGTTATAAAGGTTCTCTTCATCCGCTTCCTTTTTCTCGGTCTCTTCGCAAAGGCGCATACGTTTCAGGCTCATATTCAGCGAATATCTGTTGTTAAAGAAATTTTCGGACATTGAAAAAACAATATCGACGGTGTCGCCTGTCGCAAAATCGAAATCCTGCAAAGTCGTTCCGAAGAGCATAGCCGAAAAATCCTGTCCCGAATATGAAAAAGTCAGTTTCAGATGCATTCCCGCGCCGACCGCGATGATGTCCGATATGACAACGTTTCCGAACGCGAAATTCGGGGTGGGGTTTCCCGTTCCGAACGGTTCGAGCCGTTGAAGTTCATGAACCGTGTCGAGCGATATTTCCGAAAACGGGATCTCGCATTCGGACTCGACGACCGGAATCATCATATCGTCGGTAATCTTTTCATTTGCGATCGCGGTTATATCGCGGACAAATCCGTCAAAATCTTTTCTTGCGAGCGTCAGCCCCGCCGCCATTTCGTGACCGCCGAATTTTTCGAGATGCCGCGACGACTGCGTCAGAAGTTCAAACATACTGACGTCCTTTATGCTTCGCGCCGAGCCCTTGGCTCTGTCACCGTCGAAGCATACGAGAATACACGGCAGATGATACTTTTCAACGATCTTCGACGCGACAATTCCTATAACTCCGTGATGCCAGTTTTCGGAACCGACGACGATGATCCTGTCCGACGGGTTTCTGTTTTCAAGCATTTTTTCGACGTCGGCGATTATATCCGCCTCCATCTGGCGGCGCGTCCTGTTTTCATCGCAAAGTCCCTCGGCAAGCGACGCGGCCTGTTCGGGATCTTCGCAAAGCAACAATTCCACCGATCTCTTCGGATCGCCTATTCTTCCCGCGGCGTTTATGCGGGGAGCGACCTGAAAAGCGATCGTGCTTGCCGTTATCTGCCCGTGTTTATATCCTCCCGACGCTTCGAGAAGCGCTTTTATCCCGCAGGACGGACGCTTGCGAAGAAGATCGAGACCGAGGGAAACAAGCACCCTGTTTTCGTCAACAAGCGGCATAATATCCGCGATCGTTCCGATCGAAACAAGATCGCCGTAAAGCGAAAAAGCCTTTGTGCTGTCTCCGATCAGAGCGCAGACAAGTTTGAAAACGACGCCGACACCCGCAAGTTCCTTGTAAGGATAAACGCTGTCGGGACGCTTCGGGTTCACGACCGCGACGCATACGGGAAGCGTGGGCTTGCACTCGTGATGATCCGTCACGATGACGTCAAGACCGTAGTTTTCAGCCTCCGCGATCTCCTCGACCGCGGTGGTGCCCGTGTCAACGGTCACTATCAGCGACGTTCCCGAATCATATATGGAGCGCAATGCGGAAGAATTGAGCCCGTAGCCCTCTTCCGTTCTGTCGGGAATGTAATAATCGACATTCGCGCCGAGTGAAGTCAGACAGCGATACATCAGCACGACGGAGGTGATCCCGTCAACGTCGTAATCGCCGTAAACGGTAATCTTCTCCCCGTTTTCGACAGCCCTCTTTATACGTGAGGTCGCCTTCTCCATATCCGCAAGCAGAAGCGGATCGTGCAGATTGGAAATATCTATATCAAAAAAGGATTCAATGCTCTTTCGATCCGTCAGTCCGCGATTGTAAAGCACACGCGCAACAGCATCGCAAAAGCCGAACTGCTTCCGTATCTCGGCGACAGCCGCTTCATCCTGTTTTTTAATCAACCATTTTATCATTGGAATAACCCTGACACACGTTATTTTTTCAGATGTTCTTGTAAAGACGCACGCAACCGTCGAAATCGAGCGGCTCAAAGATATGATTGTTAAGACTCGGCATCGTCATACCCGTCCGCGCGAATTTTTCCGCGTCTGCGTCGGATATATCCGTTTCGGGAATATATTTTTTGAACAGTCCTCTTATGAACTCCGTCAGTTGAGCCGCGTTCATATCGGCATATACGGCAAGTCCGTCCGCATCGCAGGCTTTTCCGAGAAACGCTGGCATGAACGCCGCGCAGGCAAAGCCGTGTTCGTAACCGAGATAGTTCGTCAATTGATAGCCGAGCGAATGAGCAAAAGATGTTCCTCCGTCATTGATCGCGCAACCCGCGTACAGAGATCCGACATAAAGGGCTTCACGGACTTCCTTTGAACTTCCGTTCTCTGCGAATTCGGCGAGCGCGGGAACGATCACGGACAGCGCCTTGCGCGAGTACATCCTGCCGAATGCGCCGACCTTTCCGCTGTAATAAGCCTCGATCGCGTGACATATCGCGTCAAGTGCCGTTGCGACGGTCGTTCTCTCGGGAAGCGTTTCCGTATACACGGAATCGCAAAGCACGCAGGTCGCGTAACCCTCGGCGGATTTGACGGTCTTTTTGACTATTCCGTCGGGGGTGTCGAAGGTCAGCACGGAAGCGGAAGTGACCTCGCTTCCCGTCCCCGCCGTCGTTCCTATCAGGAGCAGAGGAACGGGCTTGTTGACAAACGCATCGGCTTTGAAAAGATCGGATCTCTTCACCTGCGGATTTGCGCAGAGCAATGCGGTCGCTTTTGCCGCGTCCATCGAACTGCCTCCGCCGACGCCGACGATGAAATCCGCTCCGCACTCTCCGAACGCCTCAACAGCGCGGAGAACAGTTTCGTAAGAGGGATTGTTCTCGACCTCAAAAAATGTTTTGTACCCGACGCCGCAGGAAGTAAGTCCCGTTCGGAGATCGGCGAACACCGAACTGTGCTTATACAGGTTTTTTCCCGAAACGATAAGGCATTTTTTTCCGAGCGCGGAGTATCCCGAATATCTTGAAACGATCCCCTCTCCCGAAACAAGGCGGGCGGGCATATAATAACCGTATCTCACTGTTTATCTCCCGATCCCGCGCTGAGCAGACTGTGCTTCACGTCCCAAAGTTTCTGAGACAGATCGACATAGTATGTCTGCGGGTTTTCAAAACGCTTGACCTCGTCCCAGAGTCTGCCGACCTGTTCCGCGCAGTACTTCTTCGATTCCATGACGGTCGGGGTCTTATAAACGAGTTTACCCTTTTCGTAGATCGGTTTCAATATTTCCTCGACGCGATAATTCTCAAACGTCTTCTTTTTCCATGTGTAAACGGGATCGAACAGCGTTATCGGCTTCGTGAAATCAAATTCCTCGTCATAAAGAGCGATAAGATCCGCGATCATATTGCCCGTTTCGTTGGAGAAAAGTCTGTAAACCTTCTTATAACCGGGCGTCGTGATCTTTTCGACGTTCTCGGAAAGTTTGATTTTGGGAACGTATTTTCCGTCCTTCTCCGTTGCGACAAGTTTATAAACGCCGCCGAATACGGGCTCGGATTTCGATGTTATGAGTCTTTCACCGACGCCGAACGAATCGATGCTCGCGCCCTGAAGAAGAATATCGCGGATAATATATTCGTCGAGTGAGTTGGAGATAAAGATCGTGCAATCCGTGAGTCCCGCGGCATCGAGCATTTTTCTGACCTTTTTCGTCAGATAGGTTATATCGCCCGAATCTATTCTGATGCCTTTAAGCCTTTTGCCGAGCGGTTTCAAAACATTTTCATAAGCCTTGATCGCGTTCGGAATTCCGCTCTTTATAACATTATAAGTGTCAACGAGCAGAATGCAGTTGTCGGGATAATATCTCGCATACGCCTCGAACGCTTCAAGTTCGGAGTCGTACATCTGGATCCAAGAATGCGCCATCGTTCCGACAGCGGGGATACCGTAAAGCTGTTCACAGCAAGCGCACGCCGTTCCCGCACAGCCTCCGACGAAAGCCGCTCTCGCACCGAGTATCGCGGCGTTACTGCCCTGCGCGCGTCTCGACCCGAACTCAAAGACGGGTCTTCCCTGCGCGGCGCGGACGATCCTGTTCGCTTTTGTGGCGATCAGGGACTGATGGTTGATCGTCAGCAGAAGCATCGTTTCGAGCAACTGCGCCTGTATCGCGGGACCTTTTACCGTCACGAGCGGTTCGTTCGGGAAGATCGGCGTTCCCTCGGGCACGGCGTAAACGTCGCACTCAAATTTGAAATCCGCGAGATACTGCAAAAATTCCTCGCTGAACTGGTGCTTGGAGCGCAGATATTCGATGTCCTCCTTGCCGAAATGGAGTTGTTCCAAAAATTCTATCATCTCCGAAAGCCCCGCCGCGATGGCAAATCCGCCGTTGTCGGGAACTTTTCTGAAATACAGGTCAAAACATGCCTGCATATCCTTTTTGCCGGAAAGCAGGTACCCGTTTCCCATGGTAAGTTCGTAAAAATCGCAAAGTAATGTCTGATTGTAAGGTCTCATAGCGCACACTTTCTTTCGCCGTATACGGGAGACGGAAACTTACGAGGCTTGTCGCATTATAAGTTTTTTTATCTCTCAAACGGAAATATATTTATCTGTAATTATATCATAAACATATATATAATTCAATCATCGTCATAAAAATTTCGTACAATAAACACCGTATATTTGAACAATGATCGGTATTCAAACAGACAGACAGCCCCCGAAGTTTTTCGGGGGCTGAACAAAAAACGTATGACGGTACGGAATATATCTATGCGATGAAAAGTTCGATCACCCGTATGACATATTCCGCGGCGACGCAGGCAAAGACGCAGAGCACTGCCGCAGAGGCGGCTTTACGGCTCAGTATCAGCTTGATAAGGCGGTCTGTCGGCGGCTGAGAAACATAAACGACAAAAAGGCTCATGATCCCCCATATAACGGTAACGGGAAGGCATATATAGCCTCTGAAATTGAGCGGCCATGTCGAATACGACCAAAGCGGAGAATGAAAAAACGTGTCGAGAACAAATGCGGTCAAGAACTCCAGCACGGTGATAATTGCGGCGCTGACGAGCGCAAATAAAAGCGGATTGAGTTTTTTCAGTCTGCGGCGTAAAAAGAGTATAACATTCGCGCCGAAGCCGTAAATGAGACAAAACGGAAGGAGAAGAAAACCTCTCTTGACATAATGTCCCGCCATCAGGGAAAGAGTAACGGTCTCCCATATCCAGCCTATCAAAGCATAGATAAGCAGAACGCTTATAAAATAAACGGCGCGTTTTTTCGGAGAAATATCGGAGACGGAGAGAGACGTCATATATTTTCCTCCTTCGGAACATTGTCCGTGATCTGTTTGATCCACTTACGCGAACGGAAATGACGGATGCAGAGAATGCCCTTGCTGACATCCTCGGCGACGAACATAACGATTATGATGACGACGAAATGCGTCGGTCTTATCAAAAAACCCGTTATCAGAACGGCGGGAATACCGACGCCGTAAAGTCCGATCATTTCGTATATGCAACCCGTCTTGGTATCTCCCCCCGCGCGAAATACGCCGCAGACGAGAGTGTATTGAATCATTCGTATTGCGATCCAACATCCGTAAAAGAGCAGGCAGTCGGATGCGACGGAACGCGCTGTCTCGGTCTCGATCGGGAACAGCGACAGAATAGGATCGCGGAGAGCAATTAAAATTCCTCCGAGCACAACGCCCGCGCACGGGGTCATGATCGCGAACTTTCGCGCGACAAGATATGCCTCCTCATGCTCGCCTTTCCCGACATTCATACCGACCATGACCGCGGCGGCGCCGCAAATGCCGACGAAGAATACGAAGAATAACTGCTGAATATTTTCATACAGAGTATATCCCGCGTGGTTTTCCACTCCCTGACGGGCGATGACCATGACATAAACGTTTGTTCCGATCGCCCACATCGTCTCATTCAAAAGCACGGGCGCGGCAATGCGGAAATACTTTTTGACAAACGGAAAAGAGAACGAGAAAAAGTCTTTTGCTCCGCCCCTGAACGGGGTGTTCGTGACAAACACAGCGATCACGATAACGATCGTTTGCATCGTGCAACCGATAACGGAACCGATCGCGGCGCCGCGAAGCCCGAGAGCGGGGAAGCCTAAATGACCGCCGATGAAGCAGTAATTGAAAAAGATATTGACGCCGACCGAGACGAACGACGACACGAGGGGAATAACAACGCTTTCGACGGAGCGCAAAGCGATACACATTATCTGCGAAAAAATAAGAAACGGAACGGCGAAAGCGAAGGTCGAAAGATACTCTCCCGCAAGCGCGGAGATCGTTTCGTTATCGGTAAAAATCCCGGCGAGAGCCGTCGGAAAAGCAAGAAGAGCCGCCGTATACACTATCCCGAAGCCCATCGCGACGGTCATCGCAAATCCCGTTGAGCGTCGGATGTTGACCCGATCGCCCGCGCCCCAGTATTGCGAAAGAAGCGCAGAGCATCCAGACGCGAACCCGAAGCAGATCACGTTCAGCAAAAAACTGAAACGGGAAGCGACTCCCATAGCGGAAGTCGCGTCATTGCCGAGCCCGACGACCATTGCGGTGTCAACAAGCGTCGCGCACGACGTCAGAAGGTTTTGAAAAGCAATGGGGATCGCAAGGCGTAACGCGGTTTTTATAAAATTTCCGTTGAATTTCAGCGTTTTCATGTTTTTTTCTTTCTTCCGGATATTTGCAACGATTGTGTCGGTCTGTATTATAGCATAAAGGTAATTAAAAATCAGCATTATCAGCAAATCGTTCGATAATTGTTCATATTGAGGGGTCGATACCGCGAAATCGGATGCCGTAGAGCAAGCAATATGATTTCCGAAATATTTTTTGATAAAAAGGGCTTGAAGTTTGTCCGACATTCTGTTATAATATAAAAAGCGAATATTCGGCAAAATCCGATGAACGGGTTAAGGAGAAGAATTATGGACGTAGTCATAGGATTACTGTGCGGCGTCGCGTTGTTTCTGTTCGGAATGACCCTGATGGGGAGCGGACTGAAAAACGTTGCGGGAAACAAGCTCGAAATGATACTTTTCAAGCTGACAAACACTCCGATAAAAGGCGTTTTACTCGGAACGGGCGTCACCGCGATTATACAGTCCTCATCGGCGACATCGATCATGGCGGTCGGTTTCGTCAATTCGGGCATGATGAAAATGCGGCAGGCGATCGGCATCATTCTCGGAGCGATACTCGGAACGAGCGTTACCGGATGGGTCGTATGCCTTTCAAGTATGGACGGCGCGGGCGGGACCTCGGTTTGGCTCAAACTGTTTTCGACTTCGACGCTGACATGCATAGTTGCCGTTATCGGTATAATTCTGCGAATGTTCTGCAAAGGTTCCACGCAAAATCATCTGGGCGACATTCTGCTCGGTTTCGCGATACTCATGACGGGGATGTCGATGATGAGCGATGTTGTCAAAGACACCGGCGTTTCCGAGGTGTTTGAGCAATTTGCTCCGACCTTCACAAACCCGATAATCGGTATCCTCGCGGGTATGCTGATAACCTGCGTTCTGCAAAGTGCCTCGGCGACCGTCGGAATATTGCAGGTAATGTCCGTAACGGGGGCGATATCTTTCGAGATCGCTCTTCCGATCATAATGGGAATTGCGATAGGAGCCGCGGTGCCGGTTCTTCTTTCCGCTCTCGGAGCAAATGTTGCGGGTAAAAGAACGGCTTTTGTATACCTCCTGATCGACGTTCTCGGCGTCATTATCTGGGCGGCTGTGTTCTACTCCGCGAACGCGGTTGTCCGATTCTCTTTCCTTTCTATGGAAATGAACATGGTCTCGGTCGCGCTGATGAATACTCTTTTCAGGCTTGCGACCGTTCTGGTTCTCATGCCGTTCACTAAAGCACTCGAAAAGATGGTTACATTCATATTCAAGGAAAAACCGGATGACGAAGAAGACTCAGACGACATAGACAGGCTGGAAGAACGCTTTATTTCGCATCCTTCCATCGCGCTCGAACAGAGCAACGAAGCGGTATGCGCAATGGCGAGAAAAGCGCGCAAAAACCTTTCACGTTCAATGAACTTGCTTTACGGTTACAGTGAAGAAGGCTACCGCAAGGTTCAGGCAAAAGAAGAAGTCCTCGACAGATATGAGGACAAGCTCGGAACATATCTTGTCAAGATCACACGGCGCGAACTGACGCAGGAACAGAGCAGCGAAGCATCAAAATTTCTTCATACGATCGGAGACTTTGAACGTATCGGCGACCATGCGGTCAACATTGCAAATGCCGCAAAAGAGATGAGCGCGAAAAAACTTGTATTCTCCCCTTCCGCTCAAAAAGACCTCGGTGTTATCAGTTCGGCGCTGTCCAAGATCGTTGTTCTGACCGTCGATGCCTTTACGAATAACGACATTGAGATGGCGAAAAAAGTCGAGCCGCTCGAACAGGTCATAGATGACCTTTGCGACGAGATCAAACTTCGCCATATCAAGAGATTGCGTAACGGCGACTGCACTCTCGACCTCGGTTTCGTTTACAACGACCTGCTGACAAACTTTGAACGTATCGCAGACCATTGCTCAAACATAGCGGTCGCGATGATCGAGCTCAAAGCCGCAGAATTCGACACGCACGAGTATCTTAACCGCGTCAAAACGGAAAGCTCGGACGATTTCAAAAATACTTTTGAAGAGTTCCGAAACGAGTTTTCGCTCAACTGATCCGTATCGGAACGAAAAAATCCCGGTTTTGCAAGCGCATGAAAATGCGGCAATTCCGACATAACACAGAAAATAACCCGTCGGAAGCACAGTTACGCTCTGTACTTTCGGCGGGTATCTTATGCGACAAAAGCACTACCCGCGAAACGAGTGGTGCTTTTTTTATGATCAAATATCTTTTTTCTCTTTATCGGAGCGGTCTTTGCGGCGGCTGAAAAGATATCCGACCTCTCGGAAAAAGTATCGGGTGTTCTTAAAAAAGCCGCGAAAGACTCTGTAAACAGGCAGAAACGGGCGCAGAGCGCGATGCTTGTAAAAAGCGGGAAAACACCGTTTGAGTGTCTCGTCGGAAATGTCCGGGAACAGTCTTTTTTTCAGATATGCAAACTTGGCTTTTCCCCTTTTTTCTTCCGCTCCGAGACGGTTCAGATTCTGCCTCATCATCTCGTCGAAATTTCCGTAAGTCCCGCAATTCAGGAAAAACAACAGCATCTGTCCGTCATCATCTGACAGTTCATTTCCTTCAAAAAGAGAGAACGCAAAACTGCGAAGACGCTTTTCGACATCGGAGATGCCGAGTTTTTCGAGTTCGCCGTCCACATAATCTCTGTCAAGTTTATCGCCTGCGCTTTTCAGAAACACATAGAGATCAACTATACTGCGAAGACCGGTTCCAGAAGTCTTCAAATGCTTGTCCGTATGAACGACGGTGTAAATATACTCATCCTCCAGAGAATATGAAAACCTGTTCGGATCATCGGCGCTCTGAATTGCGCGCTGCCACGAATTTTCGTAATACTTAAAATACGGACGGTTGGGAGGAACCAAACTGCGGTGCATTTCAAAAAGAAGAGAGCCTTTCGTGAAACGTTCATCATGTCCCACAAGACTGCCGACCTCAAAGCCTAGAGAGGTCATGACAGAAACAAGTTTATCCTGTGCCTCCCTGAGCGAAGCGGCGCGTTCCTCTTCATTTTTTCCTTTTATGCGGAAAATGCCGTCGCTTCCGCGTTCGATCTGTCCGTAAAGAATATCGTTGTCGCACATCGAACGCATTCCCGCTTTCGGGTAAAAACGGAGCAGATTGATGCCCTTCAAAGGCAGATAGGAAAGTCCGTTTTCATGCATTTTTTCAAAAATGTTCTGACGCTCAAAATCGAAACGAACCTCGCGGTAAACTATCTGGGAATATACGTTTTTCCAATGGTCAAAAAGTCTTTCTTCCGGCTTGTTACGCAATTTTTCAACCGAAATATAAGTTATACCTTCAAGCGAACTTTGTTTCGCGGCAAAAAACACTTTCAGCCAATCGGTGTCGGAGGGTATTTCTTCGGGAACGGCGTTTTCGAGCGCGCATTTTATCAGATGCGTGAGGTATTTTCCCGTATTTATATCTATCAATTTCTGTTCAGGCATCCGAATTCCTCACAAACCTAAAACTCCTTTACTTTTGCAAAAAAATCAGTAGTCTAAACCGTTTCTCAACTCTTCGATCTGCCTCTCGATCTCGTCAAGTTCTTTCTCAAGTATATTTATTTCGTCCGCGATTTTCTCGGTCTCTTCACGGCTGACATCATCAAGGGATTCGGCGTTCAATCTTGCGCCGTAAACCGTTGTAAAAACGACTTTTTCGAGGTCGACGCCGCTGCATATAGTCAACAGATTTGCGATACCTAAATTGGTGCAGTATGAAGGCATATAAGACGAATCAAAACTGATCTCAAAAGCAAGATTGCCTCCGAAATCCTCAATCTGCTTCAGGAATGTCTGCTTCTCGGGTGGAATGTAACCGTAGGAATATATCTTCCATATAGACCCGTCCGACGGTTTCTCCGGTTTGATCGCATCCAAAACGCTTTCCGAGCCTTCTCCGTGATATACGGCGGAATCAAAGCCGAGATCGATCAAATCGTCTTCGTATTCGGCTTTATACTTTTGCATGGGATAATAAACCGTGCTTCCGACCTCAAAACCCAGACGCTCGGCATCTGCGATCAATTTTTTCAGATCACCGATAGGATCATAACTTTCCGAAGGAAACCGAACCGAGATCTCCCAGCCGTCGGCAACAAGCTCGGAGACCTGTTCTCTGCTCATACAATCGACAGACTCTATAAACAGATCTTCCGTCAGAACCAAAACACCCGGGTAATCGCGTTTTTTCAATTCGGGATAAACGACGTCGTAAACCTTCTTATGCGCACCGAGGCAGACAAAGGAAACTGCCCCTTTCCCGAGCGCGGTTCGATCGGAAGAGGCTTTCAAAGATCTGATCTCACGCTCGATCAGATTCTTACGGCTCTCAAGTTCATTTAATTCGGATATTTCGGAAACGGGGGGTTGCCCGCCGGAATCCACACTGTTCTTTTCTTTGATATATATTGCACCCGCCGCAACAGCGCCGCAAACAATAAAACATATCAAAACAATAATAACGGATCTTTTCATATCATGATTTCTTCTTACAAACGGAATGCTTGATCGAAATCAGCAATCCGCGGATTTTTGAGTATGCGACACGCGCAGGATAGAAAAAACGGCACGCCCGAACATAAAACTTATATCCGAAGCCGTTCAAATCGATCTTTTTCCCGTTACGGTATATCTCGGTCAAAACACCGAGTATGTTTTCATCTTTAATACCGTATTCTTTTCCGATGCAATTATCGCCGCAGATCACATATCCGTCGGGCAGAACCTTGATAATTCGGTGCAGAACATACTCGTCTCCCCGCTTATAAAGGGGCACATCATACTTTTTCAAGCGACCGTTACACGGTCTTACAACTATATTATCACGCCTGTCGCGAAGAAGGGGATACATACTGTACCCAACCGTTGTCGAGGCGTGATAACCGTTTTTCTTTAATCCTTCTTCAATACTCATTATTCAAAAAGCCCGGCATCTCTGATCTTTCCGATAAAATCTTTCACCCCGTCGGATATTTCCTCGGGTTTCGCACCGTGTTTTTCCGCCATCGTGTTGATAACATATTCCTCGGAAACATCGCCCGCAGACAGAATCTCCCAGATCTCCTTACCGGTGGAATTCAGTTTGATCATGCCGTGAAAAGTCTTGCTGACTTCCCCTGTCGCGATGACTACAGTGTCTCCTGCGATGTCTCGCAAAACAAATCCGTCTTTGATTTTCATTCTATAATTCCTCTCTGATCTTATAATCATCAAATTTTTTGCCGGTCATCGCTTCAAAACTGCACCTGACCGCGCCCGCGCTGATATTGCATGACAATAAATAAAGCGGCACGCTCCCGAGAAATCTGTCTGCGAGATCAAGCTGCATTCTCGCCGCATCTTCGGTTTTCGGGAGATATATCTGGTGCATAGTTCGGATCAGCGCCTCGGAAGGGCTGATCTTTCTGACCGAGTTTTCTTCCCCCCTGTCCAGAAAGCATATCCCGTCGACAGGCACACAAACGCGTCTCTGCCATCTTTCTTTTCCCGCCCACGGGGTTCCGTAAGCAAGACAGCAGTCATCGCGCAATTCGATTACAGGCTTGTCGCCATTTACGATAGAAACATAATCACCGAGAAAATATCTCCACAGTTTTATATGCGTGGTTTTTCCCGTGCCGCTCGCCGCGGTAAATATATACGCCTTACCGTCAAAAGCGATCGACGCGCCGTGCATAACAAATCTGTTATAAAACGGGAGCTTTTCGGCAATCGCGCGGTATATACAAAGACTTTCGGCGTCAGCCTCCGTCTCGGAGCCCCATTTCATTTCTTCCTTGATCTGATCCTCGGTCGCACAGACTTCAAATACAGGCTCGCTTCCGTCCGCCAAAACATACTGTCCGCAAAACGCCCGAAATTCGGGATATCTGAACCGAACAAGAACGGGTAAACCCGCAATATCCAAAATCAGACTGTCATTCAAAACCATGGTTTCCAGTCACCGTCATCGGCATTTTCTTCCGTGTGAAGAGTGCCCTCAACGCCTCCTGTCGGTTGCGTATCATCAGGGTCGGGATCGGCGTTTTCCTCCGCGGCGGAATTGCTGCCCTGCTGAGACTGCGCGGAAGCGTCGCTGCCGAAAAGAGACCCGAAATCTCCCGATTCTTCAGCGTTGGGATCGTACGTTTTCTCAGTTAATCCGCTTCCGTAAGTCGGATCGGTTCCCGAGATTTCGGGCTGAGAAGTTCCGGGATCTGAAGGATCGGTCTCCTCCCCATTAACCGTCGCGGTACACGCGCAGAGAGAAAACAGACCTACGATCAAAACACAGATTGAAACAAACAATACATTACTCTTCATATTTAAGACCTCCGTTGCATGTATGAAGTGATTGTATTTTGAGATCAAAAATAAATACTGCCGTAATATTTATTTTTCATCTCCGAACACAATTCAAAAACGAAATATCCGATTTTTATGTACTTGAAAATATTTCCCCCTTTAAGGGTATCCCGCCGAATAAACGGTTTCCCGAATACTCGGCGGGACTGGGATCATTCGATCAAATTAGATATCCCACTCACCCATATTCTCTTTCGTCGTGGGCTCAACGGGTGCAACGGGTGCAGCGGTTGTAGCGCTTGTAGTAATGACATCTTCGATATTGATAAGCGTCATCTCAGGCTTAATCATATTTTTTCACCACCTTATAATAATATTTGCATACATAATGTTCTGCAAAAGGAAATCAGCCGAAGTAAGCTGCGCAGGAATCACCGTACATTGCGGTAGCTTCAAGAAGCGCTTTATATGCTTCGTTGGTCGTTTTCGGAATCATTCTGCTAAGATAAGACTCAACACTGTATGTTCCCGTTCCGCCAACAACTACACCATTCACTTCAAATGTTACGGCGAAGGTATTTCTGAACTGGGTCGGGGCAATCTTTGTAAAGTCAAAGATGTAATAAATCTGTCCTGCAATTGCCTGCTCATAGTATTCGTTGAATGTGTAAGTCATTCCGTCAAAGGATACTTTTGCAACGAGTCCTTCGGTCGCAGGAGCATCAACCGCTACCATTACTTTGATAACATCTTCGTAAACAAGGTTGAACGCCTTGATTCCGTAATCTGTATACTCACTCTTGGAACTATTATCAACCAAAGTCTGATAAGAAGAGGATCCAAGAGCTTTCTGCTCTTCGGTCAGACGAGCATTTGCAAGATTATCGGTATTGTAATTGAAGTATACCTGAGCCGCAGAGCAATAATTAAGAAGATCTACGCATACTTTTTTGAAGTTATTGTCCGTAGACTTCGCAAGTCTGCTGTAGCAGTAATCAGCAACGGAGTATACGAAAGCAGAAGATCTGTATTCAACACCTTCGTATGTTCCGCAAAGAGTTGCGGTCACTATGTCTCCGCCCTGTTTCGCGGAAATACCGGGATACATATAGCAAGTCATTCCGCCCTTAACAAGAGACTCTGTTACTTTCGTAACAACGCCATTAACGGAGAACTCCATGTACACATCCGTATACTCGCTTACATCTCCGATCGCGAAGAACAACGAAATGCTCTCCTGAAGAGTTACGTTCGCGCCGCGAATCGTGAGAGTCGTCGTCGGAGCAGGCTTCTCTTCAAGCATTGACTTGTAGATCGCAACGTCGCCCTGGGTCTGTTCGTCGGTGTTGGACGAGCCGCGAGCGCCGGTCATTGTAGAAACTTCGTAATTAGCAACGGATTCTTTAACAGCCGCGATAGAAGCGTCGGTATAAAGACCGGAAGCTTCCCACTCTGCTACTGCAGCCGCGATAACGGCGTCGTAACCGGCGTTGTCAAGACCGAATGCAAGACGGAACGGATACCAATCGTCTTCAAGAGAACCGCCTACTATCCAACCATCGGCGTCGAAGGTAAGGAGAGCCCGGATCTCTTCAAGTGTCGGGTAAGACTCGGAAGTACCGTTCTCCCAGTCAAGAGTTGCCCAAGCAGCAGCGGTGTCGATAAGAGCTTTGAAGTTAATATAGGTATCGGTTGCTTTGTTGACATCAAGAACAACTCTGTTAAGTCTCTGCTGGTAGATCTCAAGAGCGGACATATTAATAGCCGGACCGTAAGCGGAGGAATTCTTATCGAAGATAGCCATAGCAGCCTGCTTCTGTTCGGAGGTGAACGGAAGAGAAGCAACTTCAAGAGCCTGGATCTTCGCCTTCAGAGTATCGCAAGCAGCGATAACTTCGGAAGTCTTAACGGTGGTGCTTGCTTTGTATTCGTCTCTGATCTGTACCCAGAGGTCATAAACTTCCTGGTACTGAGCAGCTTTGTAAGTGGTCTGCGCCTGGTCGATGATCACAGCGCCGAGAGGCCAGAGCGAAGCGTCGTTCATAACAGCGTCGGCAGCGGTTCTCGCGCCCATGTTAAGAAGAACTTCGTAACGGATGGTCGACTCCCAAAGGGTGCAAACGTCAACGTCTCCAACGAGGATAGCGTCATAAGCCAAGCCGGCTTCAACACCTTCTTTAAGAGCGGCAGCCCAAGTCTGAACAACTTCTTTAGCGCGGTAGGACTCAACGTCTACGTTGTTATAGAAGGTGATGAGAAGCTGGGTTACATAATCGGGAGAAGTAAGACCGGTCATGTCAACGAGGGTCTGTACAGCCGTTGCAGCGCAAGCATCAACAGCAGCTACAAGAGCTTCATACTTCGATCTCTGATCGAAGAATCTGCCGCCGCCGTTTTCAACATCGAAGCAACTTGCATCAGCCGTGTTCGCCATGTAAGCAACAAGAGCGTCAACTGCTGCCTGATATGCGGTTGCATCATAAGCAGTCTGCGAAGATGCGTTGGTGTAGGTGTAGCTGTTGTTGCCGAGAGTAATACCAACGCTGAGTTTGCTGTTCCAGTAGTCAGCAGCCTTCTGTCTGCCGCCGCGAAGAACATAAGCATAAGCGCCGTAAGTGTCCTGAGCGTAATCTTTAAGGAGAGTTCCGTCGGACATCGCGTAGGAGTTCATGTACGCAGCATCGGAAGCGGCACCGTTGCCGTTCATAATTGCAAGCAGTTCCGTAAGGAATACTTTGTACGGGGTTCCGTCAGCACGGAGACCTTCGGACTCGGTATCGGGAATTACATTGAGAGCATTAAGATACCCGTACCAGCTGTAGTTCGAACCGGCAGCGAGAGTAACCGTCGTCTCGGTCGGAGCTTCGGGAGGAGTTTCGGGAGTAGTGGGAGCTCCTTCAACAAGTCCCTGAAGAGCGGTTTCAAGCGCAGCATATCTTGCCTTCTGTGCAGTCCAACGTCCGGCAGTTCCCACGTTGCATACCTGATTGTCCTGAGCATAGGTCATATATGCGCCGAGGGCATTAAGAGCAGCGTCGTAAGATTCGGTGGTGTAAAGGGTGTTGACTGTCACGGTGTAAGCATTGTCACCGAGAAGTGCGATGGGCTGTGCGGGAACATAGGAATTCCAAAGATCAACAGCCTTCTGCTTACCGCCGCGAAGCGCGTAAGCAACAGCGCCGAACGTGTTCTGCATGTAGTCGCAGAATCTGGTTCCGGCTGCGGGAGCATCGCCTACCCAAGACATACCTGCGTCAATAAGCTTATTAACGTCAAAGGTGTAGAGGATGTCATTGTAGTTGGGGCTTGTTGTTTCCCAACCACAATCTACGAGGCCGTAAAGGAGCATCGACCTCAGGTTTGTCGCCTCTGCAACATCTTTCCAGCCGTCTTCGTTATGGTCGTAGTCATTGAAATTGATCGCGTTAAGGATCTGATCCCAATTGTACGCAGTAACGGAGCTGTCAAGAGTGACAGTAGTTGTTTCTGCTGAAGAAGCGAAAGCAAACATCGTGCAAACCATTGCGATCGCTATGACTGCAGCAAAAATTCTCTTAGTCATAGAAATGACCTCCTATAAAAATTTTTTAGCGAATAGTTATCCTATTCTCTCATAGGCATTATAACACAGCGTACATAATTTGTCAAGAGTTAATCATAGAAGTTTTCGGTTTTAATGTAAAAATAAGTCACAATAACTTGTTGATGATGACCAATACAAAAATACATATACTCTTTTTTTTGAAATAGTATGCACTAAAAACAAACGCGCGTATACGGAGATACAGTGCAGTCAAAGATATAATAACAAAATCCTTTACGGCATTCAAGCAAAAATATCGAAATCATAATTTTCACAAAGCGAATGGTATCCTCCGAATGATCCTTTCTGTCGATATATACTGAAAGCAGAAAAACTTTTTCGCACAGCGAAGAGCTTACAAAAGACATCGCCCCGACATAATCGTCGGGGCGTTATTAACCATTTTAATGCACAATCAGCCGAAGTAAGCTGCACAGGAATCACCGTACATTGCGGTAGATTCAAGAAGCGCTTTATATGCTTCGTTGGTCGTTTTCGGAATCATTCTGCTAAGATAAGACTCAACACTGTATGTTCCCGTTCCGCCAACAACTACACCATTCACTTCAAATGTTACGGCGAAGGTATTTCTGAACTGGGTCGGGGCAATCTTTGTAAAGTCAAAGATGTAATAAATCTGTCCTGCAATTGCCTGCTCATAGTATTCGTTGAATGTGTAAGTCATTCCGTCAAAGGATACTTTTGCAACGAGTCCTTCGGTCGCAGGAGCATCAACCGCTACCATTACTTTGATAACATCTTCGTAAACAAGGTTGAACGCCTTGATTCCGTAATCTGTATACTCACTCTTGGAACTATTATCAACCAAAGTCTGATAAGAAGAGGATCCAAGAGCTTTCTGCTCTTCGGTCAGACGAGCATTTGCAAGATTATCGGTATTGTAATTGAAGTATACCTGAGCCGCAGAGCAATAATTAAGAAGATCTACGCATACTTTTTTGAAGTTATTGTCCGTAGACTTCGCAAGTCTGCTGTAGCAGTAATCAGCAACGGAGTATACGAAAGCAGAAGATCTGTATTCAACACCTTCGTATGTTCCGCAAAGAGTTGCGGTCACTATGTCTCCGCCCTGTTTCGCGGAAATACCGGGATACATATAGCAAGTCATTCCGCCCTTAACAAGAGACTCTGTTACTTTCGTAACAACGCCATTAACGGAGAACTCCATATACACATCCGTATACTCGCTCACATCTCCGATCGCGAAGAACAGCGAAATGCTCTCCTGAAGAGTTACGTTCGCGCCGCGAATCGTGAGAGCCGTCGTCGGAACCTCTCCCGGTGCGGTAAGCGCGCGGATCTTCGCTTCAAGCTGAGACTTCTCCGTCACGAACTCGGAGACGGGAAGGAAGCCGTCCTTATGATCGTCGCGCAGATGTTTCCAAAGATCATAGACCTCAGCGTAAGCAGCGGAATCATAAACCGTCTGCGAGGGGTCTTTGACAGAAGTTCCGAAAGGCCAGAGAGTGTCATCATCCATAACGGCGTCAGCCATGCTCCTCGCTCCCGACCCCATCGGGATGACGGGGAAAACGATCTCATCGCAGAATTCTTCAAGCCCGTACACGGTACCGTTCCACTCGATCGCGATGTCGGAGGCGGCGGTATCGTTCTCAGCCGCGGATCTCAACGCGTTCGCATAAGCAACGACCTCGGAAAGACTCCTGTATTCAAGAACATCTATCTTTGAATAGATCTCACTGATATGGAAATTGACCGTACTGTCCGACGCCGTCAGACCGGTCAGATCGACGGCAGAGTCAGCAGACGCGGCGAACACAGTCACGGAAAAGATCATAATGACCGCCAATACAGAAGAAAATATCCTCCGTTTCATATAAAGCCCCCTAAATAAAAAAAATCACCCTACAAACATATTAATTATATCATAACATCCGTAAAATGTCAAGGGACAACGGAACGGTTCAACTAAGTATCCTTTGATAAAAACGCCGTGTTTTTTTTGCGCAACTCTCAGATACCCTTCCCCCCCCCGACATTAACATATCCCTGCGGATCGCAATATGCGATGTGCTACATATAATAAGGTTGACACCCGTGATGCGAATCAAGAAATCGGAACACGCAAAAAGCCGTCCTTTCCGACGCCTCGTCTCTCTTCGGCATATATAAAGCAAAAGTGCCGACCGAAGCCGACACGTAAAAGCTTACAAAAAGAATAAATCAACCGAACAGATCTCCGAAGTTCTCCCAATCTCCGTCGCCGGATGACTCGACAGTAAGACTTGACCACGTGATAACATCACATTCGTCAAAACTTACGATCTCAATATAAGGAGTTTCATATACCATTTTATCGTCCCCCTTGAACCGATGTCCGTCAGAGATAGGCCGCAAAAAAACAAGAAAAAGCCGAATAACCCGGTCACCAGGAGCTGTAAACTCCGCGACAAAGAGGTGTTTCTTTCGGATCTCAGATCAAAACATCGATATTTATCATATTCGCAGATATTATACTACTTAATATGCCGAATGTCAATACAAAGACATATAAAAACAAAAAAGTTAAATGTTTTTTTACAAATATATACGTAACAGATACAGTTTTCAGCGTTTGCGTCCGAAGAGCTCGGAAAGCCGTTTTGCGGAGATCAGAATAAACGCAAGACCGACAGCAGGCAAAACAGCCAACAGTATCCGACTGACGATATGTTCGCCGATATAATGACTGCATATCCCCTGCGCGGCAAACACGAGGAGAAGCGCGCCGAGGATCTTGTCATATCTGTTTTTGTCAAACACGATCGCCGCGACCGCAAGACCGGCGAGAATAAAATTGACGACAAGTCTGAAAGTCATCCGATACACCCGAAAAACATTATTTACCGAAAAATCTGCGCGTGAACTCCCACGACGAACGGCACATCTCCTCAATTCCGAGTTCGGCCTTCCATCCGAGTTCGTTAAAGGCTTTCGTCGGATCGGCGTAGCACTCCGCGATGTCGCCGTCTCTTCTCGGCTTGATCTCGTAAGGAATGGGAATACCATTCACCTTTTCAAACGCATGAACGATTTCAAGGACGCTGTAACCGTTGCCCGTACCGAGATTATAAATATTCACACCGTCGCTTTTCATCGCTTTTTCAATGGCTTTTATATGCCCTTTTGCGAGATCGACAACATGAATATAATCGCGCACGCCCGTTCCGTCCCTTGTCGGATAATCGTTTCCGAAGACGTTGAGATGATCGAGCCGACCCGCTCCGACCTGAGCAATATAGGGCATAAGATTGTTCGGTATGCCGTTCGGCATCTCCCCTATAAGTCCGCTTTCGTGAGCTCCGATCGGGTTGAAATAACGGAGAAGAATAACGCTCCACTCGGGATCGGCTTTCGCGACGTCGGAAAGTATCATTTCCATCATCAGTTTCGTACTTCCGTACGGATTGGTCGTACTGAGCGGGAAATCTTCTCTTATCGGGACGCTTTTCGGCGAACCGTAAACAGTTGCGGAGGATGAAAAAACAATGCGTTTGCAACCGAATTCGTTCATTATCTCGCAAAGCGAAACTGTTCCCGAAATATTGTTTCTGTAATATTTCAAAGGAAATCTGACCGATTCCCCGACCGCTTTAAAAGCGGCAAAATGGATAACGGCGTCAATGCTGTTTTCCGAAAACACTTTCCGCATCGCGTCCGCGTCCTGAACTCCGGCGTGATAAAACTTCGGGCGTTTTCCCGTGATCTTTTCTATCTTATCGACAACATCAGCCTTTGAGTTGCTCAGGTCATCGACAATGACGGGCTCATAACCCGACTTTATAAGTTCCACGCAAGTGTGACTTCCGATATAACCTGTGCCGCCTGTAACAAGAATTGCCATAATATACCTCCGAAACAATTAAAAACTATCAAAAAATAAAAATTGAAAATTATTTGCGTTTTTTTCTCTTACTCATCAGTTGAAACGAGTTATATATCATCTCTTTTATCTCGTCATCGGGAACGGTGCCGTCAAGAAAAACAGAATTCCAATGACGCTTGTTGCAACGGTATCCGGGGCGCACCGCCGCATATTTTTCACGCAGTCTTATCGCCTCGTCGGGGTCGCACTTCATAACAAGATGCAAAGGGTTGCTCCCCTCGTAAACATCGCAGAACTCATGAACGTCCGCGGTCGAAATGACGAGCGGAGAGTCGCCGTAAGGATACCTCACACAGGCTCCCGGCATTGAAAGCGCATATTCGATAACATCGTCTTCCGTCAACATCACGCATGACTCCGATAAAAAAGTTCAATTATTTAATAATGACCGTTTATTTGAAGTTTTTCTTTACGCTCGGGCATTTTTCTCTTATGAGTTCCTTAAAAGAATTCTCGTCGCCCTGCTCAAATCCGTTTTTGTCAACGATATCCATTCCGAATTTATTCAGGATATAAAAAGCCGTTTTTGTCTCAATGACGCGGTCAATATATGTATAATTGACATCGCGGCTCTCATATTCGCCGTTGCACGAATAACCGTCGTCGCCGAAGGTCAGCGTCTTCGGCTCAAACGCGCGGGTTCTCGAATCCATAAACTTCTTTCTGATCCCGCGTTTTGCGGTGAAGACCTTGACGGTCGAATACACAAAAACGATCAGCAAAAGCAACAGCGGAATTAAAGAACTCTGAACAGCCGCCTGAAGTTCATCGAGACTCAGCCCGACTTTTCCCATGACGAGAAGTGTCAAGATCACCGATATGACGGAGATCGAGCCGTAGATGCTTCTGACCGCAATGAACACTCCCCTCTTGGCAACGGTCACGCCCGCCCAAAAGGTTTCTTCGTTATAATCACTTTTATTTACAATTTCAGGCATGATACACTCTAATTCTTTACTACGGTGATATTCGATGCCAGGAGTTCCTGCTCCTGCTCATAACTTATATTTGAACACGTCAGAATATTCAGGCTCGCGCAATTTTTCAAAGAACCGAGATCCGTAATTCCCGAGTTCCCGGAAACATCGACGGTTTCAAGTCCGGAAAGTCCCGTCAGAGCGGATACGCTCGTGAAAGCGTTGTTTTTCAGCGAAACCGATCTCAACCCTTTCAGAGGCTTTATAAAGTCAAGATCCTCGATCCCCGCATAGTTCAAAGAAAGATTTTGAAGAGATGCCAGAGACGATACGGGCGAATAGTCGGATATATCGTTGCCGCCCGCAGTCAGCGATGTCAGCCCGGTCAGAGACGAAATCCATCTGAGAGAAGAGATCTCGGTAGCCGCCACATTCAGGGATTTAAGGTTTGTCAGCGAACCGATAGGCGCGGCATCGTCGATCGCGTTGCCGGAGATGTCGAGCGTCTGCAAATTCGTCAGCGCAACTACCGACGAGATGTCGGTCAGATTGTTTTCGCTGATATCAAGATATGTAATTTCCTTGCAGGCAGAAAACAGTTTTGCGATATCACCGTTGTTAAGATTGCAGTATGTAAGCGTAACGCTCCTCAACGAAGGAAGTTGCCCGAGTTTGTCAAAATCCGCGACTTTCGTTTCGCCGCGCAGATAAATCTCGGTAATTCCCGTCATCAATTCCAGATCGTCAAAAGTCGTGATCAGACCGTCGCTCACAACGGTATTGTCAAATTTCTTTATCTTCGCAAGATCTTTATAATAAACCGTGCCCGAATTTTTTCCTATCGTCGCGCGGACGATGGCTTCGACTTTCGCGTCGGCAAAAGTGTACGGGTTGCTATCGTTCCTTATGCTGTATTCGCCCTCGAACATCTCGCTTATAAGATTGTTGGAAGTGTTCACGGCAAGCGCTTTCAGCGTCACCTGTCCGGTCGGAAGAAGTATCGGTTCGTCTCCGTACACCGCGCTTTCGGTCGTCGGAACAGAGCCGTCAAGGGTATAATAAACCACGCAACCCTCCGCAAATTTGACCGTGGCGGCAACGGAACTGTCATACTCTCCGCCGGCGGGAGTTACTTTCAAATCGGCAGGTCTGACTTTTGAAAGCCTCGTTTTGATATAACTTGACAGTCCGTTTGAAAAATCAACAGCGGACGCAAAATCGCCGTTTGAAACATAAAGCTGTATGACCCTTTTGTAAAGCTGATCGTTGCGGGTATTCTTATCCGATGCGGATATGCTTTCGAGAAGCATCGAGATTGCGTCGCCGCGCCTGTTCTGCGTTTCGTAAACATCGGCAAGGAGCAAAACGGCGTCGGTATTGGAAGAATTGTGGTCTATACATTTTTTCAGGGACTTCTCCGCGTTCTCATAATCTCCGACGAGAACGTACTGTCGCGCTTCCTCGTAAAGACGGCGCGAAGAGAAATCGAAAAGATTATTATCCTGAACGTTGAGAAAAATCGCGATGGCGATCAGCCCGACGATCACAAAAGCGCCGCAGAAAGTGTAAAAGAACGCGGCTCCGTATCTGTTTTTCCGTCTGACGGATTGAGATTTCGGTTTTTCGGACATTGAGGTTTTCCTTTCGGCATTATATATCTTCAATGTGAATATAATTTACTGTGTGTATTTATTATAGTATACTCCAAATATGCCGATTAGTCAAGCATTAACACAAAAAAATAAGAAATGTGAGAATATGAACAGATACCTTTCTTTTTTCCTGATTTTTGCGATTGCTTTCGTTCTTTTGCCGTACATCGCGACCGTGGAAACACGCAGAGAAACTTCGCCCGCATTCGCGCAGATAACGGACGGGACGGAAAACGGCTCCGAAGTTCTGTCCGCCGTCGGAAAGGACGATGAAATAATTTGCAGGCTCTGTACCCTTTCGGACTACATAAAAAGCGATGAAAGCATAAAAGCCGCCGCCGTCGCGCTCAGAACAAAAGCATTGTATGATAAAAACAACAGGCTGTCCGCGGAAGATAACGGGTTTTACGGGCTCGCCGAGCCGACAAAGTCAGACTGCATCAGGATCTACGGAAAAGACACGGTGGAGAAGATCGAAAAGATCGTGGAAGCGTGCGACGGACTTATCGTCACATATAACGGCGCGCCGATCGACGCGCAGATGCACATGATTTCTTCCGGAATGACCGAAAGCATCGGAGACGCGGAAGGAGAGCAGATCCCGTATCTGAAAAGCGTCGCTTCCGATGCGGACAAAAACGCGGGAGGATATATAACCGAACGGAAATTTTCTGTTTCCGATGTCAGAAACATTCTCGAAAAGGAATTCGGAAAGCCTCTCCCCGATACCGAAAATGAATGGATAACAGAGATCAAGCGAACGAAAGCGGGGGCTGTGATCGGGGCGAAAGTCGGAGAGAACAGTGCCGACGGCGAAACGCTCCGAAGGATATTCGGATTGCGCAGCCCGAATTTTTCATACCGAATAAAAAACGGCGAGTTCATCTTCACGGTCAAGGGCTACGGGAATCTTGCGGGAATGAGCCTTTACGGGGCGGAAGCGATGGCAAAGGAAGGAATGACTTTTGAGCAGATCCTTGCGTACTATTATTCGGGAACCGAAACGGAATACGGATAACACATTTCACAGACACGCCCTCCGACATCGGAAGGGCGTTTTCTTTCCCGAAATCCGAATTTTTTTAATATTTATACATCACTGATTGAAAAACGCTTAAAAATATGATATAATTAAAAATAATTCTATTACGGACACGAAATCGAACGGAGGATCGTCTATGAGAACGGTCATAAAGGTCGGAACGTCAACTTTGACGCACAAGACGGGAAACCTGAATATACGCCACGTCGAAGAACTTTGCAAAGTCATCAGCGACCTCAAAAATGCGGGAGACGAGATCATTCTCGTTTCATCGGGCGCGATAGGAATGGGGATAGGCAAACTTGCGCTCAGGGATAAGCCGCAGGATATGCCGTCAAAGCAAGCCGCCGCCGCAGTCGGACAGTGCGAACTCATGTATACATACGACAAGTTATTCTCGGAATACGGTCACATCGTCGGACAGATACTCGTAACGGGCAGTGATCTCGGAAACGAGGAGAGATATACAAATTTCAAAAACACGATCAACCGTCTTCTTGAGTTTCACGCGCTCCCGATCGTCAACGAAAACGATACGGTCGCGACGGAAGAGATCGCCGTCGGAGACAACGACACGCTCGGCGCGATCGTTGCGGTCGTCGCAAATGCAGACCTGCTCATACTTCTGACCGACATCGGAGGTCTTTACACGGCGGATCCGCACACCGACAAAAACGCGAAACTTATTCCGTCCGTCACGGAACTGACCGACGAGATCGCCGCGACTGCCGGAGGTTCGGGCTCGAAGCTCGGAACCGGAGGGATGCAAACAAAACTCAAAGCGGCTGACATCTGCATGAAAAACGGGATCGACGTCATCATCGCGGACGGCTCGAAGCCCGATCTGTTATATGACATAGCGGACGGAAAGCCCGTCGGAACGAGATTTTACGGGAGGAAAGACAAATGACGACCGTAGAACTTCTTGAAAACGCAGCAAAGCAAAAAAGAACCGTTGCGACCGCGACAGAGGCGCAAAGAAACGAAGCGCTTGAAAGGATCGCGGACGCGATAACCGAAAACGCCGATAAGATCATAGCCGCAAACGCGATCGACCTCGAAAACGCAAGAGGAACGATCTCGGACGTTATGCTCGACCGTTTGGCGCTTAACGAAAAGCGTGTAAAAGCGATGGCGGACGCTGTTCGGGATGTTGCGAAACTGCCCGACCCCGTCGGCAGAGAGATCGAAGAAACAACGCGCCCGAACGGATTGAAGATCACGAAAGTTTCCGTTCCGATAGGCGTTCTCGCGATCATCTACGAAAGCCGTCCGAACGTCACATCAGACGCCGCCTCGCTGGCACTCAAAAGCGGCAACGTCTGCGTTCTGCGCGGAGGAAAAGAAGCGATCAACTCAAACAAAGCGATAGTTGAAGCGTTGCGCGAAGGCTTGAAAAAAGCAGGGCTTCCCGAAGACGCGATATGCCTCGTGACCGACACGACGAGAAACAGTTCGACGGAACTGATGACAGCGGTCGGGAAAGTCGATCTGCTGATACCCAGAGGAGGCGCGGGGCTTATAAGAGCCTGCGTCGAAAACGCGAATGTTCCCTGCATCGAAACGGGAACCGGAATATGTCACATATACATCGACGCCGACGCCGATCTCAAAAAAGCGCTTGATATTGTCGAAAACGCAAAGACGAGCCGTCCGTCGGTCTGCAATGCGGCGGAGGTATGTCTCGTTCACGAAAAGATTGCGAAGGAGTTCCTTCCCCTGCTTCGGGAGCGTCTCGTTACAGACAGAAAAGAAAAAGGTATCACGCCTGTCGAACTCCGTCTTGACGAAAAAGCCTCAAAGATAATTCCGGGCGTCGGAGCGGGCGAAAAAGATTTCGACACCGAATTTCTCGATTACATAATGGCGGTCGGCGTGGTAAAAAGCGTCGATGAGGCGATCGGACATATCGCTCTCCATTCAACCGGACACAGCGAGTCGATCGTCACGGAAAATGCCGAAACCGCAAAAAAATTCACCTCGGAAACAGACAGCGCGGCGGTTTACGTCAACGCGTCCACGCGCTTCACGGACGGTGGCGAATTCGGGCTCGGATGCGAAATAGGTATCTCCACACAAAAACTCCACGCCAGAGGCCCCATGGGACTTCGCGAACTTACTTCATATAAATACGTTATCCGCGGAAACGGACAGATCCGATGAAAGGACAGGAAAAGCCATGAACACTTTCGGATTTATAGGTTGCGGCAACATGGGCGGAACGCTTGCGGTCGCAGTTTCAAAATCGGTCGGCGATAAGATCGCGGTCGCGGATTTTGACAGAACAAAAATCGAAAACATATCAAAACAAACGGGAGCGGACGCGCGCACAAACACAGAGATCGCGGCGGAATGCAAGTATATTTTTCTCGGTGTCAAGCCGCAAATCCTTCCCTCTCTGCTCGAAGAGATCGCGCCCGTACTCAAAAAACGCACGGACAGGTTTGTGCTCGTCTCGATGGCGGCGGGAGTCAAAATCGAAAAGATCACCAAACTGCTCGGGAATGAATATCCGATCATAAGAATTATGCCGAATACCCCGGCGGCGGTAGGAAAGGGATTGATCGTTCATTGCGGGAACAGCCTCGTCACGGACGAAGAAACCGCCGAATTTGAAAAAGCGCTTTCGGCGGCGGGAGCGGTCGATCCTATCCCCGAAAGCCTCATAGACGCCGCCTGCGCGATCTCGGGTTGCGGTCCCGCCTTTGTGTATATATTCACGGAAGCATTGGCGGACGGCGGGGTCAGATGCGGTCTTCCGAGAGACAAAGCGCTCAGATACGCGGCGCAAACGGTTCTCGGCTCGGCACAGATGATTCTGGACACGGGCAGACATCCGGGAGAACTCAAAGATGCGGTCTGCAGTCCCGGAGGAAGCACGATTGCAGGCGTTGAAGCGCTTGAAGATGCGGCATTCAGAGGGGCGGCGATGAGCGCGGTCATCGAAGCGTTTGAAAAGACGAAGGAACTCGGAAAAGAATAAACCCGGTAAGACAGAAAACGTGCTTGACAGCAAAAATGTCAAGCACGCAGGAACAAAATACGGACGGCATTACAGCCGTCCGTATTGTTTTTTCTTTTTTTTATTCCGCTTTTTCGGAGTTCTCGTCTTTGCCTTTGAGAAGGTCGCGTATCTCGGAAAGAAGTTCCTCGGTCGTCGGGCCTTTCGGCTCCTCTTCCTTAACTTCCTCTTCTTCCTTCTTGCGCTCAAGTTTTCTTCTCACGGTGTTTATCGCTTTGATCATAAGGAATATGACCAGCGCGATCAGTATGAAGTTGATAATCGCCTGAATAAACGCGCCGTAGCACACAGCGACCTCTTCCACGCCCTCGCTTGCGGGAGTTATCACGATCTTCAGATCAGAGAAATTGATCTTTCCGATTATGATCCCGAGAACAGGCATAATGATCTGATTTACGAGCGAATTTACGATCGCCGTAAACGCAGAGCCCATGATCAAGCCGACAGCAAGATCAATGACGTTTCCCCTCGTGATAAATTCTTTGAATTCGCCTATAATACCCTTTTTCTTTTTTTCCGCCATTTTCATTCTCCTATCTTTTCATTGTCAACCGAGCCAATGGAAGTTTGCGACGAGCGTTGCGAACACAATGGACACGATAGACAAAAGTTTTATAAGTATATTGATCGCGGGACCTGAGGTATCCTTGAACGGGTCGCCTACGGTATCTCCGACAACTGCCGCCTTATGGCTGTCGCTGCCTTTTCCGCCGTGATTGCCGCTTTCGATATATTTCTTTGCGTTATCCCAAGCGCCGCCGGAATTGCTCATAAAGACGGCGAGAAGGAAGCCCGTGGCGGTTGCGCCGGAAAGAAGTCCGATGACGCCTGCGGGACCGAGGATAAGACCGACAATAACGGGAACCGCAACGGCAATAACCGTCGGAGCGATCATCTCGCGAAGAGAAGCGCGAGTGCAAAGATCGACGCAGGTCTTGTAATCTGGGTCGGCTTTGCCTTCCATTATGCCCGATATCGAACGGAACTGTCTGCGAACCTCTTTGACAACGCTTTCAGCCGCCTTGCCGACGGATTTCATTGTCAGCGCCGCAAAAATGAACGGCAGGCACGCGCCTATGAACAGTCCGCCGAGGACAACGGGATTGAGAAGATCTATGGCGAAAGTGTCGGTTTTAAGAATATTGCAGATCTGCTCTTTATATGACGCGATGAGAGCGAG
Source organism: uncultured Eubacteriales bacterium (assembly GCA_902373415.1). GTDB lineage: Bacteria > Bacillota > Clostridia > Oscillospirales > UBA644 > UBA644. The sequence goes on along the minus strand of CABKLX010000008.1, from coordinate 7,692 downwards.
AGCGGTAAGCGCCGCGGAACCGATCGCAAAACCTTTGCCTGTCGCGGCGGTCGTATTTCCGAGCGAATCGAGCGCGTCGGTGCGTTCACGGACGGACTCGTCAAGCCCCGCCATCTGCGCAATTCCTCCGGCGTTATCTGCGATAGGACCGTAAGCGTCGGTCGCAAGCGTGATACCGAGAGTCGAAAGCATTCCGACAGCGGCAAGCGCGATGCCGTACATACCGAACGCTCCGCCGCCCGAAACAAAGAACGCAACGAGGATAGCGGCAACGATTATAACGATGGGCACGACGGTGGAAAGCATTCCGAGACCGATACCGCCGATGATCGTTGTTGCGGAGCCCGTTTCGGCATCTTTCGCAAGTTTGCGGGTCGGTTTATACGAATCGGAAGTGAAATACTCCGTGGCAATTCCTATGAGCACGCCGCCCAAAAGACCGGCGAGGATCGCGAAATAAAGTCCGATGTGTTCTTGTCCGAGCAAGAACCGGACGATCGGGAAAGCGGCGACGGCGATGAGGATCGCGCTGAAATTGGTTCCCCTTCTCAACGAGGACAGAAGGCTTCTCTGATCGGCTTTTTCCTTCGTTCTGACGAGGAAGGTTCCGAGGATCGAGAAAACGACACCGACAGCGGCGAGGATAAGGGGGATTATCATTCCCTTGACCGGAGTGTCGCCCTTGAACGCGACAGCGCCGAGCGCGATCGCCGAAACAAGAGACCCGAAATAGGACTCGTAAAGATCGGCGCCCATACCGGCAACGTCTCCGACATTATCTCCGACATTGTCTGCGATAACGGCGGGGTTGCGGGCGTCATCCTCGGGAATTCCCGCTTCAACTTTTCCGACAAGGTCGGCACCGACGTCGGCGGCTTTCGTGAAGATACCGCCTCCGACTCTCGCAAAAAGAGCCATGGAAGACGCGCCCATGCCGAAGGTAACAACGGTCGCCGCGATAACACCCGACGACACTTTGAATACATAATTCAAGAGGATCAGCCAAACGGAAAGATCGAGAAGACCGAGTCCGACAACGGTGAAGCCCATAACGCTTCCCGCGGAAAACGCGACACGCAGACCTTTATTGAGCCCTTCCGTGCAGGCTTTCGCGGTACGCGCGTTCGACGCGGTGGCGATCTTCATTCCGATAAATCCCGAAAGTCCGGAATAAATGCCGCCCGTAAGGAAGGCAAACGGAATATAAGGATTATCAAGAACACGGAAAAATGTCAAAATTTCAAGAACCGCAAACATGACGAGGAAGAAGACGATCACGACCGCGTACTGTCGGCGCAAAAACGCGGACGCGCCGTCGCGGACGGCCTTTGAAATCTTCTTCATCAGATCGGTTCCTTCATCGAATTTCAGAACTTTTCTCGCGGTCACTATGACGTAAAGAAGCGCGATCAGCGCCGCCGCGAGTGTAATGAAAGGATAATAGGCTTCCAAGAACTCTAACATAAAGATCCTCCAAACCGATGGCAGAAATATGGTAGTTTCATCTATAAATTATAACTGATATGTCATATATTTTCAAGTTATTTTTACAAAATGAATAAAAAAAGTCACAAGTAAAAATTTAAGGTGCCGATATGCACAAAACAAACGGCGAACATACAGGTTTTTCCCTACAAAACAGCGGTTTCTTTACATTTACGCAATAAATAACCGAACAAAAAGTAAATATAAATTACCTTTCTGTGTAATAATTAAAGTAAGTATGCAAAAAAACGACGCAATTAGACAAAAACCCACAGACTCTCCACATCAAAGATAAAAAACCGAAGAGACATTTTCATTCCCTTCGGTTTCATCAGATATAAGTCAGTTCAATTCACGGTCAAGTATATCGACCACGTCTCCGAGCGAGCCTTTCATGTGATCGCAGACGACCGTTCCGTAATGTTTGAGGTCCTCAGCCGCGTTTTCGGGGAGAAAAACTCTTCCGGCAACACGGAACATCGGCTCATCGTTGTAAAAGTCGCCGACCGCGATCGTTTTCTTCATATCGAACCCGAGACGGGCGGCAAGGTTCGTCAGCCCGAATCCTTTGTCGTTGCCCTTCCCTACTATTTCAAGAAGGATCGGAGTGCTTCGGACAAACTGCAATTCGGGATATCCGAAACTTTCGGCATAGGATTTCAATTCGCGAAGGACTTCGTCTCTCTCGACGCAAAGGACTTTGAACCACGGAAGAGGCAAGTCGTTGACGTCGATCCTTATCGCAGGATTTTTCAGCGCGGCGACGACATTTTCGTCGCAGACATCGGTAACGCAATACATTTTATCGTCCTTGAAGATGACGAGCATGACGGACGGATAATCTTTTATGATCGAACGCAAAAGTTCGACGATCGACGGAGAAGAAACGCCGTGGGTTTCGACGATCTCGTCTCTGCCCATGTCATAAAGCATTGCGCCGTTGAAAAGGATCGCGGGAGCATTTTTCGGAATATCTTTCGCGATCAGTTTCGCGGCAACCGCGCCTCTGCCCGTCGCGAGCGTGAACCGTCCGCCGTTTTCGATAAAATACCGAACGGCTTCAATGTTGCGGGGAGGTATATCCGTGCCTTCCGCGAAAAAAGTTTTGTCGAGGTCGCTGACCATCAGATAACCGCTGAATTTTCCCATATCAAAGAACCTTTTTCAAGAAGTTGCGGGCGCGTTCCGTCTGAGGAGCAGCAAAAAACTCTTTCGGGTCGGAGTCTTCGAGAACAACGCCGCCGTCGATAAAGAAAAGTCTGTTTGAAACTTCGCGCGCAAAGCCCATCTCATGGGTGACGATGAGCATCGTCATTCCTTCGTCCGCAAGTCTTTTGATAACATCGAGAACCTCTCCGACCATTTCCGGGTCAAGCGCCGAAGTCGGCTCGTCGAAAAGCATAACTTTCGGCTTCATCGCCATAGCGCGGACGATCGCCGCACGCTGTTTCTGACCGCCCGAAAGCTGGGACGGATATGACGCCGCCTTATCGGCAAGCCCGACGGAGGAAAGCAGAGACATAGCGGTCTCGACAGCCTCCTGCTTCGGTATTTTTCTCAACTTCTGCGGAGCGAGCGTAATATTTTCAAGAATAGTTTTATGAGGAAACAGATTGAAATGCTGGAACACCATTCCCATTTCCTGTCTGATCAGATTCACGTTTGTTTTCGGATCGGTCAGATCGACGCCCTCAAAATTGATCGTGCCGGAAGTCGGCATTTCAAGAAGGTTCAGACAACGCAAAAATGTACTTTTTCCCGATCCGGAAGGACCGATAATGGAAACGATTTCGCCTTTGTTGATCGTTTTTGTTATGCCCTTCAAAACTTCTATTTCGTTTCTGTTTCCGAAGGATTTGTAAAGATCTTTAACCTCTATCACTCTTGCGCAACCTCCTTTCGAGCAATCCCGAAAGCCAGCTGAGAATCATAACGATCGCCAGATATATGGCGGCGACGGTCAGCAGCGGCATAAAATACTGATATGTTCTTCCCGCAATAATATTCCCTGCTTTTGTCAGATCTATAACTCCGACGTAACCCGCGACCGAAGTTTCTTTCAAAAGCGCGATAAACTCGTTGCAGAGCGTCGGCAAAACATTTTTGAACACCTGAGGCAGAACGATGTGCCACATGGTGCGGACATAACCGAAACCGAGGCTTCGTCCAGCTTCAAACTGTCCCTCGTCGACCGACATGATGCCGCCTCTGAATATCTCGGCAACGTATGCGCCCGAGTTGATTCCGAAAGCGAATATACCGACCAGAACTCCGTTCTGCGCGGAGACAAAGATCAGGAAATAAGAGATCATCAACTGAACAACAACGGGCGTTCCGCGGATAACGGTCAGATAGACCTTGCAGATACCGTTCAGAAGCCCCATAAAAAAGAGCCCCGCACCGCCTTTTTTCTTCAGATCCTCTTTGTTCTTGTCATAAGAAGAGCGTACAGCCGCGACGATGATACCGATCACGATACCGACAAGGAGCGCTCCTCCGGTTATTTTCAGAGTATTTCCGAGACCGGTGAACAACTGTTTATATCTGTCTTTTTCAATGAAAACGAAACTGAACTGATCCGCAATACCCACGAACCACGATGAAACAGACGTCCACAGTCGGGAAAAGAACTCTGCGATGCTGTCGAACATGAAATTTTACTCCTTTCGGAATACCCGAAATATGGGCGGACAATATCCGCCCATATTTATATATTGATGTTATACTCAGTTATCGGCAGGGATGTATTTATCCACGATCTTCTGAAGCGATCCGTCCGCTATAAGTTCTTTCAGAGCGTTGTCAATTGCTTCTTTAAGTTCATCGTTGTCTTTCGATACGCAGATCGCGTAATCCTCGTCCGCGTAAGTCGTTTCAAGGATCTTCAACCCCTCGTTCGCCGCAACGTAAGCCTTTGCGGGCTCGTTGTCGATGATGACGCAGTCAACCTTGCCGGATTTGAGTCCTTCGACGGCAAGCGCGCCGTTGGCATACTTTACAACGTTCTCATCGCCGAAATCCCCGGATGCGTATATATCGCCGGTAGTTGCTTCCTGAACGCCGATCTTCTTGCCGGCAAGATCGTCAACGGACGCGATGCCGGAATCGGTCTTAACGATAACGACCTGGATGCCTTTCGCATAGGAAGTTGTGAAGTTAACGTTCTTCAAACGGTCTTCGCTGACGGTCATACCCGCCATACCCATATCGTACTTTCCGGTCTGAACTCCGGGAACTATCGCGTTGAAATCGATGTCCGCAATCTCAAGTTCAAGTCCGAGTTTCTCCGCTATAAGAGCCGCGACCTCGGCGTCGATGCCGACAATGGTGTCGCCCTCATAATATTCATACGGGGGAAACTCCGCATTTGTTGCCATTGTAAGAACGCCTTCTTTTACGGTCTTCACGGAAACGGTACTTGAACCCTGTTCGGAAGGAGCGGTTGAAGAAGGAGCGGTGGTTGAAGAATCATCGCCGCTCTTGCAGGCGGTGAGTCCGAGCGTCGCGAAAACGACGACAGCCAAAATAAGAGCAATAAACTTTTTCATTTTTCCAAACCTCGATTTTTGTTTTTTGTGAATATATGATACCACATATTTATGCATAAGTCAATCAAAAAATTGAAACAAAATGCGATTTATCGCTTACAATATGAAAACTAAATGTAAAATTTATGCAATGTTATGCATAAAAATAAAAATTTTTATCAACCGAGCAATTCTTCGGCGATCTTTTTCTCGATGATCGCGACAGTTTCTTCCTTGGATGTCAGACCTTTGGAAAAGCCGGTTATAACATCTGTCAGATCGGTTATTCTGTCATAAGTTTTGTCGAGCACGTTGACATCCGTCCCCTGTCCCTGAAACTGATGATAAAACGTGATCTGACCGTCTTTGAGATAAGCGCCGCACATAGTCAGCGAAAAATTGAGCCATTTTCCTTTTCCCGCGACCCACTTTGCGATCGCTTCGGTCGAAATTTCAGCCATGATAAAAATTCTCCTGTGATTTATTTATTAAATAATGTACATATCATAAAACGACAGCGCATTATATACATAAAGAAAAGACGGATTGTGAAGTGAAATATCCTTCTGATGTGAAATAATGATTTGCAACCATTGTGAAATTTTCCGCCTGCGCGGAAAGTGAAATGAAATAAATCCACCCACTCCCGCAAGGCATTTCACACGATGCAGGCGTATTTCACTTGCGACGCAAATTTCACAAATCCCAGAAGGGATTTATTTCGTTGAAAAGAAACACCTTTTGTCCGGTAGACAAAAGGTGTTTCTTTTCTGGTCCGAGCGACTGGACTTGAACCAGCGGCCTCTTGAACCCCATTCAAGCACGCTACCAAACTGCGCTACGCCCGGATGTCAGCTAAAACATAATACCATAAAACCGACTGTTTTGCAATACCCTTTTTTCATATTTTTATATTTTGTCAAATTTAATTTTTACCCTTGCTTTTTCCGAAAGTATATGCTATACTTGAAAAAAACAACAACCCTGATTTTCAAAAAACGAAAGGACACCGTTATGAAAACTGCACCCTTCCGCCGATTCGGAACAATGATAGACTGTTCCAGAAACGCGGTCATGAACGTCGAATCGCTGAAAAAATGGATCGGGATATGTTCCGATCTCGGATTCAACACAGTTCTTCTCTACACCGAGGACACCTATGAAATCCCCGAGGAACCTTATTTCGGATACCTTCGCGGAAGATACTCTCAGGACGAGATACGCGAGGTTGACGCCTTTGCGAAAGAAAAAGGCATCGAACTCATCCCCTGCATCCAGACGCTTGCGCATCTTAACGCCATAACGCGCTGGCCGGCATTTCAGCCGATGATCGACATCGGCGATATCCTTCTCGCGGGAGAAGAAAAAGTTTACGAACTGATCGACAGAATGTTCGCTTCGATCGCCGCATCGTATTCGACGAAAATCGTCAATATAGGAATGGACGAAGCGCACATGATCGGCCGCGGCAGTTACTACGACAGACACGGAGATACCGACAAGACAAAGATCCTCCTTGAGCATCTGCACAGAGTTGCCGAGATCGGAAAGAAATACGGGTTCACTCTTATAATGTGGTCGGATATGTTCTTCCGCCTTGCGGTAGGAGGTTATTACAACGGGAAAGCCGAGATCGACGAAGATGTCAAAAAGCAAATACCCGACAATGTGGAACTCATATACTGGGATTACTATTCGACGGACAGAAAGCATTACGACGAGATGTTCACCGCGCACAAAAAGATCAAAGACGGAACCTGGTTCGCAGGCGGGCTTTGGACATGGATCGGATATGCGGCGCACAACGCTTACAGCATGAGAGCGACGAAAGCGGCTCTCGATCAATGTATAAAAAACGGCATAAAAGACGTTTTTCTGACGATGTGGGGCGACGACGGAGGAGAATGCTCGAAATATTCGCTGCTTCCGTCCCTTTTCTACGCGTCCGAGATCGCAAAGGGCGTGACAAAGAAAGAGGACATAAAAGCGGACTTCAAAAAGAAGTTCGGGATCTCTTTCGACCGCTTTATGCTGCTTGATCTTCCCGGAATTGACGATGTCGAAAAAAACGGCGTGCTCAACACCGAAAGATATCTTCTCTACAACGATCCGTTCTGCGGAATTCTTGACTCGACGCTGCTCGGCGACGAGGGCGAAAGATTCGCGAAATGCGCGAGAAAACTCTCCTACGCGAAAAACGAACCCGAATGGGGATACCTTTTCAGAACGCTTCACGCCCTCTGCGAAACGCTTGCCGTCAAAGCGAATCTCGGACAGCGGATCCGCGCGGCTTACGGTTCAAAAGACAAAGACGCGATCATCGCCGCCGCCGACGATTGCAAAAAGGCGCAAAAGAAACTTGACGGATTCTATAACGCATACCGCGATCAGTGGTACGCCGAAAACAAAGGACAGGGTTTTGACGTTCAGGACATACGCATCGGAGGGCTCAAACAGAGACTCGCGCATTGCGAGAAAATGCTCCGCGATTTCGCCGACGGAAAGATCGAAAAGATCGACGAACTCGAAGAGCCTTTGCTCGACCTTCACGGCAACGGAGCAGACTTCCGAAGAGGTCCCATCTGCTATCAGTCATGGAGACTGACCTCAACGGCGAGCGTTCTGTAAAACGATAACGGAAAAACGAGACACAACAAAAAAAACAAAACCGAATAAAACA
>CABKLX010000007.1 GCA_902373415.1 uncultured Eubacteriales bacterium | reverse complement strand
ACTATTATTATACGCTATTTCTCGTCAAAAATCAACCATTTGTTGTGACAGAGCCATTTATAAATGTTTCCGAAAGAACACGGTCGGATCTCATTTCTGCAAAAGGGGTCAGATCTCATCCCTGTAATAGAGAACTCCGACCATGTTGGGGCCCGTGTTCATCGCGATTATACAGCCGATGTTGTACTCATACTCGGGCTCTCCGAACGCACGGACGAAAGCCTCACGCAGTTCGCCGTTCATCGCCGTGTTGTTTCCGTAGATCAGAACGTACGGCGTCCCCTCATGCCGTTCCTTGCGGCACATTTCGATCAGCCCGTCGATGACGCGTTTTTCGCCTCTGATCTTTGAAAGGACGGTCGATTCACCGTTTTCAAAGGAAATAACGGGTTTCAGACCGACCGCGTCGCCGAGGAAAGCCGCCGCCGCTGAGACCCTGCCCGATTTTTTGACGAAACGGAGAGTAAGAGGCACGAAAACGCCTCTCGACGCCTTGACCATTTTTTCGACTTTTTCGATTATCTGTTCGACAGACGCGCCGTCGCGCGCCATTTCGGCGGCTTTGATGACGGAATGCCCGTAAAGCATGCTGTACGTTTCCGAGTCGATGTTATATATCCTCAGTTTGTCCGCCGCTTCGGGGTGCGCCTCGTAAAAAAGTTCCTTTGCCAGCACGCCCGCCTGAAACGTGCCCGAGCCTTTTGAGTTCAAAGAGATCTGTATCAGATCCGTATAGCCTTCCAAGAGAGTTTTTTCGTAAAATTCGGTATAAACGGCGTTCGTGACCTGAGAGGACTTCGGGATCGTGTCGCACGTTTCGAGAAGCCCGTAAAACGTCTCGGGAACGACGTCGACGCCTTCGACATATTCCTTTCCTTCGTGAATGATCGACAGCGGAAGCACGTTTATGCCGAGTTTTTCGCAGATCTCCTTCGGTATATCCGCCGTGGAGTCGGTTCCGATCCTGATTTTCATATTTTTTTCCTTTCCTTGCAAAACGCCCGTTGACAACGGGACGCTGATGCGGTATAATTCATACCGGAATGCGGATAAGCATTCACGGACGTATTATAGCATTTTTTCCCCGAAAACGCAACACAAACGGAGCAAAAAGAAACTTTTTGTCCGAAAAGTCTCTTTTTCGGAGGGGTGACCTGTATGGCAAGAGGAAAAGAATCAACGGAATTTCTGAAAGAATGCATGTCTGACGCGCTGATAAAGCTCATGGAAGATCGGAGCATCGAAAAGATCGCGATCAAGCAGATAACGCGGCTTGCGGGTGTCGGACGATCAACGTGGTTCAGACATTTTTCCGCGAAGGAAGATGCGCTGACGTATAAACTCACGGTGCTTTGGAAACGGTGGGAGGAGGAGCGCGGGTTCTCCGAAAATCAGCTTGTCGCGAGGCTGGATCCGCATGAATTTTTTCTTTTCAATTACGAAAACCGCGCGCTTTTGAAAAAACTCTGCGACGCGGAGCTTCAAAGATGCATTTACGACGCGTTCTGTCTGGCAGTGATGAACCTGTCCGACACGACGCCGCTCGAATACTACCGAAGCCGCTTTTACGCATACGGCGTTTTCGGCTTGCTCGGCGAATGGATCAAGCGCGATTTTCGGGAGTCTCCCGACGAAATGGTGGAGTTGTTCAGGCAGATAATGACGGACGGGCTGTCGCCGAAAAATGCCCTCAGAGACAAAGACACGAACATACCGACGGTATCAGGATCATGACCGCTTTCCGCGAATGCCTTATTCGGGCATCATTTCCTTTTATATCTCATTGACAGCGGCGTTTGATTGTGATATGATATATCTGCGTTTTGTCACGTGCGGTTCACCGACGCGACAGGGCGCGAAAATGATATAAAAACCGCGAAAAACATTGTTTATTTATATGATTTCCGAAAGGGGTTCGCATGATGACGGACGTTTCAAAAGAATTTGAACTTATGGGATTGACGCCTCGGAACGGGGCGCTTACCGCCGAGCAGATCGCGCAGGTCAAGGGGCTCGGCTGTCTGAAAGACAAGCGTTACGAAAACATTTTCAATGTCAGGGTAATTACCCGCAACGGGAAGATCACTTCCGACGAGCAGAGAGCCGTCGCGGAAGCGGCGGACAGATACGGATCGGGAGAGATCACGCTGACGGGACGTCTGACATTGGAAATACAGGGCGTTCCTTATGAAAACATACCCGCGGTCATAAATTTTCTGAAAGAAAAAGGGCTTGAAACGGGCGGAACGGGCGCGAAAGTCCGCCCCGTTGTCAGTTGTAAGGGAACCACCTGCCAATACGGACTTATCGACACGTTCGCGCTGAGCGAAAAGATACACGACAGATTTTACACGGGGTATCACAGCGTCGCTCTGCCTCACAAATTCAAGATCGCGGTCGGCGGATGTCCGAATAACTGCATGAAGCCCGAGTTGAACGACATCGGGGTCATCGGTCAGCGGATATTCACGCCCGACGCGGAAAAATGCCGCGGATGCAAAAAATGCGCCGTTGAACTCGCGTGTCCGATGAAAGCCCCGAAACTCGTCGGCGGAAAGATCGTCATCGACGCCGAAAGATGCAACAATTGCGGCAGATGTATCGGAAAATGTCCGTTCGGCGCGTTTGAAACGGCGAACGAGGGGTACAAGATCTGCATAGGGGGCAGATGGGGCAAAAAGACAGCGGTCGGCAGACCTCTCGGAAAGATCTTCACGAGTGAAAACGAGGTTCTCGAAGTGATCGAAAAAGCGATATGCTTGTTCCGCGACGAGGGGATAAAAGGCGAGCGCTTCGCGGACACCGTGCAAAGATTGGGTTTTGATTATGCGGAAAAGAAGATCATCGGCGATTAAACGTATATGCGCCGTCGCTCTGCTCGTGTCGGTCGTTTTCGCCGTTGCGGGATGTTCGGAACAAAGCGAAGAACCGCAGACGGAGAAAAAAATCGTCTTCACCGACGGTCTCGGACGGGAAGTAAAATTGGAAAAACGTCCCGAACGCGTCGCCGCGCTTCTGGGCAGTTTCGCTGAGGTGTGGACGCTTTCGGGCGGAACGCTGTGCGCCGCCGCGGAGGATGCGTGGAGCGATTTCGGGCTTGACCTCGGCGACGCCGTGAATATCGGCGGAGTGCATTCCCCGAGCGTCGAAAAACTGCTTTCGGCAGACCCCGACTTCGTTCTCGCGGGCGCATACTCCGCATCGAACACGGACATGAAAGACACGCTTGAACAGGTGGGTATCGCCGTCGCGTATTTCGACATCACCTGTTTTGAGGATTACCTTTCGATGCTCGGACTCTGCACGGATATAACGGGCAGAAAAGATCTTTACGAAAAAAACGGAACGGAGATCGGTGAAAGGATCGACGCGGTCAAAAACAGACTCGCGGCGGCGGACATTCCCGAAAGCGAGCGATCCGTGCTTTTTCTGAGAGCGACTTCGGGTTCCGTCAAAGTCAAGGGCAGTGAGGGAACCGTTCTCGGAGAGATGCTCCGCGATCTCGGTTTTGTCAACATTGCCGACAGCGACAATACTCTTTTGGAAAATCTGAATGCGGAAAGCGTTATCCGTCGGAATCCCTACCGTATTTTTGCGGTCACTATGGGAGACGACACCGTAAAGGCGACGGAAAACCTGAACAAACTGCTGGAAGAAAATCCGGCATGGGGCTCTCTCGACGCCGTCGCGGACGGACGTGTTTACGTTATGGATAAAAAACTGTTCGGAACAAAACCGAACGCAAGATGGGCGGATGCTTATGAACAACTCGCAGAGATACTCCTCGATAAGACCGAATAGAATAAAACGGCTGTATCTCGCGGGTTTTCTGCTCCTCGCGGCGGCTGTCGTGCCGGGGCTCGCGCTCGGAAGCACTTTTCTCACGTTTTCGGAAATATTGCAGGCGTTTACGGAGGGCTTTGACTCCTCCGCGGGCGCCCGCATTTTTGCATATGTCAGGCTTCCGAGAACTCTCGCCTCCGTCGTTTGCGGCGCGGCGCTTGCCGTTTCGGGAGCGGTGATACAGAGCGTTCTTGCGAACCGTCTTGCTTCGCCGAGCATTATCGGCGTGAATTCGGGCGCGGGGCTTGCCGTTACGTTATGTACCGCGTTCGGCGTGTACGGAGGGTGGAAACTGTCATTTTTTGCCTTTCTCGGAGCATTTTCGGCTGTTATGCTCGTCAGTCTCGGCGCGAAAAAGTGGGGAGCGTCACGCGGCACGGTCATCCTGATAGGAGTTGCGGTGAACTGTCTGCTCGGAGCCGTTTCGGACACGGTCGTCACCTTTATTCCCGAAGTCGGGGTCATGAGCAACGATTTTAAGATCGGAGAGTTTTCTTCCGTCACATATCAGAAACTTATTCCCGCCGCCGTTGCGGTCACGCTCACCGTCGCCGTTTTGCTGACGCTCGGCAACGAACTCGACGTTATCACTCTCGGCGAGGACAGCGCGAGAGCGCTCGGGATGAACACCTCGCTCATGCGGACGCTTTTTTTGCTTCTCGCCGCGCTTCTGGCGGGATGCGCCGTCAGCATCGCGGGGCTTCTGTCGTTCGTCGGGCTGATCGTCCCCAATGCGTTGCGGAGGCTCACGGGAGGCGGCTCACGGCATCTTCTCGGACTTTGCGCGCTGTTCGGCGGCGCGTTTGTCTGTCTGTGCGACACGCTCGCGAGAACCGTTTTTTCGCCTTACGAGATCCCCGTCGGGATCATCATGGCGTTTCTCGGCGCGCCCTTCTTCCTGTTTATTCTCATAAAAGGCAAAGGAGGACACGCAGGTGCTTGAACTGAAAAACATAACCGCGGGATACGGGAAAAAGACCGTGATAAATAACGTTTCCTTCTCTTTTCCCGAAGGAAAACTTCTTTCGCTTATCGGCGCAAACGGCTCGGGGAAAAGCACTCTGCTGAAAACGGCTGTCGGTATTCTGCCTCCATTATCTGGAGAAATAACGATAGACAAAAGCCCCGCGTCCGAAATGACGCGGCAGGAGATCGCGAGAAAGATCGCATATCTTCCCCAGAGCAGGAGCATTCCCGATATGACCGTCAGACAAATGGTTCTGCACGGCAGATTTCCGCACCTCGGCTATCCGAGACGGTACGGCGAAAAAGACCGTGAGATCGCGGATCGCGCGCTGATGCAAACGGGTCTTTCCGACCTTGCGGATATGCCTTTATCGGCACTTTCGGGCGGAATGAGACAAAACGCCTGCATCGCGATGGCGCTGGCGCAGGACACGGACTATATAATGCTCGACGAGCCGACGACTTTTCTGGACGTGTCAAACGGTCTCGAAGTCATGAAAATTCTGCGTGAACTCGCGGACGGCGGCAAAGGCGTCGCCGCCGTCATGCACGATCTGCCCCTCGCGTTCAAATGCTCGGACGCCGTTGCCGTTCTCAAAAACGGCGGTATCGCCGCCTGCGGCACACCCGAACAGATCTGCGAGAGCGGTGTCGTCGAGGATGTTTTCGGCGTCGGTCTGCGATACTGCGCCGACGGAGATTATTATCATTACACTTACGATTAAACGGTAAAACGCGATCTCCGCGCAGGGATCTTCCGAAAAATATTTTCAAAAACATATTGACAAATATCGATATGTGGTTTATAATACAGACAGAACCTCGCAGAAGGAGATGAACAGGAAATGGAACCCGACGAAAAAAGACTTGCGGAGATATTCAAAGCGTTCTGCGATGAAAACCGCATCCGTATTCTCGGACTTCTGCTGTCAGGCGAAAAATGCGCCTGCAAACTGCTCGAAGAGATCGATATTTCACAGCCCACGCTGTCGCACCACATGAAGATACTCTGCGATTCGGGCGTTGTCGTCGGACGCAAAGAGGGCAAGTGGATGCACTATTCCGTTTCTCCCGAGGGCGCCGAGGCAGCTGTTAAATATCTGAAAAAACTTACAACGATCACATCTTCCGAGACTGATGAGCCGTGCTGTGAAAAGTGATTTCTCCGCTTTTCGGCGCGGCTTGCTCAAAGCCTCTCAAATCGACATATTTCAATCTGACAATATATAACGGGTGTTTTTATGAGTTCAATTTGGAATTTTATTCAGGACGAGATCCTCGGTATGCAATGGCTGAAACACCTTATAAGCGCGGCGCTGAACGCCTGCGGGCTGAATACCGCCGACAGGATCGGAGGAAGCGTTCTGTTTTTCATTTACGACACGGTCAAGATCCTGATCCTCTTGGGCATTCTGATCTTTTTTATCTCTTATATACAGAGTTTTTTCCCTCCAGAGAGAACGAAAAAGATCCTCGGCAGATTTCACGGTATCCGGGCGAACATTCTTGCCGCTTTGCTCGGAACGGTCACGCCTTTTTGCTCATGCTCGTCGATTCCCCTGTTCATGGGTTTTACGAGCGCGGGTCTGCCTCTCGGCGTAACGTTCTCGTTTCTGATCTCCTCCCCTATGGTCGATCTCGGAAGTCTTGTGCTTCTGATGAGCATTTTCGGCTGGAAAGTGGCTGTCATTTACGTTGTTCTCGGGATTGTGATCGCGGTTGCGGGCGGCACTCTGATCGAAAAACTGCATCTTGAAAGTCAGGTGGAGGAGTTCATACGCAACGGACATTCGATCGATGTTCCGCAGGATGAACTGCGCTTCAAAGACCGCGTGAAATTTGCGTGGGAACAGGTACTTGCCACGGCAAAAAAGGTCTTTCCTTACATTCTGACAGGCGTCGGTATCGGCGCGGTAATCCATAACTGGATCCCCGAAGAATTTATCGTAAAACTTCTCGGCAACAACAATCCTTTCGGCGTTATTCTTGCCGCGATCGCAGGCGTTCCCATGTATGCCGATATATTCGGAACGATCCCGATCGCCGAGGCTCTGCTCGCAAAAGGGGCGTTGCTCGGCGTGGTGCTTTCTTTCATGATGGACGTGACGACCCTTTCCCTGCCGTCAATGATAATGCTCCGCAAAGCGATCAAGCCGAAACTGCTCGGCATCTTCATTGCCGTCTGCACGGCGGGCATAATCCTCGTCGGGTATTTCTTCAATCTTATACAACCGTTGATAATATAATAATTCGGAGGTAAAAACCATGTCATTATTTCATTTCGGAAAGAAAAAAGAAGAAAAGAACGCTTCCGCCTGCGCCTGCACCTGCGGATGTCAAACAAACGAAACACGCGAGATCGCAAACGATTGCTGCCCCGAAGCAAAAGACGGCATTTGCTGTATTAAAGTCTTGGGCGCGGGGTGCAAATCCTGTCACGAACTGTATGAGAACGCAAAAGAAGCCGTTAAAGAAATGGGGCTGTCTGTCGAAGTCGAATATATTACCGATATGCAAAAGGTTATGGAATACGGCGTTATGAGTATGCCCGCTGTTGTGGTCAATGAAAAAGTTGTATCTACGGGCAAGGTGCTGAAAGCCGCCGACGTGGAAAAATTGTTGCGTAAATCGAGCTTTTGACACCGAAAAACCGCAAATGCAACCCGCAGTTTACATTTAGAACCCGTTCGTTGGTTGAAATTCGGACTTCAAACGGGTATAATCGGCAGGAACGCAAAAGGCTTTGTCGCCGTCGGGCTGAACGCGCACGGCGTGATCGCGATAGGACATTTTTCCGTCGGCGCGTTATCCGTCGGGAAGTACTTTGCCTGCGGCGACCATGCGCAGGCGATGATAGCGCTCGCGGACTCCGAAGCCTCGGGAACCGTCTTTCAAAAGATCGGCGAACTCTCCGCGCAGGACATTACCGCAGTAAAACAGTCGCTTGATACGGTCGTGCCGTCTTACCTCTCATGGGCAAAAGAGATGATCAAACTGTTTTGGACATTCCGTATTCCGTGGGGGTGGACATATTCGGGAAGTATATTCCCGGATTGGGAGGCACAGTTCAGCTTCGGATCTTACAGCCTACTGCTTACATCGCTTCTAATCGGTCTTATTGTTATGAGTTTCTTTAAGCCGAGAACATGGTGCGCCTTCTGACCGATGGGAACGATGACACAAGCAATCTGCAAATTAAGGAACAGAAAAAACAATAAGTGATAATATCACAGAACCCTGATTTCAAATCGGATATAATAAAAACACAATAAAGCAAAGGAGGACACGAAGATGTCTGTAATTAAAATTAGTAAAGAAAATTTCGCAAGCGAAGTTTTGAATTCCAATAAACCTGTTCTTCTCGATTTCTATGCCGATTGGTGCGGCCCTTGCCGTATGGTGGGTCCGATCGTATCGGAAATCGCAAATGAGCGAAGCGATGTTAAGGTCGGTAAAATAAATGTGGACGAACAGCCGGAGCTTGCGGCACAGTTTCAGGTAATGAGCATCCCGATGCTTGCTGTGATCAAAAACGGGAAACTCGAAAATCAGGTCGTGGGTTACAGACCGAAAGAGCAAATTGAAGCAATGCTGTAAGGAGAAAAAAGATGGGACTGTTTAATTTCTCCCGCAACACCGCCGACATCAACACCGGTGTTGCGGAATACAAAACAAACGACGGCGCTGTATTGCTTGACGTTAGGACGGCAGAGGAATACCGTGACGGGCACATTGACGGAAGCGTCAACATACCTCTTGATAGAATTTCTTCCGTTGAGAATACCGTCAAGGACAAAAGCACACCGCTTTATGTGTATTGTTTAAGCGGTGGCAGAAGCGGACAAGCTGTATCCTATTTGAAGCAAATTGGTTACACAAATGCAAAAAATATCGGTGGCATCAGCAGCTACCGTGGAAAGGTGGTAAAATAAATGAAAGTTGTAATTATAGGCGGTGTTGCAGGTGGCGCTACTGCGGCGGCGAGAATACGCAGGCTTGACGAACAAGCGGAAATCGTTGTTTTTGAGCGTTCAGGATTTATATCATACGCTAACTGTGGTCTGCCGTACTATATCGGCGGCACCATTGAAGAAGAAAATGATCTAACCTTGCAGACGCCTGAAAGCTTTTGGAGGCGTTTTAGAGTTAAGATGAATATTCATCATGAAGCTACGGCAATTCATCCTGATAGCAAAACCGTTACCGTAAAAAATCTTGAAAACGGTAAAATCCTTACCGAGAGTTATGACAAGCTCGTGCTCTCACCCGGTGCTAAGCCGATAAAGCCGGGGTTTGACGGTATTGACAGCGATAAGATATTTACCCTGCGCACTGTTGAGGATACGCTCAGACTCAAGAAATATACGGATGAGCATCATCCGAAATCGGCAGTTGTTGTCGGTGGAGGATTTATCGGAATCGAAGTTGCGGAAAATCTGCGTGAACTCGGAATAGATGTAACGATCGTGGAAGCGGCGGATCAGCTTATGGCTCCGTTTGACAGGGATATGGCATCGTTTATTCATGCTGAGATCCGCAAAAACAGTATCCATCTAATGCTTGATACTATGGTTGAAGGTTTTGCCGATACCGATTGCGGTATTGATGTGAAACTCAAAAATGCTCCGACACTTCATACCGATATGGTTGTAATGACAATCGGCGTCGCGCCCGAAACCACACTTGCGAAAGAAGCGGGTTTGGAACTCGGAATAAAAGGCAGTATTGTGGTCAATGACAAAATGGAAACATCTATACCTGACATTTATGCGGTTGGAGATGCGGTGCAGATCAAAAATTTTGTAACTGATACAGACACAATCATCTCTCTTGCCGGCCCTGCAAACAAGCAGGGTAGAATTGCCGCCGATAATATCTGCGGCGGTGACAGCCATTATACCGGCGGACAGGGCTCATCCGTCATCAAAATATTTGACATGACTGCCGCTGCTACGGGTATTAACGAAAAAACCGCAAAGTCCCTTGGTATTGCTACAGACAAAGTCATTCTTTCGCCGATGAGTCATGCAGGATATTATCCCGGCGGTAAAATGATGACTATGAAAGTGCTGTTTGAAAAAGAAAGCTACCGCATTTTAGGTGCACAAATTGTAGGCTTTGACGGTGTCGATAAGAGGATTGATGTGCTTGCAACCGCTATTCGTGCCGATATGAAGGCATACGAGCTTACCGAGCTTGACCTTGCCTATGCTCCGCCGTATTCCTCCGCAAAGGACCCTGTGAATATGGCAGGCTATATCATTGAAAACATGAAAAACGGCATTGTAAAGCAATGGTATTATGAGGAAGATGAAACACTTCCCCGTGACGGCAGCATAACACTTCTTGATACACGTACACCAATGGAATACAGCATGGGGCATGTGAAGGGATTTATCAATATTCCCGTTGATGAACTGCGTGAACGTATAGGTGAGCTGGACAGGAGCAAGCCTGTGTATGTTATCTGCCAAAGCGGATTGAGAAGCTATATCGCAAGCAGAATTCTAATGGGCAACGGCTTTGATGCCTATAACTTTGCAGGTGGTTTCCGATTCTATGATGCAGTCCGTAATGATAAAGCGTTAAATAAAAAATCCACCCCCTGCGGAATGGATGATTAAAAGGACAGAAAAGAAAAAGCGTTGAGAATTCCTTTATTTAAGAAACTCAACGCTTTGTTTTATCTGACTATAATCTTTTCAAGTCCGTCTTTGTCTATAATCTCAATTGTTCCGCGGGAGAGTGATATAAACCCTTCGTTCACAAAATACTTTAGCATTCGTGTTACCACTTCACGGGGATTGCCCAAGTGATTGCCGATTGTTTCGTGGGTGATTTTAAGAATGTTAGTGCCTTCGATGTTTGCCTCATTCAAAAGAAAATCAGCAAGTCTTTTATCAAAGCTTTTCCACATTACCTGGTCTATCAGCCACATTACATCTGAAAATCGACTTGCCATAACTTCGTTTGTGTAATTGGCAAGCGGTGCGGAAACATCCATAATGCTTTTGTAAACTTCTGACGGGATGACTAAAACTTTAGTTTCCTTTTCTGCGGTAACGGTAATATCAAACTGAATGCTGTTCATGATGCAGGATGCAGAGAAAAGGCAAATATCTCGCTCAAAAAGGCGGTACATCGTAACTTCTCTGCCATCATCAGATATAGTAAAAGCACGAATTTGACCGGAGAGCACAAGGAGCAGTCCCGTACAATTCTGCGAACCATTATGCAAGAGTTCACCCTTGCCGAATTTACGAACAAAAGATGAGCTTGTAAGCGTGTCTTGCTGTGATTTCGTCAGTTTATCAAATACAGGTAAGTATGTTAAGTAATTCATAAGCCGTATCTCCTTTTTCAGTATTTTTAGTATAGCATAATTTCGGGCATATGTCAATAATATTATTGACATATGCCTGAAACGGTGCTATAATATATGGCGAGGTGATAAAATGCCAAGACCGACGAAGTGTCGCCGAGTGTGTTATTTCCCTGAAGTTCTTGAATTTTCTCCAACGGGAGCAGTGAGCGGGGAACCAATTATTTTGACATTTGATGAGCTTGAAACCATACGGCTGATTGACAAAGAAAACTTAAGCCAAGAAGAATGCGGGGCACAACTCGGCGTAGGCAGAACAACCGCACAGAAAATCTATGAAACCGCAAGGAAAAAGATAGCAGACGCACTTGTGCTTGGCTTCACACTGAAAATTGAGGGCGGCGAGTTTCAGCTTTGTAGCGGCAGTACAGACTTTTGCTATAAAAAAGACTGCATCAAACGGCAAATTCAAAAAGAATACAAAACAGAAAAAGGAGCAAATATTATGAGAATCGCAGTAACTTACGAAAACGGAAACATCTTTCAGCATTTCGGTCACACCAAGCAATTCAAATTGTACGATATTGAAGACGGCAAGGTCATTAAAACAGAGCTTATAGATACTAACGGCTCCGGTCACGGTGCATTGGCCGGCGTACTCTCCGCTGTAAAAGCAGATGTACTTATTTGCGGCGGTATTGGCGGCGGTGCACAAATGGCGCTGGCAGCAAACGGAATAAAGCTCTACGGCGGTGTCAGCGGTAATGCCGATGAAGCGGTAAATGCTTTTGTTGCCGGCAATCTTGCTTTCAATCCCGATGTGCATTGTGAACACCACGATCATGAACACGGCGGGGAAACCCATATCTGCGGCAACCACGGTTGCGGTCACGGACATTGCGGGAACCATTAAAAAATGTGATAACATCACAGAATTGTAATCTGAAATATGCTATTATTTAATTAAAGGAGGCGGAAATATGAAGCAATATATATGTACAGTCTGCGGATATATCCATGAAACCGAAGGCGAATTGCCCGATGATTTCAAGTGTCCGCTTTGCGGTGCGGGTAAGGATGCTTTTGTGCTGAAAGTGGAAACTGCTAAAGCAGAAGAAATCCTTGAAAAGCCGCATACAGAAAAAGAATTATCCCCAATGGAGATGAGCATCATTTGCTCCAATCTGGCCCGTGGATGCGAAAAGCAGTATATGCCCGAAGGATCCGAGAGCTTTAGAAAACTCGCAGAATTCTTCCATCAAAAAGCAGAGCCTGTCAGCAATGCCGGCACAGAAACACTGCTTGAATTGATTAATCATGATATTTCGGTAGGATTTCCTTACGGAAAATCAGCTGCGGAAGAGCAGCACGACCGTGGCGGACTTCGCTGTCAGGTGTGGGCAGAAAAGGTAACGAGAATGCTGCAGTCACTTCTCACCCGATATGAGGTTGAGGGTAACAAGATGCTTGAAAACACAGGTGTGTATGTCTGCACAGTCTGCGGATTTGTATTCGTTGGCGATACACCGCCTGCGCTTTGTCCGGTATGCAAAGTCCCTTCGTGGAAGTTTGAAAAAATAGAAGGAGGTGCAAGATAATGGCAGATAAATATGCAGTACGAAATTTAAGGCTTTGCACAAAAGACTGTCTTTGCCTTTATGTTTGCCCTACCGGCGCTACGGATACAGAAGACAGCATCATTGATCCAAATAAGTGTATCGGCTGCGGCGTATGTGCCGGGGCATGTCCTTCAGGCGCTATTTCAATGATGCCGAAGGAATTGCCCCCGCAGCAGCCTAAAACGGATAAAGTAGTCGAGGCGTTGCGTGCTCTCGTTCAAAGCAAAGCGCAGGCTGAAAACATAGCTTCCCAGCTGCCCGATACACTTTCGGAGGCGGTAGCAAAATCGTCTCGACTTATGGCAGAAGACCTTTGCCGGGAAGCAGGCTTTATGCTTCCGCAAAGCGCCAACACAAAAGAATTTTTAGAGCAGATAAAATCCTATCCCGATATTCCGGCGGATGTGGTGGAAGCATTGCTTCATAACATAAATTTCAATGAAAATATAGAAAAGAAAGAGGTAACGAAAATGGCAAAATGGAAATGCACCGTATGCGGTTATATTCACGAGGGAGATACTCCTCCCGAAACCTGTCCTGTCTGCAAACAGCCGAAAGAAAAATTCGTAAAGCTTGAGGAAGAATCCAAGAATCCCTATGCCGGTACCAAGACCGAAAAGAACCTTTGGGAAGCATTTGCAGGCGAATCTCAGGCAAGAAACAAGTATACATACTTTGCTTCTGTTGCAAAGAAGGCAGGCTTCGAGCAAATTGCAGCACTTTTCTTGCAGACTGCCGAAAATGAAAAGGAACATGCGAAACTGTGGTTTAAGGCTCTCGGCGAGCTTGGTGACACTGCCGAAAACCTGCTCCATGCGGCGGAAGGCGAAAATGCTGAGTGGACTGATATGTATGATCGTATGGCAAGAGAAGCAGATGAAGAAGGCTTTCACGATTTGGCTGAGCAATTCCGTGGTGTTGCCGCTATTGAGAAAGCACATGAGGAAAGATACCGTGCTCTTCTTAAAAATGTTGAAACCAGAGCAGTATTTGAAAAGTCCGGTGTAACAGTTTGGGAATGCCGCAATTGCGGACATATCGTTGTTGGTACTACGGCTCCCGAAATATGTCCTGTATGTAAGCATCCGCAAGCTTATTTTGAAGTTCGTAAAGAAAATTATTAAGGTGAATGAAAAATGAGAGAAAAGTTTTATATTTGCCGCCATTGCGGTAATTTGATCGGTCTTATTCACGATGCAGGCGTCCCTATGATGTGCTGCGGACAAAAGATGGAGGCGCTGGTCCCTAACACCACCGAAGCGGCGGGAGAAAAGCACTTGCCTTTTGTGAATTTGGAAGACGGTTCCGTTTATGTAAGAGTCGGCGAAACAACCCATCCCATGACCGAGGAGCACTACATTCAATGGGTTTATGTTGAAACTGAGAATGGCGGTCAGCGCAGAGCCTTTAAACCTGGCGATACCCCGGAAGCTACCTTTTGCACCGGCGAAGATAAACCTGTTGCAGTTTATGCTTACTGCAACCTCCACGGACTTTGGAAAACTGAAATCAAGTAAAAGTAAAATTGCCTGCCAAAACATCTTGGCAGGCAATTTGTCATATCTATTTAATTATATATAAGTTCAGCATTTACAAATTCTGTTGCTTGATTACAGATATTGTTAATCCGTCCAGCTCACTCCATTTGATTTTCAGCTTTAAGTGCTTCGGTTACACCTTGCTTTTCTGCCATTTCTTTTATCTGCCGAGTAAACATAGCTTCTGCCTGATTGTTAATGTCGGAAAGGCAGCCATTTATCTGTGCCTGATACACAGTTCCGTCTTCATCGAATCGTGATGCAAACCACTCGACAACGCTTCTGTCCAATGTCCACGAGAGTGCTTTGACATTTTTTGCGTTAAACGTAGTAACGCCACGATAACAAACCACTTTTAGACATATTAAATTAACATTTATCTTTTTCTGTCAGAACGAAAAGGGGCGGAAATTGCGATTGATTTTCGCAATTTCCGCCCTAATAATTAGTGTGCAATGTTCAAATCCTTGAAAACCCGATTTTTCACCCAATATCATCTTTTTGTTTTCATAGTGATTTTTGCATTAAAAAATCCCAGAAACCCTTGTGGTCTCTGGGATTTTACCGACGTCATCTATTTCGGTCGGCAATCATGGCTGCGATACAGGGATTCGAACCCCGACAAGCAGAGTCAGAGGCTGCTGTGCTACCTTTACACTATATCGCAATACCTCGCCTGTGTATCAAGCCTTTATATTATACTACATTTTGAAAATTTGTCAAGGGGTTTAATTGTTAATTTTCAATGAAATGGGCAAAACCCGTCATTTTCGGCAGTTCTGTTCGGTCTTCGCGCCCGTGATTGTGTTTTGAAAGCCCGTAAACGGTTTTTGCGCTGAAACGGTTAAGCAGGGGCTTGTCCATATAAAACCCGAGAAAATAATTGAAAGCTCCCTCGCCGCGAACGGTCGCGACGACCCTTTCCGTCTCTTCCCGACGGTTTTCGGCTATCGGCATATACTCAATAAGACCCATTAAAAAGATCTTCGGCAATACCTTCTCATCTGTTTCATCGGCATTTCAGATAAACGGTAACAAGTTCGCCCTCTTTTGCGAGTTCGTCTGCTATTTCCGAACAGGCGGTTGCCTGAAACATGGGCAGATTCGCGCCGTCTTCAAGCGTTTTAAGAGACTCTTCCGCAAAAACATACTGCTCTTTCATCGCGCTTTTGAAAGCTTCAAAATCCGAGACCTTGTTTTTCCACGCGCTCAGATTTGAGCGGCGGCGTATGCCCAACTCTTCAACGGAACCGACATTTGCCCAAGCGTCGGTTCCGTCGCCGTCGTTAATAAGATTCATAAAAAGAAAGTCACTGTCAACACAGGCAACGGCAAGCGCGTCGGTGTTCAAAGCTTTCGAAAACGGGTGCAGAATTTCGGCAAAGGTCTGCTCGTCGCCGATTTCCAGCACGTCCGAAAAAACGGTTATCCAATCGCTGTTGTCGGACGTATAAATATACGCCGTATCATCGGCGTCATCACCGTTTTCGGTCATCTGATACCCTTTGTCTTTCAAATATTCAGCAAATTCGTCCTTGACCGAACGCACATCTGCCGTTTCGGTTTTTCTGATATGAAGATTGATGAAAAATGCTCCCATTAATACACCTCGAAATCCTTTTTTCTGTTTATTCGGGCTGTTCGCCCGTAATTTCTCTGCCTATCTGCTTGAATCTGTCAAAGAAGTTTTGCCAATAGCCCTGCTCGGTGACTTCTTTCATGCCGTAAAAGCCGAGATGTTCGCCTTTCCAACAAAATGTCATCAAGCCGCCTTTATGTTTTTCGCCGTCGAGGAACTCTTTCATTCCGTTCAGATGCGCAAGCAACTGATTTTCCATAAGCCTGACGGCAGGCATACTCTTGTCCGCAGTCGTATATGCCCACGGGATATACCAAATGCGGCAAGCGTCGGGCAGTTCAAGTTTCATTTTTTCGTTTATGCGCTCGTACTTATCTTTATACGTTTCAAAATCCCAATACATATCGTAGGCGGCGTCCGTGATATATGTCGAATACTGTTTTGTCATATGTCCGTTTGTCACGCCGTCGTTGTATTCGGACGGAACTATTCCCTCAACCGAAAAACAGATGAAGTAGCGTTTGCCGAACGTGTCGTGATTGTATTTTGAAAAGTCATAGATGTTTTTGACGGAAAAGCGGTTGAGCAACGGCTCATCCATATAAAAACCGAGGAAGTAATTGAACGCGCCCTCTTCGCGCACGGTCGCAACGACCTTGTCCATTTCGCTTTGCCAATCTTCGGCAATCGCCATATAGCGTCTGCCCCACTTATCTTTGACAATTCCTCTTTCAAGGAACTGGGTGTTTATCCAAAATGCGTTGCCGTTCTTTATCGCAAGGCGTATCTGCCCCGCAAGGTCGTCTTGTGCATAAGCGGAAAGAATCACGCAGTTGACGTAATCCGTTCCCTCGACATCTTCGGAGTTTGCAAAGTCAAGCCCCGGGGAGCAGTAAAGCCCGTTCATGACATCGGGAACATCGAAAACAAATTGACCGTTTTCATCGCGTTCGCGCTCCGGTTCGGGCGCTGTGGGTGTTTCGGTCGTTTCTTCGGTTCGTTTGCTCACGGTGCACCCGGCCAAAAACGTGCAAAAAACGGCGGCAAACAGCAACATTGCAAAGAATCTTTTCATCTTCATTACCTCTCCAATTTTAGTTCCGCGCCGCGCATCGAGCCGTTTTCTTCGCAAAGATACGCGTCGGCTGTGTAATCCTCGACTCCGCCGTCAAGCAGAAGCAAATAAACGTCAACGCTTTTTCCGCGCATACCGTCGCCGATACGGATATAATGCGATGAATTATGCGAACAGTCGATCGTCCAATGTCCCCACCAATGCACGGGGAACGAGGGCGCGCGGTCAAAGCAACCGACAAAGCGCGAACCGCAGACAGCGGCGGCGTAAAGGCATTCCCTGCCGTGTTCGCCCGAACAGGCGACGGTGATATAACTGCCTTCCCTCGCGTCCGAGGGGATCTCAACGGTCAGTTTACGGGTGCTGACAACGGAGCGGTTTTTGAACGCCGCGAGCATATTGTTCGCTTTCGGAGTTCCGACCGCGATCTCTTCTCCGTTTTTGAAAAAGCGAAGGGAATGTATATGATCGGGCGGCTCGGGCAGACGCAGATACCTGAACGGTGCGGAAACGGAATACTCGACAAGGACGCGATATCCCATGTCATACCCTTTTCTGTTGACATTCTCCATCGAAAACGGCTCTTCGGCGCGGCGGAGTTCCCTGCGCGACAGAAGCGGCATTTCGTTCCATGAAAACAGATCCTGCGACGTCTCGCCCATCTGCGGATATATGTTCGGAAGCGCGGCAAGAGAACCTTCATCGGCGGAAAAGACCTCCATGCAGACGCGATCGGCGTCAACGGTCTTTCCGAGATCGATGCGCAGACAGCCGTTTTTCACGCGACGTCCGTAATTGCGCGAGCGGGCGTCGTAAAATGTTTCGTCTTTGCCGTCAAACATAAATTCGGGGTCGCACCCTCTTATATAATAGCCCTCCTGACCGAAAAACGCGTTGCGCGCGGCTTCGACTTCGGGATACTTCGTCTTTCCCGCGCGGCGAAGAGAGGCTTTTTCAAGACTCACGCCGTCGCTCTCGAAGCATGCCGCTTCATAAAGAGTTTCCGCGAAAGACGGGATCGGGCAGTTTTCAAAAGTTCCGAGGAATTTCGGCGCGTGAACAGATTTGTCGAGATGTATCTCCGCTCCGTCACCGAGAATTTCGGGCGCGTTTTCGCCGCCGAGCGCGGCTTTCCCGAAACAGGGAGAGATCAGGCGGACTTTTCCGTCGGCGCGGACGATATTGACCTCAACGGGGCGGTTTTCGACGTCGCGCACGACTTCGTAATCGCAGTCCGTAAGCAAAACGTCGTCTATTCCGTCAAGCGACGCAACGATCATGCAGGAGCGGAACGGATCGACCGTGACGCGGACGACCGAACCGAAGTCAAAATCGCCGAGTAGACGCTGTGTCGGGAAATACCGAACGACGCGGACTTTTCCGTCTCCTTCCAGACCGACCGTTCCGTCAAGCCGTATGACCGCCTCAAACGGTTGCCACGAAAGGTTTTTGAAAGTCATGACGCGCGTTCTGCCGTTTCCTCTGCTGACGGCGTTTTCCCCGAAGCGGCAGGTATCGTCGTCTTCGAGCCTGAACCCGTCAACGAGTAGCGGCGCATACTTCGCGGAAATATTGTATATACGCGCAAGACGCGGAAACTCATCGTCGCGCAGAAACGCGGGAGTTCCGTATATCTCGGGGGAAAGTATCAGCGAGCGGGAGAACGCCTGCAAAACGAGTTCGTCCTCGAAAAAGTCAAGGCAGGAGGAAAGGCATACGCCGTGATCTTCCGTCAGACGCTGCATTCCGGGAACAAGTCCGCGAACAAGACCGCCTTCGCGGTGGTGCGGCGCAGGTCTGTCGTTGCAGACAAGCACATCGGTATAAGACTCCTGCCCTTCCCACAGGAAAGTGGTCGCAAAACGCTGTGCGTCGCCGATATTGAGACGGTGAATAAGCACGATGAGTTCCGGGCAGATCTTTCGGCATTCAATAATCGTTTTTTCAAACATCGGTATCTTTTCGGGGCGTATATCGCCGCCGACAAGGTCGAATTTCAAAAGCCCAGCCTCGTATTTTTCAACAAGGTCGATTATCTGGCGGGAACGCTTTTCGGCGTCCTCTTCCGTTTCGCCGAAACCGTCCGGACCGCACCAATAGCCGAGCTTTATGCCGAGCTCGCGTGCGCGAGCGGCGATCTTTTCAAAACCGTTCGGGAAATTCCGACGGAACTGTTCGTTTTCGGGATCGAAAGCCATGTGCGCGGGGGAATCGAAATTTCCCGCATCAAGCGCGTAAATCTCGATCTTCATACCGAACTCGCGTTTAAGCCACGCGAAAAAATCAAGGTTCGTCAGAGTGATTTCCTCGGTCGTTCCGTCGTTATTATGGTTGACCCATGAAAAATACTGCGGAACGCTGAGGCTCTTTTCGGTTTTTCCTTTTGTGTTTTCCATCAGTTGTCCTCCTCTTCCGGAATTTCCGGAGCTGTCTTGTTGCGGTTGAACAGCGCGGTGACATGGGAGAGCAGGGACTTCGGTTCGTGTTCAAAGCCGTGCACCCAGTCGGAATGCTTGTAATAAATCATATATATTATCGAGCTGATACCCCACGTTATCGGGTAAGCCCAATAGATGTAGCCTATGTCGTGAAAAATATGAACGACAGTTTCGATATAGGCGATACGGAACACGCACCAGACGGAAAGCATAATGGTCATCGGCACAAACGCCTTGCCCGCCCCGCGGCATATTGCGGCTATCGCGTGCGAGAACGCAAGCAGGCAGTAGAAAAGAGCGACCGTGCGTGCCTGACGGACGCCGAGCTCAAGCACTTCGGGCGTCGAGTCGAAAAATCCGACGAGAGCAGGGGCGAAAACATAGTTCAGAACGCCTATGACCTCTGCGGCGACAGTCGCCGCCAAAATCCCGAAGCGCGCGCCCTTTTTGGCGCGGTCGAACTCTCTTGCGCCGAGGTTCTGGCTGATAAAAGTCGTGGTTGCCATATTAAAGCTCGTTATCGGCAAAAAGGCGAAGCCCTCTATTTTTGCGTGAACACCGTAACCCGCGGTGGCGAACTTTCCGAACGAATTGATCTGCGTCTGAACGATAACGTTCGCGAACCCGATAACGGAATTCTGAATGCCCGACGGAAGCCCGTAGCGTATGATCTCGACGAGCATATCTTTATGAAAACGTATTTTTCTGAGGGAAACGCTGTAGATTTGCCCCTTTTTCATCAGTTGGAAACAGCAGAGCACGACGCTTGCCGCCTGAGAGATAACGGTCGCGACAGCGGCTGACCATACGCCCCAACGGAATACCGCGACAAAAAGCAGGTCGAGCAGAATGTTCAGCACGGAGGAAAATATGAGATAAAACAAAGGTCTTCGGCTGTCTCCGACGGCGTTCATGATGCTTCGGCAGACATTATACATTATCATCGCGGTCGCGCCGAGGAAATAATAACGGAAATACTCGATCGCCTGCGGCAGAACGGTCGGATCGGTTTTCATCCACGTCAAAAAAGTCGGGGTGAACGCAACGCCGAAAACGGTCAGAATAACGCTGCTGACAAGTCCGAACGCGATGTTAGTGTGCACCGCACGCGAGATGTTTTCGCCGTCGCCCGCGCCGAAATACCTTGAAATGACAACGCCCGAGCCCATCGTCGTTCCGACAAAAAAGCTCGTAAGAAGAAATATCAGTGTTCCCGACGAACTGACTGCGGCGAGAGCGTCGGTGCCGAGAAATTTGCCGACAATGAACGTATCGGCGGTGTTGTAAAGTTGCTGAAATATCTGACTCAAAAGAACGGGCATCGCAAACGCGACCATATGCGAGTAAGGATTTCCCTGCGTCATATCGCGCGTTGTCCGCGATCTTTTCGGTATCTTTTCCGCTGTATGCATATTTTTCCTTCGATTATATTGATTTTACGGATGTTTTATGGTATACTTGATTTAACTACGGACGGCATCGCGCCGAAAAGGAGAACTTTGCTTTGGGAAAGATTAAATATCTGTTCGGAAGGATCTTTTCGATGCACTTCGACAAGATGTTTGAAAAGATCGGCGAAGTACACAAAAAATCGGGAAAGAGCAGAATTTATATATTCTTTGACATGATCAACTGCGGTCTGAAATATCAGGCGGGATATATGGACTATGCGCTGTTCGAGATGTACGATCTCAACCGCGCACAGCGAAAGACCGTTGTGACGCGAGGGATCAACAACGCGTTCATCAAGCGTTTCAACGATCCCGAATATATGAAATATATCGACGACAAACTCGAATTCAACCGCCGTTTTGAAAAATTTCTCAAAAGAGACTGGCTCGACGTTCATACCGCCACGAACGCGGATATTTCGGAGTTCTGCGCAAAGCATCCGACATTCATGGCAAAGCCCGAAAACGGAATGTGCGGAAAAGGCATACAGAAACTGAATTTTTCCGATTTCGAGAGCGTTGACGCGCTGAAAAAGCACCTTACCGACGCAAATCTCATGCTTCTCGAAGAGCCTGTTATACAGCATCCCGATCTGATGCGTCTTCACCCGCATTCGGTCAACACCTGCCGCGTTATAACGATCGCGAAGGACGGAACGACACGCGTTGTCGCCGCGTATCTGCGAATAGGCAACGGAAAATACGTTGACAACTTCAACAGCGGCGGTATGGTCGTTCCCATCGAGGAAGACCGTGGCGAGATCATATATCCTGCGCTCGACAAAGCGGGCAATCTTTACGAAAAGCACCCGCTGACGGGAGTTGAGATCAAGGGCTTCAAAATCCCGCTCTGGGACGAAGTCATAAAACTCGTCTGCGAAGCCGGACAGGTCGTTCCGCAGGTCGGACTCGTCGGCTGGGACGTATGCGTGACGGAAAACGGACCTCTTCTGATCGAGGGCAACGAATTTCCGGGACACGATATTTACCAGCTTCCGCCCCACCGAACGGACGGCATCGGCGTGCTTCCGAAATTCAAACGCGCCATCGGAGAGTAATAAACGGCGAAAAATATTTTTATCCGCGAATACGGAGGGTATATCGAGCGATATACCCTCCTTTTTTTCGTTTCAGAAGATCGCGAGAAGCAAAAGACACAGACCGCCCATAAGCAGAAGGACGGCGAGCGCGGGAAGAAACAGCATCAGGAAAGCGGACGTCAGCATAGCGAACCTGTCTCCTTTTTCGAGAGGTTCGCGGCTGAGTTCTTCCTCTTTTTCGCGATCGATCTTTTTCGGAATTTTTCGCCAAGCTTTGAATATCATCTTTCGTTAGTCGTCTTCTTGACGTCAAACAGGTAATTGCCGTTCTCATCGACTTTGCGCGTATCCGCGAAATGACAGGCGACGAAATGCCCCGGGGAGATCTCCGTCAGCTGCGGAGGAACGACCTTGCATTTATCGCAAGCCATGAAACAGCGCGTGTGGAATTTGCATCCCGAAGGCGGATTGATCGGGCTGGGGATGTTGCCTTCGAGGATTATTCTTTCCTTTGTCAGGCTGTCGGGGTCTGTCGTCGGGATCGAGGACAGCAGCGCGATCGTATACGGATGACGCGGATCGGCGAACAACTCGTCCGTCGGAGCGACCTCGACCATATTGCCCAGATACATAACGCCGATACGGTCGGAGATGTAACGGACAACGGAGAGGTTGTGCGAAATGAAAAGATACGTCAGTCCCTCTTTTTCCTTCAAGTCCTGCAGAAGATTGATGATCTGCGACTGAATGGAAACGTCAAGCGCCGAAACGCATTCGTCGCAGACGACGAACTTCGGCTTGACCGCAAGAGCGCGCGCGATACAGATCCTTTGTCTCTGTCCGCCCGAGAACTGGTGCGGATACCTGTTGTACATATAATTCTGCAAGCCGCACGAATTCATTATTTGGAAAACGTACTCCTGCATTTTTTTAGAGCCTCGCTTGAAGAACTTATGCGTTACAAGTCCCTCTTCGATTATCTGACCTACGGTCATACGCGGGTTCAGCGACGAATACGGGTCCTGGAAAATGACTTGCAGGTCTTTTCTCAGAAGACGCATTTCGGTATACTTCAATCTTCTCAGATCGACGCCGTCGTCAAGCATTGCTTCGTATTCGGCAAACTCTTCGTCGCCCGCATACTTTGCTTTCTGTTCGTCTATCGAAAGCTGGATTTTTGCCGCTTCGCCGAGCAACTTTTCTTTGTCCGATTCAAGCGGAGCCTTGGCTTTTTTGAGTTTTTCAATCTTTTTCTTTGCGGATTCCGCTTTTGCCGTATTTTCCGAAAGATCGGCTTCAAGTTCGGAGATGTCGAGGTCGATATCGTCTATCTCCTCCTGAATCTTTTCCGCCTTAAAGGTCAGACGGTACTTCGAAAGAAGCATATCCGCGCCCTTTTTCGTGTCGCGGACGGTAAAGCCGCCGAGGATCTTCGCAACGTTGTCAAGCGCCGTTTTCGCGTTGCACGCCGCAAGATTTTTTTCCTGAATGTCATAGAAGGTCGCGGCTTCGCCCTTCTCTTCGCACGCTTTTTCGAGCGCATCCGCGTGAGCCTGCGCTTTGTGGTACTCCGCAACGTATTTTTCGGCGTTTTTCAGAGTATCCGTAACGTATTCGGGAGCGACCGTGTCAAGCGTTCTGCCGTAATACATCGTGCTTCCCGCGGTCTGCTCGTAAAGTTGGAGCAAAACGCGACCAAGCGTGGATTTTCCGCAGCCGGACTCACCGACGAGACCGAACGTTTCGCCCTTATAAATGTTGAGGGTTATATCCTCGTTTGCTCTGTTGTATACCTGTTTGGAGAAGACGGACGCCTTCGGCATCGGGAAATACTTTTTAAGATTCGTAATCGACAGTAATTTCTGCATGAGCGGCGCTCCTCCTTTCTTCTTTATCCGGATAGAAGCAGCGAACAAGTTGGTTGTCCGCAACCTTTGCCAGCGGCGGCTCTTCCTCTATACATCTGCGCGTGCAATATTTGCAGCGGGGCGCGAATTTGCAGCCTTTCGGCAGATCGAGCGGGTGAGGCACAACGCCGGGAATCGGGTCAAGTTTCTTTCTGTCGTCGTTCAGACGCGGGATCGAATACATCAAGCCCTCGGTGTAAGGATGGCTCTTCTTGCAATCCGTGAATATAAGACGCGCAGGAGCCTGTTCAACGACCTGACCGCAGTACATAACGACGACGTCGTCCGCCATTTCGTTGATAACGCCGAGGTCGTGCGTGATGAACATGATCGCCGTTCCGTTTTCTCTTTGCAGGTCGTTCATCAAACGAAGGATCTGAGCCTGAATGGTAACGTCAAGCGCGGTCGTCGGTTCGTCCGCTATAAGAATATCGGGTTTGCAGGCAAGCGCCATGGCAATCATAACGCGCTGGCGCATACCGCCGGAAAGCTGGTGCGGATACTGTCTCGCAACCGCTTCGGGATTCGGGATCTGAACCGCACGGAGCATTTCGATGCTCTTTTTCTCCGCATCTTTCTTCGACATATTCTGGTGAATGATAAACGGCTCGGAAAGCTGTCTCTTAACCGTGAATACCGGGTTCAGGCTCGTCATCGGCTCTTGGAATATGACCGATATACGGTTGCCGCGAATATGATACATTTCCTGCGTCGAGAATTTTGAAAGGTCTTTGCCCTCAAACTTGACCATTCCGTCTGCGATATAGCCGTTTGCGTCAAGCAAACGCAGTATGCTCATTGCGGAAACGCTCTTTCCCGAGCCGGATTCGCCCACGATGCCGAGCGTTTTTCCGCGATATATCGAATACGAAACGTCGTTGACGGCCTTAACGATACCGTTTCTTGTTTTGAAAAACGTGTGGAGATTCTTAACTTCGAGCAAGGGCTCTTCGTTCGGATGAGTTGCTTTTTCGATGTTGTCGGCCATTATTTCTCCACCTCCGATTTCGGGTCAAGCACGTCGCGAAGCGTGTCGCCGATGATGTTTATGCATATAACGACGATGGACAGGAACAGCGCGGGGAACAGCCATCTCCACCAGAAGTTCTGAATAACCTGCGAGTTCTTTGAACCGTCGAGCATATTGCCCCAGGTCGGGCGCGGAAGCTGAACGCCGAAGCCGAGGTATGAAAGCGAAGACTCCGTCAGCATACAACCCGCGAAATCGAGCGTTACCGTTACAAGAATAACGGAAACGATGTTCGGAAGAATGTGTTTGAACGCTA
Source organism: uncultured Eubacteriales bacterium (assembly GCA_902373415.1). Classification (GTDB taxonomy): domain Bacteria; phylum Bacillota; class Clostridia; order Oscillospirales; family UBA644; genus UBA644. The sequence goes on along the minus strand of CABKLX010000007.1, from coordinate 139,538 downwards.
TGCGGCTTTCACGGACACCCATCGAGCGTGCGGCAGTAACGAATTCTTTTTCGCGCTCCGCAAGTATCTGACCGCGAACGAGTTTTGCAAGTCCCGTCCACGAAAGGAGTCCGAGAATTATCATGATTATAAAGATACGGGTGTTCTCCTTGACGTCCGAATATTTCAGAACGGCGGAAAGAACAAGTGCGAACGGAAGGAACGGAATTGCTCCGAATATCTCCGTCACGCGCATGAGGATCAGATCGACCGCGCCGCCGAAGTAGCCCGAAAGACATCCGATAATGATACCGATTATCGTGGAAACGATAACGGCGACAGCGCCGATGGACATGGTCATCATACCGCCGTTCATAAGACGGTTGAACACGTCGCGACCCATTTCGTCGGTTCCCATAAGGTATCCTTTAAGTCCCCAGTTGCCGACATTTTTGCCGTCCTTGAACGCATAGTTCTGGAACCCGGAAGCAAAAACGGTGTCAACGGAGCCCGCGTCTTCGAGAGAAGAGGGGATCTCGCATTGGTTTCTGTAGCTCTGACCCCAGCAGTAAACTCTGCCCTGCTCGGTAACAGCCGTATAGTGGCGGGTGCCGGCGGAGATCGAAATTATCTTGTCGCCGTCCGCAACTGCGGGAACGGGGTCTTTCATGCCGACAAGCACGATCTCTCCGTCGTCAAGAAGAAGCGCAACGGAGGTTCCTGTTGCGGCGATATCAACGCATTTGCGGTTTCCTATCGCTTGGTCAACGGAAAGATTTGCATTGATATAATCGAATTTTGTGCTCTTGCCTCTGACGAATTTTCCGTTTTCGTCAATTCCGTATATGCCGTCGTTCGTGAATGCAAGCTTGACGATTTTTCCGTTTTCCTTGCCCGCTTTTATAACTGAAGAAAGGTTGGTTGCGGAAAGTCCGTCATTGCCCCAGGCATATATTTTGCCGTCTTCCATAAGAATGGCGGTCACCTGCTGGCCGCAGATGAGCTGCTCGACTTTCGTCGGGTCGATCTTTCCGTCCGAGGGGAGTTCGTCGGTCATAAGGCGGCAGATTGCGCTCATCGAGCCTTGGTCGCCGTACTGTCCGTTGTCATATTCGCCCCAGGCATAAACATAGCCGTCGTCGCCTATCGCAACAATATGGTCGGATCCTGCGGCAACGTGAATGATATGTGCGTTCCGAACCTCTTCGGGAACGGTGAGGACGTCGCGCTGCGAATCGTCGGAATGGTTGAAATAATAGCCCCACGTGTAAACGTTTCCGTCCGTGTCAAGTCCGACGGTGAAAGAACCTCTTGAAGAGATATCGATCGTGCCGTCTTTCATCGAAGACGGAAGTTTCATCATGTTCATCGTCGGCGAAACGTTTGTGTGAAGCATTTCGCTTCCCGTTTCGGTCAGATCGACGGGCGCAACAATGGGACCTATTATAACAAACAGGAACATCGCGGCAAGCACGATGACCGCTATAAGCGCGGACTTTCTTCTGAAAAATCTCTTGACCGCAAGTTTGCCCGGGCTGTCATATCTTTCGTCCGCAGCGGTCAGTTCTTTCGATGCGCCGAAGAACATACGGCGGAGCCACTTCAAAGGAGTGAAAACTCTCTTTTCGGAGGACTTTTTCTCTTTGTTCATTTTCATTGTCCTCCTTTATTTATTAACGCGGACGCGCGGGTCGGCGATACCGTAAGCGATATCTATGATAAGGTTTCCGATAAGTCCGATGAAAACATAGAACATTTGAAGCAAAAGCACGACTTCAAAATCCTTGTTGTTCAGAGACTGAATATAGAGCTTGCCGACGCCGTTGAGTCCGAAAATATTCTCGATCATAATGGAGCCGGAGAATATGCCGAGGAACCAGCCTATAACAAGAGTTATGATGGGGATCAGCGCGTTTCTCCACGCATGGCTGTAAACAACCGTTTTCTCGCGCAGACCTTTCGCTCTCGCGGTTCTGATGCAGTCGAGCGAAAGAGCCTCCGTCATGGAAGCGCGGACATAACGGGTCATACCGCCCAAGGATGCGAAAGTCATCGCGATCAGAGGCAAACTCATATAATAAAGTTTGTCAAAAAACGCGCGGGCGCCGGTATAGTTAGCGCCGGGGGTTCCCATACCGGAAACGGGGAACCAGCCGAGAATCGTTGCAAAGATCCAGATGAAGACTATGCCTATGATAAACGTCGGAATACTGTAACCGACTATCGTTGCGATCTGAATTGCCGTGTCGCGCTTGCTTCCGCGGTGAACGGCGCAGAAGATACCGAGAGGGATCGTGATCCCGAGAGCGAGAACGGTTGCGAAAATATTGATGAAAACGGTGTTTTTCATCGGTTCGATTATAACGTCTTTTGCGTCTCGCGAATACTGATAACTGTAACCGAGATTACCCTGAAGTATCCCGTTGTACTGCCCGTTGATGGGCACGATGCCTATCCAGCCGAGGTAACGGATGAAAACGTTCCGGTCGGTTCCGAGTTCGTGTCGCTTCTGTTCGATAAACTGTTCAAATTTCGCTCCGCCGTCTACCATATGCTTGTACGCGTCCTTCTGCTTTTCTGCCTCGGCGCGTCCTCTGTCGAACGGGATCATTGCATAAACAAGATACATCAACAGAGAGAGTATCAGCATGACAACGAGCATATAACCGAGTCTTTTAAGTATATATTTGCCCATACCCAACTCCCATGATTTCAGATTTCCGGCAATATCCGTACGCATCCGCAAAACGGAAGCTCAAAAAGAGGCGCACGGAGATCAAAAATATCTTTTTCCCTCGCCGAAAAAGCGGGGGCATACGGATATATCGGAAGCCCGAAGATGTCCGATAAAGATGTTTGAAAACGGAGCAGCCGAAACGGCTGCCCCGTCCTTTAACCTATGTAACTGTAAAACAGTGTGTACTGTTCGGCGATTACGCTTTAACGTCCGCGTAGATGATGGCTCTTGCCATACCGAAGAACGGGCTGGTTACGAAGCCGGTGATCTTTGCGTTGAATACGTCGTAGTACATGTTGGAGTACAGCGGGATATCGGGCATAAGCTGATTCCATCTTTCGATGTAAGCTTCCCACCAAGCGTTGTACTCGTCTTCGGTCTTGGCGTTGTAAACCATACCCATCGACAGGTAGTTCATACCGAGTTTGCCGCCGGACTTTGCCATAGCATCTTCAAGGCTGAGTTTTTCGGCGGTGATGTCGTACGGGAATGCTACGTCATACTCGTCGTAGAGTTTGTTCGCGGAGTATCCGAAGTAAGCCTCGTCAAGAGACCAGTTGAACGCATAGTCATAAACGGAGGTGTTCCAACCGGTTGCAAGGTTGAACATACCGAAGGTCGGGGTTCCCGCATAACCGTAAGAAGCGTCTCTGTAAATTTCGCCGAGGAGCTGAGTGAAGTCGCCGACAGTCGAACGGATAACCATACCGAGACCCGCAACATCCTTGCTGTTTGCAAGCATGGTGTTGAGAAGGTCGGTCACGTCATTGGGCGTGGTTCCGAACCAGTTGATCGCGAGAGGCATATAGTAATCGTCGCCGATCTTAACGGTCTTGTAGGTAACGCCGTCGGTGTTGTTAACGGAAGCGTAAGTCTTGTTGACTCCGCCGCAGGCCTCAGCCTCTTCGGCAGTCAGCTTCTTGTAACGAACAGCGTCAACGCCGGTCTGTCCCGGAACGAAGTCCTCACCCTTGGAGTTGTATATCCAGCCGCCTTCTACAAGCGCTTTTTCAGCGTTTGCAACGGAGTAGGAGTAGTCGATAAGAGTGATGTCGTCTTTAACTGCCTTCCACATCGCGAAATCCGGGCTGTAAGGTCCGTCAACAACGACGCCGTAACCGCCGGTGAAGGTCTGGCAGAACTCGGTTCTGTTAAGAGCGTAGGTAACAGCCTGACGAACGGAAGCGAACATGGTGGGACCGAAGTCGCACTCGAACTCGATCTTACCGTAGCCGGCGCGCTGATAGTGAACTTCGCTGAAGTTGGTTCCGTCAACAACGGCAAGAGCAGCCTTGGTGTCGTTACCGCCGGTGATAGCGGAAAGAACGTCAACTTCGCCCTTCTTGAGCTGGTCAAGCTGGGTCTCCTGAACGAGGAGTCTGTAAACGATGGTCTCGATGGTCGGCTTAACGCCCTCGAAGTTGCCCTGGAACTCGGGGTTGGCGAGAAGGGTCGCTTCGGAGTTGCCCTCATCCCACTTGGAGATGGTGTACGGACCGGAGTAGGGATATTTGGTCGTGTCGTATCTGTTTGCTTTGATCTCTTCGGCTTTAACGTAAGTAGCGTCTTCGCCTTCGGTCATTGCATAGAAGTTGTCGGTCAGGTAGCATCCGTTGCCGTCGTCTTTAACGTCAACGCCTTCGCCGAGAACGAGAGCAAGGAAATCGGGATCAACAGCACCGTAGGTGTAAGCGAAGTAGTACGGATAGTAGTCCGAAGAAACGGTGAGAGAGAACTCGTATTCGCCGAGAAGACGAACGCCCGAGAACTCTTTCTTGGCTTCTTCCGGAGCGTCAGCGCCTGTGTAAGCTCTGAACTCGGAATAGCCGACGAAAGCCTGACCGCTCATACCGGAGTGACCGGCTGCAACGGAAACGGGCGAGGAGAAAGAAAGAATGCTCGCGACATAGTTCTTCGCGGTGATCGCGGAACCGTCGCTGAATTTAAGACCTTCGTTAATAACGATGTCAATGGTGTAAGTTCCGTCGTCATTTTCGGTCTCGTTATGAGACTTAACGGCAGTCTTGTTCCACTGATAAGCGCCGCTCTGGTCGATTTCCATCGTACCGTAACCGACGGTCAGCTTGGTGATGTCCTGGTCGGACGCACCCGCGGAAGATCCGCCGAATCCGGGCCAACGGAAGTCTCCGCTGAGCTCGGTCGTGCTGCCGAGAATGACTCTGGTGCCCTTCTGGATCTCGCGGACAACCGCCTCGGGAGCGGTAGTCGTGGTCTGTCCGTCGCCATCGTTCTTACATCCTGTAAGAGCGCAGCCGACAACCAAAGCCGCGAGAAGGAGGAGCGCAATCAATTTCTTGCTCATAAAGATGATACCTCCAAAAAATGTAAAATGTAAAATATAAACTCAGAGCCGCGCCTCCTAATGGCAAAGAGGGCGCTCCGACAGGTCACAAAAACATATATTCCCTCGGGAAATAACATGCGGAAACCCGTTCAGCGCGGCGCATAAAAACGCCGACGCCTCGCCTCAGACACCGGAAATGACGGTTCTTCGTTTTTTTCAATTATATAGTATCATACGAATATTGTCAATATAACTTTGCAAAACTTCCTTTTTTTTTCGCATAAACGTCAAACAGAACGGAGTGTTAAAGTGAAAAGATAAATTTTTCACGGCATAATGCGGAAACGAATGCATAATTAAACATCTTTGTCACTCAAAGTGTAACGATATTTCCTTCATGGACGAAACTTTCGTTTTTTTTCGGCCCGAAAGCAATCAAAACCGTGCAGAAAAGCGAAGAAACGGCATAAATTGCGAAAAAACGGTAAAGATAGTGTAAAATACCGAAAAAAGAGAAAAAACGGGAATAAATCGAAAACAAAAGCGACGATGCGGATTTTTTTCTCCGGCTCTATTGATTTTTTTGCCCGTCTGTGTTAATATATGCCTGAAACGAATTTATAAAGAGGGTTTGGAGATTTGAATATAACCGAAAGATTTTTGAAATACGTTTCGTTTGACACGACGTCGGACGAAAACTCTCCTTCCGTGCCGTCTACGGAAAAACAGAAGGCGTTGGGGGCTTTTCTTGCCGACGAGCTTAAAAAAATCGGGCTGGAAGAGACCCGAATGGACGAATACGGCTACGTTTACGGCTTTCTGCCCGCGACGGAGGACAGAAAAGACGAGACAGCGGTCGGACTGATCGCGCACATGGACACCTCGCCCGCGGTATCGGGAAGCAATATCAGACCGCGTATTATTAAATATGAAGGCGGAGACATATATCTCGGCAACGGCGAAACGCTGACCGTCGCGGATTATCCGTTTATCCGAAAATATATCGGACAGGAACTGATCGTGACGGACGGTTCGACGCTTCTCGGCGCCGACGACAAGGCGGGGATCGCGGAGATCGTGACCGCCTGCGAATATCTGGCGGAACATCCCGAAATTCCGCACAGGGCGATCCGCGTCGGCTTCACTCCCGATGAGGAGATCGGCAGAGGCGCTGACAAATTCGATCTCGAAAACTTCAAAGTCGGCTGGGCTTACACCGTTGACGGTGGCGAACTCGGCGAACTTGAATACGAGAATTTCAACGCCGCGGGCGCGAAGATCACGGTGAAGGGCGTCAACATCCATCCCGGCACCGCGAAAAACGTCATGAAGAACGCGACGCTGATAGGCGCGGAGTTCATTTCGCGTCTGCCCGCCGCGGAGACGCCGGCGCACACCGAAAATTATGAAGGTTTTTACCATGTCTGCGGGATCGAAGGCGATGAGAGCCTGTGTTCCGTTGAGTTGATAATCCGCGACCACGACCGCGGAAAATTTGAAAAACGCAAGAAGTTCGTTTCCGATCTCTGCGAATACATGAACGGCGTTTACGGCGAAGGGACGCTGACGGCGCAGATAAAGGACAGTTATTATAATATGAAGGAATACATAATTCCGCACATGCATATCATCCGCAGAGCAAAAGCGGCGATGAGGGAAAACGGCGTCGAGCCGACCGTGATTCCCGTCCGCGGAGGCACCGACGGCGCGCGGCTTTCGGAAATGGGTCTTCCGTGTCCGAATCTCGCGACAGGCGGCGCGAATTACCACGGTGTGCGCGAGTTCATTCCCGTTCCGTCGATGGAAAAAACGGTCGGGATACTCATATCGCTCGCAAAACAGCGCGACGCGGACTTTTTGAATGACGAACCCGAAAAGGAAACAGACTGAGAAGGAAAACAAATATGAAAATAATCGTTATCGGTTGCGGAAAGATAGGTCAGACCGTTGTCGCCAGCCTCGTTTCGGAGGGACAGGACGTCGTCGCCGTCGATCTCGACGCGGAGACAGTGACCGCCGTGACGAACATCTATGACGTTATCGGCGTCTGCGGAAACGGCGCTGACTGCGAAGTTCTGAAAGAAGCGGGCGCGGCGGAAGCGGATCTGCTCGTCGCGGTCACGGGCTCGGACGAGTCGAATATGCTGTGTTGCTTTTTCGCGAAACGCCTCGGCGCGAAACATACGATCGCACGGATAAGAAATCCCGAATACAACGAAAACAGCCTCGGCTTCATGTGTCAGCAACTCGACCTCGCGATGGCGATCAACCCCGAACTTCTCGCGGCGAAGGAAATCTACAATATGCTCCGTCTTCCGTTCGCGGCGACGATCGAGACATTTTCGCGCGGGTATCTGGAAATGATCGAAATGAGGCTCAAACAGGACTCGCCTCTCAGCGGGGTAAAAATAATCGATCTCAGAAGCCGTTTCAAGGCGAACTTTCTTGTCACCGCCGTCCGCAGAGGCGACGATATTTATATTCCCGACGGAAATTTCGAACTTAAAAGCGGCGACAAGATCGGGCTTGTCGCGTCACACGACGAGTTGACGAAACTGATACGCGCACTCGGGCTGATACAACGACAGGCGCGCAACATCATGATCCTCGGCGGAAGCCGAACGGCTTACTATCTCGCGCGTATGCTTTCGGGAAGCGGAAACGCGGTCAAGATCGTCGAAAAGGACAGACAGACCTGCCTCGAACTCTGCGAGGCGCTTCCGGGAACCGACATCATCTGCGGAGACGGCGCGGAACAGGAACTTCTGCTCGAAGAGGGCATACGCGGAACGGACGCGTTCGTTTCGCTGACGGGAATGGACGAGGAAAACATTCTCATCTCCATATTCGCGTCTTCGCTCTCCGTTCCGAAAGTCATTCCGAAGGTCAACAAGGAAGAACTTATCGCAATGGCGGAAAAACTCGGCGTGGACAGCATAATATCGCCGAAAAAGACCATTTCCGACCTGCTTATCCGCTATGTCCGCGCACTTCTTAATTCCGAAGGAAGCAACGTCGAAACGCTTTACAAGGTCATGGACGGAAAAGCCGAGGCGCTCGAATTCAGCGTCCGTCCCGGCTCGGAAGTGGCGAATATCCCGTTAAAGGATCTCGAACTGAAAAAGAATATCCTCGTCGCGGGAATAATAAGAGAAAGAGAAACGATCATTCCCGGCGGTTCGGACATGATTCTCGCGGGGGACAGAGTCGTCGTTATCGCTTCGGACAAAAAACTCGGAGATCTCTCCGATATACTCAAATAGGATTGAAATGAACAAAAAAATGATTTTATCCCTGCTCGGAAAGATCGTTCTTCTCGAAGCGGGGCTGATGCTCCTGCCTCTCATCGTGTCGGTCATATATCAAGAAAAAAACGCCGTTTGGTCGTTCGCGTGCACGATCGTCGGAGCGGGGCTCCTCGGAGGCATTATACAGGCGTTCTGCCGTCCGAAAGACAAGGTCATATACGCGAAAGAAGGTTTCATCATCGTTGCGTTCGCATGGCTGACGATGTCTCTTATCGGCGCCGCGCCGTTCGTCATCAGCGGCGAGATAAAGTCTTTCATCGACGCATTTTTTGAGACGGTCAGCGGATTTACGACAACGGGAGCATCTATTCTGAACGATGTCGAAGCGATGAGCCGCGGGCTTCTTTTCTGGAGAAGTTTCACGCATTGGATCGGCGGTATGGGCGTTCTCGTTCTGATCGTCGCGATCCTGCCCGCATCCTCATCGTCGCGTTCGATACATATACTGCGCGCGGAGATGCCGGGTCCCACGATGGGCAAACTCGTGCCGAAAATGCGCGAAACGGCGAAGATACTCTATATAATCTACATCTGTCTGACCGCGATAGAGATCGTTCTCCTTCTCTGCGGCGGGATGCCGCTGTACGACAGTCTTATTCACGCGTTCGGAACGGCGGGCACGGGCGGTTTCGGCATAAAAGCCGACAGCATCGCGTCTTACAGCCATTACCTTCAATGGGTGATCACGGTCTTCATGTTCCTGTTCGGAGTGAACTTCAACATCTATTTTTTCATACTTATAAGAAGGTTCAGATCGGCGTTCAGAAATGCGGAACTGCTCTGTTACATCGGGATTGCGCTCGTCAGCGCGGCGGTCATCGCGTTCAACATTTATCCGATGTACGGAAGCGTTTCGGACTCGATACGTCTTTCCGCGTTTCAGGTCTCCTCGATCATGACGACGACCGGCTTTTCAACGGCGGATTTCAATCTGTGGCCGGAGTTTTCGCGCGCGATACTGCTTGTTCTGATGTTCGTCGGAGCGTGCGCGGGCTCGACGGGCGGCGGACTGAAAGTCTCGCGTCTGATACTTCTCTTCAAAATGTTCGGAAGAGAAAGAAAACGCCTTATTCACCCCCGATCCGTCACCATCGCGAAGATGGACGGCAAACGCGTGGACGATATGACTCTGCACGGAACGGGAAACTATCTGGCGATATACTGTCTTGTTTTCTTCGCGGGCTTTCTGCTCATAAGCGCATGCTCTCCGGCGGGATTTGACGTCGAAACGAATTTTTCGGCGATGGCGGCATGCTTCAACAATATCGGCCCCGGACTGGGGCTCGTCGGTCCCGCGACAAGTTACTCGGCGTATCCGGCATTCGCGAAACTCGTGCTTTCGGTCGCAATGCTGCTCGGAAGGCTCGAACTTTCGCCGCTTATGATCGCGTTTTTGCCGTTGGTGCGCCGCAAGAACAAATAATAAAGATCGGACGCATTGAGAAAGGAGATCCCGTTTCTTATGCGTCCGAGCGCAACATTTTTTCCCGCGGAAACCGTTTCCGCTTTTTTCTGTCCCCGAAAGGAGCGCAATGAATGAAAGAATATCTGAAACCTTTTGAAACCGTTTTGAACGATGTCGGATCGTCCCGGGAGGGGCTGTCATCGGCAGAGGCTGAAAAAAGGCTCGCCGCAAACGGCAAGAACAAACTCGCGGAAGCAAAAAAGCCCTCCGTTATCAGAAAATTTTTCGGAGAACTCGCCGACCCGATGATAATCATTCTGCTCGTCGCGGCGGCTGTGAGCGCGGTGACGGCGGCGATAGAAAACGAGTCGTTCACCGACGTTTTCATCATTCTCGCCGTCGTTATCATCAACGCGGTGCTGGGCGTCGTGCAGGAGAGCAAAGCCGAAAAAGCGATCGAAGCGCTCCAGAAGATATCCGCGGCGACCTCAAAAGTCCTGCGTGACGGAAGACCCTTGAGCGTCAGAAGCGAGGATCTCGTTGTCGGCGACATCGTCCTGCTCGAAGCGGGAGACGCCGTTCCCGCGGACTGCCGTCTGCTCGAAGCGGCAAGCCTTAAAGCCGAGGAATCCGCGCTGACGGGCGAAAGCGTTCCCGTCACCAAAAGCGTTGACACGCTGACCGCCGAAAAAGGAAAAGATGTACCGCTCGGCGACAGAAAGAACATGGTATATATGGGCAGTTCGGTGTCTTACGGACGCGGCGTCGCGGTCGTGACGGCGGTCGGGATGGACACGGAAATGGGCAAGATCGCGGGCGCGCTCGCCGCCGCAAAGGACGACGATACCCCGCTCCAAAAGAAACTCAATCAGCTCAGCAAGGTCCTCAGCGTCATCGTTCTGGGCATCTGCGTCATCGTTTTCGCGGTCAATGTTCTGCGCATTGTTCCGAACGTGACGTTTGACGCGATAATGAAAACATTTATGATCGCCGTCAGCCTCGCGGTCGCGGCTGTTCCCGAAGGGCTTGCGGCTGTCGTGACGATCGTTCTTTCAATGGGCGTGACGAAGATGTCGAAGCGCAATGCGGTCATAAGAAGGCTGACCGCAGTCGAAACGCTCGGATGCACGCAGATCATATGCTCGGACAAAACGGGAACTCTGACACAGAACAGGATGACCGTTGTCGAGCATTCGACGGACGACGAAAAGGAACTCATGACGGCAATGGCGGTCTGCGCCGACGCGAAGCCGGGCGAGGACGGAGCGGCTGTCGGAGAGCCGACGGAATGCGCGCTTGTCAACGATGCGACCGAGCACGGGCTGACGGACGCCGTCGGAAAATACAGGCGTGTCGGAGAAGCGCCGTTCGACTCGTTGAGAAAGATGATGAGCGTTGTCTGCGACGTCGGCGGAGAATTGATACAGTTCACGAAAGGCGCGCCAGACGAGGTTCTGAAACGCTGTACGCGCTATCTGAAAAACGGAGAAGAACTTCCGCTGACGGACAGCGTCAGAAAAGAGATACTCGCCGCCAACAAAACGATGGCGGACAAAGCGCTGAGAGTGCTGTGCGCCGCTCGCAGAAGCCATGAAAGCCTTCCGAATGACTTTGAGCCTCAGACGCTCGAAAACGATCTGTGTTATATCGGGCTTTCGGGCATGATAGATCCGATCCGCCCCGAAGTCAAAGACGCGATCGCAAAATGCCGCGAAGCGGGCATACGCCCCGTTATGATAACGGGCGACCACAAGGACACCGCCGCCGCGATCGCTTTGCAACTCGGCATAATAACCGACCCGTCACAGGCGATAACGGGCGCGGAACTCGACGGGATCTCCGACGAAGAATTTGCGGAGCGCGTGAAGGACTTTTCGGTCTATGCCCGCGTTCAGCCGGAGCATAAGGTGCGCATCGTCAACGCATGGCGCGCGCTCGGAAAAGTGACCGCGATGACCGGCGACGGCGTCAACGACGCTCCGTCGATCAAAAACGCGGACATCGGAGTCGGAATGGGCATAACGGGCACGGACGTGACGAAAAACGTCGCGGATATGGTGCTTGCCGACGACAATTTCGCAACGATCGTTTCGGCTGTCGAGGAAGGCAGAAGAATATACGACAATATACGGAAATCGATCCAGTTCCTGCTCGCGTCCAATCTTGCCGAAGTTCTCGCCGTGTTCACCGCGTCGATGCTCGGTTTTGCGATACTGAACCCCGTTCATCTGCTTTGGATCAACCTTATAACGGACTGTTTCCCCGCGCTGGCTCTCGGCATGGAAAAGGGCGAAGCGGACGCGATGAAACGTCCCCCGCGCGACTCAAAGGACGGGATCTTCTCGAACGGGCTCGGCGCAGGCGTTGCCGTTCAGGGCTTTTTTATCGCGACGCTGACGCTTGTCTCGTATTTCATCGGACATTTTATGGAAGCCGGCAGATGGGAAATAACGGAAAGCCCCGACGGAATGACAATGGCGTTCCTGACGCTCTCTCTCGTCGAGATCTTCCACTCGTTCAATATGCGCTCGCGCGAACATTCGGTATTCACGCTCGGAAAACAGAATTTCTGGCTATGGGGTTCGATGCTCCTCGCGCTCGTTCTGACTTCCGCCGTCATATTTGTTCCCCCGCTCGCCGCCGCGTTCGGATTTGAGACGATCAGCCTCGCGGAATTCGGTGTATCCGTCGCGCTCGCCGTTGCGATAATCCCGATTGTCGAGATCGAAAAACTCATAACCCGCGCGATCGGGAAAAAGAGAAAAAAGAAATAACCGCAAAACGGTTTATCCGTGACCGAAAAACGGTTTTCGGGTATATTTCGGAAATTATATAACAGAATTGTTGCCCCACTCGGGAGTGTCTCTCGTGTTCACGGGCATCGCCGTCAAGACGCTTTCCGAGACCGACGCCGACGCGTCTGTCGCCGCCTTAATATCGGGGACTATCGTCGCGGCGGCGATCATCAACGAGATCATCGCCGTCATCGTCGCAAAATTCGCGTTCAAATGGGCGGGCGAGATAAAAGAATAAAAAACAACGGAACAGAATATCCGCATACCGAAAAGTATGCGGATATTTTTGCATTCGGGCAAAAGATCTCTGCGGTGCGAAAAAGATCACCACCCTTTTTATCGAAAAACGCGCGAAAACACAAACGCAGTCATCATCTCACGATCCGACCGCCGCGCGAAGCGTTTCGCCTATGTCGGCCTCTATGCAAACGGAGCGTTTTACAATTTTCGACGGACAGAAACTTTCTCCCGCACTCACACAGACATAGGTCGCATTCGGGTTCCGCGCTTTTTCGTCGATTATCGGCAAAGAGATTTTTGAAATTTTATTCCCGACAAGTTTCAGGACATTCATTGACAAAAATCGCTACGTATGGTATAATTTACACACAAAGTTACATATAGCATATCGGATGTTCAAGCGCAAACCGTTCGGAGTAAACAACTTTCGCTGTTCCGAATATGCAGAGCGAATAAAATTTTCGGGAGAATAGAAATGAGAAGAGATGTTTGTTACTTCTTTTCCGCAGATGTTGTATCCGTTTACAACAGTTATATGACTGCGGCAACCAACAGCCGTTTCAGGAGAAATTGCAATCAGGAACCGTACCACACGATCAGTTTCGGGCTGAATTTTTCCATGAAGTACAACATGAACGGCGGCGCCTGCACAATTCATTTCATTCCGTATCATGGCGGCACGGCGGTAGATCTGCGCTTTTCCGTTGCTCAGGTCGCCGGTGCAAGGTACGAAAAATACGCCAACGACCTTACCTCAGCAGCAATGGATGTGCTGGGTGTTCCCGCACAACTTTTCAGTCTGAATATTGATGAATTTTTGAAGGAAAGCAATAAAGTTACCGCGATAACAGCCGTCTCTTACCCGACCGAACCGCCGATAGCGACTTTTACTCCTTTGGCTCAGCCTGCCGTTTCGGTTCAGCCGTCAACCGCAAAAATCTGCACCAATTGCGGTGCGGAATTATCGGACAGAGATCTGTTCTGCTCGGTCTGCGGAGCTAAGGTTGAACAAAAAAGACACTGTCCGAACTGCGGAAAGGAAGTTGACGGTTCGGCAAGATTTTGTTCGGGCTGCGGAAGTAAAATTTGATATTTAAGCAAAACCGTCCTTTTCGAGTCTCTTCCGAATAAAAATATCCGTGCACCATCGGTACACGGATATTTTTGGTGGAGACGATGAGACTCGAACTCACTACCTCTACAATGCGAATGTAGCGCTCTCCCAGATGAGCTACGCCCCCAAGCGCTTATAAAGTATAGCAGATTTTTTTTTGTTTGTCAATACTCCCGAAAGAATAAATTTGAAAACGAAAGAGAATTTTTCGTGAACATCGGCGGAGCTTTCTTTCGGAAGCCCCGCCGCATATAAATTTGTTTTTACCGTTCTGCCGTTTAACCGAGAACGACCTCGATCCCGTCGGGCGCGTTGTATGTTGTCTTTACGCCGCCGTCGGGCATTTTTGTATGGCTGACCTCGATCACGCCGTAAGGCGTCGGAACAGAGCCTTTTGCGTATTTCAGATCGCCGAGCGACGGGCTTATAAGCACTTCTCTGCTGCCCGCCTCTATCGGTCTGACGCCGAGGACATATTCCATGAGGAACGGTGCGGGACCGCTCGCCCACCCGTGGCAGAAACTGTGACGGTAGCCGACGTAGCAATATCCGCCGAAATCGCCGTGTATATCCGATTTTTCCGAATCGGCAGGCAGGATCTCGTCGATGCGCGAACAATTCTTCGTCCAGTCGATGTCGAAATCCTCCCAGAAGGTCGTCGCGCCGAGGTCGAGCATTCCGCCCCAATAATCGCGGATGCAATCGAGCGCGAAATCTGTTTTGTCGGCTTCGCCGAGCGCTTTCAGGATATAATAACCGAGGAAGGTCGAAAAGCCGTGAACGCCGTCCTTTCCGAGGAGTTCGTCATACGCGTCGTTCGGATCGGCAAGCCCCGCAAGGACCTGAAGCGCAAGCGCCTGTTTGAGCCCGTTGTGAGGATAACGGTACTTTCTGAGTTGCTCCGCGCAGAGACGCGCAAAATCAGCCTCTCTGACGTCCGAAAGAGCGTCGAGCATTTCCGCGCAGCCGTCGCAGACAAGGCAGAAAAGGGCGTGCACGCCAGCCCGCTGTCCGTCGGGATTCGTCGAGGACGGCCAGTCGAGGAAGCAGTTTTCGATCGAGATCTCTCCCGTCTCGGTTATATAGCCGCTGAAATAATGAAGCAATTCGGTTATGTAAGAATGCTGCTGTTCGAGATATTCAAGATCTCCGTAATGGATAAAGCGGTCGTGATGTATCAGAAGCCACCAGAGCGAATAAGCGGGAATGCCGTTCATTACGTTCGGAAGCGGCGTGTTGTCGCGGATCAGGTCAAGGCTGTCGCGGACGCATTTTTGATCGCCGAAAATATACTGTATTGTGGACGTTTCGGGATGCATATCGCCGATCCAGACAAGTCTGTCGCGCTTGACGCCGTCCCAGACGTATTCCTGCATATTGAGTTGAACGGTATAAGCCGCGGTCTTCCATATATCGTTCAGCCGCTCGTCGTCGCATTCAAACGAGCCGAGATATTTGAGATCCCTGTACTGAAATTTCGCGCGGACGCATTTCAGAGGCAGACTTATATCGTCAAGAAGATCTATACGGACGAAACGGAAGCCCGTGTTTCCGATCTCGGTCATTCCGAGCCAGCTCACAAGGTGGATCCCGTCACGTATCGCGTGATCGTTCGTCGCGTTTTTCCTTCCGCGTTTCTCGGGAGCGGAGTCAGCCATACACTCCATTGCGCTTTCGCCGAAACGGACGCGCACGCGGGCGGTGTTGTCGGTGTCATATTCCCAAATATCGGTAACTATCTGGATCCCGCCCTGCATCTCAAAGCCGAAATCGATAAGAACAAATCCGTCTTTTTTCAGCACGCAGGCTTTTCCGCTTTCAAGCGTCGCCTGCGCGGAAGACGGGTCGAGAAGCGCCTCGGGCTCTTCCGCGGAGCCGGACAGCAGTATTTTTTTCGGATAGATATAATCGATTACCCTGTCGTCACGGTAATCCTTTGAGCCGAATCGCTCGCAAAACAGATCTCTTATAACCATAACTTTCTCCTTTTACACATTTCCCGACCCCGATCATCGGATCGGGCGTATTTTCGGTATCGGGAGCCGCGAGATCCGAAAATTTACGGTTCTCCGATACTTACGCTCCGATTATACAACGGTTTTCGCGTTTTTGCAACACATTCCGTTCGACGGATTTCATCACGTTTCCCCGTTTTTCGACACATCTCGACATTCTTTGACAAAAACCGAGAAAATAAAGCGTTATTTTATGACGAACGCCGTCGCACAAATCTTCATTTCGCCGCAATTCTTCGTCTTTTCACGCAGAAGGGCGTCAATCGTCCTCTTTTGTCGAGCTTACATATACGGAGATGACATTCAGGAATATCTGCTCCGAACGCCGACGATTGTGAACGGCAATCCCCTCGAAAAGCCACGGAAAACCCCAGAAAAAGCCGCCGAGAACAAACGCGATCAGTTTGTCCGCAACGCGGTGTCCGTGAAAAGAGACTTTCAGATCGCCGCCGCTGTTTTCAATTTCGGCGACGGAATTCTGCCATCTGCCGAGAAAAGTGTCCATGCCCCCGATATCCTTTTCGTAAGCGACGCGAAAACCTTTTTCGGTCTTTTCGAGTTTTACGTCATATCCCATCGCGCTCATTTCCCGCGAAGCGCGTTCGGCGAGCGCTTTTGTGTCAAAGTTTTCGGAAACGCTGAAACACCCGGCTTTTTCAGACATACCGTTCCCCTTTCCGATAATATATCTATACTGATTTTAATATATAATTCGGGCAAAAAAGACACCCTTATGCAAACTTTATGTAAATCGTAAAAAAATGCGATACTTTTATTATATTTTTTCTGCTTTTGCAATTATGTAATAAATATATGGTATACTGGATTCATAGACGACCGGGAAGGAGAACGGTGCGGCTGAATGCACCCGATAAATCCTTCCGAAAGTTTGAATATCCTCACTTATAAAAGAGAGACCTTTTCGGGAAGGTCTCTTTTTTATTTTCAAGACCGCCGTGCCGTCCGTTCTCCCCTCTCTTTCGAGATATATTTTCTCTTTCCGCCGCAAGCACGCCGTAAATGTGCGATCGGGTCAATTCCTTCAAAAAATCACGTTTTGTTTCCGTGACCGCGTTCCGAACGGAAAAATCTTCGGCGCAAAATCATTCCCCGCGGCGCATAATGCGTCGCGGGGACATATACACAATATCGCAGTATACTATCGTTTATCCGCAAAACGGCAGACTCTTATACTCTTCCGCCGCCTCCGCCGTGAGACGAACCGCCCGAACCGGAAGAAGAATCGTTCCGCGGTTTCGGAGTCGCTACGACCGTGCTGTAAAGATACAACTCGTGTCCATCCGTGATATTCATACTGCCGGGCACGGTGTAATCGGTCGCGTTGTCCTTCATGCGGACGGATTTCAGTTTGCCCTTCATCACCAGAACGACGATGATCGCGATGACAAAACCGATGACGAGGGAGATCAGAATGGCTTTTCCCCATTCAAACGGCGCTTTATATTCTTTCCCCGTTGCGGCGTAATCGGCAAGAAGCGTTCCGCACGCGTCGGCGAAAAGCATGAAACGGTCGGATTTTCCTCCGCTCTTCAACTCGCCCAGGAGATAAGGAACGGCGTCATCGCTTATCGCTTTCCTCGTTTTTTCTCCCGAAGTGTAGATATACGCGTAATCCTTTTCGAGAGTGTCGTCAATGACAACGAGAATAACGCATTCATTGCCGGGTTCTCCGTCGAACATTTCATCGTAAATCGAATCGGCCAGATCCTCGACAGATTCCTCGCTCACTTCAAAATCCGCCGTATCGGTCCATACGAGAAATTCCGTTCCGTATTCGTCGTAATAATCGTAGAGTTTTCCTTGAAGCGCTTCAAGATCTTCGTAATTGATAAAACCCGCGTTGTCGAACACTCGCCCGACATAGGATGCCTCCGCGAATGCGGGAACGGCGAAAGTCATAATAACCGCGAGAAGGACAACGAACGAAAACAGTTTCTTTTTCATATTCGCTTCCCTCCTCAAAACAGATAGTGGACAAGAAGTCCGATGCCGAGTGCCGCCGCGCTCAGGATGCCGCCGAGAGACAGGAACCACCTGAAAAACGCGCCCTTGTCAAGCGGCAGATTTCCGACGAACTTGCCCGTCTGACCGTTCATCGCAAACGTGAACTTCTGATCTTTCCAAGTCGTATTCAACAGCCAAACGGGATACATCGCATACTTTGCGACGCCGTTTGAAAGTCTTATACTGCTGTTTTCGGGAGTGACCGTCGCATATCCGACAACGGTCTTTTCAAACTCCTGCTCGGTGCTTCTCTTGACGCGCTCGTTCGCTCTTTCGATGCTCTGCGCCGCGTCAACATCGTATTTATCCGCAAGATAACCTGCAAAATACGCCGTTGCGAATTCCTTCGCCTCGCCGAAATCAAACGGTTCGACGGATTCCATCAGATCGTCCGCCATCTTTGAAGAGCCGTCGACCGGAACTTTCGAGAACGAGATGTCGCCGCTTCTGTAAACGGAGTAATAACTCGTTTCCGTGTAATCGTTCCTGCTGTCGCTCCAAGTCCTCACGCGCGTCGCCCTGTATCGGATATCCGCGCTTACATCCGTGTCAAACAGCCAGAACGGAACATATACGCCTTTTATCTCGTCGATATGATTTTCGCTCTTAAAGACTTTCGGAAGCAGGCGCTTTCCCTTCAAATGTTTCAGGAAGCCCTCCTTCGCCGCCTTTTTATCGAGTTTGAACGGAATTATGTAATCGGGTTTCAGAAATCCGCTCAGATTGCCTTTCATGACGACGGGATTGCCGCAGTAAGGACAACTCGTCGCCGCGGTGTTCGCGTCGCAGACGATCTCTCCGCCGCAGGAATCGCAGACATAGACGCGCATTCCCTCGGCTTCGCCCTCCTGCCACTCCCGCCCCGCCTCGGTCTGCCATTTCATATCGTCGGGGATCTCTTTTTTCAGATCATCGTCGTACGAACGCAGGGTCTCGACCTCGAATTCGGTGTCGCAGTAAGGGCATTTGAGTTTTTGAAGTTCGCTGTCAAAAGAGATCGCACCGCCGCAACACGGGCATTTATATTCAAGCAAGGTTGACATGGTGTCCTCCTTTATCTTTTATCCTCGTCGTTGAAAGGGTCTCCGCACTCGGGGCAGAACTTCGGCGGATTTGTCGGATCTTCCGGCTCCCATCCGCACTTATTGCAACGGAACGCCGCTTTCGCCTCGGGTCTCTTCGCGCCGCAGTTCTGACAGAATTTGCCCTTGTTGACCGCGCCGCAGACGCACGTCCACGAATCGTTCTCGGGTCTCTTCGTTCCGCATTCGGTGCAGAATTTTCCGGAAGCCGTCGCGCCGCATCCGGGACATTTCCATGTGTCCTGCGCGGGAGCCGCGGGTTGAGCGGGCTGTGCCTGTGCCTGCTGTGCCTGCTGTTGCTGACCCATTGCAAACAGATTCTGCGCGTTCTGAGCCGCGCCGGTGTTCATCGCCATACCCATGCCGAGGAATCCCGTCATCGCACCCGCTTCGTTTGAAGCCGCCGCTTTCATCGCGTCCGCCTGAGCGCCGACGAGAGTCGCCGCGGCCATTGTCGGATCGCGCATGATCGCCGTGCGCTGAGCCTGTTTGATCATTTCCGCATCTTCGTCCGGAAGTGTTACGGAACCGAGAGCGATGCTGACGATCTGAAGTCCGCGCAACTGTCCCCACTTCGCGGTCAGAGTTTCGTTCATCGCGTTTTCGAGATCGGTGTTGTGGGTAACGATCTGGTTGGGGCGGAGTTCGAGTTCGGAAAGTCTACCGAAAGCGGGCTGCAACGAACTGATAAACTCCTGTTTGAGCTGTGTGTCTATCTCTTCGCGTCTGTATTCGTCGGTCACGTTTCCGCAGACATTCGTATAGAAAAGCAACGGATCCGCGATCTTATATGAATAAACGCCGGAACAGCGTATGGAAACATCCACGTCAAGCCCTATCTTTGAGTCAACGACGCGGAACGGGATCGGGTTGGGTGTTCCGAACTTGTTGTCGATGATCTCTTTGAGGTTAAAATAATAGACCCTCTGATCCTTTCCGGTATCGCCGCCGTAAGTAAAACGTTTTCCGATGGTTTTGAAAGTGTCTTTTATGCTCTGACCGAGACTGCCGGCAAAAATGCTCGGTTCGGTCGAAGTGTCATAAGTAAACTCACCGGGCTCCGCACAGACCTCAACGACTTTGCCCTGTTCAACGATGATCATGCACTGACCGTCGGCGACGGCGATGCCCGATCCGTTGGAAATGATGTTGTCGTTTCCCTTTGTGTTCGAGGAACGTCCGGAAGTTCTCTTCTGTCCTTTTACGACAAGGACTTCCTTATCGATGGAATCGCAATAGAAAAATTCCTTCCACTGGTCGGCAAGAGTTCCGCCGAGCGCGCCTATACCCGCTTTGATAAGTCCCATAATGTTCTCCTTTTCCGTTTATATATTAGCTATAATGATCTTATGAGTTGATTATAGCAGATATTTCATTTTTTTGCAATACCCGAACAGTGAATTTTATTTTCCCCGTTGACATTCCGCGGCGGCCGTGGTATGATATTCGGGAAAGCAATTTCGGAGGATTTCAAATCATGAACGAAAACGGAGAAAGGACGAAAATACTGATCGTCCGCCACGGGCAGAGCGTCGGGAATCTTTCAAAAAGATTTTTGGGAAGGACCGATCTCGATCTGACCGACAGAGGCGTCGAGCAGGCAAGGCTGACGGGCGAATTGCTGAAAAACGAGCATATCGACCGCGCGTATTCAAGTCCGCTCCGCAGAGCGCTCGACACCTGCAGACAGATCGTCGCGTTCCATCCGGGGCTCGGGATCGAAAAAGAGCCGCGCATCGCGGAGGTATATGCCGGGAAATGGGAAAATATGCCCTTTGATGAGATCGAAAAAGTCTATGCCGCGGATTACGGCGTTTGGCTGACGGATATCGGAAGAGCCGTCTGCACAGGCGGAGAAAGCCTGAAAGAGGTGTACGGGCGGGTGTCTGCGGCGCTGTGCGACATCGTCGGGGAAAACAAGGGAAAAACGGTGCTTCTGACCTCCCACGGCGCGGCGATAAGAGCGATGACCGCGTTTCTTTCGGGGCTTCCCGTTGAAAAGATGAAAGAGGTCGATTGGGTCTCAAACGCTTCCGTCACCGTCGTTTTTCACGGCGCGGACGGTTTTCGGATCGAAACACTCGGATATGACGCGCATCTCGGAGATCTTCGGTCGCGGCTGCCGAAAAACGTCTAACCCGCGACGGTCGGTCTTTTTGATATAAAAAAAACAAAATTCGCCGTCAGACCTTGAAAATGCTTTCGCGCTGTGCTATAATGTTCCTGCGCCTGTTTATACGCGAAAAGAGAATATGATATTATCGGGGAGAGGAAAGAATGATAGGAGAAATTGAAAAGGTACTCATCGACACGGAAGAGTTGAACGAGATAGTTTCGCGCATTGCTCACGAAATCGACGTCGATTATATCGGAGAAGACAGAAAACTCGTTCTTGTCTGCATTCTGAAAGGCTCGGTCGTTTTCATGGGCGATCTGATGAAAAGGCTGACGATCCCCGTTGAGATCGATTTCATGCGCGTTTCGTCTTACGGCGGCGAAACAGTCTCGTCGGGTCACGTCAACATCATTCTCGATCTCATGCGCGAGGACATCGCGAAATGCGATCTGCTCGTTGTCGAAGATATTATCGACAGCGGAAGAACGCTTTCGTATCTGATAGATTATCTTAAACTGAAAGGTGCGCGTTCGGTCAGGACCTGCACGTTGCTCGACAAGCCGTCGCGCCGCGTCGTTGACTTCACGCCCGACTATGTCGGCAAGATCATTCCCGACGAATTCGTTGTCGGATACGGACTTGACTACAACGAAAGATTCCGCGCGCTCCCCTATATCGGCGTGCTTAAACCCGAGGTATACTCAAAATAAACGCCTCGCGGCGAAAAACTTTTTCTTTCGCCCGACATGGGACGGAAAAGGCGTTTTCAGCCGAAAAAAATCACGAAAAAAAGCATTAAAAACGGTTTCGGAGACTTTATTCTCCAAAACCGTTTTTTCATGCTGTATAATATTATCAGAACTGAGCGTAATGCGCCAAAAAGTCTTTCAGTCTCACGCACGCCTCTTTCAGGATCTCCTTCTCGGGCAGATAGACGATGCGGAAATAGCCCGGTTCGGGCATATTGAAACCCGTTCCGTGAGAGATCAGAACATACTTCTGCTTCAAAAGATCTATCGCGAATTTCTCGTCGTTGCGGATATGTATCTTCTGCGTGTCGATCTTCGGGAAGATGTAAAACGCCGCGTCGGGTCTGACAACGCTGATACCGTCGATCGCGGAGAGTTCGTTATAGATGACTTCACGCTGATCGAAAAGCCTGCCTCCGGGGAGAAGCAGATCGTCGGCGCTCTGTCTGCCTCCGAGCGCCGTCTGAATGATCGACTGCGCGGGAACGTTCGAGCAAAGACGCATGGACGAAAGCAGGTTCAGCCCCTCGATGTAACTTTTCGCGTCCTCTTTCGGACCGCTCAGGCACATCCAACCGCAACGGAAGCCCGCCATACGGTGAGATTTTGAAAGTCCGTTTATGTTGACGCAGAAAAGGTCGGGCGCGAGAGAAGCGATCGCGAAGTGTTTTTTGCCGTCGAAAACGAGACGGTCGTATATCTCATCGGCGAAGATGACAAGACCGTGTCTGCGCGCGATGTCGACGATGCCTTCAAGAACTTCCTTCGGATAAAGAACGCCCGTCGGATTGTTCGGGTTGATGACGACGATGCCTTTCGTTTTCGGCGTTATCTTGCTCTCGATATCCGCGAGATCGGGGTACCAGTTGCTCTTCTCGTCGCAGATATAATGAACGGGTCTGCCGCCCGCAAGGCTGACGGAAGCCGTCCAGAGCGGATAATCGGGAGCGGGCAGAAGGATCTCGTCCCCCGAATTGAGCAGCGCCTGCAAAGAAAGCGTTATCATTTCACTGCATCCGTTGCCCGTGTATATGTCGCCGACATCGACGTTCGGGATCTGTTTCAACTGACAGTACTGCATTATCGCCTTACGGGCGGAAAAAATGCCTTTTGAATCGGAATAGCCCTCGCAGTCGTGCAAATTCATCTGCATATCGCGGATGATCTCCTCGGGCGTGGTAAATCCGAACGGCGCGGGATTGCCGATATTGAGTTTGAGAACTTTCGCGCCGTCGGCGATCATACGGTTCGCCTCATCGAGGACGGGGCCTCTTATTTCATAACGGACATTGTCCAGTTTCGACGCTTTTTCTATCATTTCGGTCTTTACCCCCTTACAAATTCCGAATATATCGCGCGGATCGCGGGATAAAGATTATCCGCGTCAACTCCGACGATTATATTGAGCTCGGAAGAGCCCTGATCTATCATTCTGACGTTGATGTGCTGTTTTGCGAGCGCGGAAAAAACGCGGACGGCTGTACCCGCGGCGTTGACCATTCCTCTGCCGACAACGGCGACGAGAGCGATGTCGTCATGAACCTTTATCGTGTCCGGATGAAGTCTGTCGCGAAGCGCTTTGAGAACGACCTCGCGCTTTTCTCCTTCAAAATCGGAGGTGTTGACAATGACGGACATCGTGTCGATGCCGGACGGCAGATGTTCAAACCCGATGCCGTGATCGGCGAGTATTTCAAGAACGACCTTGCCGAAGCCGACCTGATTGTTCATCATCTCTTTTTCGATGTAGATCGCGGTCAGCCCTTTTTTGCCGGCAATACCGGTTATGACATGAAGCGGTTTTTCGTTCGTAAACGCCTTGATCCAGGTTCCCCTGTCATCGGGCGCGTTGGTATTTCTGATGTTTATCGGAATCCCCGCGATACGGACGGGAAAGATCGCGTCCTCGTGAAGAACGGACGCTCCCATGTACGAAAGTTCGCGGAGCTCGCGGTAAGTTATCGTGTCGATACGGAACGGGTCTTTTACACAGCGCGGATCTGCCATGAGCATTCCCGAAACGTCTGTCCAGTTTTCGTAAACATCGGAGCGGGAGGCTCTTGCGAGAATGGATCCCGTCACATCGGAGCCGCCGCGGGAAAAAGTTTTGACCTGTCCGTCGGGCGTCGAGCCGTAGAACCCCGGAAGAACGGCGCGTTCGTGTTTCGTCAGTCTCTTTGCGAGAGCGACGTTTGTTTTTTCCGCGTCAAAGAAACCGTTTTCATCGAAAAAGATACACTCGGCGGCGTCGATGAAATCATATCCGAGATATTCCGCCATGACTTTCGCGTTCAGATATTCGCCGCGGGAAGCGAGATAATCGCGGGTGGCTGTTCCGTCGCAAACTTTACTCTCGATCAGAGCGAGATCCTCATCAAGAGAAAAATCGAGTTCAAGCCCTTTTATAATGTCGGCAAAACGCGCGGAGATCGCGGAAAGCAGGGCTTTCGGGTCTTCGCCCGTCTGCTCGGCGCGAGAAAGTGCGATCAGCATATCGGTGACTTTTTCATCGTCGGGATGTCTTTTGCCCGGGGCGGAAGCGACCGCGTATCTGCGGCAGTCCTCGGCTTTCACTATCGCCGCGGCTTTTTTGAAATGTTCGGCGTCCGCAAGGGAACTTCCCCCGAATTTAACTGTTTTCAACATAATACTTCTCCTGACGCTGCGCGCGGTTCCTGCCCGCGTATCGGTTCTTTTCCGCTTTTCGGAAAGTGACGGAGCCCGAGATCCGAAGCTCCTTTTGTCCGTTTTCCGTTATATGCGGATTGCTTTTTATTTTATCACACTTTTTCTTATATTGCAACATATAAATGCAAAATTTTTCAAAATAGGCGCATTTGAGGGCAAAAAGCGAACCGTCCGAAGTATATTCGGACGGTGTTTGAAAGGAGTTTTTACGGAAGAAAGAGAAAACGGGGCGGTATTTTTTATCCGAGCCCGATGCTTGCAAGCGCTTTGCGCGCCTTGTATCGCGGAATCGTCTCGGAGAACACTCCTGTTTCCTCCTCCGCCTTTTCTTTCAGAAATCTTACGGCGGCGATATACTGCGCCCTTTCGTCGTTGCTTTCGCCGAAGCCGATATCCGACGGGAAGTTTTCGACGTTCAGATCGGCGGCTTTCGTTCCGTTCTTTTCGTCATAATCGGCGACGAAATCGACGAGCGGAGGAACGGCGCAGTCGCCGCATTCGGTCAGAGCCTCCGTGTCAAGGCAGTCGAGCGTTCCCGCAAGACAGCGATCGACATTGTATCTCGCGATGAGGGAATCCGTGTTCGAGAAGGCAAGCCCCGCGAAAAGGACGATCACGGCGAAGACGGAAACCGTCACGAGCGGAAGTTTTTTCGCGAACTGTTTGACGGTGACGAGCAGGAAAAGGACAGCGAGGACGAGCATTGCCCACGCCGCGTAAACTCTTTTCGGCGTCAGTCCGTACGCGTCTATATAAAGAACGAGTTTTGACGCGGCGGTTCCGATGAGGACGAGCGTCATCAGACTCAGCACGACCGAAACGGTCTTTCGCGTTATCTCCGCGCCTTTGCCGTTGCGCTTAATGAACAGCCCGACGAGCGCGATGATGACAAAATTGATGAACGAAACGGCGACCAGCTCAAAAAAGCCGTTGCGGGCGTATTCGGAATAACTCGTTCCGCTCGGAATTTTCCCCGAAAAAGCGGAAACGTAATATTGCCATTGGGAAATAAAGAAAAAGACATATATCAGCGCGATCGGAAAAGTCGCGGCGGCAACCGTCACGGCGGGGGCTATCCGCGTCTGTTCTCCGAGCATGCGGCAATCATCCGCCGTCAGGGTCTTCTCGGTTTTTTTATCCTTTGACCCCGTCAGAAGCCCGTAAACGTACATCGCAACGGGAACGCCGAACGCCGCGGAGAACAGATGCGACACGACCGTGCCGAAATTGATGTTTTTTATAAAAGAGAGCATTTCACGGAACCGTTCGTCATAGCACAGCAGCGAAATTATCACAATGCAGGGGATCAGAGCGATCCCGATGCCGGCAAGGACTTTCAAAAACGTTTTCGATCCGTTTTTCCTGCTTTTTCCGCCGAAACTGCGGAAGATATTCGCAAATGAAGTGAAAGGACATATAAACGCCGCTTTGACAAAATCGAGACAGAGCAGATTGGAAAAGCCCTTTTCGAGTTTGTTCCCGAACGCGGCATAAACGAAATAGACATAAGCCGCGGCGGAATAAAGATACGCGAAGAACCTCACGGTTTCATTGCCCGTAACGATCAGCGACGCGGCAAGGACGACGCCGGACACGGCGGCGACCCATGCGGCGAACGGCGGAAGGGCTTTTTCGATCTTTATGACAGCGGCGGTCACCGAGAAGATCAGAACGGTGAACAGAAAGCCTCCGAGCGGGTTGAAACCGCCTGCGAGGACACGGCAGAACAGATAACCGAGAATAAAGCATACCCATGCGAACACGGACTCGGCGGCGGTAAATTCGCGTTTCGGGCGCGCCGCGCGTGTCGGAGCGACCACCGTGTATGCGGGAGCGGACGGCTGATAAGATATCTGCGGCTGTGCCTGCGAATAGGGGTGCTGTTGCGGCGGGTTCTGTGCATCGGAATATGTCTGCGGCTGTGCCTGCGAACAGGGCTGCGGCGGAGGCGCCTGCCGTGAAGATGTCGGCGGAACGGAAGTTTCGGCATGACCGCCCGCAGATCGGTCGCTGTCGGAGCGTTCGGGGAAGACATTCGCAACTTCACCCGCGGACGCGTCTTTTTTCGGATCGTTCATTGTTTTATTCCTCCTCTTTTCTGTATTCGAGAATGTCCCCGACCTCGCAGTCGAGGGCTTTGCAGATCGCGTCGAGCGTCGAAAACCGCACGGCGCGCGCTTTGTTGTTTTTGAGTATCGACAGATTGGCGAGCGTGATCCCGACCTTTTCGGAAAGTTCGTTCAGCGATATTTTGCGCTTCGCCATCATGACGTCAAGATTTATTATGATCATAATTTCACACTCACACCGTCAGATCGTTTTCGTTTTTCAATTCGGTCGCTTCTTCAATGACATTTTTAACGACCCGCAGGCAAAGCCCGAGAAACAAAACGGCAACGGCGATCACATAAGCTATATAAAATATGTATCCGAGCAGGGCGAAAATCACTCCGCAACAGATCGCGCACCATGAAACCGCCCGTATGACAGACACGCTTTCGCGCGTGAAGACAAGCCCTCTGCGAATGCGCAAAAGAAGCAGAAACATCAGAATATCCGCGACGGCGGCGACTGCAACGATCAGATATCCCGCAACAAGCAGGTATATTCTCTCCGCGACGCAGAGTTCACTTCTGCCCGGATGCATCGTCGCAATATCCGCAAACACATTGCAAAGCATCGGCATTGCGAACGCGCAAACGATCAGAACCGCAAGAAACAGTACCGTCAGACATATGGAAAGCAGCACCGACGCTTTTCGCGATATTTTCGGCATATCAGAACCTCCGATCGGCGTTTTTTAAAATTCACGACCTTTGTTTGGAGTGATTATACCATATATTTCCATGTTTGTCAATATATTTTTATCGTTTTTCGATAAAATATTATGTCACGCTACGAGAGGAAGAAAAAATGCGGGAAGAACCGTCTTTTTCCGCGTCAGAGATCCGAACGGAAATAAAAAAGTGATATTTTTTGCATTTTACCTCTTGACAAATCACGAAACGTGATGTATAATAAGGAAAAGAAAAAAGAAGAGAGGTTTACCTATGCGGTTTTCGGAAAATTTGAAAGTCCTGCGCAAAAACAGCGGCATGACGCAAAAAGAACTTTCACAGGCGCTCGGCGTCGCGCTCAGCACCGTCGCGATGTGGGAAACGGGCAACAGAAAGCCCGATCTTGAAATGCTTCAAAGAATTGCAAAACACTTTAACGTGTCCGTTGACACACTTTTTATGGAAAACGAAGAACTCGGAGACGATTATCTGCTCGACTCCGAAATGTCTGCGAGGATAACGCCCAACACGCGCCATCTCAACGAGGATCTTGCCGAACTCAGAGAGATGCTCAGGACAAGACCCGAGGTCAAAATGCTTTTCTCCGCGTCGAAAAACGCGAGCCGTGAGGATATAGAGAGAACGGTCGCGATCATCGAGGCGCTGAAACAGAACAGAAGGTAAATGAACGAAATATACGTCCGCCTTCTTTCGCTTCCGATGACCATCCGCGGGGTGACCGTCACGGACGAAGAGGGAGACTACAACATTTATATAAACTCATCGCTTACGCCCGATCAGCAGAAACTCGTTCTCAAACACGAGATGACGCATATCGAGCGCAACGATTTTGCAAGTTTTTCGGATATATTCGAAATTGAGGATCTTGACCCTTGACTTTTTGCCTTTACGGGGGTATAATATGTCAGACGGAGTAAAAAGGTACGGTTTGATCCGCCGCTCCGCCGAAGATCGCATTGAAAGGATATGATCCGATAAGCGAATGCACTCATAACTGTTCGACCTGCGGAGAAAACTGTTCTTCGAGAAACGCTCCGCAGAGTTTTTTGGAACCCGTAAATTCATTGAGCACCGTCGGAAAGGTCTATGCCGTTGTCAGCGGCAAGGGCGGCGTCGGGAAATCGACCGTCACTTCCCTGCTTTCCGTCATGACTGCGAAAAAAGGCTTCAAGACCGCCGTGCTCGACGCCGATATAACAGGTCCTTCTATTCCGAAAATGCTCGGAATAAGCGACCGCGCACTTGCCGACGATAACGGGATCTACCCGGGAATATCGAAAAGCGGCGTCCGCGCGATGAGCCTGAATATGCTCGTTGAGGACGAAACGACCCCCGTAATATGGCGCGGTCCCGTCATTGCGGGCACGGTCAAGCAATTCTGGACGGACGTGGTCTGGGGCGATGTTGACGTCATGTATATCGATATGCCTCCGGGAACGGGCGACATTCCGCTCACGGTGTTCCAATCCATACCCGTTGACGGGATTATCATCGTCACGTCTCCGCAGGATCTGGTCTCCATGATCGTGGATAAAGCCGTGAACATGGCGGAAAAAATGGACATTCCCGTTATAGGACTCGTTGAAAATTACAGTTATTTCCGCTGTCCCGACTGCGGAAAAGAACATCATATTTTCGGAAAGAGCAACATCGACCGCATCGCGGAGAAGCACGGGCTTCCCGTTCTTGCCCGCCTCCCGATCGACCCGAGCCTCGCGGAACTTTGCGACGGCGGAAAGATCGACGAATACGAGACGCACGATCTCGACGGCGCTCTTGAAGAACTTATCGGCGGCGGAAAAGAAGACTGACGCGCCGAGAAACGAAACAGAATAGAGTAGGAGGGGCTGAATAGCCCCGACCTCTCACACCACCGTGCGTACCGTTCGGTACACGGCGGTTCAATCGCATAAGTGCAGAGACTCGTACCGGTCAAGGATGCTGTAGTATCCGGCCTGTGCGAGTCTTTTGTTTGAGATTGCTCTCGCGAGAGTTGTTGTCCCCGACAATCGCCAATAGCCTTTGCGAGAGTTGCCGTATCTGTAGGCAGCCCAATCCGGGATGCTAAGCTGAATCAGATTCTTTACCCTCGTTTTCGGTAGCTTCCATTGTTTCCAAAGGACTAACGATTGTTCAGCCCTTCCCGGTTTTTTTCCGGTACTATGACCTCTGCTGACTTCTCACAGTTCGTTGTTACTACGCATTTTTTTTCGAATATGTCTACTTTGATGCGCCTGTGAGACCTCCCCGGGTACTCACACATTCTTTCTCTCTTTACCTGCCGCATTTACCGCGAGCGATTCCGTGTAGCTATTGGGCTTTGTTTTGCTAGGCAAACTTACCCTCGCCGGCGGCCTTATATGCGATTTCTGTTCGTCAGGCCAGAGTTTTGCCCATTGGGAGACCTTTTAACTCCCAAAATCCGGCTTTCTTCAGATTCCACCTCGCGATGGACACCCTTGCCTTTGGCTAAGTCTTCCCGCTACCGGGCAACTTCGGGACTTTCACCCTATAGAACGTGCGCTCACCGGGCGCCCATAGTATGAAAAAGCGGCACGCCGGAGCATGCCGCCTTGGTTTCGTGACCGGAGGGTTTATTCCGGCTTGGTTTCCAGCTTCAGCGGGTAGTCCCCCAGATGCTCGCAGACAACTTCCTTCAGCGGATAGCCGGCAAAGTCCGCTCCGACCAGGAGCTGCTTGTCTTTGATGGTTTTCATATTGTTTCCTCCTTGTTTCGTGATGTTATCCCCGCAGCATGGTGTCCACCAGGGACACCGCAAACAGCCAGTTCATTTCCCGGGTGGGATGGTTGATTTTATTGGCCAAAAGCTCCGTCACATCCACACCGTTCTCATACAGAAGCTTCCACTTTTCGTAGCAGTCACAGAGGGTGACCCCATATTCCCTACACACCTTTCTGGCGTTCTCCAGGTAGCATTCCAACACCCCGCCGTTCTGCCGGCGCATGGTGTCCTCCGCGATGCTCCGCATCAGCGGGTCCGTCAGATGACAGCTGACCGTGGGATTCATCATATTGGGCGTCATGAATATGATCTCTGAACCCGCCTGCCGCAGCTTTTCAAAAATCCCTCGCAGCGCCTGGGCATACTGCTCCACCTTTTCGACCCCGTTGCCGCAGTCGTTCAAGCCAAAGCATACCACCGTTAAGTCCGGGTGATGGCACAGGACATCCTGCTCCATCCGTTCCAGGGCATGGGGCGCATTGTCCCCGCTGATGCCCGCGTTGAAGATATTTACCGGCACGCTGGGAAACAGAACGGCGAGAATTTTGGCCACATCCGTATGATAGGCATTGTTTTTGTCGAATACGGTTTCAATCTCCGTCTCATTCTTTTTGTAAATCTCAAAGCATCCCTGGGTGACGCTGTCCCCCAAAAACGCAATGGTCACCGGCCGGGCATTCCAGTTGTCCTTTGCCTTTTCCGCCAGTAATTTCATGATGTTCACGGCAATCGCCCCTCATTCAGTAATTCCAGATTTCCGCCGGATACGGCTCAGGCGGTGATCACATTGACGCCGCTTTTCAGGGTCTGCCCCCGGCAAGTGACCGTCATGCCCTCCGGCACTTCCACCGTCAGCTCGATTCTGTCACTCGTACGCTTCCAGGCGACGCCGATGCGCCCGCGCACCGTACCGCAATAGCCCCTGGCGTAAGTGAGTTCCCGGAAGAAATACGGATTGATTTCCACCTGTGTAAAGCCGGGATGGGCAATATCCGCACCGATGCCCAGAATGGTTTTCATCATCCAGGACATGAAATCGGAATACATATGGTGGTTTTGAGACACCGACATATCCCAGAACTCACAAAGCGCGGTGGCGCCGTCCTCCAGCCAGCTCACATAGGACGGGAAGCCTCTGGCCGTGATGATGCGGTAGGCGTATTCCTGCAGGCCGCAGCGATTCAGTGCCATGTACAACCGCCGCAGGCCCACCATGCCGCAGTCGTGGTGGAAATTCTTTTCCTCCACCAGTTCTTTCAGCTGTTCCGACAGGGGCGCCAGATTTTCATACAGACCGTTGTACACCAGCATGGCCACCGCCGTCTGCTTGTGGATGGTGCATCGGCCCGTCTCATCCAGGTAGCGGTTCCGGATTTCCTGAATTTCCCGGTCCAGAAGCGCCTGGGTTTCCGCCGGGTCCTCGCCGCTGACCCGTTGGGCCAGGATGGTAATCCGCAGGAATTTGATGGTAAACACCTTGTTGATAAAAGCCGCGCCAACCTTGTCCGTGTTATCCGGAGGCGCCCAGTCATCCAGTCCGTAGCAGATATCGCCCTTGGCATCCTTGCAGCCCTGCAAATACCGGTTGTACTTTTTGAAATAGGTCAGACCTTTTTTCAGCAGGGTATCGTCACCGGTGTGCAGATAGATCCTGTAAGGGATCTCAAACAGGGTTCCCTCCGAAACGGGGCCGTTGCCCCACTCGTAACCCCAACCCGAACTGGGCACAATCCCCGGCAGCATGCCGTCCTCCCGCATGGCGTCGCAGATATCCTGCCACCATTTCGTCAGCAGCTTTTCCATGTCGAAGTCCGTCAGCATCTGTTCGATGGAGCTTTGGGCATCGTTCATCCAACCCAGCTTCTCCCGGGTGGGGCAGTCCGTGGGCATGTAGAACAGATTGGACCAGGTTGCCTGGATGCCGATCCGGAACAGGCTGTTCAGGTTCTCGTCAGAGCATTCAAAGTCGCTGATCCGGTTTACATCCTGATGGATAAACAGCGCCGTCAGTGTTTCCGCGGTTGCCTCTTTCAGCCCCGTGACCACCACATACCGGAAGCCGTGATAAGTAAATTTGGGTGTCCACGTCATTTCCCCGCCGCCGCAGATGAATTCGTCCGTCTGGAACGGGCTGTCCGGGTAATAGTGGGGATTGTCCATGTCATTGTATTGGATGGTATTGTCCGGATTCATGCTTTCGGCGTATTCCAGTACGATCCGGTCTCCGGCGCTCTGATGGACCTTCAGCCGGGCAACGCCCGACATATTTAGCCCAAAGTCAAACAAATACCGGTCCTCTCCGATTTTTTTCACCGACTTCGGCGGGTATTCGCCGCATACCCGGATGGGCTGGCAAAGGCACTCCCGGAAGATTCCTTTCGGCGGATGGTCATCCTCTTTGGCATACCCCCAGGCGCTGTCGTCAAAGTCCGGCTGGTTCCAGTTCTCGTCGTACAATCTGGCATCAAAGTGCTCACCCACCCGGAGCTGATTATACAGATAGGGCGATTTTAAGGTATATCTCCAGCTTGCGTCACTGCGGACCGCCACTTCTCCGTTGATTTCCAGGGTCAGAATGAATTTGGGGATGTCGCGCCATGGCGCGGCGTCATAGTCCCACGCGGTCCTGATGCCCTCATTGTACCAGCCATTGCCGCAGATCACGGCCAAGATGTTCTCTCCGGTTTTGATCTGCTCCGTCACGTCATAGCGGTTGTACCACAGGGTTTTTTCGTAGTTGCTCACCGGCGCCGTGAACAGGTCCGGCGTCATCTCGCTGCCGTTGAGATAATAGTAGCCGTATCCCAGACCACAAACCGTCAGCACCGCGAATTGCACCGCCGTGTCCACCGTGAATTTTTTCCGGAACATGGGCGCGTAGTCCAGCCGCGCCGGGTCAAACTGCTCCGCCGGTTTGATAAAGGAACTGTTTTCAAATGCCATGTCGCCGCCTCCATCTGACAGATTTTTCTGATTGACCGGGATTTTTGCAATACGCGGTGGAAACCGTCCCCGCCCGCGTGTCCCGGCAGCCGCCGGTATGCGCCTTTATTTAAACGTTTTAAGATGTGGGAACACGGATTGGGATCAGGCAGCCCCCGCCTCCTCTGTTTTAAAACGTTTTAAAACTTGACAAAATGATTCTACCACACATTTGGCTCCAAAACAACCCATTTTTGACGGTTCTTCCGTTTTTTTGTTGAAATCGGACAATTATTTTCGTGTTAGTTTAAAACATTGGACCTAATCGTCAAATTGCCAAAAGGCCATCTTTGCGAAGAGAGCGGATTGGCAGAGCGGTATTCACCCGGGAAAGCATGATTCTAACTGCATCCACGTCAGGATGGAACAGGGAGCGTCCCGCCTGTTCGAGAGCGACGAACATTGCGAGATACCGATTGAGGTACTTGGTTGACACTCCGTTACCGGGCAACTTCGGGACTTTCACCCCATAGGACGTGCGCTCACCGGGCGCACATAAGCCGAGCGGCATCCGCGAATACGGATGCCGCTTTCTTTGCCGATATACCGTGTCAGACAGCCGAAGACCGACAGAAAATCAGAGACAAAACGATTTTTCGCTCCGAAAGGCTTGACAAACCGTCGGGGTTATGATAAGGTTAACATATATGCGGCGCTTTATCTGTCCGAGGAGGAAAACGGCGGCGGACAGAACCTTAAAAGGAGATATTTTATGAAAAAAGTATTATCCGCAATAATATCGGGAATCTTGGTGATCGTTTTGTTGAGCAGTTGCAGTGTTCGGAAATATTTATTCGGAAATTCGGGGTTTACGAACGGTTTTGCCGTTCGCAGTCAACTCCGTTCCGACGGAAGTTATGAAGATCTCGGAACATTTCCCGAAAACAGCGCGTCTCCCGAATGGATCCTCGCCCAATGGAATTCGGGACCGTGCCTGTGGGACGACCGCGTTGACACGGGAGACCCGAACGTTCTGACGGACGGAAAAGTAAAGACCGTGACATACGATCCCGTGCAGGACAGCGTTTCTCTTCGGCTGAACGCCGCGGGATACTACGACGGCGCGCCCGCCGGAGAAGACGCGTGGCCGCATCTGTTGCTTGAAAACACGTCCTCCTCCTCCGATTTTTTTGACGATTCCCCTCTCAGCGCGGGTAAGTACGTTGTTTCCGGAGATCTCCGTCTCGCGGATTTCAAACCCGACTGCGTCGGTGAAGGCGTCAGCGCGGCCGAATTTCTGATATTCCTGTATGTACGCGCGACCGACGGACCGGGGTTTGTATGGTTCGGAATGCGGATATTCGACAGCCGCGGACTTCAACCGACAAACTGGCAGCACGACATCGCGAGCGGATGCATGATCTACGCGCTTTCGACGGTCGATTCAATGGGAGGCAGAACCAACGCGCTCCGTCTGAAAACGACAAAAGAATGGACACACTTTGAGGTCGATCTGACGCCTCACATCAAAAAACTCGTAAACAGGATAAATGAGTCCGGCATTTTCGGCAGACAGATCACCGCGGACGATCTCTGTTTCACGGGAACGAACATCGGCTGGGAGATCCACGGGAGTTTCGACTGCACGATGGAAATAAAGAATTATAAACTGGCACGCTATCCGTCATAGACGGAATCAACGGAAAATATATTAAGCAGATAAAATACCCGCACATGATATGCACCCCAAAAGTGTCTGACTTTTGGGGTGCATATCACTGTCGCACGGTTTTCATCACAAGAGAAAAATACCTCTGCGCCGTCATATTTTTTATTAAATACGAAAACCTGTTGTCTGCCTCCGCGCCGTATCAAAAAGCCCGAACGCGGAAAAAAGAGCCGTAAAGCAAAAACCGCCCCGCTGTTGCAGGACGATTTCGATGGAGCGGTATACGGGGCTCGAACCCGCTACCTCAACCTTGGCAAGGTTGCGCTCTACCAGATGAGCTAATACCGCAAAAAAATGGCGACTCCGATGGGACTCGAACCCACGACCTCCGCCGTGACAGGGCGGCGTTCTAACCAACTGAACTACGAAGCCGTATATAATGCGACCGAACCGTTCGGCGCGGTGTTTAAGAAAGTGGTGGGAGTT
This sequence comes from uncultured Eubacteriales bacterium, assembly GCA_902373415.1. Lineage (GTDB taxonomy): Bacteria > Bacillota > Clostridia > Oscillospirales > UBA644 > UBA644. Next base: position 104,361 of record CABKLX010000007.1, on the reverse strand, counting down.
ACAGGGCTCGAACCTGTGACCCTCTGTTTGTAAGACAGATGCTCTCCCAGCTGAGCTAAACTCCCACATTGTCGCGGATATTTCCACGGCTTTAATATGTTACCACATTCCTCTGCGTTTGTCAAGCCCCGATACAAAAAAAATATTGACGATTTTGAAAACTCGTCCGTTGACGGGAAAAACGTCGCGTTTGATGTTTTCTGCCGATAATATTATGCTTTTTTGAACGATTTTTCCCGAACATTATCCATTGAATTCATTATGTATATATGCTACAATGATAATGTAAAAAGAGAAAGAGGAAGTTTATATGAAAAAGAATTTCGGAAAAATCGCAAAACGGACTGTTTGTCTGCTTCTGACCGCGGTAATTCTGCTCTCCTGCTCGCTTTTTACCTCAGCAAAGAGAGAAGAAAACCCTTTGCAGAATTACGACAGCATGACGATCGTCGGGACGGATGACATGACGCTCGTCTTTCACAAGATATGGGGCGGTGAAGTCAGAGTTCCGGTCGAGTCCGTCTACATGAATGAACGGAACGGAGAAAAAGTCGCTCTTTTCATAACAAACGACCGTTCGCTCTATGATTTTGAAGCCCAAGTGACGGAAGTTAAGGAAAGCGGATCGGCGGAGACAAAATACCGTTTCACGGTCGGAAGGCTTACGAGCAGCAACGCGATCCCGATGACGCCGTTTATGGAAGCCTGCAATGTGGCGTTTATTTACATGGCGATGATCATCGACTACGATCCCGTAAGCGCTCCGATGCCTCTGTCGGGATATGACGGAACCGTGACAAAGGACAACATCGATTATATTGTCGGGTTCGTTTCGCAGTTGTTCAACGCGGACAATGCGCCCGAAGGCTCGGAAAGAGTGGATGAGCAGGGTCGGATCTACTATAATTGGGGCGTATACAGCGCTTTCAGCAACATAAAAGTATTTTTCGATGTGACGCTTGACGATATTAAACAGTCGTCGTATTACGACGAAGCGCAAAACGGTCCCGGATATATCAGAGTGTACCCCTGCCCGAAGAACACGGATTACATGAATTTGAAGATCTCTGTCAAGCATGACGCCGACGCGGACATCTGGAACTGCCGCGAAACATACCTGAACAAAGACGGAAGTTCTTCGTCGTTCACGCTCGCATTCAACGATGACGCGATAGTCACAAAGCTTATACCCGATCCGCACCGCTACCCTGCCGGCGATACCGACGGAGACGGCTCGACAGACATCACCGACGCGATGATGCTTTTCTACTATGTCGCGAAGAAAACGGATCTCACGGACGAGCAACTCGGACGCAGTCACTCAAATTCGGATTACGGCATCGATATAGAAGACGCGATGGCGCTTTTCTACTATGTCGCGAAGAAAACGGACAGGTTCTTCTCTCCGACGGAGAGTTGAGCGAACAAATATTTTTCAAGGCGAATTTTTTTGCGGAGCACTTTCGTGTTCCGCATTTTTTACGGATCCGAGACACTTGAATTGTTTCTTCCGATATGATAGAATATATTTGCGAAAAAGGGGAAACGATCTATCATAATATACTTTTCGAGGCGGTATCATCGGGAGTTCGTCGCAAAAGGGCGAGAAGGATCGCAGGGTGTAATTTTTCTCCTTCGACAAGGAAAATTATGACAAAATTGTAAAACATACGCGTGTCGTGCAATAAAAACCGGTCTATGCGCGTTGACATTATGAAAGGAGCGGAGAAATGCTTTTCACATTTGCATTCGGGGAAGATTCGGAGCGCGCCCGTGCGGCGGTTCGCGACGAAGATATTCTTGCAGTTGCGCGGAACGGTCCGGACGCTTTGCGCAGACTTTACGAAAAAACGTCGAAAGGCGTTTACGCCTACGCTCTTTCTTTGCTTAAAAACGCGCATGACGCGGAAGATGTTTGTCAGGAAACGTTTTTGAGCATTTATGACAAAGCGGGAGACTATGAGCCTCAGGGCAAACCGATGGCATGGATCATCACCGTTGCAAAAAGACACGCGCTGACGGTTCTTCGGAAAGAACGCGGAAAAAGTTACATAGAAGAAGCGGAAAAAGCGAACGCCGAAGCGTTTTCGAGAACCGAGAACACGGAGCAGAGACTTCTTCTGCAAGCCGCAACGGAAGTTCTGAACGACGACGAAAGACAGATCGTTATGCTGAAAGCCGTTGCCGGAATGAAGGCGCGAGAGATAGGAAAGATTCTCGGAATGCCGCTGAACACGGTCTTGTCAAAATATCATCGGGCCATCGGAAAGATGCGCCTTTACATCGAAAAGGAGGACGGCGATGAATAAACGCAAAACGGAAAAAACCCTTTCGGACGCGATCGGAGCGGTCATTCCCTCGGATATGTTCGATAAGATCGAAAAAAGGCTCGATCCCGAAAAAGAAAGGATCGTTACCATGAATGAAATCAGGAAAACAGGGAGAAAACCCAAATTGATCGCTGCGGCGCTCGCGGCGTGCATACTCATTTTTCTCGGCGCTTTCGGAGGTGTTTTTTACGCAAACAATCTTGCGATCGACTCGGTTATCGACATTGACGTCAATCCCGGGATCGAAATAAAAACGAACAGAAAAAACACTGTCCGAGAGGTGAACGCCGTCAACGCGGATGCCGAAAAAGTGCTCGACGGAATGGAACTGAAAGGGACGGATATTAAGGTCGCCGTAAACGCGATCGTCGGATCGATGGTCAGGAACGGATATCTGACCGAAGGAAAGAACGGGATACTCGTCACCGTCAGCAACAGCGACGGAGAAAAGGCTCTCGAACTGAAAAATGCCGTGGTCTGCAATATCAACGAGGCTCTCAGCGAAAATTCCGTCACGGCATCGATCATAGACCAGACAGTGACGGACGTTTCCGCCGCGCGGGAATTTGCGGCAAATAACGGAATCTCTGTCGGCAAAGCGATATTCGTTCTTAAACTTGCGGAGAAGGATCCGTCTTTCAAAGCGGAAGAACTTGCAAAAATGAATCTGAGACAACTCGCACAGTTAATTTCGGCGAACAACATCGACATCAGCGACATCGTTGACATAGACGAAGACGACACCCTTTGGGAAAACATCGAAGACGGAATCGAAGATCTTGACGGGAACGGAGGAAACGGATATAACAAACCGGAGAACGCGATACCGCTTGAAAAAGCGAAGGACATCGCGCTCACTCACGCGAATATCAGATCGGAAGACGCGCTGTTCACAAAGACAAAACTCGACGGCGGGAAATACGAAATCGAATTCGTTGCGGGCAATATCGAATACGAATACGATATAGAGTCTCAGACAGGCAGGATAATATCGTTTGAGACGGAAAACAAGGCGACGGGACAAAAAACGGCAGTCATGCCGAGCGTTTCTTCCGTCATCACCGCAGACAAGGCAAAAGAGATCGCGCTGACATACGCGGGAGTCGGGTTTTCTGCGGCGACGTCGGTCACGGTCGAACTTGATGACGGGGTGTACGAAGTTGAGTTTGTGTCCGCGGGAACGGAGTACGAAGTCGGAATAGATTCGGTATCGGGAAGCATCGTTTCGTTCGAAAGCGAGTTCTCTGCGAACGGCGGAGACGGAAAAACTTCGGGCGTAGCTGTGAAAACGCTTGAAGATGCGAAACGGACAGCACTTGCCCATGCAAAGCTGAGCGCGGAAAACGTGAAGTTTACCAAAGCGCGGCTCGACGACGGCGAATACGATATCGAGTTTGTGACCGCCGACGCAACATATAAGTATGAGATAATCGCGGCGACAGGTTCGATAGATGAATTTGAAAAAGAACCGTTCCGAGCAAACGGCGGCGGAAGCGCGAATGTCTCTCTTTCCGATGTCAAAACTCTCGCGCTTTCACACGCGGGACTGACAGGCAAGACGGTCTCCTTCATAAAAGAAGAGATCGAAGATGACGGATTTGAGATAGAATTCGTTTACGGCGGTTACGAATACGAGTACGAGTTCTCTGTCGTCGGAGACCTTATATCGTTCGACAGAGAGCCTGCGGACAATTAAATTTCAAATACGGCAGAGAGGCTTCGCGTTTGCGAAGCCTCTTTTTTTTGGAACCGCGTATTGATTTTCATGCGAAAATATGCTACAATATGCAAAGTCGGATCACGGGAAAAACACAGTCCCTCAAAAGATCGGAGGAGCGAAAAATGGAAAAACTCAAATTCGGGGTCATCGGATACGGACAGCGCGGCGAAGGCATCACAAAAGGGATTTTGCTGAAAATGCCGGACGTCGAGATCGCGGCGGTTTGCGACGAATACGGCGACCGCACGGAAAAAGCGCAGAACGACGTGGAAAATGCTGCGGGAAAGCGTCCCGCGGGAAGCACGGACTACCGAGAACTGTTGAAAAATAAAGATCTTGACGGCGTCTATATCGCGACTTCATGGGAGACGCACGTGTCGATCGCAATCGACGCGCTGAAAGCGGGGATCCCCGTTGCGCTTGAAGTCGGCGGCGCATACTCGACAGAGGAACTGTGGGATATGGTGCGCACGCAGGAAACGACGGGAACGCCGCTTATGTTCATGGAGAACTGCTGTTTCGGAAAGGATGAACTGCTCGCGACGTCGATGGTCCGCAAAGGCTTGCTCGGACAGATCGTCCATTGCCACGGCGCGTACGGACACTATCTGTGCGAAGAGATCGCGGGCGGCGACCGCAACCGTCATTACAGACTGCGCAACTATCTGACCCGCAACTGCGAAAACTATCCGACGCACGAACTGGGACCGATCGCGAAGATACTCAATATCAACCGAGGAAACCGCATGGTATCCCTTGTATCGGTCGCTTCACGCGCGGCGGGGATGGAGGAATACATCCGACGGCACGCGGAGGAATATCCCGAACTGGTCGGGAAAAATTTCCGACAGGGAGACATCGTGAATACCGTCATAACCTGCGCGGACGGCTCCACGATCTCGCTTCGGCTGGACACCACTCTTCCGCGGAGTTATTCGCGGGAACTGACCGTTCGCGGGACGAAGGGAATGTACGAGCAGTCAAACAACTATGTTTTTCTCGCGGGGGACAAAGAAGACTGGGAACCCGCCGAGCACTACCGTAAATATAACAACAACGCGGCAGCCTATGAAGAGCGGTATCTTCCGCCGGTGTGGAAAAATATAACGAAGGAGCAGATCGAAGCGGGTCACGGAGGCATGGACGCGATAGAATTCCGGGTGTTCGCGGACTGTCTGCGGAACGGCGAGGAATTTCCGATCGACGTATACGACGCGGCGGCGTGGATGAGCATAACGGCGCTGTCGGAAGCGTCCGTCGCGGCAGGAGGTATGCCTCTGTCTGTCCCCGATTTCACAAACGGAAAGTGGACGCGGCGCGCTCCGCGCGACGTCACGCAGATCTGAGAAAGTGCCGATACGGAAACCGTTTGTATAATATAAAACGTTATCCGTTATAAAAACACATGATGACGGAGAAAAAAATGCGTGCGATAATGTTCATCTGTCACGGAAATATCTGCCGTTCGCCTATGGCGGAGTTCGTGATGAAAGATATACTCGAAAAACGCGGAAAAGGCAAGGATTTTTTCATTTCCTCGGCGGCGACGAGCGGCGAAGAGCTTTCAAACCCCGTATACCCTCCCGCGCGCAGAGTGCTTGAAAGGCACGGGATCGATTGCCGCGGAAAACGGGCGGTCAGGCTGAAAAAGGAAGATTACGGAAAATACGATCTTTTCGTCTGCATGGACGGGCAAAACGTTGCGAACACGCTCCGCATTTTCGGAAGCGATCCCGAACATAAGATCGTAAAACTTGCGTCTTTCGCGGGAACAACAGACGACGTCGAAGATCCCTGGTATTCGGACAGATTTGAGGAAGTATACGGTCAGATACGCGAATACTGTCTCGCGCTCGCCGAAAAACTCGTGAAAACGGACAATTAAAAATCAAAAAACCGACGAAAAACATGGCCGACGCCTTGACCGCGCGACCGTTGTCGGCAAAAAATCCCGAGATCGCGGACGAAGAGAACAAAAAGCGGAATATATCCCTTCACGTCAGGAAAAACTGAACGTGGAGGGATTTTTATGGCAAAGGAAAACGAGGAACTCAACGAACAGGCGGAGAGGATAAGAGATTTCGGATCGGTCAATATCGACAGGATACACTGTCTGACCGTTATCGGCCAGATCGAAGGGCATTATCTTCTTTCGTCTCAGACAAAAACGACAAAATACGAACACGTCCTTCCCGCGCTCGTCGCGATCGAGGAAACGCCCGATATAAAGGGGCTTCTGATACTTCTGAACACTGTCGGAGGAGACGTCGAAGCGGGGCTTGCGATCAGCGAGATGATCGCGTCGATGTCAAAACCGACCGTGTCGCTCGTTCTCGGCGGAGGACACAGCATCGGCGTTCCCCTCGCCGTTTCCGCAAAATATTCGTTCATCGCTCCGAGCGCGACGATGACGGTCCATCCCGTGCGGCTGAACGGCATGGTCGTCGGCGTTCCTCAGACCTTCGCATACTTCGACAGGATACAGGAGCGCATAATACGCTTTGTCGCGGACAACTCGAAGATCTCGGCGGAGGAATACAGAAGGCTCATGACCGCGACGGGAGGACTGATGACCGACGTCGGAACGCTTCTTGACGGAAAAGAAGCGGTTGAGACGGGGATCATCGACGCGCTCGGAGGGCTGAAAGACGCGATGAAAAAACTGAATGAAATGATAGACGCGGGGGCGCAGAGATGCTGATATGGACGATCTGCGGCGAAGAGATCTTTTCCGACGGAACCGACGGGGTGAACAGATCCGCCGATCCCGCGGATTATTCCGCAAAAAGCCTCCCGCCTTCGGCAACGGATATTTTCAGATACGCTCCGACAAACGCCCTCGCGCTGCTCCGCGAAAACGGAGCGCTTTTCACGGCACGGTATCGGACGGATAAAAAAAGCGGAGACGAAACCCGTAAAAAAACCGAGCGGGAATAAAAAAAGCCCCGCCGCCGCGCTTGACATTCCCGCGCCGATATGATAAAATAATAACGGAAGACGGGAAAGCACAAGGGGCGCTTTTTCAGTCAAGAAATCTTTTCGGAGGTGTGTTTATGGGAAAGAAATTTGTCGTCACTATCGGAAGACAGTACGGCAGCGGAGGAAGAGAGATCGGGAAGAAACTCGCCGAAAAGACCGGTGCGGAATTTTACGACAAAGAGTTGATAACGCTTGCCGCGAAAAAACACGGGATGTCCGAAAAGGTCTTCGAGAGCGTTGACGAAAAGCCGACGAACAGTCTGCTTTACAGCCTTGCGGTCGGGGCTTACGGCATGGACGGCGGCTCGCCGTATTGGGGAGAGACCGTGCTTCCGATCAACGACAAGGTCTACCAGATACAGGCGGGACTCATAGAAGAACTTGCCGAAAAGGGCAGTTGCGTCATCGTCGGAAGATGCGCGGACTTTATTCTGAGGGACAGAAAGGACACCGTCAGCGTATTTCTGACCGCCGACGAGGCGTTCAGAGAAGACAGAGCCGTCAACCTTTACGGATGCGATCCGAAAAAGGTCTCGGACATAATCAGAAAGACCGACAAGAAGCGCAGCAACTATTATGAATACAGAACAAATCAGCGTTGGGGCGAAGCGTCGCATTACGACCTCTGTATCAACGTTTCCAAATTCGGCATCGACAATTGCGTCGAACTGATCGAAAAGTACATAGAACTCAGATAAGACTTTTTTTGAGCATTGAACGCGTCGGAACTTCGGTTCCGACGCGTTTTTTCAGCGCGCCGAAGAACCGAAGAAAAGCGCGGAAACGGTCGAAAAATGCCGAAATACGGGGGATATACGCCGAAAAAAAGCGGCGAAAACGAATTTATTGTTAAAAAAATAGCAATTGTATTGAATTTCACCGTTTTTTAGTATAAAATACTGTTACCCATAATTGTTAATATTGCCTAATGCGTAAAAAAAATACTGATATATATAAAAGGGAGAAATTGTATGAACTACAACAAAAAAAGCGTAGAAGACATTGATGTTAACGGCAAAAAAGTACTCGTAAGATGCGATTTCAACGTACCCCTTGACGGAGACGTTATAACGGACCCGAAGAGAATAGTCGAGGCGCTTCCTACGATCAAATACCTCATCGCGCACAATGCGAAAGTTATCCTTTGCTCGCACCTGGGCAGACCGAAGGGCGAGTTCAACATGAAATATTCGCTTGCTCCCGTTGCGGCGAAACTTTCCGAACTTCTCGGCAAAAAAGTCGAGCTTGCGAAGGATGTCATCGGAGAAGACGCGAAAGCGAAAGCGGCCGCTCTCAAAGAGGGCGACGTTCTCCTCATCGAAAACGTCCGCTTCCACAAGGAAGAGGAAAAGAACGATCCCGAGTTTGCGAAAGAACTCGCTTCGATGGCTGAGATCTATGTCAACGACGCGTTCGGAACGGCGCACAGAGCGCACGCTTCCACCGAGGGCGTTTCCCATTATCTTCCCGCGGTATGCGGCTACCTGATCGAAAAAGAGATCCGCATCATGGGCGGAGCGCTTTCCGACCCGAAGAGACCGTTCGTCGCCATTCTCGGCGGTGCGAAGGTTTCCGACAAGATCGGGGTCATCACTAACCTGCTCGACAAGGCGGACACGATAATCGTCGGCGGCGGAATGGCTTACACCTTCTTCAAAGCGCTCGGCAACAATATCGGAACCTCGCTCTGCGAGTCCGACAAACTCGATCTTGCGCTTGACCTTCTCAACAAGGCGGAGGAGAAAGGCGTCAACTTCCTTATTCCCGTTGACAACGAGATCGCGCGCGCATACGACAAAGACGCGATCCACATGACGATATATTCCGATTCCATTCCCGCAGGCTGGATGGGACTTGATATAGGACCCGTTACGAGAGAACTCTTCGCGAAATCCATCAGCGGCGCGGGTACCGTTGTCTGGAACGGTCCCATGGGCGTTTCCGAATGGCCCAACTTCGCGGCGGGCACCGAGGCTGTTGCTCAGGCGGTTGCCGACAGCGGAGCGGTTTCGATCATCGGCGGCGGAGACTCCGCGGCGGCGGTCGAAAAACTCGGCTTCGCGGACAAGATGACGCACATTTCGACCGGCGGCGGCGCGTCCCTTGAATTCCTCGAAGGAAAAGAACTTCCGGGTATCGCGTGCCTGCTTGACAAATAAATCATAAAAAACTCGAAGAGAGGGGATGCGCGGTCATCCCCTTTCATGATAAAAAAAGGGGAAAAATACAATGAACAAAGCGAAAAGAAAAGCCGTGATCGCGGGAAACTGGAAAATGAACAAAACTCCGTCCGAGACCACGGAATTCGTAAAAGAACTGATCCCCGTCGTTAAAGACGCGGATTGCGAAGTCGTTATCTGCGTTCCTTTCGTGGATCTTCAGAACGCGATCGAAGCCGCAAAAGGCTCGAATATCCATGTCGGAGCGGAAAACCTGCATTGGAAAGAAAGCGGCGCTTATACGGGCGAGATCAGCGCGACCATGCTCCGCGATCTCGGTGTTGAATACGTCGTGATCGGACACAGCGAGAGAAGACAGTACTTCGCGGAGACCGACATGACCGTCAACCTCAAAGTCAAAGCGGCGCTTGCGGCGGGACTGAAACCGATCCTCTGCGTCGGCGAAAAACTCGAAGAGCGCGACAGCGGAGCGACGGACATCGTACTCACGACGCAGACAAGATACGCTCTCGACGGCGTCGGAGCGGAAGACGCGAGAAAGATCGTTATCGCGTATGAACCCGTATGGGCGATCGGTACGGGCAGAACGGCGACTGCCGACGAAGCGGATGCGGGCAACGGAGTTATCAGAAAGACGCTCGCCGACCTTTACGGCGACGAGACGGCACAGGCGATAACCATCCAGTACGGCGGCTCCATGAACGCCAAAAACGCCGCGGAACTGCTCTCGAAGGTCAACGTTGACGGCGGACTTATCGGCGGCGCGTCGCTGAAATCAGCAGACTTCGGTATCATCGTCGCGGCGGCGAAATAAAAGACTTGAAAAGAAAAATACAACGGCGGCGAAGACCGAAAGTCTTCACCGCCGTTCATTTTTCAATACTACCCTATTTTTTTCGTTTCGACCTCTTCGCCGTTCTCGTATATATGAAGATACGAATAATCTCCCGTCTCGTCAAAATCGTATGAGATCGTTATGTTTCCGTCAGCGTCGCGGTATGTTTTCGTTTTCGGACTTCCGTCGGACTGCTCATAATACTCGTATTCGCAGGTGCCGATAAGAGCGCCCTGTCCGTCGTATTCCGTCACGGTTTTTTCGGTGTAAACATACCCCGGGTCGCGATTGGGAGTGATGACGCGCACATATGTATATTCGGTTCGGCTTTCAAGTCCCCCGTCGCTGTTATAAACGGATATTTCCGAGGGCTTTCCGAACTTTTCATCCGTCTCGTAACGGTATTCCGCAACAAAATTTCCGAGAGTATCGTACTTTATCCGAACCTTGATGTTGCCGGCTTCGTCATATTCATACTCGCTGTAACCCTCGATCAGCCGTTTCTCTTTTCCGTAAAGAAGATAATCGACAGCCCTGACCGCCCGTCCTTCTCCGTCGAGGACATCCTCCGTCGGAAAATCTTCGGCAAAGCCTCTGCCGTCAACGGAAAAATACGTTTTGTTTCCGACCTTGACGGACGCGGACAGACCGTTATTCACCGAAGGCGGAGTCGTGGGTTCCGGTTCTTTTCCGAGCAGTCCGCACGCGCAAAAAGAGAACGCCGTGCATACGCACAGTCCGATCGTCGCAAGCAGTTTTTTTCTCATCGCGGCACTCCCCTTTCCGTTTTATAATATCACAACTATCGCAGTTTGTCAACCGAAAAACCGTCGGGGAGCAGATAACCCGATCTCCCGTCGCGGCAAAGAACGGTTCCCCCGTCGCTCAGGCTCCGCACGACGCCGAGAAGTTTCATCGCGCCGACGGAAGGGAAAACGGCGAAAACGAGTCCTATGTCGGAAACGGTCTCCGGCTGTTCCGTCAGTCTTTCGGGGCAGAGGCATCCGAGCAGATTTCCCGCGCTTTCGGGATCGAGAAGTATATCCTCGTCGCCCACCCGCAGAAGAATCCCGCTGTCCTCGTTTGCGTCGGCGTCTGTCGGAAGGTCGCAGTCGCATCGGCAAAGAAGCGTTTCCGTGTCTGCGTGGCTGTATACGAGAAAAGTCCCGTCTCCGAAAGAAACCGCCGAACATTTCCGTTTTTTGCTTTTTCTTCCGTAGCCCGCTTTCGCAGAGATCTCCGTCCCTTCGCCGCAGGCTTCCCAGCCTTCGGGCGCGGGACAGTAAAGAGCGCCTTTATATTCGATATATATCAAATTCCCGTTTCCCGATCCGTCGATCCCGCAACCGCCGAGGAAAAAGAGAGATGCGACGGCGAGAAAAAGCAGTTTTTTTTTCAAAAAGATCATCTCCGCATATATTCTATGCGGAGATGAAATACGTTATTTATCCTATTTAACCCTGTGCGGCGGCTGTTAAGAGGGAATATAAGGAAGCGCGATGTCGAAAACGGCGCCGGTCACGTTTTCTCCGAAATTTTCGGGGAACTGTTGCTTGTTATACGCGCGGACGGAACCGTCGTGCGCCTCGGCAACGGCTTTTGCGATCGCGAGACCGAGTCCGTATTTGCCCTTCTGTCCCTTGTAAAAACGCTTGAAAATAAACGGAAGATCGGCTTCGTTTATACCGTTTCCGTCGTCGGAAATGCGGACGATGAGTTTTTCGGAAACGATAAATTCGATCTTGATCTCGCTCTTTGCGTAGCGCAGACAGTTCGTTATGATATTTGTCAACGCGGTCGAAAGATTGTCGCAGTCCGCGTTCATTTCGATTTTCGGAATATCCGCAACGGTGAGTTTCACGTCGCTGTTATCGAAAACGCCGTGAACACGTTCTTCCGTCTCGCTCATTATATCGCTGAGTTCGACCGGAACGAGTTTTATCATTCCGTCCGCCGTCTCAATCTTTGAAAGATACATAACTTCATTGACAAGTTTTTCGAGACGCGATGTTTCGGAAAGGATCATGTCATAGGCATAATCGGTGTCCGTGAACACTCCGTCTTTTATGCCTTCGACATAACCGCGGATCGACATCAGCGGCGTACGCAACTCGTGCGAAGCGTTTTGAAGGAATATTTTCTGATTGTTGTCATATTCCCGTATGCTGTCCGCCATCTTGTCGATAGACTCCGCAAGTTCTCCGACCTCATCGTTTGAACGGATCGGCACATCGACGTCGAATTTACGCTCGGCAAGAAGTTCGGCGCGGTATTTGAGTCTCTTTATATCCGATGTCATCTTATCCGAAAGGACTTCCGAGAGCAACAGCGCGAACACGGAAGCGAAGAGGATCGAAAGCAGATAAAATCTGAAAAAATTGCTTCCGAAGCCGAAATTCGTGACAGGCGTGGCAAGGACGATATAATATGAATCCCTCAGCGAATCTTCGACCCCGACGCTGCTGACAAGAAATCGGACTCTTCCCTTTTCGGCGACGGACGCGGTTCCGCTCCCGAGATCGTTTCTGATCACGGAGGAAATGAATTTATCTTCCGAATCGTTGAAGGAAATCAGGGAATCGGCGTTTATGCTGTCGATATATTTCAGATCCGAATTCAGGATAACGACCGAATAGTTCCGATCGGAGGCGATCGAAGTCAGAGCGTCTATGTCGGAGCTTCCGGGATCGTAAAGATTTCGGAATTTCAACTCCCTTATCTGATTTGCCGTGCGTTCGAGGCTTTCGCGCTCGCGGCTCACGACATATCCGTCAAGAAAAACGAGCATGAAGCCGACGGAGATAAGGGCGACGAGAAGAACAAGCATAATATAGGAAAAAGCCATTTTCCTGCGTATGCTTATTCTTATTTTTCGTTTAGCCATCGTTTCTGTCGGTATAATCCGTCACTTTGTAGCCGTAGCCCCAAACGGTGTCGATGCAGAAATCGGTCTCGTTCGCGTCGAGTTTCTTTCTGATCCTCTTGACAAGGTCATCGACAGCGCGGGTGTCGCCGATATACTGATAATCCCAAATATTTTTGAGAAGCTGATCGCGGGTGAACACGCGGTTCTTGTTCGAGATCATGAAGTTGAGGAAATCGAACTCCATCGCGGTGAACGAAATATCGGTCTCTTTTCCGTCCTTGGATCTGACGGCGCGTCTCTCCGAAGGATAGATGACGAGATCTCGGCAGCGAATCGACTGTCCGTCGGGTTTTTCGGCTCCCATCCCGTCAAGTCTTCTGAACACCGCTTTGATGCGGGCAACAAGTTCCTTCGGCGAGAAGGGTTTCATCATATAATCGTCGGCGCCCATTTCGATGCCGAGAATTCTGTCGATCTCCTCGTCGCGGGCGGAAACAATGATTATCGGGGTATTGGCGTGCTTTCTGATCTCATTGCAAAGTTCAAGTCCGCTCATGCCCGGCATCATGATATCGATAACGAGCATATCCGGGGCGGAATGCAGATATTCTTCGAGCGCAGACTCGCCGTTTTCGAAAACGAGGACATTAAAGCCCTCTTTTTCAAGATAGGAACGGACGATGTCGCGGATATTTTTCTCATCGTCAACGACGAAAATTTTCTTTGCCATTCGCTTTCACCTCTGTGATTTTTCTGATTTGTCTTTTTACATATATTATAACACGCGAATATAAAAAAGTAAAGATGAACGTGTGAATTTTTCACGGAAAGCCGAGATCGGGCAAAGATGGCGGATATACGGGAGAAAAAGCGGAGGTAAAACGGAGAAGACGGAAAAATATGTATTTTTTGTAAACAACTGAAAAACCTATTGACAAATCGGAAATACCGTGGTATAATCACATCAACCTACTCGGTTGGTAGGAAATACAGAAACAAAGAAAGGAAGCGCGAAGATGACCGACAAAAGAAACGGAAACGGCAAAAAGAGCTTCGCCGTTCCTGTCTGCGCGGCGTTGAGTCTTGCACGAATGTGCTGTTGACTGTCGCATTAGGAAAATGCGGAAACAAACTTAATTAAAAAAATGCAGTCAACCTGCCGAAATCAAGGAGAAATATTATGTCTGAAAATATAAGAGATCCGAAAAACTGGAGTTTTGAAACGAAACAGCTTCATATCGGTCAGGAGTCTCCCGACCCCACGACCGATGCGAGAGCCGTTCCCATATATGCAAGTTCGTCCTTCGTTTTCCGTAACAGCGCTCACGCGGCGGACCGATTCGGTCTTCGCGACGCGGGCAATATATACGGAAGACTGACGAACCCGACAAACGACATATTTGAAAAAAGGGTCGCGGCGCTTGAAAACGGCGTTGCGGCGCTCGCAACGGCTTCCGGGGCGGCGGCGATCAATTACACGATCCTCGCTCTTGCCCGTGCGGGAGAGCATATCGTTTCCTCGAAAAACATTTACGGCGGAACATACAATCTTCTCGCGCACACGCTTCCCCTCTCTTCGGGTATAACGGCGACGTTCGTCGATCCGCACGACCCCGACGAGATAGAGCAAGCGATCAGACCCGAAACGAAAGCACTTTACATCGAAACTCTCGGCAACCCGAACTCGGACGTTTCGGACATCGAGGGGATCGCGCAGATCGCGCACAGACACGGCATTCCCCTCGTCGTTGACTCGACGTTCGCGACCCCGTACCTCATCAGACCGATCGAGCACGGCGCGGACATCGTCATTCATTCCGCGACGAAGTTCATCGGCGGACACGGAACGGCGATCGGCGGCGTTATCGTTGACGGCGGTTCGTTCGATTGGAAGAAATCGGGCAAATATCCGTGGATCTCCGACGCGAACCCGAGTTATCACGGGATCTCCTTCTCGGATGCGGTAGGACCTGCGGCGTTCGCAACATATATCAGAGCGATACTGCTCAGAGACACGGGATCAACGCTTTCGCCGTTCCATGCGTTCCTGTTCCTTCAGGGGCTTGAAACGCTTTCGCTCCGTGTTGAAAGGCACGTTTCAAACACGTTGAAGATCGTCGAATATCTCGCTTCGCATCCGAAGGTCGAAGCCGTTCACCATCCGTCGCTCGCTTCCGAGCCGACCCACGCGCTTTATGAAAAATATTTCCCGAACGGCGGCGGTTCGATCTTTACGTTTGAGATCAAAGGCGGAGCGAAGGAAGCGCAGAAATTCATCGACAATCTCGCGGTGTTCTCGCTCCTTGCGAATGTGGCGGACGTCAAATCGCTCGTTATACATCCCGCAAGCACGACACACTCCCAGTTGACGGAAGAAGAACTTCTCGATCAGGGAATAAAACCGAACACGATCAGGCTTTCGATAGGCACTGAAAACGTGAAAGATCTTATCGCGGCGCTCGACGAAGCGTTTTCCGCGGTTGAACAATGAATTAACAGTTGATCAAAAGAAAGAAGGAAACATACATGGCACGAATTTTTGCTTCGGCAGACGAACTTATCGGAAAAACTCCGTTGCTCGAACTCACACATATTGAAAAAGAATACGGTCTTAAAGCGAAGATAGTCGCAAAACTCGAATATTTCAACCCCGCGGGATCGGTCAAGGACAGGATCGCAAAGGGAATGATCGACGACGCCGAAAAGAAAGGACTTCTGAAAGAGAGCTCCGTCATCATAGAGCCGACGTCGGGCAATACGGGCATCGGACTTGCGAGCGTCGCCGCCGCAAGAGGCTATCGGATCATAATCGTCATGCCCGAAACGATGTCCGTTGAAAGAAGACAGCTTATGAAGGCTTACGGCGCCGAACTCGTTCTCACTCCCGGAGAAAAAGGCATGAAAGGTGCGATCGCGAAAGCGGACGAACTCGCGAAAGAGATCCCGAACAGTTTCATTCCCGGGCAGTTCGTCAACCCCGCCAACCCCGCCGTTCACAGAGCGTCAACCGGTCCCGAGATATATGAGGATACCGACGGCAAAGTCGATATTTTCGTCGCGGGTGTCGGAACGGGCGGAACGATAACGGGCGTCGGCGAATATCTGAAAGGAAAAAATCCGAACATCAAAGTGGTCGCGGTTGAGCCGAAGACCTCCGCGGTCCTTTCAACGGGCGTTGCTGGCGCGCATAAGATACAGGGTATCGGCGCGGGGTTTGTGCCCGACGTGCTGAACACGAAAATATACGACGAGATAATCCCCGTTGAAAACGAAGCGGCGTTTGAGACAGTCCGTCAGATCGGAAGAAAAGAAGGCGTTCTTGTCGGAATTTCCTCGGGCGCGGCGGCATTCGCGGCGATCGAACTTGCGAAACGTCCCGAGAATGAAGGGAAAACGATCGTCGTTCTGCTTCCCGACACGGGCGACAGATACCTTTCGACCCCGCTTTTCGCGGAATAACGATTTTTAAGGAGTTCGTTTCAATATGATGATATCGACGAGAGGGCGTTACGCGCTGAGAGTTCTGATAGACCTCGCGGAGCATTGCGGAAACGGCTACATCCCGATGAAGGATGTGGCTGAAAGACAGGGCGTCTCGCTGAAATATATCGAAAAGATCATGCCTGTTCTGATGAAGGAAAAACTGATCGACGGAATGCACGGCAAGGGCGGCGGCTACAAACTGAACCGCGACCCCGACAAATATGTTGTCGGAGACATTCTCCGACTGACGGAGGGAGATCTCGCTCCCGTCGCCTGCCTCGAAAACGGCGCTTCTCCCTGCGAAAAGGCGGCGGAATGCCGAACGCTTCCGATGTGGAAGGAATTTCACCGAATAACGAACGAGTTTTTCGACGGCATAACGATTGCGGATCTGATGAGAAACGAACCGACACAGGATTATGTCATATAGTCCGAAAAAAGAAAAGAAGACGCGATGAGAGTCTTTTTCTTCGTTGCGAAAAAGGTCGGTTCCGTAAAAGACTGAAAACAGTTTGAAGGCTCCCTCCGCCGTTTGGCGGAGGGAGCCTGTTTTTATTTGTTTTCTTCCGAAGTTCTCGCCCCGCGGAAAGAAACTTCGTTTCCGAAAAGGCTTTTCTGAAAGTCAAACTGAAAAAAATGTGACAATTATTGAAATTTATATAAAAATATCCTATAATAGTATAATAGTCAATAATCGGTGAAAAGGACAGGCTTTTTCAAAATGGCACGCGACGCGAAGGAATTGAAGACAAAGATACTCGAAGACGAATTTTCGCATCTCAATCCGATGCAGAGACAGGCGGTTTTTGCGACGGATGCGCCTCTTCTTATCCTCGCGGGCGCGGGAAGCGGAAAGACGACGGTCATCGTCAACAAGATCGGATATCTGATAAAATACGGACATACCGCGGAAAATGCGGGGACGGTTTCGGACGAAGATTACGCGTTTCTCGAAAACTGCCTGACAGACAGGAGCATGAGACAAAGCGAAAGGTATCTTTCCCTCATGCGTTCCTCGCCGATACCCGCCGACAGGATACTTGCGATCACGTTCACGAACAAGGCGGCGGGTGAGATGCGGTCAAGGATCGAAAAATTCGGCGTCTCCGCGCAGGGGATATGGGCGATGACTTTCCACAGCGCGTGCGTGCGTATTCTGCGAATGTATGCGGACAGGCTCGGCTACGCGAGGAATTTCACGATATATGACGATCAGGACTCTTTGAAACTGATCGAAGCCGTCATAAAAGATACGGGGCTCCGCTCCGACGCATATCCGCCGAGGACGGTGCGCAAGGCGATCTCGACCGCGAAAACGCGCTTTATGACGCCCGAACAGCTCAAAAACGATATTGCGTCCGAAGAATATTCGGCGCTCCCGAAAATTCCCGAAATATACGCGGGATACGAAAAAGGGCTCAGGGAAGCGAACGCGTTCGATTTCGACGACCTTATATTTGAAACGGTTCGTCTGCTTTCGGAAAACGGTGAAGTCAGGCAGAAAATACAGAACAGGTTCGACTACGTTCTCGTGGATGAGTATCAGGACACGAACCCGCTCCAATACAAACTTGTCTGCCTGCTTTGCGGCGGCGGCGATATATGCGTTGTCGGAGACGACGACCAGAGCATTTACCGCTTTATGGGCGCGGATATAAACAACATTCTTGATTTCGAGCATCAATTCGGCGGAACGAAGGTCATCAGGCTCGAACAGAACTACCGCTCCACACAGAAGATACTTTCGGCGGCGAACGAGGTCATCGCGAACAATGTCCGCAGAAAAGGCAAAAACCTCTGGACGGCGGGGGCGGACGGCGAGATGCTGACATACGCGTGTCTTCCGTCGCATTTCGACGAGGGATCGTATATCGCGAGAACGGTCCTGACCGAGATGCAGGCGCACGGTCTGCGCTACAACGATTTCTGCGTTCTTTACAGAACTCATTCGCAGTCGAACGCGATAGAATCGGCGCTGAGAGGAAACGGGATCCCGTACAGAGTTTACGGCGGGCTCGCGTTCTACAAAAGAAAAGAGATACAGGACGCGCTCGCTTACATGAACGTTATCGTCAATCCGAACGACAGAACGCGTCTTTCGAGAATCATAAATGAACCCAAGCGCGGGATAGGACAGACGACGGTAGACAAGGTTTTCGAGATCGCCTCGGCGACGGGAGAAAAAATATTCGACGTTATGTGCGACGCGAGGGAATATCCCGAACTTTCACGGGCGGCGGAAAAACTCGTCGCTTTCACGCAGACGATACGGACACTTCAGTCCGAAGCGGAAGAAATGAAGGTCTCGGACTTCTATCTTTCGATGCTCAAACAGACGAGATATACGGAAATGATCGGATCGCTCGAAATGAGCGAGGCGAAAACGAGAATGGACAATCTCCAGGAGCTTTACAACACTATCGTAAGCTTCGAGCAGAAAGCGGAAGATGAGGCGACGCTTCAGAAATTCCTTGAAGAGCAGGCGCTTGTCAGCGCGGTGGACGCTCTCGACGAAAACGAGGAAGCGGTCGTTCTGATGACGATGCACTGCGCGAAAGGGCTGGAATTCGACACGGTCTTCATCTCAGGATTCGAAGAGGGGCTTTTCCCGTCGGCGCAGGCGATCGGAGAGCCTGACGGCGTCGAAGAAGAAAGAAGACTTTGCTATGTCGCGATGACGCGGGCGAAGCGAAAACTTTACATAACGGGCGCGCAGACGCGAATGCTTTACGGAAGAACGAACATCTGCATTCCGTCGCGTTTTCTCAAAGAGATACCCGACGAACTGACCGAGGTCATGCACGCGCGCGTTCCCGAGCATAAAACGAGCGCGGAAAGACAGCGCGAGCGCATACAGCGCCACAGGGAAGATTTCGTCCGCAACACGGCAACGGAAAAGATCGTTCCGAAGCGCGAAAAAGTTTCCGCATACAAAAAAGGGATGCAGGTCAGACATAAAATTTTCGGAACGGGAACGGTCACCGACGTTCTCGCGATGACGTCCGACACAATGCTGACCGTTGTTTTCGATTCGGTGGGACAGAAAAAACTTATGGCGAATTACGCCAAATTGGAGATACTGTAAATATGAACGACACATTGATCATCATTTTACTCGGTATCAGCTGCGCGCTTTCCGCGGCGGCTCTGATCGCCGCCGTCATTGCCGCGTCGGGAAGAAAAAAAGACGACGGGGACAAGACGCTCAAAAAACTCGATGAGATGAAAGCGGGGCTCGACGGACGGCTGTCCGCCGTTCAGACATCCGTTTCCGAGGCGATCAGAAATCTTTCGAGCCAGCAGACCGAGACGGCGATGAAAGACGCACAGACGCTGAAAAATTCGCTCGAAGCGTTCGCCAAGCAGGTCGAAGCGACTTCGTCGGGAATGGACAAGCGCATGGCGGAGATACGCGCGACGATGGAGACAAGGCTCGGCGCGATGCAGGAGGACAACGGCAAGCGCCTCACGCAGATAGAAGCGACGGTGAACGAAAAACTTCAGAAAACGCTCGACGAACGCGTTGCAAATTCGTTCAAAACGGTCAGCGAACAACTCGAACAGGTATACAAAAGTCTGGGCGAGATGCACACGCTCGCGACAGGTGTGGGCGATCTGAAAAAGGTGCTTTCAAACGTCAAGACACGCGGAATTCTCGGTGAGATGCAACTTGACAGGATACTCGAAGACATTCTGACGCCGGCTCAGTACGACACGAACGTGGTCACGAAAAAAGGCTCGAAAGATCCCGTCGAATTTGCGATAAAACTTCCGTCAAAGGACAGCGACACGGAATATATCTATATGCCGATAGACTCTAAATTCCCGCTTGAACGCTACACGGCGCTTCAGGACGCTTACGAACTGGGCGACGCCGCGGCGATAAACGCCGCTTCTGCGCAGTTTGAGGCGTTCATAAAGGAAAACGCGAAAGCGATCAGAGAAAAATATATAGATCCGCCGCACACGACCGAATTCGGCATAATGTTCCTTCCGACGGAAGGACTTTACGCGGAAGTTGTGAAACGAACGGATCTTGTGTCCTTCATTTCGACCAAATACCATATAAACGTCGCGGGTCCCTCGACTGTCTCGGCACTGCTCAACAGCCTTCAAATGGGTTTCAAGACGCTTGCGATCGAGAAGCGTTCGCACGAAGTCTGGAAACTGCTCGCGGCGGTCAAAACGGAATTCACGAAGTTTGAAGGCGAACTGTCCGCGTTGCAAAAGAGCCTTGAAAAGGCGTCGACGTCCGTCGATAAACTTCTTACGACGCGAACGAGACTTATGATGTCCAAACTCAAAAAAGTCGAAGAACTGCCCGAGGAGGAGAGCCGACAGATCCTCGCGGACGCGGAGGAAGCGGAGACGGAAGACGAATGAGCATTTATCTTGACAACGCCGCGACGACGGCAGTCCTGCCGGAAGCGGCAAAGGTTGCCGCGGAATGCATGACGGCGCTTTATGCAAATCCCGCGTCGCTTCACTCTTTCGGTTTCGAGGCGGAAAAACTGCTCGAAAAGAGCCGCGCGCGGATTGCGAAGGCGGTCGGGTGCAAGCCCGAAGAACTTTATTTCACATCGGGCGGCACGGGCAGCGACAACCTCGCGATACTCGGTCATCTGAAGACCCGACGCGGCGGAAGAATAATCACCTCGGCATACGAGCATCCCGCCGTTCTGGAATGCTTCAAACAGGCGGAAAGCAAATTTGACGTCGTTTATCTGCGCCCGGAGAACGGAATTATAACGAAAGACGCGCTGAGAGAAGCGCTGACGCCGGACACCGCGCTGGTCAGCATAATGCACGTCAACAACGAAACAGGTGCGATAAACCCGATCGAAGAACTTGCGGAAACGACGCATCTTGTGCGGGACGCGGTTTTTCATACGGACGCCGTCCAGTCTTTTATGAAGGAAAGTTTCGACTTTTCAAAAGTCGATCTCGCTTCTTTTTCCGCGCACAAGACGCACGCGCCGAAGGGCATCGGGGCGCTGTATATAAAAAGCGGTGTCAGAGTTAAGCCCGTGCTGTTCGGAGGAGGACAGGAAAAAGGGCTTTTCTCGGGCACGGCGAACGTTGCGGGCGCGGCGGCATGGGCGGAAGCGGTCGAAAGAACCGATACGGAAAAAAACCGAATGCGCGTTTCAGACATTTTCGCCCTGATGAAAAAAAAGATCGGAGATCTCGGAGGGACCGTCATAAGTCCCGAAGGAGGAAGCCCTTATATACTGAACGCGGTGTTTGAGGGATATGTGGCGGAAAACCTGCTTCACTGTCTTTCGTGCGAAGGGATCTATGTATCGACGGGCTCGGCTTGCTCCTCGAAGCACGGAAGCCACGTTTTCAAGGCGCTCGGACTCGAAAAATACCAAAAAAACGCTTTACGGTTCTCGTTTTCGGGATTTACGACAGAGGAACAGATCGAAATAACAGCCGAAGCGCTGAAAAACGCGCTCGGCAGAATAATAAAAAAGGGTTAAAGGAGTTCACGAACGATGAAATCGAACATAATAAAGGCGGCGATCAATCTCGGCTGTATTCCGGGCAATAATATCTTTGATTTTTACAAAGAGATCGGAAGAGACTGCAAAGACGTCAACGGCGCGGCTTTCGACTATATCCTCGATGTTTTTGCGGGGACGGTACGCGAAGAAAACGCCGCGGCGAGAGAAAAGAAACTGAAAATGACGTTTGATCCCGACGCCGAGGACTATCCGACGGCGGCGATCGGGGGCGGCGACGGAGACGTTATTATCCTCAACAGGATCTCCGATCCCGAAGAAACGGTCGTTTTGCCCGAACCGATCAAAGAATACTTCACCTATGACGAAGACGACGAATGCTACAAAAGCGGCGGCGACGAGAACCGCGCGCTTTATATAACCGTTCTGACGGACGGAGATCTTCTGAAAGGCGTTTATATGCTCTACGGAGAGCAGTACAGGGCGCTTGCGGGCGACGGCACTGAGGTCATGAACGGAAGAAAAGCGTTGAGCGGAATATTTGACTGTCTCGACTGCAAATTTGAAGCCGTAGCCGTCGTCCCGAAAGAGTATTTCGGAACGCTTCACATGCAGAACAGGCTCGAATTGGACGCTCTCGTCGCGCAGCAGACCGTGCTTTTCGAAAAAGAGGTCGAGATCGGCGGGGTGCCCTGCCTCATAATCTATTCTCAGAGATAACAAGGAGTTGATACAGAATGCCGGAAAAGAAACCGTATTATATCACAACGGCGATAGCGTACGCGTCGGGAAAGCCGCACATCGGCAACACATACGAGATCATACTGACCGACACGATAGCAAGATACAAAAGACTTGCGGGATTTGACGTTTTCTTCTGCACGGGAACCGACGAACACGGGCAGAAGATCGAGAACCGCGCGAAGGAAAACGGAATGTCTCCGAAATCTTTCGTGGACGGTATCGCGGCGCAGATCAGGGACATCTGGGATCTGGTCGGCGCGAGTTACGACTATTTCATCAGAACGACCGACGAAAATCATGAAAAAGCCGTTCAGAATATATTCAAAAAACTTTACGACCAGGGAGACATATATAAGTCCGAATACGAGGGCTGGTACTGCGAACCGTGCGAATCCTTCTTCACGGAAACGCAGGTCGTTGACGGAAAGTGTCCCGACTGCGGAAGCCCCGTAAAAAGAACAAAAGAAGAGGCTTACTTTTTCAGAATGTCCGAATATGCGGACAGGCTGATGAAATATATCGAGGAAAACCCCGATTTCATCAGTCCCGAACTGCGAAAGAAAGAGATGATAAACAACTTCCTCAAACCCGGGCTTCAGGATCTGTGCGTTTCGAGAACCTCGTTCAAATGGGGCATTCCCGTTCCGTTCGACCCGAAACATGTCATCTACGTTTGGGTCGACGCGCTCACGAACTATATAACCGCGCTGGGCTACGACGTTGACGGGCAGAGCGAGAACTTCAAAAAATACTGGCCCGCCGATCTTCACGTTATCGGAAAGGATATTCTCCGCTTCCACACGATCTATTGGCCGATCTTCCTCATGGCGCTCGGTCTTCCCCTTCCGAAAAAGGTTTTCGGGCATCCGTGGCTCTTATTCGGCGAAGATAAAATGTCGAAATCGAAAGGCAACGTTATCTATGCGGACGATCTTGTCAAGGCGTTCGGCGTTGACGCGGTCAGACACTACGTTCTTTCCGAGACGCCGTTCTCCGCGGACGGATCGATCACTTACGAGACCGTTATCGAGAGATACAATTCCGATTTGGCGAACAACCTCGGAAATCTCGTCAGCCGCACGGTCGCGATGACGAAAAAATACTTCGGAGGAACGGTTCCCGCTCCCGCCGAAGGCACGGAATTCGACGGTGCGCTGAAAACCGTCGTTGCCGAAACCGTGGCGACATATAAAGAAAAAATGGACGCCATTCACGTTGCGGACGCGGAAGACGCGGTCTTCACGATGCTGAGAAGAGCGAACAAATATATCGACGAAACGGCTCCGTGGGTGCTTGCGAAAGACGAAAGCAAACGCGGAACGCTCGGCACGGTTCTTTACAATCTGCTTGAAACGATCCGCGTCGGCGCGGTGCTTCTGACACCGTTTATGCCGAAAACCGCATCCTCGATCTTCAAGCAGCTCAATACGCCCGAAGGAGACCTCGAAACGGTTGAAAAATTCGGCGTTTATGCGGCGGGGACGGTTCTCGGCGAAAGCGAGATGCTGTTCGAAAGAATAGACGCGGAGAAAAAGATCGAAGAACTGAAAGCGGAACATGAAGCCGCGGTCAAGGCGGAAGCAAAGCCCGAAAAACCCGAAGGCGTCGCGCAGATAACGATCGACGATTTCATGGGAGTTGAACTGAGAACGGCTCTCGTGACCGAGTGCGAACCCGTTCCGAAAGCGAAAAAACTGCTCAGATTGCAACTCGATCTCGGATACGAGAAAAGACAGGTCGTTTCGGGAATAGCGAAATGGTACAAACCCGAAGACCTTATCGGGAAGAAGATCATCGTCGTTGCAAACCTGAAACCCGCGAAGCTTTGCGGCGTCGAATCACAGGGAATGATCCTCGCTTCGGGCGAAGACACCGTCCGCGTCGTATTTCTCGCAGACGACACGCCTCTCGGAGAACGTGTCAGATAAGGAAGACAAATGAAAGAGATAATTCTTCTCAAACAGGGAGAAATGGTGCTGAAAGGCGCTAACAGATACAAGTTTGAAGATCTGCTCCTGAGAAATGTCCGAAACGCGATCGAAACGCTCGGCAAGGCGACCGTTTTTTCAAAGCAATCGACCGTTTTCGTCGATTTTGAGGACGAAAACACCGATATGAAGGAAGCGGAAGACCGTCTTTGCCGCGTATTCGGTGCCGTCGGCGTCACACGCGCGGCGGTCTGTGACTATGAGTTCGGCACGATGCTTTCGCAGGCGGTCGAATATCTGCGTCCCGCGCTCACGTTCGCAAAGACTTTCAAAGTCGTTGCCCGCAGAGCGGACAAGACATATCCGAAGAAATCTCCCGAGATCGCCGCGGAGCTCGGAGGAAAACTGCTTTCGGAGTTCCCGAACCTGAACGTGCGGATGAAAGACCCCGAAGTGACGGTCTTCGCCGAAGTCCGCGAACATCGCATTTTCGTGCATACCGATCCGAAGCGCGGCGCGGGCGGGCTTCCGTGCGGCATAGGAGGTCACGGGCTTCTGATGCTCTCGGGCGGGCTTGACAGCCCCGTCGCGGGATATATGATGGCGCGGCGCGGAATGAAGATCAGCGCGGTGCATTTCGAAAGTCCGCCGTACACGTCCGAAAGAGCGAGGCAAAAGGTTGAAAAACTTGCGAAGCTCGTCAGCCGTTACAGCGGCAAAATGAGCGTTTTTGTGGTTCATTTCACCGATATACAGGAACAGATCAGACGTGAGTGCAAGGAAGACCTTTTCACGCTGATAATGCGGCGATTCATGATCCGTATCGCGTGCGATATCGCAAAAAAAGCGAAGGCGGGAGCGATCATAACGGGAGAAAGTCTCGGTCAGGTCGCGAGCCAGACGCTCGAAGCGCTCACGGTCACGGAGAACGCGGCGGATATGCCCGTTTTCCGTCCGTGTATAGGCATGGATAAGCAGGACATCGTCGATATCGCATACAGGATCAATACGTTTGAGACATCGATCGAGCCTTACGAGGACTGTTGCACGGTTTTCACGCCGCGTCATCCGCAGACGAAGCCGTCGCTGAAAGAAGTTATCGAAGAAGAGAAAAAACTCGATATCGAAAAAATGCTTTCCGAGGTCACTTACGACAGAGAGGAATTTGTTTACTGATGGAAAACTTTTCCCGTCTTTCCGAATGTTTTGATCTTTTGAAAGAGAAAAAAATGCATATTGCCTTCGCCGAATCCTGCACGGGAGGACTTTGCGCGAAAGCGCTGACCGACCTCGCAGGCGCGTCGGAGATCATAGAAGCCTCTCTCGTTTCCTATTCAAACAGGATAAAAAAAGAAAAACTCGGCGTCGCGGCGGAAACGATCGAAAAATATACGGAAGTCAGCGCGGAATGCGCGAAAGAGATGGCGCGAGGAGTGCGCCGTTTCGCAGGTTCCGACATCGGCGTCTCGACCACGGGCTACGCGGGACCGACGGGAAAAGATGTCGGGCTGGTATATGTCTGCGTCTCTTCCGCGTTTGCGGAAAAAGTCGAGGAACTGCACTTGCACGGTTCGAGAGAAGAGATCAGACACGAAGCGGCTGACCGCTGTTTCGATCTCCTTTACGGGATATTGAAATAAAAAAACGGCATAATAACACCGAGGTGAGATCATGCCGAAAAAGAAAAACAAACGCCTTACGGCGGAAAACAAGACCGAAGAGGTTATAGAAGCGTTCAGACAGACGTCCCAATGCGAAAACAGCACAGACGTTCTCGGAAGTTGGACGGGCAACCCCAAAGACGGCGGTCAGCCCGAACAGGACGCGGACGACCTTTAACAAGGCTTAACAGCCGCTCTCCGAGAGAGGAGGACGTGTAAAATGACAAAAATCAAAAACGGAAGATTACTGCTGACATTTCCCGCGATAATCGGAATGCTCGTCTGCGTCGCGGTCTGCGTCGCGCTGTCGCTGTTCACGCTCGGAGGCACGGACCCCGTACGAAAAGCGGTCTTCGCCGTTGTTTTCATTCTAATAATCCTCAGCAGTTTTTCGTCTCTCTACACGGGAGATTACAAGCGGCTGAAAAAGACGGGGGCAACGGACGGCGGAAAGCCGATACGCGCCGTTTGCGGGCTTTGCGAGAAGCAGTTCGGCTTTTTGTCGGGCTTCATCATGACGTTCGTCACGGCTTTTCCGATAATGTTTCTTTCGATATACTATTCCTTCTCGGACCGATAATTCCAAAAAAAGAGAGCTCCGCGAGGCGTCAACGCTTCGCGGAGTTTATAATTTTTGCCGTTCTCATTCTTTCTGCAAAACGGGTTTATCCTTTGACGGATTCGTTCTCAGACAGAAAAAGTCGAGATATACATTCTTTTTGTCGTAAACGTGATTGTAGATCATCATTTCGTAAGGTCTGAGCGCCTCATAGATCTCGTCGGACTTGTTGCCGACGGTGTAATACTCGCCGTTTGCGTCCCTGATCCCGAACGCCGTTATGATCGGGAAAGTCTTGCGCATTTCAAACAGGAAATTCTGATACGCGCTCGTCGGTATTCCCGCCGCCCTGAAAAGTATCGGCGACAAATAGTTGACGCTCGTGTGCAGATCGTGCTTGTCCTCGTTCTCTCCGAGCCATGACGTGTCAAGCTCGTAATTCGCCCAGATAAAGAACTTGGTTATATACTTGCTCTGCATTTCTTCCGCCGAAAGATCCGAAGAGGATTTTCCGCGTATCGCGTCGTAGAACGCCTCCTCGACCGTTCCCTGATGATCCCCGTAGAAAAGGATGACCGTCGGTTCATCGACATTTTCAAAATACCCGATCAGTTTTTCGACAGCCTTGTCCGACTCGTACATCAAAGACAGATACTGTTCCGCCTTCGGGAACTGTCCCGGATAATCGGGAAGCGTTATCTGCTGATCGAAATTGTCGTATTCGCCGCCGTATCCACCGTGATTCTGCATCGTCACGTTGAAGATGAAGAACGGTTCGTCCTCGTCTTTTTGCTCGTAAAGTTCGATCAGTTTTTCGTAATCGCTCTCGTCGGAGATATAATTTCTCAGATATTTCGTGTTCTCGGAATCGAACGCCTCCTGATAATACTGCTCGTCGAAGCGCATCGCGGAGTATACGTTCGGTCTGTTCCACCCCGAAGAAAGGTACGGGTGAAGCGAAACGGTTTTGTAGCCGAGCGTGTTGAACGTCTCGACCGCGCCCGAAATATAGGTCGAATTCTTAAAATTGAGCTGATACGGGATCGCGCCCTGGGCGTAGATATACATACTGTCTCCGAGCAAAAACTCGTACTCGGAGTCCGCCGTGCCTCCGCCGAAAACGGAAACATACGAATATCCCGTTATCGCGTTATCCGACTGCGAGAGACTGTCTATAAATGGCATGAACTCCTTGTTCGTGTCGAAATCCCCGACGATACGCATATCCGAGAATGTTTCGTTCATTATAACGATGACATTCGGACGCTGCATTTCGGAGATATTCTTTTCCTCGGTGAGCGTCGCCTCCTCTTCCCCGCTCTCGCCCCCGGCGGGATCGGTCGGAACGGCGGGATCCTCCGTGTCTTCGGTCGGCGCGTCGGGATCGGTCGGATCGGTCGGTTCCTCTTCTTCATCGTTCACAAGGTCGCTCTCGAACGGCGGCGTTTGTCTGTCTTCCGTCAGAAGCGTTCCGTCGTCGTAGACGGTATTCGTGTTATAATCGACGTAATAAAGGCCGATCTTTTCGGGGCTGTATCCCTCCGCCTCGGACATCGTGGAATATTTCAGATCCATGATGAAATTCAGCGGAAATCCGTTTTTCTTATGCGTCCAGAAATAAGGCTCCACACCTGCCATTTTCAGAATGGAATCGCTCGGAACGATGAAGAAAACGGCTATTATTGCAACGACGCCTATCGCGCGGAAGCGGAACCGCACTTTCAAATTCTTTTTTCCGAACTCATGCACCATATAAAGAACATGCATGGAAAGGAATATCATAAAGAACCAGATTATCAGGAATTTCGCGGACAGCGTGAACACATACTCATCCGCGACGTTCATCGCCGTTCCTATCGAGAACAGGTCTGAGAGGAACAGAGGTCTTCCGCGGACGTCATTCAGAAAATAGTTGACACTCGAAAGGATCCCCCAGAAAAGACCCGGAACGATCAGCGTCACGACCGCCGAATTCGAGATGAAAAACACGGCGTAGTACAACGACGCGTACAGCAACAAATTCAAAAGGAACTTCGGGGTATCTATGAAAGAGACGGAGTCGTTTGAGATCAACTCGCAGCAGACCGTCATGTTGAACACAACGAACAGGAAAAGGAATGTCAACTGAACGCCGCCGCTGTGAAGTCCGTGCCGGCGGTAATATGTTATATACGCGAGCATCAGAAGATTGACGCTGATAAATGCGCCGGAAACGTCTGCGCCGAAACACGCTTTGAAATACAGCCCGACGCAAAGCGTGACGAAAGCGAACACCGCGTTGACGGCGATGAATCTCGATCTTTTATTGTTTATCAGACGCGTCAGTTCAGCGCGCGCTCTGTAAAAAGCGTTTGCGACTGCGCCGCCGAGACCTTTTTTCACCTGTCCTCCTCCTTATATCGCGTTTCCGTCATTGAAACCTTTTTGTTTCTTCCGGCTGTAATAAATCCCGAAGACCCCGGCGCAGGCGACAAGCGAGCCCGCCGTCACGACGAGAGACAAATTCTGCATCGAAGTCGGCTTGTACCAGACGCGGACGGTTCCCTTTCCGACTTTGGAAAGATAAACGCGGCAAACATTGTTTTCACCCTCGCCGTCTATCTTGACGGGAGTCAGACTGCCTTCCCCGTCGAGGATCTCGGCGGTATATCCGTAATAATACAAAAGCGGAAGATCCGCGTACTTTTCCTCACCGTCTACGTCGAACTCGATGCTGGTTCCGTCACGCGCAGTTATATATCTTTCGGAGCCGTCGTCAAAGAAGACGGAGTTGCCCTTATAAAAATCGTCGTATTCGGTATTCGCGGGTATGAGTGACGTTGAACTTATCTGATACGTTCTGTTCGGATCGTTTTTGAAATAACCGTTGCTGAACGAGATATATGAAATATTGCGCGCGTCGGCTTCCGCCAAAGCCACGAGAATGGATACCGCGATTATGGAATAAAGCGCGATCGACCGCATTTTCCGCCCTTTCAGCCCGATATGCATAACTATCGCGACGGAGATCGCGAAAAAGATAACGGCAAAGATATAAAACCTTGCGGGGTAACCGATAAATTTAAGCACCCACCAGAACTTTATCGGGAAAAGCGACGAAGACAGGAACAGGCAGACATAGCCGAGAAACATAAGCCTGTCGGCAAGAGGAAGAAGTTTTCCCGCATCGTCTTTTTTGCGGACGAAGAAGCGCAGGAGCGTCAGCAAAATGAGAACGGAGCCGAAAGAAGCCGTCATCACCGACCCGTCCGACACGGCTTGGGTATTCGCGATCAGTCTGTTTATGCCGACGCTTGAATTCGTCCAGTTGATCTCCGTTCTTTCAGTCAGATCGATATATTTGCTCTGCTCGATATACGGCAGCCAGAAAGCGCAGGTCAAAGCCGCGATCAGAACGAAAGAGACGAGCAGAACGAGTATGAAGCGCGGCCTTTTTCTGAAAACGGGAGCGTAGATACAGAACAGGACGAGGCTCAGGATGAACATCATCGCGAAAAGACGGACGCTTGAACAGAAAAGTCCGAGCATACCGAAGAAATATATCCACGGTTTTTTATATTCGCGGTAAAATATATCGTAAAGTCCGAGAACGGCGACGGGAATAAAGATAAAAGAAAGATAGTCCTCGTAAGACGCGCGGTAAAACAGAGTGTTTGCGTAATACTGCGAAAGAACGACGATTACGGCAGAGACCATACCGCCGTAGCGGCTCCTCGTTATGTCTTTTCCCGCTTTGTACGACGCGCACCAGCAAAAAACGGTGCAGAAGCATATAAAAATATTGTACGCATCGGTCAGCCCCATTCCGAGCAGTCTCAGAAACGCGGGGAACCACAGAAACAGATCGGGCGATGTCAGGGATGCGCCGTAACCGTAATTGTCAAAGAAGATCGGATTGACCCTGACGGGGAAATAGCCGTTCGACCAGCCCTCGCAGATGCTTTCAATGCGCAGAAGCGTGTAACGCATCTCCGTTCCGTTCGAGACGACCTGTCCGCCGAGCGTCGGATATACCGCAAAAAGCACGGTGACCGCAGCGATGATAAAAACAAACCATCTGCTGCGGTTTTTGAACTTTCTTCTCTTTATAAGTCGTGATTCTGTTTCCGGCATAAGGATAAGTCTCCGAGAACGCCCCAAAGAGGCGTTATGTCTTTGCGCCGCGGACGCGGACGCTCGAAGAAGCGACGCATCGGTGCGGAAGAACGGCGCTCCGCGCCTGACCGCAACCGTGTTTTCGCTTCGGAATACGAATTACCGTTTTCGACATTATAACACGTTTTTTGTGAAAAATCAAGTACGAAGCCCGTAACACATATTATTTTAATAATTTGATATTGAAAATATACGAAATCTGTGTTAGAATATAAAGCATATTAAACAGAAAGAAAGAAGACTATGAAAACTTTAACGGAACTGAGGCGCGAAAGAAGACGCGCATACAACGCCGCACATTCCGCGGCATATAAATACGGTCCGGGGATAAGAGGATTTTTCAACATACTGAAAAAGCCCGTTTCCTTTTTCGGCTTTTTTCTCGGGATCGCGCTGACCGCGGTCGGTCTTTACAAAAATATGCCCGTTATCCCGACGGTCGCGACGGGCGCGTCGATCGTATACTTTTCGATAATGCACAAAGTCATTTCGTTCCCCAACGCCCTGATGTCCGGAATTCTGATATTCTTTGGAGGCTCGGTCGCGGACAGCATGTTGACGGTCTTTTCGGAAGACCCGTCGGAAGCCGATATACGCTTCGCCGTCTCGACCGCCGCCGCTTACGCGATACTCGTTTTTCTGTTCGTTTTCGGGCTCGTACTGCGCTACCAAGTCAAGATCAGACCCGCTCCCGCGCCGTTCATGCTCGACAGGGATTTCTGCATCGTTGACGTTATCGCATACGAAATGCTTCCGATCAAAGGGCTGACCGCGCTCAGAAAACTCGTTTACGCCGTTCCCGAGAACTCCGGCTTTGCATACAGACGCGCTTTTTCGACGGCGGATAAACTCGGTTTCGTTCTCGCTTCGCTTCTCCTGTCCGAAGACGGAACGAAAGTCACGATGTATCTCTTCACGCCTCCGGACGCGGATATATCGGCAATCGAGACCGCGGCGTTCGGGAAGGCGGAGAAGGTCGGAGAAGAGACGTTTACGGACGAAGTGACGGAGATACTGACGCGGGAGGCTTATCCGTCGGATAAAGAACTTTTCAGAAGCTACAACCGAATGATGACCGCCGAGCTCAGAAGCAGAAAAATAGACGAGACAGAAGAACACACGGTCGAATACGTTGTGTCTTTCGTTGATAAAAACGATATGGCAGATTTCATCGCAGAGGCGAAAAACGAGGGGCTCGAACTTTCCGAAAAATCGTTGAAAAAAGCGGATGAACCGTTCGAGGTGGGCGGAAAAAACTATTTTGCCGTCGCCGTGGGACACAGAACAAGGCTCGGAGAGGAGCGCATAGAGCGGAACACGGATGATCTTATAGGGCTTTCGTCGCGTTTCAACGGCAAACTCAGAAGCTGGAATGTCGTCGATTGAGAAAGTGACAACAACAAAAAAAAGATCGCCGCGGAGCATACGTTTTTTGGGTGATTGCTCTTGACTTAAACCGCATTTAAGTATATAATATATTTATTGTGTCGGGCACGGAGCCGCGATCTCGGACGGAGGAAAAAAAGGATGAAAAAGGGATTTGACAACGACAAGTACATAAAAATGCAGTCGGAGCGCATCGAGGAAAGGATCAACAGTTTCGGCGGAAAACTTTATCTCGAATTCGGCGGAAAACTTTTCGACGATTACCATGCGTCGCGCGTGCTTCCCGGTTTTGAGCCGGACAGCAAGATCAGAATGCTCGTCCGTCTTCGCGACAGCGCCGAGATCGTTGTCGTCGTTTCGGCGGCGGCGATCGAACAGAACAAGATCAGAGGCGATCTCGGTATCACCTACGATATGGACGCGCTCAGACTTATCGACGCTTTCAGAGCCAACGGGCTTCTTGTTTCCGGCGTGGTCATAACCCACTATGCGTCCCAGCCCGCCGCGGACGGGTTCATAAAAAGGCTCAACAACCTCGGCGTCCGCACGTATAAGCATTATCCGATCCCCGGCTATCCGTCGAACCCCCAGCTTATCGTCAGCGACGAGGGCTACGGCAAGAACGACTATATCGAAACGACGCGCCCGCTCGTCGTCATTACCGCTCCCGGTCCCGGAAGCGGAAAAATGGCGACCTGTCTGTCGCAACTCTACCACGATCATAAAAGAGGCATAAAAGCCGGATATGCGAAATTCGAGACCTTCCCGATCTGGAATCTTCCGTTAAAGCACCCCGTCAACCTCGCTTACGAAGCGGCGACGGTCGATCTCAACGACGTCAACATGATCGACCCGTTCCATCTCGAAGCGTACGGAGAAACAACGGTCAATTATAACAGAGATATTGAGATATTCCCCGTTCTGAACGCGATATTTGAAAAGATCTCGGGCGTCTCGCCCTACAAATCGCCTACCGACATGGGTGTCAACATGGCGGGATTTTGCATTATCGACGACGAGGTCTGCAAGAAGGCGTCGCGGGACGAGATCATCAGAAGATATTTTTCCGCGCTCGTTTCAAAACGCAAGGGTCTCGCGGACGACGAACTCGTTGCGAAAGCGGAACTCATCATGACGCAGGCGGGAGTCGGCACCGAGGACAGAAAAGTTGTCGGAGCGGCTCAGGCAAAAGCGGAAGCGACGGGCGCGGCGGCAGCGGCGATCGAATTGCCGGACGGAACGGTCGTTACGGGCAAAACGTCTTCCCTTCTCGGCGCTCCCGCGGCGGCGGTCATCAACGCGCTGAAAGTCCTCGGAGGGATCAGCGATGAAATGTATATCCTCGCGCCGATAGTCATCGAACCTCTTCACAAACTCAAGATCGAAATACTCGGCAACCACAATCCGAGACTTCATGTCGATGAAATACTGATCGCGCTTTCGATCTCGGCGACGACAAACCCCGTAGCCGCTCAGGCGGTCAAATATCTTCCGAAACTGCGCGGTTGCGAGGCGCATTCGACCGTGATACTGTCTCAGACCGACACGGACACATTCCGCAAACTCGGGATGAATCTGACCTGCGATCCGCAGTATCAGACAAAAAAACTCTTCCACACCTGATTCGGTCGTCGGATGCGGCGCAGAGCGATTTCTTTATATAGGATGCGGCGCAGACCGATTCCTTTATATAGTATACGGCGCAGAGCGATTCCTTTATATTGGATACGGCGCAGAGCGATTCCTTTATATTGGATGCGGCGCAGAGTAAAAATAAAAAAAATATGTATAAAAAAACAGACTTCGGGAAGTGAAATGCTTCCCGAAGTTTTTTCGGCGGCTGAATTATATTTCAAGTTCTTTTCCGTTCAGGACGGCGCGGACAAGATCTGCGCCGCGGTAAACGAGTTTGAGAGAAAAGAACGGCGCGTTTTCCCGAAGCAGACCGAGAAAAATGCGGTCGCCGCGCCATGTCGGGAGTGTCGGAACGAGATCGCTGTCGATCCATTCGAGATCGCCCTCGTCGCAAACGGTCGGTTCGCCTTCAAAGCCGTTTGCGGTAAAAAGGTGCATATATTCGCCCTCGTATTTGTCCGAGACGAAAGTCACGACGCCGCGGTAATCATAGTCGGTCAGCGTCAGCCCCGTTTCCTCTTTTGCCTCGCGGACGGCGCATTCCTCGGGACTTTCGTCCTCTTCGCAGTGTCCCCCGACGCCGATCCACAGATCGCTGTTCAGATCGTTCTTCTTTTTCGTTCGGTGGAGCATAAGAGTTTTTCCGTCTTTTTCGATATAAATAAGCGTTGTATTTTTCATTTTTTGTCATCCTCCGACCGTTTTTTCCGAGGGACTTTCCGTTTTATGCTTTTTGTTATTACTATTATACAATATTTGATACGATTTTTCAATAGCAAAACACTTGAAATCATCTTCATTTTATGGTACAATACAGAAAGAATAATATGAACAGGTATGCGATGAGATATAAATTCTTGCTGTTTGACGCTGACGATACGATTCTCGACTTCGCGGCGGCGGAGCGCGACGGGCTGACAAAAACTTTTGCCGAACTCGGTATCCCGCTCGACGACGGAAGGCGGGAAAGATACGTCATGCTCAACAAATCCCTTTGGAAACTGCACGATGAGGGAAAACTGACGCGGGACGAACTTCTCAGAACACGTTTCGGAAAACTTTTTGCGCAGGAAGGAATCGACGCCGACGGAGAGTTGACGGAAAAGATATACAGAAGTCATCTTTCGGAAGGACACGAGACGATCCCGGGGGCAAAAGAACTTCTGGCCCGTCTCGGGCTGACGCATGAGATATACATCGTCACCAACGGGCTCGCGTCCACGCAGATAAGGCGTATGCGGGAGTCGGGGCTCGACCGTCTCGTCAAAGACGTTTTCATCTCCGAACTTATCGGAGCGAACAAGCCCGACGCGGAGTTTTTCGAATACGTCGCAGAGCATATCCCGCATTTCGACGCAAAAGACGCGTTGCTGATCGGGGACAGCCTTTCTTCCGACATCAAAGGCGGAATGAACGCGGGGATAGACACCTGTTGGTTCGACAGGGAAAACCGCGAGTGTCCCGAAACGGTCAGACCCACTTATAAAATAACCGAACTCGGACAAATATACAGGATCACACAGGAGGAAACACCATGTTAACGAACGCGAAATTCCAGCATCTCGGATTTGCAACGCCCGACATCGAAGCAACGGTCGGGTTCTATACCGAGGCTCTCGGTTTTGAAGTCATACACAGAACTGCGACGCCCGACGGTCTTACCCCGATCGTTTTTATAAGAAACGGCGCAATGACATACGAGGTCTATGAAGACAAAACGCTTTCGGCAGACGCGGCGAAGAAGATAGATCATGTCGCCTACGATTCGACGGACATTGAGACGGACTACAAAAAA
This sequence comes from uncultured Eubacteriales bacterium, assembly GCA_902373415.1. Taxonomy (GTDB): domain Bacteria; phylum Bacillota; class Clostridia; order Oscillospirales; family UBA644; genus UBA644. The sequence continues at coordinate 68,640 of CABKLX010000007.1, read as the reverse complement.
GCCGTTGATGAAGGATATAAGATAACGACAAACGGTATCGAGGGAATACCGACCGTTTTCGACAACGGCGTCAGATATTTCAAAATTCAGGGGCCGAGCGGCGAAGAAGTCGAGTTCTGCCAGATTCTTTAGCGGCAGATCCAAAACCGAATCATATATTTTCCACGGAGGACATACGGATGAAAAAAATCATTGCAACAATTTTGCTCGCGGCGCTTTGTATCTCGGTTTTTGCGTCGTGCGCAATATACAGAATCAACGGAGACCTTCGAATCGCGGTTTTTGACAATATAACGAAGGTTCTCAGAGACGAAGAGCTTCCGATCGACGCGGATACGGAGTTGACCGTCAGCCTCGCGAGAAACGAAAGCGAGGGAATGCAGTTCGTGCTGAACAGCGCGACGCAGGATTTCAAGGTCAAAAACGTTACTGTAAGCGATCTTGCAAACGAGGACGGCAGCGCAGTTATTCCCGCGTCGGATATTTCCGTTTACCGTCAGCATTACATGTATGTGGATGAGCATTATTATACATATAACGGCTATCCCGACGGCTACTATCCCGACGCGCTTATCGAGCAGAAATACGACCTTGCTCATTATGCGGACGGTCTGCCCGTTGCAAAGGGCGACAATCAGGGATACTGGCTGACGGTCAAAGCCGGAAAGGGGCTTCCCGCAGGCAGATACACGGGAAAAGTGACGGTTGAGACCGATGTTAAAACGCTTGAGATTCCCGTGACCTGCACCGTTTGGGATTTTGATATTCCCGACGAAGTGCATTTCAAAAACGCTTATGCGCTCTACGGGTTGAACGATTACGACGGTCAGCGCGTGCAATACTATAATTTTCTGAAAGAATACAGGCTTACGGGCTTTTATCTGCCTGTCAACGAGGAGGATTACCGCGTTTACAAATCGACCGAAGATTACCTTTCGGTGCTTCCGAATGTTGACGACGATATAACGACATCGGCGTTCTTCAACCTGAATTACCGAAGATCTAACAAAGCGGTCTGGACCTGTTCGGGGTGCGGATACGAGGCGGTCACGGACAGTCTTGCGGACGGGTTTGTTTGTCCCGACTGCGGCGCGGACGCGGAAAAATTTCAGAATTGGATCTGCCGAAATTGCAGAACGTATTATACGGGCAGGACGATTCCCGATGACTATAACTGTAAAGCCTGCGGCGCGGAAAACGGCGGAAAGTACTGCGATTACTGCGGAGCGCTTTATTCAAGAAGCTACGCACCGACAAGCGACGTATGCCCGAAATGCGGTCACGAAGACCTGTACAATACGTTCAAGAAATATCATCAGCACTATTTCAACGACGATTTCAAGGAAACGCTTGCGGCTCTTGCGCAAACGAAACTCAACGGCAAGATGTATGCGATTACGCACGACGAGCCGAAATACCAGCTCGGGCCGAACTGGGCGAACGATGTGCTTCAATTCAACGGGGACGTTAACCGTGACCTTCCGTGGTTGACGAGCTTCGTAACATACGACGATTTTCTTCCGGCCGCGGACAGCGAGGACGGACAGAAAGTCAGATACCTCCCGGGAGCATGGTGCATAAAGCCGAGTGTTTACACCGAGGGGGACGCCGAGGATCTCCACGCGCACGGGCAGGAACTCTGGTTCTACACCTGCAACTGGCCGACATATCCCGCGATCAACACGCATATTGACTCCTATTCCTCAGCCGCAAGAATACTGCATTGGATAGAATACGACTATGATATAGACGGTTACTTCTGCTACTCCGCGACATCTGCGAACAGAGACACAAACGCCGAGCATCCCGACCCGAACCCGTGGATAAATCCCTATGCGCATCTCGCGGGAAGCGGAGACGGAAACGAGGCGGCTTCCGACCCCGCAGGCGACGGGTACGTCATTATGATCGGCAGAGAGGGAGACGGCATAATCGACGAGAACGTTCCCGTTCCGACGATAAGACTTGAAGCCATCCGCGACGGAATGGAAGATTATGAATATCTGTGGCTGTTCGAGCAGAAGATCAACAGTCTCACAGACGAGTACGGTCTTGACATTGAGGCGGACGACGTTCTTCAAATGTTCTTCAAAGGTCTTTTCAAAGACACCTCCGACTGGACGCTTGACACGGACAAGATCCTTTATACGAGAGAAAAACTCGCCGAGTTCATCGCCGCGGACGACGATTTTCTCTGCTATCTCACGACAAACGCGTGCAACGGCGTCATAAACGTTTTCACGGACGGAACGCAGCCTGTCAAAGTCAACGGCAAGGAAATATCGGGCGAAAACGGCAAATATACAGTCGAAGTTCCGGTTGACGAAACTCTTTATATCAACGAATACACCGTGACCGTCGGCGACAGCGAGCGGACGCTCTTCGTCTTCCCCGACAGACTTCATGCGATCACGAACCTGATCGACATCGACGGAAACGAGCAGAAGATCGTTGACGCGAACACAAAAGCGAAAGTGACGGTCGAAGACGGAAAGATCACGGCGGAACTGACCGAAGACGGTTATTATCTGGTTCTTCCCCTCTCCGTCGTAAACACGGACGTTGACCTCAATAACTACACGCACCTCAGGTTAAAGATCACGCAGGACGGTGCGGAGATGACGGACGAGTTCATGCTCATGTTCAAATCGTCGTTCTCAACGAGCAGCATAACGGTTGAACAGACGGAGTCCGGGACTTACGTCGACATTCTGCTGACGGCTTCGTTCAAAAACTCGGCGATGAGAAAACTCAAAACGATCTGGCTGGCATTGCCGACGCCCAAAACGGTCACCGTTACCGTTTCCGACATTCAACTCATCAACAAGGATCATCAGGATCCCCAACTCAAACTCGACGCGGGAATCAAATGATCCCGAACGACAGAAACAAAATCTCCCGACGTTTTCGGACGTCGGGAGATATTTTTTTTCGTTAAGGTGTTTCGGTCACGGATCTTCGGTTATAAATTCTCGGTCGCGGATCTTCGGCTCTGCCGTCACATATATACCGCTTCCGCGTTCAGCATCGCGGCTTCTTCCTCGCTGTGGGTAACGATCACGACAAGTTCTTTTTCGGCTTTTTCCGCGAACAGTTTCGCAAGCGCGATACGGTTTTTTTCGTCAAGCCCCGTGAACGGCTCGTCCGCAAGGATCACGTCGCTTTCGGGAGCGAGAGCGCGGGCGGCGGAGACGCGGCGGCACATTCCGCCGCTCATCTCATCGGGATAGCGGTCAACATCGTTTTCAAGCCCGAGCGCGCCGAGCCAACGGACGGCTTTTCCTTCAGCGTCGGGCGCATTTCCGAGCGCGAGAGCGACGTTTTCCTTCGCGGTGCGCCACGGAAGCAGTCTGTCTTCCTGAAAAATAAAGGTAATTCTTTTGTTTTCAAAGCCTTCGATACTGCCCGCCCGAGGAGTTTCAAGCCCTGCCATCAGGCGCAGAACGGTGGTCTTTCCGAGCCCGGAAGCGCCGAAAAGACAGATAACGCCCTTTTCGGGAAGTGAGAGCGAAAAATTTTTCAGAACGGGTTTTTCGCCGTAGGAGAAATCAATGTTTCTCAATTCGTACATCTTTTCTCTTTTCTCCTTTCAGCAGGCGAAGCATGAGCCTTTCGAGCAGGACGCTTATTATAATAACGACCGCGGTGTATGCCAAGACCTCGGCGGTCTCGAGATTCATTTTGGAAGAATAAAGAGCGTCGCCGATCGAGTGGTCGGGACGGCATATAACTTCGGCGGCAACGCCGGATTTCCACGCAAAGCCGAGCGCGGTTCTGCACGCGCTGACAGCATAAGGTTTGACGGACGGGAGCCAGACCTCGGAGAATGTCCTCTTTTTTCCGAAACGGTAAATGCGGGCGACTTCGAGAAGTTTGCGGTCGGTCTGCGCGATCCCTTCCGAAACGTTTGCGCAAACGACGGGAACGACCATGAGAAAAGAGATGAAAACGGGCAGAATGTCCGTTTTGAACCAAACGAGGGCGAGGATTATGAACGACGCGACGGGCGCGGCTTTTACAACATGAAGGATGGGAGAAAACAGCGCCTTTGCGACCTTTGAAACGCGCATAAGAACGGCAAGAAGTCCGCCGACGAGCGTGCCGAGCAGAAATCCGACCGCTATGCGAAGAAGAGACAGTCCCGCCGCGATCAGGAAATCGGCAGTCGCCGCCTTCTCAAAAAGCGCCGTCAGAACTTTCAGCGGAGAAGGAAGTATAAGTTCCAGACCGATCATATATGACGCAAAACTCCAAACGGCGATCCAGAAAACGAGGACCGCCGCAGAGAGCAATATTTTTTTAAGCTTAGCCGGCATAGTAGAAACCGCTTTCGGGAACGGCACCGCCGACAGACGTCGGATCGAGTTCAAACAGAGCGTTGAAATAATCGGAAAGCGCGGTTTCGCACTCGGCTCCGGGGATGAATACTATCGCGCACTTCGGGATCGCTTTTTCGGCGACGGCGGCGGACGCGATGATCTTATATTTCTCGCACAGTTCCGCAACGGTCTTCACATCGGAAGAGGTCGCTTCTATGCTCGCCCTGTATTCTTCAAGGAAAGTGTCAACGGCGGCTTTGTTCTTTTCGACGAAATCCGCTTTCGCGATCACACAGCCCATATAAACGTTGCCGTTTTTGCCCATATCGGACCATATATCGCCGATGCTGAGCGCGGAGCGAAGCCCCTCGACTTTGGCGCAGGCGGTCGTCAGGAACGGTTCGGGAACAAGGGCGATCTCGGCTTCGTCACCCGCAAGTTTCGCAACGAGTTCGGTGTTTTCGACCACGAACCTGATCGTCACGTCTTTGTCGGGATCAATGCCGTTGGCGGAAAGAACGGAACGGAGAACGTATTCGGGGTTCGCGCCCTCACCGGTCGACCAGATCGTTTTTCCTTTCAGGTCGGCAACGGAATTGACGGTCTCGCCTTTTTCGGCGATATAAAGCACACAGCCCGTGTTGATCGCGAGCATTCTGACGTTTCCGCCCAGTTTCGCGTTGAGTTTTGCGGCGAGGTTCGTCGGAACGGACGCGATGTCGATCTCACCGTTCGCGAATTTGGAAACGATCTCGTCGGGGGAAGAAACAACGGAGAACGTGTATTCGTTCGAGGTCTTATTCTCTTCGCCGAGATTCATCAGGGACGCCATGCCGACACCGGTGGGACCCGCAATGCAGCCCACGTTGATCTTTACTCTTTCGTTTTCGCCGGAAGAAGACGTCTGTTCCCCGGAAGAAACAGTTGTCGTCTCATCTGTCTTTCCGCCGTTCGAGCAAGCCGAAAAGCAGCCGAGAACGACAAGAACAACAAGAACCGCCGCAAATATTTTTCTGTACAATTCAATCACTCCTGTAAAAAGTAAATCGTTTTATTCTCTCTTCTGATAATGCCGTTGCTTTCGAGATCGGCAAAGGCGCGGTACAGTCCCGTCCTGCTCATTCCGAGCATGGACGCGAGCGTTTTCATGCTGAAACCGAGCCTGAATTTGCCGTCAACCGCCCTTTCGCGGAGGAAGGTCATCAAGCGTTCGGTCGTTGTTCCGAATTTTCCGGGAGTCTCCTCCTGAAGAAGCCTCACCTGTTCGGACAGAAAACGGATATAGTTTTCACCCACTTCGGGATGCTCGCGGATCATTCTGAGCGCGACTTCATAAGGAATGAACGCGATGTTGCAACGGGTGAGCGCGATTACGTCGGATTTGAAGCACTTTTCGCCGCAGAACAGCATCGCCGCGCCGAAAAGATCGCCTTTTTCGAGCGTTCTCAGGCGGGAACCCTCACGGCGATAGGTAGCGGCGCGACCGGAGACAATAACTCCGATCCCGCGTTCGGGACCGTCGGTCGCGTATATCTTTTCGCCTTTTTCAAAAGTCTTCCCTTCAAAATCAACATCTTCCGCTCTGATAGATTTGCCATTGAATAAAAACACGTCGTTTATAATATCCTCGGGTCTCACGGCAAGAACCTCTTTTTCCTGATTATTTTTCGTAATCTATACGTATTATAGCATATTTTCACATTGTTTCAATAGGTATTTTTCATTTTCCACATTTTTCAAGCATATACCATCAAAACTTTACACATAATATATATAATTTTGTGCATTTTCTCAAAAAGATCCGGCCGAAAGAATATTTCTCAACACCGTCGGAAAGAATTACCCGAAAACCGTTTCAAAAACCTTTTTCCCGTCAACAAAAAAAGCGACGGAAGAACCGCGTCCGAAAAGAGAAAGCAGAAAGAATTCTTTTTCAAAAAATTCGATTTTTCGGGTTGACAAAGACGCCGCGTTTTGTTATAATGGTTCTGCCGCACGAAACAGGCAGGGAGTATTATGCCCTACGAAAGACCTTTACGGCGCCTGCACCGGCGAGACTTATTATAAGAGGTAAAAGTATGTACGCAGTAATCATTACCGGCGGCAAGCAGTACAAGGTGTCCGAAGGCGATACCCTGTTCATCGAAAAGCTTGATGCCAAGGCGGGCTCCGAAGTCACCTTCGACAAAGTTCTTCTGGTCGCTGACGGAGAAAAGATCACGGCGGGCGCTCCCTATGTTGACGGCGCTTCCGTTACGGCAAAACTCGAAAAGAACGGAAAAGGCAAAAAGATCCGTGTTTTCAAGTACAAAGCCAAGAAAAACGAACGTAAAAAGATCGGTCACAGACAGCCTTATTCAAAGGTTACCGTGACTGCTGTCAAGTTTTAATCGAAGGGTGGAGGTGTTCTGAATGGCTCATAAGAAAGGTGTCGGCTCGACCAAAAACGGAAGAGATTCCGAGTCCAAGCGTCTCGGCGCGAAAAAGGCTGACGGACAGTTTGCTCTTGCGGGCAACATTCTCGTAAGACAGAGAGGCACGAAGATCCATCCGGGTCTGAATGTCGGCAAGGGTTCCGACGACACTCTCTTTGCTCTCGTTGACGGCACGGTTAAATTCGAGCGCGTCGGCAAGGACAGAAAGAAAGTAAGCGTTTACGAAATCGAACAGTAAGATTTTGTAAAGGACAAAATGCAAACAAGAGATGCCTTACATAAAAGTAAAGCATCTCTGTTTTTTTAACGGCTGTCTTTTTGAAAAGACTGCCTATCGGAGGGTTTAATATGTTTGCCGATCAGACGAAAATATACGTTAAAGCGGGAGACGGAGGCGACGGTGCAGTCGCTTTTCACCGCGAAAAATATGTCGCGGCGGGAGGGCCGGACGGCGGCGACGGAGGCAAAGGCGGAGATATAGTTTTTCAGGTAGACACGAACCTGAACACACTGATCGAACTTCGCTACAAGCATAAATTCACGGCTCAGAACGGCGAGAACGGCAAGGGCGGCAAGATGTTCGGAAAGAGCGGAGAAGACCGTGTCATAAAAGTGCCGCGCGGAACGCTGATCAAAGACGCTCAGACGGGCAAGGTCATAAAGGACATGAGCGACGACGAGCCTTTTATCTGTTGCAGAGGCGGAAAAGGAGGCTGGGGCAACAGGCATTTTGCGACGCCGACAAGACAGTGTCCGCGCTTTGCGAAGCCGGGAATACCGGGCGAAGAACGCGAACTGATCCTTGAACTGAAACTTATTGCGGACATCGGGCTTATAGGTTTTCCGAACGTCGGAAAATCGACGTTGCTGTCCGTTGTCAGCGCCGCGCGTCCGAAGATAGCGAATTATCATTTCACGACGCTTGCGCCGAATCTCGGAGTTGTCCGTATTGACGGCGAAAAGAGTTTTGTGATGGCGGATATTCCCGGCATAATCGAAGGGGCGGCGGAAGGAGCGGGGCTCGGACACGCGTTTCTGCGCCACATCGAAAGATGCCGTCTGCTCGTTCATATGGTCGATGTTTCGGGAAGCGAAGGCAGAGATCCCGTTGAAGATTTCAAGATAATAAATTCCGAACTCAACAGGTTTTCGGAAAAACTCGCGCAGTGTCCGCAGGTGGTCGTTGCGAACAAGACCGATCTTGTGACAGACGAAAAGGCGCGGGACGCTTTCCGCGAATATATCAGATCCGAAGGGCTTGAATATTATGAAATATCCGCGGCGACGCATCTCGGAACGAAGGAACTGATGTATTCTCTTTACGAAAAGATCTCTTCCCTGCCCGCGGTCAAGGTCTACGAACCCGAAGCGGACGAGATCTCGGAAGAAGAGTTGAAAGAACGGGACAATTCCGTGACGATAACGAAGATCGGCGATATTTTCTGCGTCGAGGGCGAATGGCTCAGACGCATAATGCGCGGATGTAATTTCGACGATTACGAATCGCTTCAGTATTTCCAGCGGGTTCTGCGTATTACGGGAGTTATAGACAGGCTCGTTGAAGCGGGGGTGAAAGAAAACGACACGGTCGATATTTACGGTTTTGAGTTCGACTTTGTCTTCTGATATGAAAAAGGTATTAAAGATCGCGGCAATCTCGGTCGCGTCCGTCATTGCCGTCGCGGCAGCAATATTCCTCATTTATATGCTCACGGAAAAAAGAGAGCCTCTGAAAGCGGTCGATTTCGTCATTTCCTATGAAGATGTGACGGAGGAAGACAGATTGACGGAGGAAGCCTACGCGACTCTCATGGACGCGGTTTTTGAAAAAATGAAAAAGACGGACGATCCTGCAGTCAACGCCGAAAAACCCGATATATCGTTCATCTGCCACGACGGAAACGGGGGAAATATAAAAAGTTACCGCGTTTTCCGAATAAGCGCAAGAAACAGGGATTATGTCATCTACTCGGCAGACGAGGACACGTTTTATAAAGTCGACACGGACACTTTGGACACGTTTTTTGATATGCCGCCGATAAAAGAGGCATGCCTTGATGCGGAAATTCCCCGTCTTATACTGAAAACGACGGTGTCGGAAGGGTTGCGAGCGCTCGGCGCGGCGACCGCGGGAGAATGGAACTACGCAGATGAGACGGGTGCGTTCGTGACCGTGACGGCGGACGAAAAAGTTTCCGACGAGGCGGTTGAACTCGATTTCGGGCTTTACGATTTCTGCTTTATCTGCACGAGAACCCCCGACAAAATGACTTTGACGGCGACAGACGGCGCGACGGGCGAACAGACCGAAACGGATATTTATGCGGGAGAGATCCTGCCGAAACTCGAAGAGGGAAAAACATACACGCTGACCGTCGGAGCGGAATGGGAACAGACGGAGGATGCCGATTTTTACGGAAATATCTCATACGTTTTCAGCGTCACGGTGACGGACTGATACGCGAAAAAAGAAAATACGGAGGAGCGGCGCGCGTGCGCCGCTCCTTCTTGCTTTTGAAAAAATGCGTAACGGCAAGCAAAAACCGACGACGGGGTTTTGTCTCAAATGTAAATTTTTTCGACGGAGTTTTGGGCATGTATACAAAAGTTTATCAAAGGTCTTGATTTTATTTATACATTATTGTATAATATTACCGTTAAATATTTCGGCGGAAAGATCCGCCGTCCGGAAGGGGACGAAACAATTATGCAATACACGACCGACAAGATCAGAAATATATGTCTTTTGGGACACGGCGGAGACGGAAAGTCCGCGCTTGCGGAAGCGATGCTTTATTTTACGGGCGGCTCCGACAGACTCGGCACGGCGGCACAGGGAAATACCGTTTCCGACTTCGATCCCGAAGAAATCAAAAGACAGATTTCAATCTCGACTTCGGTGATCCCCGTCGAATGGAAGGGCAAAAAGATAAATCTGCTCGACACACCGGGCTACTTCGACTTTGAGGGCGAGGTTCTTCAGGCGGTCAGAATGGCAGAGACGGCGCTTGTCGTTGTTTCCGCAAAGGGCGGTATCCATTACGGAACGACAAAGGCGATCAATCTCGCGAAAAGCCTGAATATGCCTCAGATATTCTTCGTTACGAGCATAGATGAAGAGCACAGCGATTTCTACGGCGTGTTCGACTCTCTCAAAGAAAGATACGGAAAAGGAGTTTGCGCCATTTCCGTTCCCATAATCGAAAACGAAAAGGTCACGGGATATGTTGACATCGTCGAAATGAAGGGCAAACGCATCGTCAACAACAAGGTCGAAATTATCGACATCCCCGCGTCGTTGCAGGGCGAGATAGATATGCTCCGTCAGTTGCTGATCGAATCCGTTGCGGAAGCGGACGACGATCTGATGGAAAAATTCTTTGCCGACGAGCCGTTCACGGAAGAAGAGATCGTCCGCGGACTCAGCCGCGGTATCTCCGACAGAAAGGTTTTCCCCGTTCTCTGCGGTTCGGCGACAACGCTGTTCGGCATGGGAATCCTTCTTGATTTCATCGACAAATTCACCTCGGCGCCGAAACTGAATGCGGCGGGCGCGACCGAAGTATACACTTTCAAAACCGTTGCCGACCCGTTTGTCGGAAAACTCTCGTATTTCAAGGTTCTTGAAGGAACTCTCAAAGCGGGCGACACTCTCAGGAACAACAGAAAAGACACCGATGAGAAATTCGCGAGAATTTTCACGGTCAGAGGAAAGACCCAGACTGAAGTCAAAGAACTCGTCGCGGGTGATATAGGCGTTGTTGCGAAACTCGCCTCCGTTGCGACAGGCGACACGCTCGGAGCGACGGACGTCGAGATCCCGCCCGTGGAATATCCCGTTCCGAACCTCAAAATGGCGGTCTACGCCGTTGCGAAAGGCGAGGAAGAAAAGATCGCATCCGGTCTTTCCAAACTGAAAGAAGAAGACCCGACCTTTACATACAAAGTAGATCCCGAGACGAAAGAATCCATCATCAGCGCACTCGGAGACACGCAGATAGACATAATCATGTCGAAACTGAAAGCGAAATACGGAGTGTCCGCAGATCTCAGAACTCCGAAGGTCGCTTACAGAGAGGCTATAAGAAAGAAGATCACCCAGCAGGGCAAATATAAGAAGCAGTCCGGAGGTCACGGTCAGTACGGTGACGTTGTGATTGAGTTTGAGCCTTACGACGGCATAGATCTCGTGTTTGAAGAAAGGATATTCGGAGGCTCCGTTCCGAAGAACTTCCACCCCGCCGTTGAAAAAGGACTTCGCGAAAGCGCGGCGAAGGGCGTTCTTGCGGGATACCCCGTTGTCGGACTCAAAGCGACTCTTGTCGACGGTTCGTATCACGATGTCGATTCCTCCGAAATGTCGTTCAAACTCGCGGCGGGCGTCGCATACAAGGAAGGTCTTCCGAAAGCGAGCCCCGTTATTCTCGAACCGATCGGAAAACTGCTTGTCCATGTTCCCGACAGAATGATGGGTGATATCATCGGAGATATAACGAAACGCAGAGGACAGATCATCGGAATGACTCCCATCGGAGACGAAGGCTATCAGGAGATCGAAGCGGAAGTTCCGATGGCGGAAATGATGACCTATGCGATCGATCTGCGCTCGATGACCAGAGGCAGAGGCTCGTTCACCTTCGATTTCCTCAGATACGCGGATGCTCCGTCAAACGTGGCGGAAAAAGTCATCGCGGACGCGAAAGCGAAAGAGGAATAAAGAAATCGGTCCGACCGAACGGTTGCCCCGTTTCCGAATTTTTGTTTTTTTGCTTGACAAAAGCATAAAACCGTGGTATACTGTTGATACTGCGAAGATGCGATATTTTCACGGCGACGGATCGGAAAGACGATGTTTCAAAAAGCATTTTCTCACTCTTTTACATAATATACTCCATTCGGCGAGCGGTGACTCCAACACCGTTTGTCGGGCAGAAAACAGACGGCGTCAAAACCGTCTGTTTTCTGCTTTATATTCAAATAGTTGCTTTTGCGTCCGTATCGCCGCCGACCGTCCGTTCTTTTTACTTTTTTTGATTTTGTCCGACGGGAGTGTCCGAGATCCGAAATATTCCCCTTCCGCGCGGGATATTTGCTCTTTCGTTTTTTCCGCGGTTCGGGCATCCGAGAAATCTAATCTTCCCGTTTTCGGAAAAAAAAGCAAAAAAAATACCGGAGCGCAGGGATAGACCCTTTTTCGCTCCGCGCGAGATCTCCGAACCGAACCGCGATGCGGATCGATACGGATGCCGATCTGCAATTTTCTTTCCGGATCAAAAGCAAAGAAACGCTTTATTCACGCTTTTTTCTTATTATCGATGCTATTATCAACGCGCACCCGATAACCGCAAACATCACGCTGAAAGTGATCAGTATACTGTCAATATATTGAAACGAAAAAAGGATTTCAAGCGAAATAAGATATCGAAAATCGATGAATCCCAGGAAAAACACGACCGTGCATACGACGCCGAGTGCCATCAACACGATTCCCGCTGCCAGCATGCTTACACCTCCTCCGATGAGTGTTTTAATAATTTTTCTGCCAATGACAAAAATATTATACCATAAGTTTTCAAAAAAGTCAATATTAAAATCAAAGAAATTTCATTTTTGCAAAGTGTCTTGAAAAACGGTATATTATCTGCTATAATATTAAAGTTGAAAACGAACGGTAAGCATAAAAGAGCGGACAGCGCACCGCAAAAAACACGGATGTTCCGAAGGAGGGAAACAGGTGACCATACTCAGCGCGGCGGGGCTGAAAAAGTCCTACGGCACGGATGTTATAATCGAAGATGTGACATTCAAAGTTGACGCAAAAGACAAGATAGGTATCGTCGGCGTTAACGGCGCGGGGAAAACGACGCTGTTCCGACTTCTTTCGGGAGAGGAAACGGCTGATGAAGGCTCGGTCTTCGCGGAAAAAGGGCTTGACATTTCCTATATGCATCAGCACACGGACGCCGAGACCGAATCGAAAACGGCGTTTGAAAAAGTCCTCGAAGCGTTTTCGGGAGTGATCGAAGCGGAAAGCGAACTTGAAAAGATAAACTCCGAACTGCGTACCTGCGCCGATCCCGCGCTCATAAAAAAACAGGCTCATCTGACGGAATATTTCGCTTCCCGAGGGGGCGCGACTTACAGATCGCGCGCGCGTTCCGCGCTTCTCGGGCTCGGCATTCCGGAGGAAGAGCATTCACTCCCGATGTCGGCGCTCAGCGGAGGGCACAGGACTCGCGTGCTGCTCGCAAAACTGCTTCTCACGGACAGCCGTCTTCTGATGCTTGACGAGCCGACGAACCATCTGGACACGGACGCGACGGCATGGCTCGAAGATTTTCTTGCGGAATACCGAGGCGCAGTATTGCTCATTTCGCACGACCGATTTTTTCTCGACAGAGTCTGCAACAGGATCTTTGAGATAGAGAACAGGCGTCTGACCTGCTATGACGGGAATTTTACGGCATACAGGGAGAAAAAGCGCTTTGACCGCTTGACGGCGGAACGCGAATACGAGAAAAAGACACGCGAGATCAAGCGCATCGAAGGCATTATCGAACAGCAGAAACGCTTCAATCAGGAACGGAACTATATAACGATCAAAAGCAAGCAAAAACAGATCGACCGCATTGCGGCGACGGTTGAGGAACTCGAAAAAGATCCCGCGTCCGTGCGGTTTTCTTTCAAATGCTGCGGAGAAAGCGCGAGCGAAGTCGTCAGGATGAGCGGAGTGAAAGCGGCTTTCGGAGACAGAGTGCTTTTTTCGGATGCGGAAATGCTTCTGAAAAGAGGAGACAAGGCGTTCATCGTCGGACCGAATGGGTGCGGAAAGACGACTCTTCTGCGGATCCTGCTCGGCAAACTGAAACCCGCGGCGGGAAAGATCGAGATCGGAAACAGGGTCAGGATCGCGTATTACGACCAGCAGCAGTCCGATCTGCATGACGAAAAGACTGTTTTTGAAGAGATCTCGGACGCATATCCGCAGATGACGAACACTCAGATCCGCTCCGCGCTCGGCTCTTTTCTGTTCAGAGGAGACGATGTTTTCAAGAGCATATCGTCGCTTTCGGGAGGAGAAAAGGCGCGAGTAAGTCTGTTGAAACTGATACTCTCCCCTTCCAATCTGCTCATTCTCGACGAACCGACGAACCACCTCGATATAGAATCGAAAGAGGTTCTTGAAAAGGCTGTCGGGGAATATGACGGAACGCTTCTGATGGTCAGCCACGACCGATATTTCATCAACAAACTCGCCACCAGAATATTTGAGTTGACGCAGGACGGTCTGACCCCGTTTGAGGGCGGCTATTCCTATTATCTCGAAAAGAAGGCGCAAAGGCTCGACAAGGCGAAAAAAAGAGAAAAGAACGCTGAGTCCGCGGAAGCGCATAAGGCGGAGAAAAACGACCGCGCGGAACAGCGCAAACAGCGCGCGAAACTCGGGATGACGGAACGCGCGATAGAAAAGGCGGAAGCCCGCCGAAAAGAGATCGAAGACCTTCTTTCGCTCCCCGAAAACGCCGCGGATTACAAAAAATTGCAGGAACTGACGGAAGAAAACGAACGTTTGGAAAAAGACCTCGAAGCGCTTTACGAGGAGTGGGAGCGTCTTTCCGAATAACGGTTTTTTCGGAAGCGTCACCGTGTCCGATGCGAAACGGAGACAAAGCAGACCGAGCGTCGGCACGCAGACACTTTCCATCTTGACGGCGGGACGGTTAAATCCGCAAAAAAAAGAGACTCACTTTCGGGTGGGTCTCTCGTTTTTCGGATTGTCTGTTGTTTTCAGGTGTATCGCTTGTTTTCGCGCCTGACGGATCGGCCGGAAAAGACGAGGAAGTATGCGGGAGGTTTTCCGGCTCTGTCCGAAAATCAAACGGAAAGAGAGAACGGATCTTACTTTCCGCCGTCATCGTGAGATACAACTCGGAGAACGGCGCCTCCGCTTCGGTTCAGTCGCCGTTTTCCGAAGGCGGCACGGTCGTTCGGTCGGCAAGGGCATCGATCTTTTCTTCAAGCGCCTTATATTTGCCGTTCATCTCCTCACAGCGGGCGATAAGGCTCTCGCAGACGTCCTTTTCGATCTGCTTTCCGATGTAAGAATTTATCTCGGTCACGAGAATGTTGGCGGAAACGGCAAGATCGTTGAACTCGTTATAATAACTCTCGTCGGCGTCACGCGTCGAAGTCAGTTTTTCGGAAACTTCGTTTGAAACGGCTTTCAGTTCGTCATATTTGTCCGAAAGGACCTCCATTCTTTCGGACGTCGCATATACCGACGCACCGCAGCCCGAGAGCAAAACGAATATTGCGATAAGAAATACGGAAACCGCAGATTTTTTACTCATTTTTCTTCTCCGTGAACACGCGGAACACTCTCCGCGCTTAAATTTCGGGAAACGTTATCTCTGTTTTTATTCAAATATATATTACCATAATGTTTCACCGATTACAAGTCCCCCGAGACAAAAAATTACGAAAATCTTACGGTTATTTTTCATCTGAAACGGATCCGGCAAAAGCGTCGGGATCTCACTCTGATCTCCACAGATATATACGGTCGGTGTCGTTCAGGAATTTCAGATATATCATCGTCAGCGGAACAATAAACATCCCCGGAACCCCGAAAAGTTTCAGTCCGGCGTACATAAGCACGAGCGACAGAAGCGGCGACAGTCCGAGACGGCTTCCGACTATGCGGGGCTCGATGACTTCCCGAACGACGGATATGACGGCGCAGAGCACGAGTATGCCGACGCCGAGCGCGTAATTCGATTTCAAAAGTTCTATTATTCCCCACGGAACAAGGATGGTTCCCGTTCCTATGACGGGGAGAATATCGAGAACGGCGACGACAAGCGCGATCAGAACGGCATAGTCGATGCGGAGGATGAGAAAGCCGACGAGCAGTTCAAAAAAAGTGATCGTCATGATCAGCATATACGCCAAAAGCAGATGAAGCAGTTTTCCCGAAAAAAATTCTTTTGTTTCGACATAATCGAACTTTCGGTTTTTCGGAACGAGGCGCGAAAGCGTCTTTCTGACCTTCGGCAGATCCGCGCAGAAAAAATAGGAAGACATCACGGCGGCGACGAAAAACAGCAAAAGTTCGGGAACTTTCATCAGAAAATCGACCGCCGTTCCGAGCAAGGACGACGCCGCTCCGAGCGCTCCCGAAATCCCCTGTTCAAAAAACGACGAAAACATATTTTCGACATCCTCGGCGCGGATCGCGTTGCCCAATACTCCCGAAACGGTCTCGGAGAGATCCTTCAAATCAATTCCCGAGATAAGTTCAAGCAGGTTTTTTGCCTGAACATATACCGCCTGTCCGAGTTTGAAAAGAAGAAAACCCGCCGCCGCCCATATCACGAGGACGAGAACGGCGCAGACAAAGCCGCGTTTCATCCGTGTTTTCCGAACAAGGAACTCGATCGGAGTATTCAGCGCGAGAGCGAGGATCAACCCGATCAGAAAAGGGACCGTCCACGCGAACGCCCATTTGAAAAAAGCGTAATAAAGAACGGCGATAACGGCATAATACAAAAGGCAAACGAGCCTGTTTTTTTTCGTTTCCGTATCGGACACGGTCGCCGTCCCCCTCGGTTTTTTACATATTTTAGGTTTTAGTTAATTTTTCTATTGACTAATTCTTCTTCTTGTTGTATAATATATTCAGAAAAATATCGATTTATTCCGATCAAAAATTATTTATCGTATACGGAGGGTTTTCCAATGCCAGTAGCAACCTATGAACAGTATTGCAAAATGATGGACACCGCCTATGCAAACCATTACGCATTCCCCGCGATCAACGTGTTCGACATGGAGTCGATCAACGGTGTTCTTGCGGGACTTGCCGAGGCTCATTCCGACGGTATCATCCAGATGTCCTTCGGCGGAGCGCAGCACGCGTCCGGTTCGCTGAAAGATATGTATCTCGGAGCGGTAACACTCGCAAATCACGTTCATCTTATGGCTGAGAAGTACAATATTTTCGTTGCGCTCCACACCGACCATTGCCAGAACGACAAAGTCGAAAGCTTTATGATCCCCCTCATCGAAGAGACCGAGAGACGCCGCGCGGCGGGTCTTCCGAACCTCTTCAACTCACATATGTTCGACGGATCGGCTCTTCCCCACAAGGAAAACGTCAAGATCGCGAAGGGTCTTCTCGAAAGATGCGCGAAGTCTCAGCTCGTTCTCGAAGTTGAAGCGGGAGTTGTCGGCGGCGAAGAGGACGGCGTCACCGGCGAAGCGGGCGCAAAACTCTACACCACGCCCGAAGATATGCTTCTCGTTGAAAAAGAACTGAGCGGCATCGGCAGATACACGCTCGCCGCCACGTTCGGAAACGTTCACGGCGTTTACAAGCCGGGCAATGTTAAACTGAAGCCGAAGGTTCTCAAAGAAGGACAGGAAGCGATCAAGGCCGAAAAAGGTCCCGACGCGCACTTCAATTTCGTCTTCCACGGCGGCTCGGGCTCATCCCACGAAGAGATCCGGGAAACGCTCCAGTACGGCGTTATCAAGATGAACATCGACACCGACACGCAGTACGCGTTCTCCCGTCCCGTTGCGGATCACGTCTTCAAGAACTACGACGGCATCCTTAAGATCGACGGCGAAGTCGGCGTTAAAAAAGTATACGATCCCCGTTCCTACCTCAAAAAAGGTTCGGCGGGCGTTTCCGCAAGAGTCGTTGAAGCCTGCAAAGACCTCGACTCCTTCGGAAAATCCATTTATTGATCGCAGAAACAATATGCCCGAGGCGTTTTGCCTCGGGCTTTTTTTGTTCTGTTATATCTGTTTTTTCCGACATGAGAAAGGTCTGTCGGTCGGCGGGAAACCGCATTGTCAATACTGAAAAGGTTCCGTTTCCGCGTCGGCGGAAAAGACGCCGTTGACATATTGCTGCATATTGAAATCAACGTCTCCCGAATAAATGAAAAGTTTTTCTCTCTGAGAAGACAGAATTGCCGTGTTAGTCATTCCGCGAACGGCAAGAGGGCGAAGCCCCTCGGCGAAATCGTCCGAGCCCGCAACGATATAAAAACGGTTTTCAAACCAGACCACGCAATAGGGGCTGACATTGCGGAAAGCCACGGGGCGCGCGTCTTCGGTATCGGGTTCCGTATAATCGAACGCGATCCGCCGATCGAGCCGTATCGCTTTTCTGACAAGTTCCGTTTTCTGATAAGACGGCTCTTTCTCGCCTTTTCTTCTGTCGGGGAAAAACACGGGTCTGTCCAGCATACGGGCGCTCTTTTCGGAGGTCAGAAGCGAAAGTTTCTTTTTCAGATCGTTCGCTTTGCGAACGGGAATGAACGGCGATGTGTTGACAGCGTCGATCACCGTTTGCAGTTCTTCGACCGAAAGCGGAGACGATTCAAGATAATAACTCACCTCGCGGCTGCGGTGCATCACGATATGAAATCCCATCTCCCGAAGCAGGGCGATGTCCGAATAGACGGATTTGCGTTCGGCTTTGATCCCGTATTCGGCAAGTTCCTCGATCATGTCCGCGACCGTCAGTCTGTTTTCCCGATCGCTTTTCTGTTGCAGGATACGGTAAAGATACATTATTTTTCCTTTTTGCGGAACCGTCATACGGCTCACCTCCGTCGTTTCGGAAGACCGGAATATGATTTTGCCGGCGTTTTCCGCCGACCTGTGCGGACGCTCAAAAAAGCGAGCCCGCGTCCGGGACAAACTCCCCGAAAAGAAAATGCATGCGTGCGGGGATTTCCGTTTTCAAAAAAGAACCGCCCGCCGTTCGGACGGGCAGTTTCGCAAATCATTACTGATATTTTCTGACGATATTGTCCATTTCATCATATCTCTTGATCATTTCGAGCGCGAGTTTGACCTGATTGGCGGCGCGGTTATAGTTCTGAGTCGGATAATTTATCTTGAAATACTTATCCCCTCTCAGATAATCTTCGAGGAAACGCCCGCCGATCTCGAGCGTGTCGATGATCGCGGCGGCTGCCATATTCTCGTTTTCTTCTTTGGTAAACATTCCGTCCATCGCGCTCATAAAGCCGCGTGTGAAGGACTCGTAGTTTTTCATGCTGATGGTCACGCGCGAAAGATCGATCTCGTCTTCCGCCGCCGTATTGCCCGCGAAACGGATCGCATCTCCGAAATCGTAACAGGAAATTCCGGGCATGACCGTGTCAAGGTCGATGACGCAGACAGCCTCGTGCGTATCGTCGTCGATAAGAATATTGTTGAACTTCGTATCGTTATGCGTAACGCGCAGAGGAATTTTTCCCTCCTGCTGAAGCTTTATGATCTTTCCGCAGGTGTCGCGTTGCTCTTCAAAAACAGAGATAAGTTTTCCGCACTCTTTGACCCTTCCGCAGGCATCCTTCGCGACCGCGTCGAAAAGGTCGTTGAGACGGACGGGCGTGTTATGAAAATTCGGGATCGTTTCAAAAAGATCCTCGGCGGGGAAATCGGTCAGTCTGCGCTGGAACGTACCGAAACCGTGACCTGCGGATTCGAGCATTTTCTGATCGGTAACGACGTTGTAAGTGCAGCATTTGTCTATGTAAATGCTCATGCGCCAGAAATCCCCGTCCTCGCCGTCGGGAAGAACGTAATTTCTTTTTTCGCCGTCGCGCAGATAACGCAGCGTTTCTCTTTCGGGATCTCCGCCGTCTTCTCTGATCTTCTTCCTCAGATGATGCGTGACAAGGTCGATATTTGACATTATCGCCTTCGGATTTTTGAATACGTAGCGGTTTACGCGCTGCATCGTATATAATCTGTCTCCGAATTTCACACGGTAAGTGTCATTGATATGTCCGGCGGTAACGATCTGATATTCTTTCAGGGGATCGTCGACGCCGAGAGTATGAGCCACCTTTACCAAAGTGGATTCAAGAGTCCTTTCCATTTTAGCACCTCTATCTTTCGATCCGTCCCGAACCGCGGAACGGGGCGGGATCTGTTTTTTTAAGCCGAATTAAAGCGAGATCGGACGGGCGGTCAGCCGCCCGCGGGAAGTTCCTTCTTCGCTTTTTTCTTTTTTCGCGCTCCGATAAAGCATACGATCGAAATGCATATAAGTATGCCGCCCGCGATACCCGCGAAATCGACAAGAACATCTTCCAAACAGCCGCACCGACCATCGACGAACGTCTGATGATATTCGTCGGAAACGGCGACGAGAGCGCATACGCACGAAGAATACATCGATGCGCGGAAAACGGACGTTCCGTAAAGGCGAAAGCGCAGCAGGAACAGCGCCCCGAGAAGAGCATACTCGAACAAATGAGCGGTCTTTCTCACAAAAATGCAGATTTTCAGTTCAAAAGCATCCTGCTCTTTTTTCGGTCTTTCGTCGAGATCGGTCACAATGTGTCTCGCAATAAAATCATTCGCCGTGTCGGACATCGGGGAACTCATTTTGTCCGACATGCCTTTATCCATACCCGAAAAGACAAAAATAACAACGATTTCGGCGATCACGGCTATCCAAAGAATAACTCCGAGTGTCTGTTTCTTATTCTTGAACATAAACCTTTTTCGTCTCATCAAATTCTTTATATATCCGATACATTATAACACTTCGGCACCTGTTTGTCAACCTGTTGATAAAACAAAAAAAATCCGAAAAATGCAATTTTCACAAATGTGCTATTTACTTTCGCGGATTTTTATGTTAATATTTATACAACAGTTTCTTTAACGGGGCTCGGAATCTTATGAAAGTATACAGGAAAATATATTCCGCGCAGAAGGCTCAGCG
The DNA here is from genome assembly GCA_902373415.1 of uncultured Eubacteriales bacterium. Classification (GTDB taxonomy): domain Bacteria; phylum Bacillota; class Clostridia; order Oscillospirales; family UBA644; genus UBA644. Next base: position 48,124 of record CABKLX010000007.1, on the reverse strand, counting down.
CTGTCTGCTCATCACATCATGCGCGTGGTTTCTTTCTCTGCTGTCGGTCTCTATGTTCGGATCGATGCTCTCGGCGGCGCTGATGGCGGCGTCGGTGGTTTTCGGCGTCATGAGTCTTTCCAGAAACAGCGTTGCGAGAAAAGATATGCTCCACGAAACACTCGACGTGAACGTTGAGAGAATGAGCAGGATCTCACGCGTTCTGTTATTCGTCTGCCTGAGCGCCTCGGCGGTCGGGGTCGTCTGTTGCGCGCTGTTCTGCGAAAAAGACTTCACCTCCGCATACGGGACGGTCATTTACATAATGAACGTTCTGTCACCCGCTATGCTGATGTTTATACCCGCATACGCGAACGCGGCGGTGCGCGCCGCGGAAGAATCCTCCGTCAGCGAACCCCTCGAAAAAGCCGGGTTGAAGATCAAAATTCTGAGCGGACAGAATATCTGCGCGCTCGTGATCGGATTTCTTGCGTCATATATGATGCTTTTTTACGTATATCCGATGGCATCAAAAAACACGGAACAGCACAGGACGGCACAGAACGCTTATCTGACACATGATATTTCCGAGTCCGTGCAATATAAGTCGCAGACGCTTTCGGAATGTGACGTAAACGGGCTTCTCACATCGCTTCCCGACGCATTGAGCCGCAAAAGTTTCTCTGTTAAAGAGGACACTCTGACCGTATATTATTCGCGGGAAAAAGACACGGCGAAAAAACACGGAACGATCGTTTACAATGCGACCGCGCTTTTCGCGATGATCGACGACCTGCGGCGCATAGATTTCATTTACGGAGACGAGACAACGACCGTTTTTCGGGCGGACACGGTCTGCCTGTACGACGATTTTCCGCAAATACTGAACACTTGGCAAACAAAAGTCTCCTATCGGCTGAAAAACAGCGCAGATGCGGAACAGGCGTTTTCCGCGATAGCGAAAACCACGAAAAAATGAACGGCAGGCAAAGCCTTAAAAGATAAGAAAAAGGAGTTGTATATTTTGGAAAAGGTGTTCAAGACCAACATATACGGCGTCGAGATCATGTTTACGACCGACGAAAGCGATGAGAGCACCGCGCGCACCGTGGAAGACGTGAAAGCCGTCATTGCGGAAAAGATCGAAGAGTCTTCAAGCGTCAATGTCGCGAAAGCGAGCATTTTCGCGTGTCTCGATCTCTGCGACGAAAGGAACAAGGCGCGCGACGAGGTCGAAAAACTCAGAGAAGAAGTTCTGCGCCTGTCAAAAAAGGAACAGGACGCGAGGGATGACAGAAAAGAGGCGCTCGCGCTCGTCGAACGGCTTCGGGCGGAGGTCCTCGATCTGAAGATCCGTCTTTCGAACGACGGCAAAAACGAATAAACGAAGAGATCGGCTATGGAAATTCTTTCCCCCGCGGGCTCGGTCGCCGCGCTTAAAGCGGCGGTGTTCAACGGAGCGGACGCGGTATATCTCGGACTTTCGGAATTCAACGCGCGCATGGGCGCGGAGAATTTCACAAAAGACAACATTGCGGAATCGGTCGCTTTCTGTCACAGAAGAGGCGTTCGGGTGCACGCGGTGCTGAACACGCTCGTCTCAAACAGGGAGATGCCGCTCGCGCTCGAAACGGCAAAGACTCTCGCCGCGGCGGGCGTTGACGCTTTTATCGTTCAGGATCTCGGTTTGGCGGACGAGTTGATGAAAAGAACCGATGTGGAACTTCACGCGTCCACACAGCTCTGCGTCCATTCGTCGGACGGAGTTTCTTTTCTTGCGGATATGGGCTTTCGCCGCGTCGTTCTGGCGCGCGAACTTTCCGAAGCGGAGATAGAGAGCATAACGGTGCGCAGTCCGATAGAGACCGAGGTTTTTTGCCACGGCGCGATGTGCATGGCTTACAGCGGACAGTGCTATATGTCCGCGATCGTGGGACAGAGAAGCGGAAACAGAGGCAGATGCGCGCAGCCGTGCCGCTTGCCGTATGCGGGCGGGTACGAACTCAGCCTGAAAGATATGAGCCTTTTGCGTCACGTGGGTCGGCTTGAAGAGATCGGCGTTTCGTCCTTGAAAATAGAAGGCAGGATGAAGGGCGCGGAGTATGTCGGAGCGGTCACACGCGCCTATGCGGACGCCGCGAGAGGCAAACCGTTCGACGAAAAGGACGAGGAGTTTCTGGCGGGAATATTTTCCCGCGACGGTTTCACGGACGGATATTTCACGGCGAAAACGGGCGACGGGATGTTCGGAGTCAAAGGCGCGACGGCAAACGCATATCCCCTGCGCGACGCGGAATACAAAAGAATGACCGTCTCTTTCACGCTCTCGAAATTCGATGAAAAGAGGCTCAGGCTTTCCGCGAGAACGGAGGACGGGTACGGCGCGGAAAGTTTCTGTCCGTGCGAAAACGCGACAAACATTCCGACAAAGACCGATGACGTCATAAGATCGCTCTCGAAACTCGGAGACACCGTGTACGAACTCGGCGAGGTCGTTTCGGATCTTCCCGAAGACGTTTTTATCCCGATCTCGGGGTTGAACGCCGCGCGGAGAGCCGTTCTCGAAAGCATATCCGAGATGAGAACGACCGTCAGACACGGGTTTCGCGATACGCCGCCGATGATACCGCGAGGAAAGCGTCCCGTCGGGAAACATATCAACGAGGCGTTTTTCCTTGACTGCGTCACGGGCGCGGAGGACTGCGGAGCGGATTTTTTGTGGCTTCCCGTAACGCAGGCGGGAGGCAGGGCTTTTGAAAGAGTCCTGACAAAAATGCCGAACGGAGTCGGGGTCTGGCTGCCGCAGGTATATTCCGATGCGGAAAAGCCCCGTATAAAGGAATTTCTGAAAAAGGCGAAGGAACAGGGGATCACGAAAGTTCTCGTCAACAACGTCGGACAGATATACGCTTGCAGGGATCTCGGATTCGAGGTCGCCGCGGATTTCGGGCTGAACGTTTTCAATTCCTTCACAGCCGACGTTCTGAGACGCGCGGGAGTTATTGAAACAACGCTTTCTTTCGAGTTGAATTTTTCACAGATAAAGGAAGTCGTCTCGGAGGAGTCCGCGCTGACGGTCTACGGGAAATTGCCGCTTATGTGCGTCAGGAACTGCATAAAGAAAAGGCATATCCCATGCGCCGGAAACGGTCACGGAAAGCCGTATGTCATGACGGACAGAACTTCGCGAAAGTTTTTTGTCACGTGCGAATACGGATGCAGGAACAGGATATGGAACGGCGATGTTCTGTGGCTCGCGGACAGGGAGATCCCGAAATGCGGATACAGGAGATTCATATTCGCGGACGAAAGCGAATATCCGATATTCGGAACGCCCGAAGAAACGATCGGCAGATATGAGCGCGGCGAAAGCGCGCCGCCCGAACGAGGATTTACACGCGGGCTTTACTTCCGAAAAGTATGATAACGCGCTGTTCGGAAAACTAAATTACAAAAAAGAAATAAAATATTTCAATAAACTTCTTATTTCCTCTTGCTTTATAAAAAAATTTATGTTATAATGACAATATCTAAAGTTACAGACGGAGAAAGAGAGCCTTGACGGGAAGTATACGCGGGCGATCCTATCCGACCGAAACACGGAGGGTCTTCGACTATGAAAAAGATAATTGCACTGTTTTGCGCCGTAGTTATGATGCTCGGAATAGGGCTCACGACATTCGCAGCTGCCGATTCGAGAGGAAACTGTAACGGGTCCGTCGGCGGAGAAGTTGACATTGAAGACGCAATGCTTCTTTTCTATTTTGTTGCAAAGAAGATAACCGTCGCCGATGTCGGCGATCCCGAAGCAATGGATATAAACCAGGACTACAACGTCGATATCGAAGACGCGATGCTCCTGTTCTATTATGTTGCGAAAAAGACGTCCGAGTTCCCCGAGTTCAAGGATGACTTTGATTACGCAAGACTCAGAGAGATTCTCGGTATCGCATAAATAACAACGGAATAAAAAAAATACGGCGGCATTGAAAGATGCCGCCGTATCTGCAAATTGCGACATGAAAAAATTCTTGAATTTGATTTTCAGCCGGATCGTCATCGTCGGGGGGCTTCTTCTTCTGCAGGTCGCCGCAATGGCGATGGCTTTTCTGGCAGTCAATAAATATTTTACCTATTTTTATATTTTCTGCGATATCGCCGCCGTTTTCTGCACGGTATGGCTGATCAACGACGACGACCGACCGCCCGACTATAAAATAGTTTGGGTGATGTTCATTCTCGCCGTTCCCATTTTCGGAATAGTTATGTTTCTTCTCTACGGTGCGGACAAAACGACAATCCGCCGCCGCAGAAAAATGAAACTTTTTGAAGACAAGCCGCGTCGCTTCTGCGAACAGAACGAAGCGATCATGGCTCGGATCGGGGACGAGGACAGGGACGTTTACCGAATATGCAAATATATATGCGATCACGCCGCTTATCCCGTTTACGACAACACGGGCGTGACATACTTTGCATTGGGCGAAGAGAAGCTCGACCGTCTCAAATGGGAACTTGAATCGGCGAGGAGATATATTTTCCTCGAATATTTCATCATCGAAGAGGGCGAGATCTGGAACGGAATCCTCGACATACTCAAACGCAAGGCCGCGCAGGGAATCGACGTCCGCGTTCTCTACGACGATTTCGGATGCGCGTCGAAACTCCCCTACCGCTATTTTGAAAAACTTGAAACTTTCGGCATCCACGCGAGAGCGTTCAATTCTTTCGTGCCGATCATGACCTCGCGCCTGAACAACCGCGATCACAGAAAGATCTGCGTCATCGACGGGCACACGGCGTTCACCGGAGGCGTCAACCTCGCCGACGAATACGCGAACAAGGTCGTCCGCTTCGGACATTGGAAGGATACCGCGGTCATGCTCAAAGGCGACGCGGCATGGTCGATGACGGTCATGTTCCTGACGATGTGGCAGTACACGGCGGGCGGAGACGAGGACTTCGACAGGTTCCGTCCCGATGAGTTTGAACTGCTCGAAAAAGAGGAGGACGACGGATTTGTTCAGCCGTTCTCGGACAGTCCGCACGACACGGAAAACGTCTGCGAAAACATTTATATGAACATAATCGAGCGTGCGAAGGACTACGTCTATATAACGACGCCATACCTGATCCTCGACGACGCGACGGAGACGTCACTCAAAAACGCAGCGAAAGCAGGCGTCGACGTCCGCATCATAACTCCGCATATTCCCGACAAGCGTCTTGTTTTCGAGGCGACAAGGGCAAATTATATGCCGCTGCTGAAAGCCGGGGTCAAAATATACGAATATACTCCGGGCTTCATTCATGCGAAGATGTTCGTTTCGGACGACAAGATCGCGACCGTCGGGACGGCAAATCTCGATTACAGAAGTCTTTTTCTGCATTTTGAATGCGGCGCGCTCATGTACCGCTCCGCGGCGGTCTCGGCTGTCAAGACGGATTTTCTCGAAACATTTGAAAAAAGCCGCCGTTGCACGATCGCCGAAATGAAGAGACGCTCGGTTTTCAGAAAGATCCTCGCCTCCGTTATGAAAATAATATCGCCTTTGCTCTGATGCGGAAGAATAAGGAGCTTTTCACTTTTTTGTCGCTCTGTTTATACAATATCTCCGTTGACATCGCAAAATTTTTATGTTAGAATTTTATGGTTAATGTTATAATATCGGAAAAACCGCTGTCGGGCGTCGGAGAACCGACACCCGAATCTGCCCGCCGAAATGCGGGCAGATTTTTGGAAGAGCAGCGGGAAAGGAGTTCATTCGGATGATAAAAAAACTTGCGAAATGCGTCCGAGAATACAAAAGACCGACGGTTCTGACTCTGATCTTCATTGTCGCCGAAGCGCTGATCGAAACATTGATCCCGTTTATAACCGCTCAGCTGATAAATCATATCCACGCGGGAGCGGCGATCTCGGACATTCTTAAAACGGGGCTTATCCTTGTCGGAATGGCGGTCGCGTCTCTTTGCTGCGGCGGAATCGCGGGTTTCACCTGCGCGAACGCGTCCGCGGGCTTCGCAAAAAATCTGAGAAGCGACATTTTCGGCAAGATACAGACCTTTACATTCAAAAATATCGACCGCTTCTCGTCAGCGTCGCTTGTGACAAGGCTGACGACGGACGTCACGAATGTTCAGATGTCGTTTATGATGCTCATCAGGATCGCGATACGCAGTCCGCTGATGTTCATTTTTTCGATCATCATGGCTTATTATATGGGCGGTTCGCTCGCGATGGCTTTCGTCATCGTTGTTCCTATCCTTCTCGTCGGGCTTCTGCTGATCGCGAAATTCGCGCTTCCCGCATTCAGAAAAGTATTCAAAAGATACGACAATCTGAACGAATCGATCGAAGAAAACGTTCGCGGAATGAGAGTCGTAAAAGGCTTTTCGAGGGAAGAATACGAGAAGAAAAAGTTCGATAAAGAAGCGGAGAGCATCAGGAAGAATTTCACGTTTGCGGAGCGTATAGTCGCGCTGAACTCGCCTCTGATGCAGATTTGCGTTTATTTCAACATGGCGTTCGTGCTTCTCATCGGCTCGCGACTTGTCATAAACGGCGTAAACGGTCTCGGCGTCGGACAGCTTTCCGCGATGCTGAATTACGGAATGGCAATCCTCATGTCGCTGATGACTCTGTCGATGATATACGTTATGCTGACGATGTCTGCGGAGTCCGCGAAACGTGTCTGCGAAGTACTTGACGAAGAGCCGGACATGAAGGAGCCGGAAAACCCCGTCACGAATGTCGCGGACGGCTCGGTCGATTTCGACAACGTCAGCTTCAAGTATTCCGAAAACGCGAAGACCTTCGCTCTTTCGGATATAGATCTTCACATACGCTCGGGAATGACCGTCGGCATAATCGGCGGAACGGGATCGTCGAAATCGTCCCTCGTCCAACTCATCCCGAGGCTTTACGACGCGAGTGAAGGAACAGTCCGTGTCGGCGGAGTCGATGTTCGTGATTACGACATAAAAACGCTCCGTGACAGCGTCGCGATGGTGCTTCAGAAAAATCTGCTCTTTTCGGGTTCGATCAAAGACAATCTCCGCTGGGGCAACGAAAACGCCACCGATGAAGAGATGATCGAGGCGTGCAGGCTCGCGCAGGCGGACGAGTTCGTTTCAGCCTTCCCCGACGGTTACGACACGCACATCGAACAGGGCGGAACGAACGTTTCGGGAGGACAGAAACAGAGGCTCTGCATTGCGCGCGCATTGCTCAAAAAACCGAAGATTCTCATTCTCGACGACTCCACGTCGGCGGTAGACACGAAAACCGACGCGCTGATCCGCAACGGGTTCAGGAGTTTTATCCCCGAAACGACGAAGATAATCATCGCGCAGAGGATCTCGTCCGTTCAGGACGCGGATATGATAATCGTTATGGACAACGGCCGTATCTCCGCGGCGGGAACGCACGATGAACTCATGAAAACGAGCGAGATCTACCGCGAAGTCTATGAACAGCAGACGAACGGAGGTGACGCGAATGAAGCCGAATAACGCACCCCGTCAGGGTCTTAAAAAGGGCGTTTTGGGAAGAATACTGAAAATGCTTTTCAAGTTTTATCCCGTCCTTGTTCCCGTCACGATCTTCTGCATCGTTTTCTCGGCGGTCGCGTCGGCGATCCCCGCCGTATTTCTTCAAAAGGTCATCGCCGTTATCACCGAATACGTAAGCATCGGCGGAACGTGGGAGGCGGCAAGCGCGGAGATAATCCCGAAAGTCATGCTCCTCATCTGCTTCTACATTCTGTCGATCGTTTCGATAACCCTTTACAGCCAGCTTATGGCGTATATAACGCAGGGTTTCCTTTATAAAATGCGCGCCAAGATGTTCAACGGGATGCAGGATCTGCCTATCGGGTATTTCGACACGCACAAGCACGGCGACATAATGAGCCATTACACCAATGACATCGACACGTTGCGCCAGCTTGTTTCACAGTCTCTCCCGACGCTCGTTCAATGCAGCGTTATCATTGTTTCCGTGCTTGCGATAATGCTCTGGTACAGCGTTTGGCTGACGCTCATCGTCGCCGCGGGAGTAGTCCTTATGACTTTTCTCTCGAAAAAGATCGGCGGCGGCTCGGCGAAATATTTCATCGCCATGCAACGCGCGATAGGTAATCAGGAAGGATACGTTCAGGAAACGATGAACGGTCAGAAGGTCGTGAAGGTCTTCTGTCACGAAAAAGAGTGCGCCGAAGAGTTCGAAAAACTCAACAACGAGCTTTACGAGAGCAATAAAAAATCCCACGCATACGCAAACGCGCTCGCGCCGATACTGATGAATATCGGAAACGTTCTTTACGTTATCATCGCCATCGTCGGAGGCATATTCCTCGTTTCGGGAACGCCGAATCTCGCGATCTCGGGGCTTGCGTTCAGCATAGACATAGTCGTTCCTTTCCTCAACATGACAAAGCAATTCTCGGGAAACGTCAACCAGCTTTCGCAGCAGATAAACTCTATCGTCATGGGTCTCGCGGGCGCTTCGAGGATCTTTGAGATGATCGACGAACAGCCCGAGGAAGACAACGGATACGTCACTCTCGTCAACGCGAAGATCGACAAAGACGGAAACGTCTCGGAAACGACGGAGCATACCGGACAATGGGCGTGGAAACATCCGCACGCGGACGGGACGCTGACATATACTCCGCTCAGAGGCGACGTCAGGATGACCGACGTTGACTTCGGCTATACCCCGGACAAACCGGTTCTTCACAATATTTCCGTTTATGCCGAGCCGGGACAGAAAGTCGCTTTCGTCGGGGCTACCGGCGCGGGAAAAACGACGATAACGAACCTGATTAACCGCTTTTACGATATTGCGGACGGAAAGATCCGCTACGACGGAATAAATATAAATAAAATAAAGAAATCCGATCTTCGCCGAAGTCTCGGCATAGTTCTTCAGGACACGAACCTGTTCTCGGGAACGGTCATGGACAATATCCGTTACGGAAACCTTGACGCGACCGACGAGGAGTGTATCGCCGCGGCGAAACTTGCGGGAGCGGACGGATTTATCACACGTCTACCGGACGGATACGCGACCGAACTCTCCAACAACGGGGCGAACCTTTCACAGGGACAGCGTCAGCTGATCGCGATAGCGCGTGCGGCGGTTGCCGATCCTCCGGTCATGATCCTCGACGAGGCGACGTCCTCGATCGACACGAGAACGGAAGCGATCGTCCAGCGCGGCATGGACAAACTCATGGAAGGAAGAACGGTCTTCGTCATCGCTCACCGCCTTTCAACTGTCATGAACTCCGACGTTATCATGGTTCTCGATCACGGAAGGATCATCGAACGCGGAAGCCACGAACAGCTTATCGCGCAGAGAGGCACTTATTATCAGCTCTATACCGGAGCGTTTGAACTCGAATAAGTTTCAAAAACGGGAACAGCCCGAAAAGGAAATACCTTTTCGGGCTGTTCGGCGTATCAGGCGATGTCCGATCGGCGATTATAAAACATAGAACAGTATACAGATAAAGTGGCAGACGCTCGCAAGATCGATGAATATGTGAAAAACGGAATGTATATATCTTTTTTTATGCCCGAGCATATACAGGACAGCACCGACGGTATAGAGAACTCCGCCGGCAAGAAGCCACAAAAAGCCTTCAAACCCGATGCTCTCATAAACGGGCTTCACCGTGAAAACAACGCACCACCCTATCGCGAGGTACGAAATAATCGAGAACACCTTATATTTTTTCAGATCTATCGCGTTCAGCAACGCGGCAAAAGCCGACATTCCCCAAACGACGCCGAAAACCGTCCAGCCGAGCGCGGGACTGTTCTCCCTCAGAGCGCACAGCGTTATCGGCGTGTAAGTTCCGGCGATCATAAAATATATAACGCAATGGTCAAGCACCTGCATGACCTTTTTGCCCTTTGACGGATGAAGACCGTGGTATATCGACGACACGGAAAAAAGGACGACGACGGAAGCGCCGTATATCGCGGAGGAAACGACGGCATACGGGTCGGAATGGGTCGCCGCGTAAATGACGCAGAGCACCAGATACGCGATGCCCAGCGCTCCGCCGACGATATGTGTCACCATGTTGAATATTTCCTCGCCCTTCGTATAGTCGGGCAGTTGTCTGTCTTTGAGTTTGGTTCTTTTCATAAAGCGCCTTTCCTGTCGGGATTACTTGATGTAGTTTTGAAAACTACATACAGTATATACGATATACCCCGCCTTGTCAACCGCAAAAATGTGGAAAAATTAGAAAATCGCGGAAATCGGGGATAAATATATTTTTTTATATTGAAAACACGGCGAAAGTGTGCTATACTTATCCTATCAACAGCCTCAGAGGGGGTCTCGGAACATGAAGGTTTTGATATATATCGGGATCGCGATCCTCGCCTATCTGCTCGGTTCGGTCAGCAACTCGATAATAATCGGGAAGTTGCTTTTCAGAAAAGACGTCCGCGAACAGGGCAGCGGCAACGCGGGAGCGACGAACGTCGCCCGTGCGTTCGGTCTGAAAACGGGCTTTCTCGTGCTTTTCCTCGACGTGGCGAAAGCGTCGGCGGCAACGCTCGGAGGCTATTACATAATTCTTCTGATAAACTCGTTTTATCCGCTCGGCGGCGACACGGAACTGCTCATGCAGACGGGCAAATGCGTCGCGGGGTGCGCGTGCGTTCTCGGGCACTGTTTCCCCGTTTTTTACGGTTTCAAGGGCGGCAAAGCGATCTCCGTCGGGCTCGCGGCATCCATCGCCGTCGACTGGCGTGTCGGCTGCATCGCTCTCGGAACCTTCATCATAGTTTTCATCTGCTCAAAGATCGTTTCCCTATCATCTCTCTGCGGAGCCGTCGCGCTTATCGTCGCGGGCGTTCTGTTTTCTGTCTTTGTCGCTCCGTGCGTTCCCGACATCGTTCTGAGCGCGTTCGTCGGGCTGGTTGCGATAATCATGCACAGAGAAAACATCAAACGCCTGATAAAAGGCGAGGAAAAACGCTTCCTCCCGAAAAAATAGTATTCGCAGGATAATACATTATTCCGTAAAAAGAGCCTCCGGTCGATCCGGGGCTCTTTTTTGAGCACCACGGAAAAATCAATTGATCCCCGCACAGACCTCGGCGGAGTTTTTGCTCCGTCCGATATTTTTTCGGAATAAAAGACCTTTTTTCTTCATACTTTGGAATGAAAAGTATCACGGAGCCCTGCCCGACGGGGCGGCGGCTCCGAAACGGGGGAGAAGGTTATGGATGAAGAGTTGACGCTCCGCGTTCTCAGGCTCGGACGGTATATAGCGGAAAACGACGCGACGGTCAGGAGAGCGGCGAAGGAGTTCGGGATCTCGAAATCGACCGTTCACAAAGATGTTGCGGAAAGGCTCGAATATATCAACAAGCCCCTTTTCAGACGTGTTCGCAAAGTTCTTGACAAAAACAAAGAGGAACGCCATCTGCGCGGAGGACTTGCCACAAAGGAAAAGTACGAAAAACTGAGAGAGCCCGAATAAGATCCGATATGAAAGACCCGCCTTCCGGCGGGTCTTTCATGTCCTGAGATCAGTTATCCCGAGCGGGGATGCGGAAAAGCGTGCGCAGCAGTCCGCGCAGAAAGGAAGGAGCTTTTACAACGACGATCTTCATTCTTTCACCACCTCACCGACAAAGAGCGACTGCGATCACGGTCAGAGCGAGAGCGGATATGACAAGGACGGAAGGAAAGCAAAGTCCCACGATGATCCCTGCCGCGGCGGCGATACATATCTGAGAGAGAATACAAAGCCCTCTTCCTTTTCTTCGCCTCATTCGGTACACCTCCGCACGGTCCCGTTGCCGTATTCGTATATTACATTACAGAATATGCCGAGGCGAAAAGGTTTGTGAATTTTTTTCAAACACCTCAAATATCTTGTAGGTTTTTGTTGTTTTCCGTGCGTATTAAAGTATATAAAGGAAAAAAGAGTGTTTACGCAAAAAATAAAGGAAGGGAGGCGTCAATGATGGCATATTCGTTTACGGACGAATTTCTGACTCAACTGAGGAACAGATGCGATATCGAAGATATAATAGGAAGATATGTCAACCTGAAAAAAACGGGAAGTTCAACCGTCGGGCTTTGTCCGTTCCACAGCGAGAGAACGCCGTCGTTCCATGTTTCGGGGCGCAAACAGATGTTTTACTGCTTCGGATGCCACAAAGGCGGAGACGTCATAACCTTCATTATGGAGGCGGAGCATCTGCCTTACGTTGACGCGGTCGTATTCCTTGCGAACATGGTCGGGCTTCCCGTTCCGCAGAAAAACGTGTTCGACACGGAGATCGCAGAACTGAGAAAACGCATTCTCGAGATCAACAGGGCGGCGGCGAGGTTCTATTTCGACACGCTGTTCAAGCCCGAGGGAAAAGCGGGGCTGGAATATTTCAAAAACAGAAAACTGACACCGACGACGGTTCGCCGTTTCGGGCTCGGTTACGCGCCCGATTCATGGGATTCGCTTCTCAAACATCTGCTTGACAAGGGTTACGCGCTCGACGACATAAAAGCGGCGGGGCTTGCGATCCAATCGAAAACGGGAGGAAAGCATTTCGACCGATTCCGCAGTCGCTGTATGTTTCCGATCATAGATCACAGAGGGAACGTCATCGGCTTCGGAGGCAGGACGATGGACGCGAACAACCCCGCAAAATATCTGAACTCCTCGGAAAATCTCGTGTTCAAAAAGGGGCAGAACCTCTTCGCGCTCAACATCGCGAAAAACACGAAGGAGACCTGTCTGATACTCTGCGAGGGATATATGGACGTGATCTCCCTGCATCAGGCGGGGTTCGACAACGCGGTCGCGTCTCTCGGAACGGCGCTGACGCCCGATCAGGCGCGGCTGATAAGACGTTATACAGAAAATGTCGTCGTCTGCTATGACAGCGATGCGGCGGGGAAAAAGGCGACGCAGAGAGCGCTCGAAATTCTGCCTCCCGCAGGGCTGAACGTAAGGGTCATGACCGTCACCGGAGGCAAAGACCCGGACGACATGATGAAAGAAGAAGGCGGAAAAGAAAAATTCCGAAGGCTTCTTGACGCGTCGTTCAACTCGGTCGATTACCGTTTTTCCGAGACGCTTGCGAAATACGATATATCGGTCGATACGGAAAAGATAGAATGCCTGAAAAAAATGGCGGAGATCATCGCGCCGATCCCCTCTCCCGCGGAAAGGGACGTATACGCATCGAAAATTGCGGAAATAATGACCGTGGACAAAAAAGCGGTCGTCGCGGAAATAAATCAGCGGCGAAAGCGGATGCAGCGGTTCAGGGAAAAGGAAGAACGCGCGAAGCAGCTCTCTTCGCTGACGGATGCGAACGATAAGGTGAACCCACAGCGTCCGCGTCATCTGAAAGCGGCAAAAGCGGAGGAAGACCTGCTCTCGGTTCTTATAAATATGCCCGAAAAGGCGCCGAGGATCACATCGCAGATCTCGGAAGAAGATTTCGTGACGGACTTCAACAGGCGCGTTTTCATCGCGCTGAAAGAAAAGATCGAACAGGATCCGACGGCGGATCATCTGCTCAATATCGCGCAATACTTCACACCCGAAGAAATGTCGCACATCAACACGTTCATGGCGGGGATCGAGGCGATAAACGTCACAGACGCGGCGATCGACAGCGCGGTCGGAATATTAAAAAAGGAAAAGAAAAAAATACTTCAACGATCCTTTGACTCGGACGAGACATTCGCGATGAGGCTCAGGGAATTGCAGGGAGGAAAAAGGAATGACGGAACAGAAAACAAATGAACAGCAAAACGCGATCAACGAAAAGAAACAGGCGCTGAAACAACTCATTGAAAAAGGCAAGGAGAAAGGTTCGCTGTCTTTCAGCGAGGTCAACGCGGTTCTGGACAAGCTCGAATTCACGGAGGATCAGAAAGCGGTCGTTTACGATCAGCTTCACGCGGAAGACGTCGAACTTCAGGAAGATTTTGCGATCGATCCCGAATTGAAAGAACTCGAAGAGGAGATCAGCGTTCTTCCGTCCGACCCGGACGATATGGAAGCGTTGCTTCAATCGGAAGGGATCACCATCGACGACCCCGTCAAGATATACCTTCACGAGATCGGCCGCGTTCCCCTTCTGACGCCGGAACAGGAATCCGAGCTTGCGGCGCGCATCGCGCAGGGCGACGAGGAAGCGAAAAGGATACTGAACGAGTCGAACCTCCGTCTCGTTGTCAGCATCGCGAAAAGATACGTCGGACGGGGGCTTCTTTTCCTCGATCTTATTCAGGAAGGCAACCTCGGACTTATAAAAGCGGTCGAGAAATTCGACAGCGACAAGGGTTATAAATTCTCCACCTATGCGACATGGTGGATCCGTCAGGCGATCACGCGAGCGATTGCCGATCAGGCGAGAACGATCCGTATACCCGTCCACATGGTCGAAACGATCAACCGTCTCGCAAAGACGGAGCGCGCACTCGTTCAGGAACTCGGCAGACAGCCGCAGGCGGACGAGCTTGCGAAAGAATTGAATATGCCCGTCGATAAAGTCAGAGAGATCATGAAAGTCGCGATGGAACCCGTTTCGCTCGAATCGCCCGTCGGCGAAGAGGAAGACAGCCACCTCGGCGACTTCCTTGCGGACGACGACATTCCCTCGCCTTCGGACTCCGCGGCGCAGACGCTTCTGAAAGAAGAACTGAACGACGTTCTGAAAACGCTTTCGGACCGCGAAGCGAGAGTTCTGCGTCTCCGGTTCGGACTTGACGACGGCAGAACGAGAACGCTCGAAGAAGTCGGAAGAGAGTTCAAGGTCACGAGAGAGCGTATCAGACAGATCGAAGCGAAGGCGCTGAGAAAACTGCGTCATCCGTCGAGAAGCAAAAGGCTTCGCGATTTCATCGAATAAATAAAATACAAGAGGTAGGCAATGGAAGAAGATCTGAGAAAAGTCATTGACAGCAAACAGGGCTTTATATGCGACATGGACGGCGTTATCTATCACGGAAACCGTCTTTTGCCGGGAGCGAAAGAGTTCGTTCAGTGGCTCAACGACAACGAAAAGAATTATTTGTTTCTGACGAACTCCTCGGAGCGTTCTCCGAGAGAACTTTCCCAGAAACTCGCCCGTCTCGGGCTCGATGTGGGCGAAGAGCATTTTTACACCTCGGCGATCGCCACGGCGTCTTTTCTCGCGACGCAGAAGCCGGGAGGAAGCGCGTATATAATCGGAGAAGCGGGACTTATCAACGCGATGTACGCGCACGGGTTCACGATGAACGACGTCAACCCCGATTACGTCGTTGTCGGAGAGACTCCGTCTTACAGTTACGATAAGGTCACGAGAGCCGCGCGGCTGGTCATCGCGGGAGCGAAACTGATCGGAACGAACCCGGACGTTTCCGCTCCGGGAGAGCACGGCATTCTGCCCGCGACAAAAGCGATCATCGCGCCGATAGAACTGACGAGCGGGAAGAACGCGTATTATGTCGGAAAGCCGAACCCGCTGATGATGCGCCACGCAATAAAACTTCTGAACGTCCATCACAGGGACGCGATAATCATCGGCGACAGAATGGACACGGATATAATCGCGGGTCTTGAATCCGAGATCGACACCGTGCTTGTTCTTTCGGGAGTTTCGAGCCGCGAAACGGTCGATCTGTTCCCCTACTCGCCCAAATACATTCTGAACGGCGTCGGTGATATTCCGCCGCAGGAATAGGCGGGAGAAAAAGAACCGCAAGGCTCTTCCCGCTCGGGAGCGAAAATGTTTAAGATACTGAAATATTTTTTCATCGCGCTTCCCGCGCTCACGGGAATACTCATTCTGGCGCTGACGAGGTCCATGCCTTTCATGGCGGAAAACGTGTTCGCGGCGTCTGTCTTTCCCGTTATCAGCGGGGCGTTGACATGGTTTTCGGGGCTGTTTCCGTTTTCTCTGACGGAATTCGGACTTTATGCTCTGATACTTATAATCCTTATCGCCGTGATCCGCATGATCGCGCTGAAACTGCGTCCGTTCAGGTTTATCCGCCGTCTGCTTTTCGTTTGCTCCGTCGCGTTTTTGCTTTACGCGCTTATGCACGGCGTCAACTTTTACAGGCCTGCCGTTCGGGAGTTTATGGATCTTCCCGACGCGGGAGACAGTCTGACGGAACTTTACGACGCCTGCGTCGAAGAGGCGAAAGCGGCAAGCGAACTGAGAGCGTCCCTTTCGGAAAACGCCGACGGAAGATTCGTTCTTTCGCAGGGAGTTTCGGCAACGCTGAACGATATAGGGAGCGCATACGACAACGAAACGATGAAAAGTCTGACTTTTCTGAAAAAAGGCGCATCGAGGGCAAAAGGCGTCCTTATCTCCCCTCTTTGGTCTTACACGGGGATCACGGGAATGTATTTTCCCATGCTCGGGGAGGCGAACGTGAACACGAACGTCTGCGAGTCGGACATTCCGTTCACGGCGGCGCACGAGTTGGCTCATACGAAGGGAATCGCCCGCGAGGATGAGTGCAATTTCCTCGCGTATCTCGCCTGTATAAGTTCCGATAACGCCGAATACCGCTATTCGGGGCATCTTTCGGCGTATTCGTATCTTGCCAACGCGCTTTACAAAAGAAGCCCCGATCTTTACGCGAAGGCGGCGCAGTACATATCGCCCGCGGTCGGAAGAGACCTTGCCGAACAGCGCGAATACTATGAAAAATATTCGACGGGAACGACGGCGCAGATCTCGGACAGCATCAACGATTCATTCATCAAATCTCAGGGAGTATCATCGGGAAGCGCAAGTTATTCGGAGGTCACGGCGCTTATACTTTCATATAAAAAATCGTTGAAATAACGCACCGTCCGCTCGCCTGAACAAAAAAAACTCTGCAAAAGACGTTTTGTCTTTTGCAGAGATATTTTTTATTATCGGTCATTCCTCAATTTCGCCGAGTTCCCTGCGCGCGATCTCGCGACCCATAAGAACGCCCATGACGGACGCCATCATAAGTCCGCGCGTCCAGCCGCTTGAATCTCCGAGACAGTGAAGACCGCGGACATTCGTGTTGAAATGCTCGTCCATCTTGATCCTGTTGCTGTAAAATTTCAGTTCGGGAGAATACAGAAGCGTTTCGGAACTTGCAAAGCCCGGAACGACTTCGTCCATCGCCTGAATGAAATTGATTATGTTTATCATCGCGCGGTACGGCATTGCCGCGGTTATATCGCCGGCGACAGCATCGGGAAGCGTCGGTTTGACGTTTGACTGAGAAAGTTCCTTCGGCCACGTTCTCTTTCCGTCGAGAATGTCCCCGAAACGCTGAACAAGGATATGACCCGCCGCGAGCATATTCGTCAGTTCGCCGACCTTCTGGGCATATGCGATCGGCTGATTGAACGGGTGATTGAAATTATGCGAAACGAGGATCGCAAGGTTCGTGTTGTCGGATTTCAGTTCTTTGTATGAATGACCGTTGACGACCGCGAGATCGTTGTCGTAATTCTCCTGACTGACAAATCCGCCGGGGTTCTGGCAGAACGTGCGCACCTTGTTTTTGAACGGGGGCGGATAACCGATCAGTTTCGATTCGTAAAGAACTTCGTTGACCTTCTCCATGATCTCGTTTCTGACCTCGACGCGGACGCCGATGTCAACCGTTCCCGGGATATGGGCGATGTCGTGCTCGGCGCATACGCTTTCGAGCCATTCGGCGCCTCTTCTTCCGGTTGCGATAACGGTCGTTTTCGCATGGATCTCAAGGGACTCTTTGCCGTTCGTGACATAAACCCCGTCGCACTCGTCGCCGTTCAGGATTATATTCGAGCATTCATATCCGAACAGCATCTCAACGCCGTTTTCAAGAAGGTATTTTTCGATCGCGAGATAAAGTCCCTGAGCCTTCTCCGTTCCGAGATGGCGTATCGGACAGTCAACGAGACGAAGTCCCGCTTTTATCGCGCGTTTTCTGATATTTTTGACTTCTTCGACGTTTCCGAGCCCTTCGATATGAGGATCGGCGCCGAATTCAAGATAAATTTTATCCGTGTAATCTATCGTTTCCTGCGCAAGGTTCTCGCCGATGAGCGAGGGAAGATCGCCGCCCACCTCGCAACTGAGGCTCAGTTTTCCGTCCGAAAACGCGCCCGCGCCGGAAAATCCTGTCGTTATATGGCAATAGGGCTTGCAGTTAACGCATTTTTTCGTTTTTTCTTTCGGACAATGCCTCTTCTCGATAGCCTGTCCCTTTTCAACGATGACAATGTGCTGTTTGCTCTTTTTCTTTATAAGCTCGATAGCGGTGAATATCCCCGCCGGTCCTGCGCCGATTATAACTATATCGGTCTTCATAAAGCTCCCTCCTTATCGGCCGCCCAGAAACACCCCGACGCGCCGATATATATTATATCACATAAAAAATGTTATGTCAATGACGAAGACCGAAACTGAATGTGTACGAATATGTGTTTCGGCGGCAAAAACGGCAAATACATGATTTTTCTTTCGGCGCGGTTGACTTTCCGCCGCCGATTTGTTATTATATATAAATAACGTATATAAAAAGAGAGGCCGAAATGAAAACGGAAAATATGTTTGCCGAATTCGGGATAAGCCGCGAAGTGTCCTGTTTCTGCGAAACCATTCTCGAGGGACTCAAAGACAGATTTGAACAGATCGACCGCGTCGCGGAATACAATCAGTATAAGGTTCTTGATGCGATGAGGAAAAACCGTGTCAGCGCGCAGCATTTCGCCGCGACGACGGGCTACGGTTACGACGATGCGGGAAGAGACACTCTCGAACGGGTCTATGCGGACGCTTTCCGCGCGCCCGCCGCGCTTGTCAGACCGCAAATCACCTGCGGAACGCACGCTCTCGCGCTCGCGCTCGGCGCAAATCTGTGTCCGGGAGATGAGATGCTTTCCGTTTCCGGAAGACCGTATGACACGCTCGAAGAGGTCATCGGGCTTCGTCCTTCGCCATGTTCGCTTGCCGAATACGGAGTGACCTATTCCGAAACGGAGCTGAGAGAAGACGGCTCTTTCGATCTCGATGCAATACGCTCGGCGATAAACGAAAAAACGAAACTCGTCGCGATCCAGCGCTCAAAAGGCTACAAAACGCGCCCGACGCTCTCCGTCGAACAGATCGGCAAGGTCATCGCATTTGTCAAGAGCGTCAAGCCCGACATAATATGTATGGTCGATAACTGTTACGGTGAATTTGTCGAAACGGTCGAGCCTTCGGACGTCGGCGCGGATATGACGGTCGGTTCGCTTATAAAAAATCCGGGCGGAGGACTTGCGCCCATCGGCGGATATATCGTCGGAACGGAAGAATGTGTCGAGCGCTGTGCATACCGTCTCAGCGCGCCGGGGCTCGGGCAGGAAGTCGGGGCAAATCTCGGAATACTGACGCAACTCTATCAGGGCTTTTTCCTCGCGCCCACCGTCACGGCTTCCGCACTCAAAGGCGCGGTCTTCGCCGCGAATGTTTACGAAAAACTCGGTTTCCGCGTCATTCCGAACGGAAGCGAACCGAGACACGATATAATCCAGGCGGTCGAACTCGGTTCACCCGAGGCGATGAAGGCGTTCTGTTCGGGAATACAGTCCGCCGCGCCCGTTGACAGTTATGTCACGCCCGTTCCCGCGCCGATGCCGGGCTATGACAGTCAGGTCATCATGGCGGCGGGCGCCTTTGTTCAGGGATCGTCGATCGAACTTTCGGCTGACGGTCCGCTGAGAGAGCCGTACGCGGTCTATCTGCAAGGCGGTCTGACATGGTATCACGCGAAAATAGGCGTCATGACATCGGTTCAAAAAATGTTTGAACGAGGGCTTCTTTCGGGAAAACTCGGCTGAAAATATCGCAAAAAACATAATGCAAACGGGTTTTGAGAGATCTTCTCTCAAAACCCGTTTTTTGTCTTATTTTTTAATCATTGTCCCCGTCGTAGAAGCGGAAAGAGAACAGATCACACTCGCGCATGACGATCCTCATCTTGACCTTCTTTCCTCTGAGCGGCGAAACATCTCTGTTGCGTCTCCACGAAACGTCTCTCGCGACGGTGTCTCCGAACATCTCGTCGCAGTATTTCATCTCGTATCCTCTGAAAGGAACGCCGTTCTCGTCCTGCAATTCAACGTAAAAATGTCCCGAGACGGTCGTTCTGTAATTGAATTCAAGACGCGAACCGTCAAAGATGAACGGTTTCGAGATCAGTTCCGTGTCCGGGAATTTGGAGTGAAGAGAAACAAAGCCGTCAAGGCGTATAACGTATCTTCTGATCGCGTTTTCGGCGAGGTCGGGCGCGAACATTGAGATCTGGTCGGGTTCATTGAGTCTGTCGGACGGCGTCTGCACCATGCCGTGAGCGGGGTACGCGTCGCCGTAGACCCAGTTTCCGTCGCCCTCGATGCCCGACGGGAATATCGGGGTATCGTCGAAGCGGTGGAAATTCAGACCGTCGCGGCTCGTCATGAAAAGACCGTCGGTCATCGCATATCTTCCCGTCCAGCGGCGTTCGGGGTTCGGAAGTTCCTCATACATTCTTGTCCACGGACGGTCGTAATATCTCGTCGGGAAGCCGAAGATGATATGCGGCGCGCGGTAATAGGGCGCGATATTGTTCGTATAAAGCTGATACGGGGGCTGATCGCCGTATTTGAGATCGACGGGATCGCTCCAATGATAGAAATCGTCGGAAACGGCGGTCTTGATGCAGCGGCAGCCGGTCGCCTGATACGACGGAATGTCGTTCATGGATGTTTCTCCGAGATGAAGCGAGGGCTCATGGAACTGCCAGCCTCTGAAAAAGGCGCGGTATTTTCCGATCTCGGGATCGTAATAAAGCGTATTCAGCGAGTCGAAAGTCCCGTCGGTGATGACCGTTCCGATGTCGCGCCAATGGATACCGTCGGGAGAAACGACGCCCGAAAGAACCGCCACGCCGTTGATAACACGCTCGGCAAGAGCCTTGTAACGCTCCCCTTCAAGGCAGTTCGGGTTCGTGTCATAGATCGCGTAAAAATTGTCGAGAAGATCGTAATCAAAGAAATAAACGATGTTGTTGTGCCTCGTTCCGCGGAATTCGTAAATTCCGAAATCGGGCTTTTCCCAATGGATGCCGTCTGTGCTTTCGGCGCGACAGATATGCTGCTGAGGCCAGTTTCCCGCTTTGTTCTGCCCGAAGCCGTGCGCGGTGTAGTACATGATATACTTCTCACCGTTGTGAATGATGCTGTAATACGAAGTCGCGCTGTTATCCGCGACGGTGTCCCTGCGGATCGCTATCTCGCGCGGTTCGGGTCTGTGGAGAACGAATTCGGTATCTCCGAGTGTTTCAAACATTTCGCCGTCGACGAAAAGTTCGCGTCTTTTTCCGATGTTGATTGCCTTGCTCATTTTTTATCCCTCCGTGACGGATCGAATGAAATCCGTCAGATCTTTGTTTACTTCGTCTCTGTTTGTTTCGTTGAGGATCTCGTGACGCGCGCCCTCATACAGTTTGATCTTTACGTTGTGTCCCGTTTCGGCAAGCCTGTCGTACACTTCTTTTACGCCTTTTCCGTAATTGCCGACGGGATCGTCCGTTCCCGCGATAAGCAGAACGGGTTTTTCCTTATCGACGGCTTCAAACCACTTTTTTGAATTCGCTTCCCTGTTCAGTCTGATCAGGTCAAGCAACGCCGAAACTGTAAACTCGAAATCGCAAAGTTTATCCGCGTCGTGAACCGCAAGCATATCCGTGTCCCGCGTCAGCCACTCCGAACTGCCCGTCTTTCCGAATTTTTTATTATACGTTCCGAAAACAAGCGCGTAAAGGAGTTTTGAATGCGCGCGGCCGCCTTTAAGTTTTTTTATCGTTTTTGTCAGAGCGATCCCGAGACCCGAGCCGGAAGCGGCGCCGCCCGTTCCGCACGCGACGAGCGCGTCGTAATCGTCGTATCGGGCGAACGTCAGCCTGACGACAAACGAACCCATGCTGTGACCGAAAAGCACCGTCTTCCCGTCAAAATCGGGAAGCCTTTTTTTCGCGGCGAGCATGACCGTATGAACATCGTCGATCAGAACGCTCCACCCGTCATTTTCCGCAATATAACCGAGCTCCGTCTCATCCGCGGCGGTCTTTCCGTGACCGAGGTGATCGTGACCGCAGACCGCAAACCCGTTTTCGCAAAGGACGCGCATTATCGGATCGTACCGTTCGATATGCTCGACCATGCCGTGAACGATCTGGACAAAGCCTTTTATTTCGCCGTCGGGTTCATAAAGTTTCGCAAAAAGGTCATGGATACCGTCGCTCGACGGTATACGGAGTTCGCTGATCTTCATTCGCATGTCTCCCATCTGCGGGCGCAGTTAACGGCGCGCCGCCAGCCTTTCAGTTTTTCCGTTCTGACTTCCCGCGTCATGTTCGGAGAAAACACGGTCTCCTCCGAAAGAAGCGCTTTCAACTCCTCTTCGTTTTTCCAGAATCCGCACGTCAGACCCGCGAGGAACGCCGCGCCCAGCGCGGTCGCTTCGTTCATCTTTCTGCGTCTGACTTTTATGTCCGAAATATCCGCCTGAAACTGCATAAGCAGACCGTTCGCGCAGGCGCCGCCGTCGACGCAAAGGGTGTTCAGCGCGTTTCCCGTATCCGCACGCATCGCGCCGAGAAGGTCCTCGGTCTGATACGCGATCGATTCGAGCGCCGCCCTGATTATATGGTTTCTGTTGCTCCCCCGCGTCAGTCCCGTGATCGTTCCGCGGGCATACATATCCCAATACGGAGCGCCGAGCCCCGCGAATGCGGGAACGACATACACGCCGCCGCAGTTTTCGACCTTGCGGGCAAAATATTCGCTGTCGGCGGATTCCGCGATGAAACCGAGTTCGTCCCGAAGCCATTGGATGACCGCTCCGCCGACGAAAACGCTTCCTTCAAGCGCGTAACTTCTCTTTTCGCAGTCGGAACCTGCCGCGACGGTCGTTATCAGCCCGTGGGAACTTATGATCGGCTCGGTGCCGCAATTCATCAGAAGAAAACAGCCCGTGCCGTATGTATTTTTAACGTCGCCTTTTTCAAAACAGCCCTGACCGAACAGCGCCGCCTGCTGGTCTCCCGCGATCCCGCAGACGGGGATCTCCGTTCCGCGAATATTGACCGTTCCGAATTCGGACGCGGAACACAGGACTTGCGGCAGCATACTTTCGGGAATACCGAAAAGCGAAAGAAGTTTTTTGTCCCAATCGAGTTTTTCGATATCGAAAAGCATCGTTCGCGAAGCGTTCGTTCTGTCCGTCAGATGTTTTTTGCCGTCCGTCAGTTTCCAGAGCAGCCATGAGTCGACCGTTCCGAACAGAAGATCTCCCCGCTCGGCGCGTTCGCGCGCGCCTTCGACGTTGTCGAGGATCCATTTGACTTTTGTTCCGCTGAAATAAGCGTCGGCGGGAAGCCCCGTCGTCCGGCGGATATATTCCTCGTGACCGTCTTTTTTCAGTTTTTCGCAGAAGTCCGCTGTACGGCGGCATTGCCACACGATCGCATTATAAACGGGTTTTCCCGTATGTCTGTCCCATACGACGGCTGTTTCGCGCTGATTTGTTATTCCTATCGCGGCGATCTCCTCGGGAGCGATGTCCATTTTCGTTATCGCCTCGGTCATAACGCCGTACTGACAGGAATATATCTCCATCGGATCGTGCTCGACCCAGCCCTCCTTCGGATATATCTGCGAGAATTCTCTCTGCGAAACGGAAACGACCTTTCCGCGCGCGTCGAAGATCACGGCGCGGGCGCTCGTCGTCCCCTCGTCAAGCGCAAGAATGTATTTTTTCATATCTGATCACCTCTTCGGACGCAGACAATGCAAAAACGCCCCGAAAGCCCGATCTATTTTTTACCTTTCAGTCTCAGCATAAGCCCGATATACAGTTTTTTCGCTTTCGGGAATGCCTTTGCCATGAATTTATACGTCAGCGGTCGGACGGGCATCTCAAACTCGCCCGCGAACTCGACGACGACGGGATTGAATTTCAGTTTGAATTCGGAAAGCGTGTCGTTCAAGTCCCCGTGAATTCCCATAAAGCTGAAAGTCGAAAGTCCTTCGTCGCGAAAACGGCGCATCGCCTCAAATCGGATCTGATTTGTCGTTCTGAACCGCGGAAAAACGCTGTCGTCAAAGCCGGAATACATCAGATACGCCGTGTCGCGGCTCTTCAAAAACAGCACCGCGGACATATCGACGATCTTTCCCTTTTCCGCACGCAAGCGCTTTGCCTCCGCCCTGTCCGCGCGGGTCTGCTCATCGTCGGGCTGAGAATCGAGAAATTTCTCAAAGCGGTCGAGATCCATTTTCGCAAACATGATGACAAGATCGTCCCCGAACGCTTTCTTCATCCGCGTAAAATATTCCGCGTCGCGGAGCAGGATATGCTGACGCTGTTCGGTATGCTCGGAAATGCGGACGAATTCTTCAACGGCGTTTTCGGAAAGATCCGCCTCAAAAAAGATACCGCGCTTTTCGGTATAAGAACCTATGAATTTTTTTAATTTTTTATCAAAGCCGCCGAGTATCTCCTCATCGGTCAGCGCCGTTCCGTCGGCGGCGCGGAGCGAGTATTCGGCGTTGAACCTCGGCTGAGTGTACGTGTTGAAATCGGTGGCAAATCCCATGTGAAGGAAGCCTTCTTTTTTCAGCGCTTCAAGTTGTCCGAGCCCCTCGGCGTTCTCCGTTTTCTCGCCTTTGTAAATACTTCCGATGCGTATTTCGGGATCGATACGAAGCACGTAAGCCCCGATCTTTTTGCAGTATGCCCGAAGTCCCGCCGTGAAGACCGAAACAAGTTCCGCGTCGGAATAATCGGCGACAAAGCCTCGGGGAGAATACGCGATCTTGAATCCGAGCGGCAGTTTGCGTATCAGCACAAGCGCGGAGCCGCAAAGTTTTCCGTGCCCGTCGCGGACGCCGCAGAGAACGCTCGACCAATCGGGCTTGACCTGCGCCCATGCCGGCGATTGCATCACATTATAATGCGGAAGCGAGAAAAGAAATTCTTCCGTCTCTTCCGCCGTCACTTCGGTCGTAAAAGTATACGGCATTCAATCGACTCCAATCTTTTTCAGAAGCGAACGGAAGCCTTCTTCGTCGAGCATGATATTCAGCATTTCTATAAGTCCGTTCGTGCCGAGTTTTTTCGGAAGCCCGAGTTCCTTTTTGATCTCATCCCTGAGTCGGGAGCAGTTTTCGCCGCCCGAAAGTCCGAGAAGATAAAAATCGGTCTTTGTCAGATATTTTTTTCTTTGAGTGCGGCTCGCGGTCACGCCCGCCTTTTCGAGCGCGGCGAGAATGGTTTCTTCTCCGACGCCTTCGACGCCGAGAGTTCCCTCAGCGGAAGGATGAGCCTTTCTCTTTTCTTTCCCCGTTATATCGGGAATATACGCGTTGACGACATTTTCCGCGCCGACAAGGTTGATTATGTGATTGCGGATCGCAAATCCGGCGCTGTCGCTGTCGGTCAGGATCACAAGCCCGCGCTTTTTCGCAAGGACGCGGAGCGTTTTTTTCAGTTCCTCGTTTTTGAATATTCCGAACCCGTCGGTCTGAACGACGGTGGCGTCGAGGATGCCCGAGAGTTTAATTCTGTCGTATTTTCCCTCGACGACAACGATCCTGTCAAGCGTTATCATAGGCGTTCGGTAAGTTCGGCGACAAGCCTGTAAAGAACGGCGTTCGGCGGCGTTGCGGTCGATTTCAGGGCGAGGTCGGCTTTGACGCAGATCTCAACCGCGTCGTCGAGATCTTGCGGCGTGTGCCGACGGGCGCATTTGATATATGAAAAAGCGTTTTTGACGCCTATCGCTTTCGCGATCTCGCTCTCGGAGCGTCCGAGGTCGAGCATGAGTTTGACTTTCCAAAGTTTTCCGATATATCCGAAAACCGTCGCCGCGAGTATCTGTTCGTTTCCGTCCTTGGTCTTCAAAAAGTCTTCAATGACGGTGAACGCCTTTCCCGGGTCACCCTCAATGATCGCATTTGTTATCAGATAGCCCTTGATCTCCGCCGAGTTATGACAAACGGCTTCGACGTCGGATGCTTTGAGCCGTCCGTCATCGGTATAAGACCGTATTTTCTTTATCTCGGAGCGCAGGGCAAGCATCGACGGACCGATGCAGTCAAGCAGATACTTTGCGTCGTATTCGGAGACGGAAAGCCCTTCAAGCGCGCATTGTTTTCCGATCCAGCGGACAAGCGTTTTCTCGTCGGGAGAATCTATGCGGACAAGACTTCCGCGCTCGCGGATGAGGTCGATAAATTTTTTCGCGATCTCGGATCTTTTGTCGTATTCGTCTTTCGCGTCGTAAAATATTATCATCCCGTCGGGAGAAAAAACATCGGGATTGTTCAGACAGAATTCGGCGACGTCACCGTTGACGGGAGCGTCGTTGACGATGACGACTTTCCTGTCCGACAGCATCGAGAAAGACCCTGCCGCAGACTCAAATTCGTCGGCGGAAAGAGTTTCGCCGTCGTAACGGTAGGTCACGTCTTCGCGGACGTCCTCGTCAAGAAAAGCGTCGCGGAGTTTTTCGATATAAAAAAATTTCAGATACGGCTCGTTTCCGAAGATATAATAAACGGGAGAGAACGCGCCGGTCTTCAACTGTTCGGTTATGAGTTCCGCGCCTCCGACGTTTTTTTCCGCCACGTTTTCATCCCCTCTCCGAGACATTCGGTATACCTTATTATACAATCTCGGAGAGGTATTGTCAATATCAAAAAATCGAAAAAGTTCACAAAAAGGGGTTGACATAAGTTTAATAATATGATATAATCATTAAGCGTTGAAAATGCCTCAACGCTTGATGAGGGCTCTTCGCTGGTGTAGCTCAATTGGCAGAGCAGCTGATTTGTAATCAGCAGGTTGCGGGTTCGAGTCCCATCACCAGCTCCAACTTAATATGGGCGAGTTCCCGAGTGGCCAAAGGGGGCAGACTGTAAATCTGTTGCTTTTCAGCTTCGGTGGTCCGAATCCACCCTCGCCCACCAAACAAAAACAGACCATCTTTTTGATGGTCTGTTTATGTTTGGGGCGAGAGCGGATAATCGAACCGCTTTTTGCGCAGCAAAAACATGGTTCGCCGAAGCAGCGATTTTTGCAACGCAAAAATCGACTGCGGAGTCTCGAATGAGCGATTTTTTCGGGAACCGCATCAGCGGTCGAAAAAATGTGAAATGCAGAGTACCCACCCTCGCCGTTTTCATCTTTCAGACATCCGAAAGGATGTCTGTTTATGTTTGGGGCGAGAGCGGATAATCGAACCGTTTTTTTTGCGCAGCAAAAAAACATGGTTCGCCGAAACGGCGGAAAAAGAAACTTTTTCCGACCGTGAAGTCGCGAGCAAGCAACGAATTGCGGGAACCGCATCAGCGGTCGCAATTCGGCGAGGCGCAGCGTACCCACCCGAGAACTTATCGTTTTAATCAGTTCCATCTTTTCGATGGTCTGTTTATGTTTGGGGCGAGAGCGGATAATCGAACCGCTTTTTCATTGCGAGCGCAAATTGATCTTCCCCCGTCAACATCCCGACGAGAGTAAAACATATGTAAAAAACCGCGTTTTGCTATTGAAAAATATATAATTCGGTGA
Organism: uncultured Eubacteriales bacterium; assembly: GCA_902373415.1. Taxonomy (GTDB): domain Bacteria; phylum Bacillota; class Clostridia; order Oscillospirales; family UBA644; genus UBA644. Next base: position 20,521 of record CABKLX010000007.1, on the reverse strand, counting down.
TATAATAAACAAAAAGCGGAGAATTTCTCCGAAAGGACTGATTTCATGGAACCTATTAACCGTTCACTACTGAAAACAAATGCGAAAGGCATTCTTTCAAGGAATTATTGGCCTGCCGTCTGCACGGGGCTGATATGCGCCGCCGTCGAAGCCGTGTCCTCTGCGGTATACGGGCTCGGGATAGCGGGAATGATCTTTCTTTCTCCCATTTTCCTCGGCGTGACGCTTTATTATGTCGACCTTTCCGAGGGAAAGAACGTCGCGCTCGGAAGTGTGTTCACAAACGCTTTTAACGGCAAATACTATTTGCGCCGCGTCGGCGGATATGCGTGGATGATGCTTTTTACCGCACTGTGGAGCATGCTGTTCGTCATTCCCGGCATAATAAAGGGGCTTTCGTACTCGCTGACGCCCTACATTCTCGCGAAATATCCCGAAGTTCCCGCAAAGGACGCGCTTAAACTTTCCATGAGATTCATGAACGGAAGAAAAGGCGAACTTTTCGTTCTCGGTCTCAGTTTTATCGGGTGGTGCATTCTGGTGGGACTGACATTCGGAATTCTCGGTATTTTCTACGTTATCCCGTATATGTCGATAACCGTCACTCTCTGGCAAAAACAGGTTATGGACAGCGCGATCGCCCGCGGCGAATTTATATATCATCCCATAACGAACGCATAAAAAGCGCATAAAAACCGCTCATACATATCTCCCCGAAGACGCTCGGAAACCGCGAAAAAAGCGCGCAACGCTTTTCACGGAAAGGTCTTCGGGGGATTTTTTATATAAATCGGGAATGATCCTCCATTTTTGCCCGTATATCCGAAAAAAGCCCGCCGCGGGGGTCTTTCGACTCCCGCGGCGGGTCTTGTTAAATTATCGGAACTCTTTCGAGATCTGATTATTCAGCGATGTCTGCAACGACACCCGAGCCGACGGTCTTGCCGCCTTCACGGATAGCGAAGCGAAGTCCCTTTTCGATAGCGATCGGGGTGATAAGCTCAACGTTGATGGTTACGTTATCGCCGGGCATGCACATGTCAACGCCCTCTTTAAGCGTGATAACGCCGGTAACGTCGGTGGTTCTGAAATAGAACTGAGGTCTGTAGTTGGAAACGAAGGGCTTATGACGGCCGCCTTCTTCCTTCTTCAGAACGTAAACCTCGCCGGTGAACTTGGTGTGCGGGTGAATGGTTCCGGGCTTAGCAAGAACCTGACCTCTCTTAACTTCGTCACGGCTGATACCGCGGAGAAGGCATCCGATGTTGTCGCCTGCTTCTGCGAAGTCAAGGAGCTTTCTGAACATTTCGATACCGGTTACAACGGTCTTCTTCTTCTCGTCTTTGAGACCTACGATCTCAACTTCGTCGGAAAGATTAAGAACACCACGCTCAACACGGCCGGTAGCAACGGTACCACGACCGGAGATGGTGAATACGTCCTCGACGGGCATAAGGAAGGGAAGGCTGTCGTTTCTTTCCGGAGTCGGAATGTGCTCGTCAACAGCGTCCATAAGTTCCTTGATGCACTGATACTCGGGAGCATCGGGATCGGTGGAAGAAGAGTTGAGTGCGAGGTAAGCGGAACCCTTGATGATCGGGGTATCGTCGCCGGGGAACTCGTACTTGTTAAGAAGATCGCGGATGTCCATCTCAACGATCTCGAGAAGCTCTTCGTCATCGACCTGGTCGCACTTGTTCATGAATACAACGATCGCGGGAACGCCAACCTGACGGGCAAGAAGGATGTGCTCGGAAGTCTGAGCCATAACACCGTCGGAAGCGGCAACAACGAGGATAGCACCGTCCATCTGAGCGGCACCGGTGATCATGTTCTTGATGTAGTCGGCGTGGCCCGGGCAGTCAACGTGAGCATAGTGACGCTTGTCGGTCTCATACTCAACGTGAGCGGTGTTGATCGTTATACCTCTTTCTCTCTCTTCGGGAGCCTTATCGATGTCTGCATAACCCTCGAACTTGGCCTGTCCCTTTAAGGAAAGATACTTCGTGATAGCTGCTGTAAGCGTGGTCTTACCGTGGTCAACGTGACCGATGGTACCAATGTTAACGTGAGGCTTGGTTCTTTCAAATTTAGCTTTTGCCATTGGAATATTCCTCCTTGAAATGAAGTAATAAATAAATTGGTTTCAAATAAATCAGTTGTTCGATCTCTTCGAGATGATCTGCTCGGCGATCGACTTCGGAACTTCCGAGAAATGGCTCGGCTCCATGGAGTAAACTCCGCGGCCCTGAGTCTTGGAACGAAGATCCGTTGCGTAACCGAACATCTCGGAAAGAGGAACGTTTGCGGTGATCTCCTGAATACCCGGCTGGGTCGCTTCCATGGACTGGATCTGACCGCGGCGGGAGTTCATGTCGCCGATAACATCGCCCATGTATTCCTCAGGAACGATGACAACGACTTTCATGATGGGCTCTGTCAGAACGGGATCCGCTTTTCTCATAGCCTCCTTGAACGCCATTGAACCGGCGATCTTGAATGCCATTTCGGAAGAGTCGACCTCGTGATAAGATCCGTCGTAAAGAGTGACCTTGACGTCAACAACTTCGTAACCAGCGAGAACACCGTTCTGCATCGCGCCCTTGATACCGGCGTTGACGGGTTCGATGAATTCCTTCGGGATCGAACCGCCCGTTACCGCGTTGATGAACTCATAGCCCTTGCCCGGCTCATTCGGTTCAAGAATGATCTTAACATGACCGTACTGACCCGAACCGCCCGACTGTCTCTTATACTTGGTCTCCTGATCGACCTTTTTGCGGATGGTCTCTTTGTAAGATACCTGCGGAGCGCCGACGTTTGCCTCGACCTTGAACTCGCGGAGAAGACGGTCAACGATTATTTCAAGATGAAGCTCGCCCATTCCGGCGATGATCGTCTGTCCTGTCTCCTCATCGGTGTAGGTCTTGAAGGTCGGGTCTTCCTCTGCCAATTTGGCGAGGGCGATACCCATTTTCTCCTGACCGGCTTTTGTCTTCGGCTCGATCGCGACGCGGATAACGGGTTCGGGGAACTCCATGGATTCAAGCACTACGGGGTGCTTCTCATCGCAGAGCGTGTCGCCCGTCGTGGTGCTTTTAAGTCCGACCGCGGCGCAGATATCGCCTGTGTAAACTTCCGTTATATCCTCTCTGTGGTTCGCGTGCATACGAAGGATACGACCGAATCTCTCCTTATTTCCTTTTACGGAATTGAGGATCGTCGTGCCCGCCGCAACGGTTCCGGAGTATACACGGAAGAAGCAGAGTTTTCCGACAAACGGGTCGGTCATGATCTTGAATGCAAGAGCGGAGAACGGCTCGTTGTCGTCAGCCTTTCTCTCGGTCTCCTCGTCGGTGTCGGGATCGACGCCTTTGATCGCGGGAATGTCGAGAGGCGAAGGCATATAATCGATGATGGCGTCAAGAAGTTTCTGAACGCCTTTGTTTTTGTAAGAAGTTCCGCAAACGACGGGAACGATCGAGTTGGAGATCGTCGCTTTTCTGAGAACGGACTTGATCTCGTCTTCGGAGATCTCCTCCTCCATGAGATACTTTTCAGCAAGCGCGTCATCCTCCGATGCAACGGCATCGAGAAGTTTCGCTCTGTATTCGTTTGCAAGATCCTTCATATCCTCGGGAATATCGGTTATCTCGATATCCGTTCCGAGGTCGTTCGTATAAATGTACGCTTTCATCTCGACAAGGTCGATAAGACCCTTGAACGTATCCTCCGCTCCGATAGGAAGCTGGATAGCGACCGCGTTACATTTAAGACGATCGTGCATCATGCGCAGAACTCTGTAAAAGTCCGCGCCCATGATGTCCATTTTATTGACATAAGCCATACGGGGAACATGGTATTTGTCTGCCTGTCTCCATACGGTCTCGGACTGTGGCTCAACGCCGCCCTTTGCGCAGAAGACGGTTACGGAACCGTCAAGAACTCTCAAAGAACGCTCAACCTCAACGGTGAAGTCAACGTGACCCGGGGTGTCGATAATGTTTATTCTGTAAGCATTTTTCTTTATCTGAGACGGGTCACCGTGGAACTGGGAATGAGCCCAATAGCAAGTCGTGGCAGCCGATGTGATCGTGATACCTCTTTCCTGCTCCTGCTCCATCCAGTCCATCGTAGCCGTACCTTCGTGCGTTTCACCGATCTTGTGGTTAACGCCCGTGTAGTACAGGATACGTTCCGTGGTGGTCGTTTTACCTGCGTCGATATGCGCCATAATACCGATGTTTCTGTAACGATTCAACGGATGCTGTCTGGGCATACTTCTCTCCTTTAAGCTTGGCTCATGCGAGCCGGGAATATAAAATCTGCGGGGAGATCATCCCCTCTGAAAGATTACCACCTGTAATGTGCGAAAGCCTTGTTTGCTTCTGCCATCTTGTGGGTATCTTCCTTCTTCTTGACTGCTCCGCCCTGATTATTGACTGCGTCAAGGATCTCGTTGGCAAGTCTTTCCTTCATCGTTCTTTCGCTTCTGTTTCTCGCGTAAGCGGTCAGCCAGCGAAGACCGAGAGTCTGTCTTCTTGCGGGTCTGACTTCCATAGGAACCTGGTAGTTTGAACCGCCGACTCTTCTTGCCTTAACTTCGAGCAGGGGCATGATGTTTTCCATCGCCTGCTCATAGACCTCAAGGGGATCCTTGCCGGTCTTTTCTTTTACGATGTCAAATGCGTCGTATACGATCTTCTGAGCAACGCCCTTCTTGCCGTCGAGCATGATGCTGTTGACAAGTTTGGAAACGAGCTTCGAGTTGTATACGGGATCCGGAAGTACCTCTCTGTGGGGTACGTTACCTCTTCTCGGCACTTAACTTCCCTCCTTCATTAGTAAATGATTTCATAGGTACTCGAAAGTGTGAAAACCTCCCGTCAGTGCTTCGAATATACTATATATCAATTACGCCGCTTTTGCAGCGTACAAAGCACACAACGATAATTTTACCGACTTGAACTACCTTACTTTTTCTTTGCCGCCTTGGGTTTCTTAACGCCGTATTTCGAGCGTCCCTGATTCCTGTTAGCGACTCCCTGAGCGTCGAGCGCACCGCGAATGATGTGGTAACGAACACCGGGAAGGTCTCTTACACGGCCGCCTCTTACAAGAACAACGCTGTGCTCCTGAAGGTTATGTCCGATACCGGGGATATACGCGGTAACTTCGGCAGCGTTCGTCAGACGAACTCTTGCAACCTTACGGAGAGCCGAGTTGGGCTTTTTCGGGGTCGTGGTCTTAACGACAGTACAAACGCCTCTCTTCTGGGGGCAGTTCTGGTCGATCTGCTCTTTTTTAAGCGTGTTGAAGCTTCTGAGAAGAGCGGGAGCAGCAGATTTGTAACTCTTGTCATGTCTGCCGTTTCTTACCAACTGGTTAAATGTGGGCATCCTTGCACCTCCTTATAAAAATGATAAATATATCACACGCGCGTCGCCGCGCTTATGATCGGAACAACACCCCGCGAAACCGGCCGAAAAACCTTCAAAAAACCGCGTACAGCAGGGATTTTCGGGGAAAAAGAGCGCAAAAGAGCGCAATAATCCCCATGATTACCCGAACAGTATAGCACAATTTTCCCCGTTTTTCAAGAGGTCAAACACTTTTTTTCCCGCAGACGGCTCAAAAAACGCGATTGTTCGGATTTTTGTCAACTTTCGGAAAGCATAACGCCCGAAAAGAGGTCAGACGGGCGGCTTTCCGACGGAGCGCGGACAAAAAAACGCCTCCTCGGACGCGAAAGCACATCGCGCGCCCGGGGAGTTTATTTTTTACTGCGCGCCGACCGTCACAGACCGAGCAGTCCGCACGCGTTCCTGTATTCGATCTTTGCGCGGTCTTCGTCCGAGATATCGAGGCTGTCAAGAAGCGACTTCGACCACGCGGGACGCTGCCACGGCATATCCGAGCCGAGAAGAAGCCTGTCCGCGCCGTGTTTTTCGACGATGCTCTGCGCGCACGCCTTCGGCATGGCGGAATACCCGAACGAGGTGTCGAACCACACGGGCAACCCCGCAAGTTTTTCAAGAACTTCAAACCCCATGAAGCACCCGCCCCAATGCGCGAGAACGACAGGCGAATCGAAGCGGTTCAAAACGCGGAGGAAGCGGTCGGGCGTTCCGTGATACGGCGGCGGAAACCCGATGTCGCCGCCGGCGTGAAAAAGCGTTATAAGCCCCAGATCGCTTATCTTTTTATATATCGGAAACATTTTTTCGTCATCGACATAAAACTGCTGATACTCGGGATGGAATTTGACGCCTTTCAGCCCGAGAGATCTGATGCGTTCAAGTTCTTCGAGCGCGTCGGGAGCGTCGGGATGGACCGAGCCGAACGGAATGAGATCGTCGGAAACGAGCGACGCGGCAAAGTCATTGACCGAGTGCTGCTGATGCGCGTTGGTCGCGATATTCATAACGACGCTTATATCGACGCCGTCTTTCTTCATCTCGCGGCGAAGCCCTTCCGCCGTCCCGTCCGTCTGCGGGATCAGCCCGCCGGAAGCGACGGAGAGTTTGCCCATCGCCTTCTCCGCGATCTTGTCGGGAAAACAGTGCGTGTGAAAATCTATTCTCATTTTCGTTTCCTCTCATTACGGAAAATTCTTTCATATATAAAATCCGCGAGGACATTCATAAGACCGAAAACTCCGCTGTTCGGCGGCGGGTACGGCGTTTTACCGTCCCGTAACGTTGATCTCACAGCCGTCAAAGCCCTTTTCGAGAATGATCTCTCCGACATCGGAGACCTCGATCCTCCCCGAAACGGGATTTTTGATGCTGTCGATATGCCCCTTCAACGTCGCGTTCACCTCGCTTCTCTCGAAAGCGAGATCGCAACCTTCCGTCTCGCAATCCTCAAGAACGAGTCCTTTCGCATAACAGAGCGGCTGGGTTCCGATGATCTTGCAACGGATCAGGCGAAGCCCTTCGGAATACCACGCGAGGTATTCTCCTTTTATAACGCTGTCCGTCACCGTCACGTTCCTGCTGTGCCAGAACGCGTCCTTCGTGTCGAGATACGAATTCGTTATGACGACGTTTTCCGCATACTGAAACGAATACTTCCCCTTCATGCGGAAATTGTCGGCGGTTATGTTTCTGCTCATGAAAAACGGATATTCGGAGACGAGCGAACTGTCGCTTATCTTTATACCGCGGCAGAGCCAGCCGAATTCCGGAGACTCGGCGGAGCAGTTCCCGATGACCGTCCCGTCGCATTCGCGCAACGCCTTAATTCCGTTCAGTTCACAGTTTTCGACAGATATATCGCGGCAGTACCAGAGCGCGGCGCGGCAGGTCTGCGTCATGCGGCAGTTCCGCAAAGAACCCCCGCGAACGTGCCAGAGCGGATAGCGCAGGCGGAAATCGCAGTTCACAGCCTCGACGCCGGACGACTCTTTGAGCGCGGATTCCCCGTCGGCGGGACCGTCAAAGACACAGTCTTCAAGGCGGATATTTTCGGCGCCGTACAGGGCGCGTTCCTCATCAAAAGTCTTTTTTACAACGGTTTTCAACATCTTTTCCTCTTTCGGGCGTTTTCTGTTTCGATGAACATTTTACCATATCCGCGCGAAAAATAAACGGATAAATTGGTAAATAAAGGTGAATTATAGTAATTACCGAAAAATCTTCGACTTTTTTGTGAATTTTGCCGAAATGACATAAATCAAGTATATAATTTGAAAGGATAATTTCACGAAATAAAAAGTGTTTCCCTTTCGGAAGCCGTAAAAAGCGCCGGGAAGGAAAAGGGAAAGAAAAAGGTCTGCCCGCAGACTTCGGGCGGACGGGGAGTGTGTTTTAATATATGGTAAGAGAAGATCTCAGAAACGTCGCGATCATCGCGCACGTCGATCACGGAAAGACGACGCTTGTGGACGAGATGCTGAAACAGAGCGGTATTTTCAGAGAAAATCAGGCGGTTGCGGAAAGAGTCATGGACTCGAACGATCTCGAGAGAGAGCGAGGTATAACGATCCTCGCGAAAAACACCGCCGTTCATTATAAAGATGTCAAGATAAACATAATCGACACCCCGGGACACGCGGACTTCGGCGGAGAGGTCGAGCGTATACTCAAAATGGTGGACGGAGTTCTTCTGCTCGTTGACGCTTTCGAGGGACCGATGCCGCAGACGCGTTTCGTTTTGCAGCGCGCGCTTGAACTCGGACACAAGGTCATCGTCGTCATCAACAAGATCGACAGGCCCGACGCAAGACCGTACGAAGTCGTGGACGAGGTCCTCGAACTTTTCATGGATCTGAACGCAACGGACGAACAGCTCGATTCCCCAATGATCTTTGCTTCCGCCCGCGCGGGAAAAGCGGATCTTTCACCCGACGGGGACTCGCAGGATCTGAAACCCCTGCTCGACAAGATCGTCGATTACATCGACCCGCCGCAGGGCGACGAGAACGGAGCGCTTCAGATGCTCGTTTCCTCGATCGATTATAACGAATACGTCGGACGTATCGCGATCGGAAGGATCGAACGCGGCTCTATAAAAGCGGGTCAGGATCTGATGAGGACGAACTTCCACTCCGAAATGACCCCGAAAAAGGAAAAAGCGGTCAATCTGTATCAGTTTGACGGTTTGAACAGAATTCCCGTTCAGACGGCGACAGTCGGCGACATCGTCTCCGTTTCCGGAATTCCCGACGTCACGATAGGCGACACGCTGTGTGCTCCCGACGCGGTCGAGCCGCTTCCGTTCGTCAAGATCTCCGAGCCGACGGTCGAAATGACGTTTATGGTCAACGACAGTCCGTTTGCGGGCAAAGAGGGCAAATTCGTCACGTCGAGAAACCTGCGCGAAAGACTTTACAAGGAACTTCTGAAAGACGTTTCCCTGCGCGTCGAGGACACCGACACGACCGAGGCGTTCCGCGTCTGCGGCAGAGGCGAAATGCACATATCCATACTTATGGAGACCATGCGCCGCGAGGGCTACGAATTTCAGGTATCGCCCCCGAAGGTGCTTTTCAGAACGATCGACGGGGTGCGCTGCGAACCTTTTGAAAGACTTATCGCGGACGTTCCCGAAACGGCGGTCGGAGCGGTCATGAGCAAAATGGGAGAGCGCAAAGGCGAACTTCTGCACATGAACCCGATCGGAAGCAGGACCAGACTTGAATTTCTTATTCCGTCGCGCGGGCTGTTCGGTTACAGAAACGAATTTCTGACCGATACCCGAGGCGAAGGCATCATGAGTTCGGTGTTCGACAGTTATCAGCCGTTCAAGGGCGAGATCCCGAGAAGGGCGAACGGTTCTCTCGTCGCGTTCGAGACGGGCGAGGCGACGACTTACGGTCTGTTCTACTCGCAGGACAGCGGCGCGATGTTCATCGATCCCGCGACGCCCGTTTACGCGGGGCAGATCGTCGGAATCGCGAACAAGGGCGACGATCTGACGGTCAATGTCTGCAAGAAAAAGCACATGACGGCGGTCCGTTCATCGGGACACGACGACGCGCTGAGACTCGTTCCTCCGATAAAATTCAGCCTTGAACAGTCGCTTGAATTCATCGCGGACGACGAGCTGGTCGAAGTCACGCCGAAAAATATAAGGCTCAGAAAGAAGATCCTCGATCACGCGGAACGCATGAGGATCACGATGAGAAACCGCGCGGCGGCGAAATAAATCTCCGCGGCGACGGACGAAGGTTCCGCGGATTTACGGAATTTCGGCAATAATCGGAACTTTGCAAACTTTTATTGAACGGTATTGATTTTTCGAAAAATCGGTTGTATAATCAACTCAACGGCTGAGACGAAGACGGTCGGAGAAGGAAGTTTCAGAGAGTCTGCGGTTGGTGAGAGCAGATAACGGAGGTCTCCAAGTACCCATCACTTCCGAGCCGAAAGGCGCGAAAGCCCCGAAACGGGCAAGTAGTCCTTTCCGAGACTTGCTGCGTCAGTGCAAAGGGCTTGACAGAGCCTGTGAGTGGCGGCGAAAGCCGCAATTTGAGTGGTACCGCGGATGTTGTATATTTACACCCGTCTCAAAGTCATCTTTGGGACGGGTGCGTTTTTTTACCGTCCCCCCCCGAAAAAAGGAGTGCTGAAAAACATGAAAGCCGTAACGAACGAATTGATGGAAATGGCTCAGCGTATCAGGGAGATGCGCGAGATCGAGGAAATGTCGGTCGAAGAGCTGGCGCAGAAGACGGAGGTCTCCGTTGACGAGTACAAAACGTACGAATCTGGACAGAAGGATCTTCCGTTCACGTTCATTCACAAATGCGCGCTCGCGTTCGGGATCGAACTTTCCGATCTGCTCGGAGGCTCGAGCCCGCACCTCTCGTCCTATACGATCACGAGAAAAGGAAGGGGCCGCGAGACGGCAAGAGAGGACGGCATCGAGATCAAGAACCTCGCTCCGCTTTTCAGAAACAAGCTCGGCGAGCCTTATTGGGTCAAATACGAATACAACGAATCGCTTCAGAACAGCCCGATCCACACGACGAAGCACGCGGGACAGGAATTCGACCTCGTACTCAGCGGATCGCTCAAGGTCCGTATCGGGGACAATGTCGAGACGCTTGAAGAAGGCGACAGCATCTTTTACAATTCATCGACCCCCCACGGCATGATCGCGGTCAACGGAAAAGACTGCCTGTTCCTCGCGGTCGTGTTCAACGGCGAAAACGTGCCCGAAACGACGATCAGGGAAACGATCGTTTCCGCGAGAACGGCGGAGCCGTTCGTCTGCCATAAATTCATCGATACGGAGGAGGATCCGCGCGGCTGTCTGAGAAAGATTTCTTTCAAAAATGCGGACAGTTTCAACTTCGGGTTTGACATCGTCGACGAACTCGCGAAAAAATCTCCGGACAAGCCCGCGATGATACACCTCGACAAACACATGGTCGAAAGACGCTTCACCTTCAAGCAGATGAAGACCGAATCGGCGAGAACGGCGAACTATTTCAAATCGCTCGGCATCAAAAAGGGCGACCGCGTCATGCTCGTTCTCAAAAGACACTATCAGTTCTGGTTCTCGATCGTCGCGCTCCACAAACTCGGAGCGGTCGCGATCCCTGCGACGAGCCAATTGCAGGAACACGATTTTGAGTACCGATTCAATTCGGCGGGAGTCAGCGCGATCGTCTGCACGTCGGACGACGGGGTTGCCGAGCAGGTCGATGCGGCGCAGAAAACGAGCCCGACGCTCGTCCGCAAGATCATCGTCGGCGGCGACAGGGACGGCTGGCACGACTTTGACACCGAATACCAGCTTTTCAGCAGTAAATTCGAGAGAACGGAGGACACCGCCTGCGGCGACGATCCGATGCTGATGTTCTTCACCTCGGGAACGACGGGATACCCGAAGATCGCGGAGCACAGTTACAAATACGCGCTCGGACACTACATAACCGCGAAATACTGGCACGGCGTTCAGTCCGACGGAGTTCACTTCACGATCTCCGACACGGGCTGGGGAAAAGCTCTTTGGGGCAAGCTTTACGGTCAATGGCTGTGCGAGGGCTGCGTTTTCACATACGATTTCGACCGCTTCGACGCGGCGGAGATACTTCCCCTTTTCAAAAAGTACGGCATAACGACGTTCTGCGCTCCTCCGACGATGCTGAGAATGATGATAAAGGAAGATCTTTCCAAGTACGATTTTTCATCGGTGAAACGCGCGACGACGGCGGGAGAGGCGCTGAACCCGGAGGTCTACCAGCAGTTCCTGAAACTGACGGGACTGCACCTTATGGAAGGCTTCGGACAGACGGAAACGACGCTTTCGGTCGCGAACCTTATCGGAGAGCCGCATAAACTCGGCTCGATGGGCAGACCCACTCCCCTTTACGACATCCGCCTGCTCGATCAGGACGGGAAAGAGGTCGGAGTCGGCGAAAACGGCGAGATCTGCATCAAACTCGGAGACGAAAAGATCTGCGGGCTGTTTGACGGCTACTACGGCGACGAGGAAAAAACGAAAGAGGTCATGCACGACGGTTTCTATCACACGGGCGACGTCGCATGGCGCGACGAGGACGGCTTCCTCTGGTACGTCAGCCGCGTTGACGACGTTATCAAATCCTCGGGCTACCGCATCGGTCCCTTCGAGATCGAAAGCGTTATCATGGAGCTTCCCTATGTTCTCGAATGCGGCGTTTCCGCGGCTCCCGACCCGATCAGAGGACAGGTCGTCAAAGCGAGCATTGTTCTGACAAAAGGAACGGAAGGAACGGAAGAACTCAAAAAGGAGATCCAGAATTACGTCAAGCACAAGACCGCGCCTTACAAATACCCGCGTATCGTGGTCTTCCGCGACGAACTTCCGAAGACTATAAGCGGAAAAATTCAGCGTAACAAACTGTGAACCTATTGTAAACCTATTGACAAACGAAAAAATCCGTGCTAAAATGGCTTAAAGGCGTGGACGAAGAGTTCACGGACAGGTACGAGTCCCGAGAGAGGCGACGGTCGGTGTGAGTCGTCGGCGAGTCGTCCGTGATGTAGCTTCTGAGCCGGAAGGAAGAAAGCGCGCGAGTGCGAGTAGAGCCTTCCCGTTACTGTTGCGTTAATACATAGGGGTTGACGGACTCCGAAGAGCGGCGGTTTTATAACAAAACCGCAATTTGAGTGGTACCGCGGATGCAAACGAAGATGTCGGCATTCGTCTCAAAGTCATTTCAGCTTTGGGACGGATGCCGTTTTTGTTCCGCCCCGGAAAGAGGTTTTTGCATGGCACAAACTATTACGGGTCTTGATTTCAAGATCAGAGAAATGGCGTTCCGTATTCGCGAGCTCCGACAGATCGAGGGGCTTTCGACCGCCGAAATGTCAAAAAAGACCGCCGTTTCGGAAGAAGAATACATTCGCTGTGAAGAAGGAAGCGGAGATCTTACCTTCGCGTTCATCTACCGCTGCGCGCTCGCGCTCGGCGTCGATGTTTCGGACATAATCGAGGGTTCGAGCCCCCGACTCAATTCCTGCGTCGTTACCCGACGCGGACAGGGACAGCAGATCTCGGAAGCGCATTCGATGGTCTATTACAACCTTGCGGCGGCTTTCCGCAACAGGATCGCAGACCCGCTTTACGTCATCAGCAAATACGACGAAAACAACGCCCGCAAGGACATTGAACTGACGACGCATACGGGGCAGGAATGCGATATTGTTATAGAAGGGCATCTGAAAGTCCAGGTCGGAGAGCATATTTCGATTCTCGGTCCCGGCGACAGCATATATTACGACAGTTCGACCCCGCACGGAATGATCGCGGTTGACGGCAGAGACTGCCTTTTCTATGCGATCGTTCTCAATCCGACGGGAGAACCCGTTCCCGAACTCGAAGAGGCGCGCCCGACGACGCAGACCGCTCCGAAAGACGCGAGAACGGAGCATAAACAGAGAGTTTATCACAATTTCATCGACTATGAGACGGACGAAAACGGAACTCCGACCTCGATCAGGTTCAAGAACACCGAAAAGTTCAATTTTGCGTTCGACGTGGTCGATGCGATCGCGGAAAAAGATCCCGACAAGACCGCGATGCTCCATATTTCAAAAGACAAGACCGAGCGACGCTTCACGTTCCTCGATATGAAGTATTTCTCCGCGCGCTGTGCCAATTATTTCAAGTCGATCGGCATCAAAAAGGGCGACCGCGTAATGCTCGTTCTCAAAAGGCACTATCAGTTCTGGGGCGCGATGCTCGGACTGAACAAACTCGGAGCAATCGCGATACTTGCAACGAATCAGTTGCTTGAACACGATTTTGAGTACCGTTTCAACGCCGCGGGGATCAGCGCGATACTCTGCACCGCGGACGGAGACACCGCCGAGCAGGCGGATATTGCGGCGGCGAAATGCCCGCAGGTGAAAACGAAGATAATCGTTAACGGAAAGCGCGACGGATGGCGCAATTTCGACGAAGAATACATAATGTTCAGCAAAACGTTCGAGAGAACGGAGGATTCCCCGTGCGGAGACGATCCCCTGCTGATGTTCTTCACATCGGGAACGACGGGCTATCCGAAAGCGGCGGTCCACAATCACAAGTATCCGCTCGGGCACTTCCACACCGCGAAATTCTGGCATTGCGTAGACCCCGACGGGCTTCATCTTACGATCTCCGACACGGGCTGGGCAAAGTCGATGTGGGGCAAGCTTTACGGGCAATGGCTCTGCGAGGCGGCGACGTTCGTTTACGACTTCGACCGTTTCGACGCGGCGGATATACTGCCGATGTTCGCGAAATATCATATCACGACCTTCTGCGCGCCTCCGACGATGCTGCGCATGATGATAAAGGAAGATCTTTCAAAATACGATTTTTCGTCGGTCAAGCATATGTCAACGGCGGGCGAAGCGCTGAACCCCGAGGTATACTATCAATTTGAAAAATTAACGGGCTTGAAGATAATGGACGGCTTCGGGCAGTCCGAAACGACGCAGATCATCGGAAATCTTGTCGGAGACAAATTCAAGATCGGATCGATGGGCAAGCCCGCGCCCATATATAAAGTCGATATCCTCTCCCCCGAGGGCAAACCCGTCGGCGTCGGAGAAACGGGCGAGATCTGCATCGACGTTTCGCAGGGCGCGCCGTGCGGACTGTTCACGGGATATTACGGTCAGCCCGACAAGACCGAAGAGGTATGGCACGACGGCTACTACCACACCCGCGACGTCGCGTGGAAAGACGAGGACGGGTTCTTCTGGTACGTCGGAAGAGTGGACGACGTTATCAAGTCATCCGGCTACCGCATCGGGCCCTTTGAGATCGAAAGCGTTATCATGGAACTTCCGTTCGTTCTCGAATGCGGAGTTTCGGCGGCTCCCGATCCGGTAAGAGGTCAGGTCGTAAAGGCAAGCATCGTTCTGACAAAGGGAACGGAAGGCACAGAAGAACTGAAAAAAGAAATCCAGAATTACGTCAAGCATAAGACCGCGCCGTACAAGTATCCGAGGATCGTCGAATTCAAGGACGAACTTCCGAAGACGGTCAGCGGAAAGATAATCAGACATTTGCTGTGAGGTGACGGAGAGTGAAGATCAGCTGTATACAAATGAATATGCTGTTTGAGCATCCGGACGAGAATTTCGCAAAGGCAAAAACTCTGATCCGCCGCGCCGCGGAGGAAAACTCTCCCGACACGGTCGTGCTTCCCGAAACATGGAATACGGGCTTTTTCCCGCGCAGGGATCTCGAAAAATTCTGCGACAGGGACGGAGAGCGCGTTAAGAGCGAGATCGGCGGACTTGCAAAAACGCTCGGGATAAACATCGTTGCGGGCAGCGTCGCAAACGTGAAAAACGGAAAGATATACAACACCGCTTATGTCTTCGACCGCGAGGGAAACACGGCGGCGGAATACGACAAAACGCACCTGTTCACGCCGATGGGAGAACACGGGTTTTTTGAGAAAGGCTCGCACACGTGCCGATTTGAACTTGACGGAAAGAAATGCGGACTGCTTATTTGCTACGACATACGTTTTCCGGAACTGACGAGAACGATGACCGTCAACGGCGTCGATTTTCTTTTCACGGTGTCCCAATGGCCGACGGCGAGGGTCGCGCACCTGACCGCGCTCGTCAAAGCGAGAGCGATCGAGAACCAACTGTTCGCCGTTTGCTGCAATTCCTGCGGCACGGCGGGAGAAACGGTCTATGCGGGGCATTCCGCGATCGCCGACCCGTGGGGAGAGTTCATCGCGTCCGCGGGAGCGGATGAGACGGTGATAACCGCCGACTGCGACGAAAGCATACTTTCGGGGATCAGAAATTCGATCAATGTTTTTGCCGACAGGCGCGAGGATCTTTACGATATAAAAAAGCAAAGCGTCTGAAACGGCGCGTGATAAAACCGAAATCTATTCTTCAAAGGAGTCTTATATTATGTCTTACAATTTTCCCGTTACGAGAACTTCACATCCGAAGCCGCGTCCGCAGGACGAGACAAAACTCGGATTTGCGAAGTATTTCACCGATCATATGTTCGTTATGGATTACGATGAGGGACAGGGCTGGCACGACGGAAGAGTCGTTCCCCACGAGCCGTTCCTTATCGAGCCCGCGTCCTGCGTGCTTCACTACGCGCAGATGATGTTCGAGGGCATGAAGGCTTACCGCAGACCCGACGGAACGATACAGCTTTTCCGTCCCGACATGAACGTAAAAAGAATGAAGAGAACGAATGAGAGAATGTGCATTCCCGATCTTCCGGACGATCTGCTCGTCGCGGCGGTCGAGGCGGTCATTAAAGAAGACGCGGACTGGGTTCCGAAAGCGCCCGGAACAGCGCTTTACATCAGACCTTTCATTTTCGGAGACGAGGTCTCATTCTCCGTTCTTCCGGCGAAGCATTACAGATTTATGATAATTCTCAGCCCGACGGGTTCTTACTACGCGGCGAACGACGGCGGACTCAGCACGACGAGGATATACGTTGAAGACGAATATATCCGCGCGGCTCACGGCGGAACGGGCTACGCGAAGGTCGGAGGCAACTACGGCGGCGGTATGAGAGCGTCGCAGAACGCGATGAAATACAACTGCAAGGACGTTCTCTGGCTCGACGCGGCGGAGCATAAATACGTTGAGGAGATCGGAACGTCGAACGCGTTCTTCCGTATCGGCGACGATGTTTATACCGCGTCCCTTGACAGCGGAACCATCCTTCCCGGCATCACGAGAGACTCCGTCATTCAACTTCTGAAAAAGTGGGGGATCACCGTTCACGAAGGCAGACTTTCGATCGACGATGTTCTCGCCGCGTCAAAGGACGGCACGCTCAAAGAGATCTTCGCTTCCGGAACGGCGGCGGTCATCTCCCCGATCGGCTGGCTCAGTTATAAGGGCGAGGATTATCAGGTCGCGGACGGCAAGGTCGGCGATTACGCGCAGAAACTTTACGACAATCTTTACGGAATGCAGACCGGAAAAGTCGAGGACTACATGGGCTGGACCTGTCCGCTGAACATCAAGGTGGACTGATGAAAAGAATAACCGTTTTCTCCGGACATTACGGAAGCGGAAAAACGAACGTCGCGCTCAGCGTCGCGCTCGGTCTCGCGAGATCGGGACAGAGCGTGACGGTCGCGGATCTCGACATCGTCAACCCGTATTTCCGAACGAAGGACAGCGCGCGGGAACTTGAAAAAGCGGGCATTGAACTTATATGCTCCGATTACGCGAACACGAACGTCGATATCCCCGCTTTGCCGCAGTCGATGTATGCGATAACCGACGACAGGAGCCGAAAAGTCGTTGTCGATCTCGGAGGCGACGACCGCGGAGCGCTGGCGCTCGGAAGGCTCGCCCCCGCCATGCTCGAAGAAAACGATTTCGATCTTTTCGCCGTTATCAATATGTTCCGTCCGCTGACAAAGACTGCGGAGGAAACGGTCGGCGTCATGAAGGAAATAGAAGCGGCTTCGGGATTGCGCTTCACGGGGCTCGTCAACAACTCCAACCTCGGAGAGGAAACGACGCCCGAAACGGTTCTTTCGTCCCTTCCCTATGCCGAGGAAACGGCGCGGCTCACGGGGCTTCCGATCGTTATGACGACTGTGGAAAAAGAACTTTATCCCCTGCTGAAAGAAAAGATACCGAACCTTGAAGAGATAACGCTCCAACCGAAAATCTGGTAATACAAAGGAGAACGAAATGGCAAAACTGACTTTCAAAACAGATCTGTGCAAGGGCTGCGGTCTGTGCGTGGACGCCTGCCCGAAAAAGGTGCTTCGCCTTGCAACGGAAAAAATAAATAAAAAGGGACATCACCCCGTCGAGGCAGAAAACGAGAGCGCGTGCATCGCGTGCGCTTTCTGCGCGACGATGTGTCCCGACTGCATTATAACGATAGAAAAGGAGTGATACGATGGCTGAAAAAGTTCTTATGAAGGGAAACGAAGCGATCGCGGAAGCCGCGATACAGGCGGGTTGCCGTCACTACTTCGGTTATCCCATAACTCCGCAGACGGAGATCGCCGCGTACATGGCGAAAAGAATGCCGAAGATCGGCGGAACGTTTTTGCAGGCCGAAAGCGAGATCGCCGCGATCAACATGGTCTACGGCGTTGCGGCGGCGGGTCTTCGCGTAATGACCTCGTCGTCCTCGCCCGGAGTGTCGCTCAAAAGCGAGGGGCTTTCCTATATCGCAGGCGCAGACCTTCCGTCTTTCGTCGTGAACGTTGAAAGAGGCGGACCCGGTCTCGGAGGTATCCAGCCCTCGCAATCCGATTATTTCATGGCGACGAAAGCGGGCGGTCACGGAGATTTCCGCATGATAGTTCTCGCTCCCGCCTCCGTTCAGGAAATGGCGGATCTGACCGTCAAGGGCTTCGATCTCGCGGACGAATACAGAACGACATCGATGATCCTCGCCGACGGAACGATGGGACAGATGATGGAGCCCGTCAGCCTCGAATTCGGCGAGCCGAAGAAGTTCGACAAGCCGTGGGCGACGACCGGAACGCGCATGAAGAGAAAGCACAACATAGTCAATTCCCTCTATCTCGTGCCCGAAGAACTCGAAAGGGGCAATTTCGAAAGATTTGAAAGATACGCGAAGATCGAGGAAAAGGAAGCGATGTGGGAGGAATATCTGACCGATGACGCAGATATATGCGTCGTTGCGTTCGGTATCGCGTCCCGCGTTGCGAAAAACGCGATCGCGGAAGCGAGAAGCAGAGGCGTCAAAGCCGGCATGATCCGTCCGATCACGCTTTGGCCGTTCCCGAAAGCGGCGTTTGAAAAAGTCGAAAAACACGTAAAAACATTCATCAGCGTCGAGCTTTCGATGGGTCAGATGATCGAAGATGTCAGACTTGCGACAAAGTGCAAAAAGCCCGTTCTTCTCTGCAACCGCGCGGGAGGAATGATCCCGTCTGCGGATATGATCCTCGACTTTATACTGAAAGCGGACGAAAACGGAGGTGCGGAATAATGACAGTATTTGACAAACCGAGATCGCTGACGGACGCACCGCTCCACTACTGCCCCGGCTGCACGCACGGGATCGTTCACAGACTTGTTGCGGAAGTCATAGACGAACTCGGAATAGAAGGAAAAACGATCGGAATAGCCCCCGTCGGATGTTCCGTTATGGCGTACAATTATTTCACGGTCGATATGATCGAGGCGGCTCACGGAAGAGCGCCCGCCGTTGCGACGGGAGTCAAGCGCGCCGATCCCGAAAACATCGTGTTCACATATCAGGGTGACGGCGACCTCGCGTCCATAGGAACGGCGGAAACGGTTCACGCGGCGGCGCGAAACGAGAACATAACCGTCATCTTTATCAACAACGCCATATACGGCATGACCGGCGGTCAGATGGCGCCGACTTCGCTTCCCGGGCAGGTGACGCAGACCTCGCCTTACGGCAGAGACGTAAGCCTCTGCGGTTATCCCGTCAAGATCTGCGAAATGCTCTCCGCGCTCGAAGGTCCCGAATATCTCGAAAGAGTCGCGGTCAACAGCGTCAAAAACGTCAGGAACGCAAAGAAAGCGATCAAAAAAGCGTTTGAAAACCAGATAAACGGAAAAGGCTTCTCGCTGGTCGAGGTGCTCTCTTCCTGCCCGACGAACTGGGGCATGACGCCGCAGAAGGCGCTTCAATGGATCGACGAGAAGATGATCCCGTATTACCCGCTCGGCGTTTACAAGGACAGAAGCGCCGCAAAAGCGGACTGAGGAGGGAGAAGAGATGAGTACGACGAAATACCTGTTTGCGGGCTTCGGAGGACAGGGCATCCTTTTCTCCGGAAAATTCCTCGCATATAAAGGACTTATAGAGAACAAGCATGTAAGTTGGCTTCCGTCATACGGACCGGAGATGCGCGGCGGCACGGCGAATTGCAGCGTCACGGTCTCGGACGAACCTGTCGGGTCTCCGATCGTCGATGTTCCCGATGTGCTGATAGCGATGAATCTGCCGTCTCTCGACAAATACGAGAGCGCGGTCGCAAAGGGCGGAAAGATCTTTGTCGATTCGACGCTGATCGAGCGCAAAGTCGCGCGCGACGACGTTGAGGTGTTCTATGTTCCCGCGACGGGGCTCGCATCCGAAAACGGGCTTTCGACCCTCGCGAACATGATAATCATGGGCAAAGTTCTGAAAGAGACCTCGGGTTTCGACGAAAATGTCCGCGCGGCGCTCGGCAAAGTTGTTTCGGCAAAGCACGCGGATATGCTCGAATACAACCTGAAAGCGCTCGAACTCGGCAAAAATTTCGGTTAAACGGGTTTTTTCACGGTTTCCGAAGAAAAACGGCTCTCACCGTTTTCTCTTCGGGACCGCGATAAATCTTTTTTACGGTAAACATTATACACCGTTCAACCCCGCTGCGAACCCCGAATTTCGGGCCTCGGCAAGGGAGCGCGGTGTGATCTCGGAAAGGGAATAACGCCGAGTGCGAAAAGCCGTATGCCTAAAAGCGGCATGCCGCAAAACGGAATGCCGCAAAACCACATGCCGAAAAAGGCGGACATAAGAATACTGAATATAAAGAACAATGTCTCTTAAAGAAGACTAAAAGAAAAAA
>CABKLX010000006.1 GCA_902373415.1 uncultured Eubacteriales bacterium | reverse complement strand
GTCGTCGGCTCGTTCGGATCGGTCGTCGGCTCGTTCGGCTCGGTCGTCGGCTCTTCGGAATGTCCTGTCGAAATGAATATCGTTATGACGGTTCCTTTCTTGACTCTTTCGCCCGGAGACGGGTTGGTGCTTGCGACAAGCCCTGCGGGACGGTTGCTCGCCGCTTTCTGAACGGTATATTTTATTTCGAGGCTGTCGAGCAAGGCGGTCGCGGAGTCAAGGCTCATTCCGAGAATATCGGACGGGATCGCGACTTCGTCGGCACCGCTGCTGTCCTTTCTGTTGACGCCGAGCGTCAAAGTGTCGTTTCTGTCAATATTCGCTCCCGCGGACGGCGACGTCCAAACGACCTGTCCGAGCGGAGTGTCGGAGATATAGACGTCCTGAACCTTGTAGTTTATTCCGAGCGCGTTCAGAACGGCGATCGCCTGCTCCTCGGGAACACCCGTCAGACCTTCCGGAACCGTTGTGTAAGGCGAGTTTCCGTTCGAGATGTAAAGCACGATCTCCGAACCTTTTTCAACATACTTGCCCGCGTCGGGGTCTTGTTCGACGATCTTGCCCTCGGGCTCGTCGGAGTCCTGCCAGTGATAGCGGAAAACGAATTTCTGCGTGTCTTCCGCGGTTATTTCGTTCATCATCAGCCCGACATATTTCGGAACGTTTTCATAGCCCGACTTCCACCTGTCGCTTATTCCGAGCATAACGAGGACGAAAACGATCAGAAGCACTGCCGCGGCGCTGATACCGACGACGGCGAACAGCCAGCGGTTCTGCGTTCTTCTTCTGACATAACGGCTCTTTCCCTGCTTTTTCCCGCGAGCCTCTTCGGGGACTTCGTTCCACTCTTCCTTCGGCGGCGTCGTTTCGAGAATGACGTCGGGATTTTCCTTGAATTTTTCTATATCGGCGAGCATTTCGCCCGCGTTCTGGTATCTTGCCTCAACGTTTTTGCGCATTGCCTTCATGACGATATGTTCGACCGCGGGCGGGATGTCGGGAACGATCTGCGAGGGCGGAACAGCCTTCTGCTGAACCTGCATGAGCGCGACCGAAACGGCGCTGTCGGCGTCGAACGGCAGTTTGCCCGTCAGCATCTCATAAAGGATAACGCCCGTCGAATATATATCGCTCCGCTCGTCGGCGGGTCTGCCCTTCGCCTGCTCGGGGCTGATATAATGAACCGTTCCGATCGCCTTGTCCGAGATCGTTATCGTGCTGTAATTCTGGACGTGAGCGATGCCGAAATCCATGACCTTGACGGTCTCGTTGCCGTCAATGAGAATTATGTTCTGCGGCTTTATGTCGCGGTGAACGACGCCGCGTTCGTGCGCGTGTTTAAGCGCGGAAAGTATCTGTTCGACGATATGAAGCGCGTCGTAAACATCGAGCGCCCCGTTTTCGGTCATATACTCTTTCAGCGTCGGACCTTCGAGGTATTCCATAACGATATACTGCACGTCGCCCTCGAAATTGACGTCAAGGACGTCGACGATATTCTCGTGAGAAAGCATTGCGATCGCGCGGGACTCATTCAGAAAGCGGCGGCGGGACTTCGGCTCTTTGACAAATTCTTCGCGAAGGACTTTGAGAGCGACAAGTCTGCCCTCCTGCGTGTCCTCAGCCTTGTAAACGATGCTCATTCCGCCCGTTCCGATAACCTCTTTGACCGCGTATCGTCCGTCAAGGACGGTTCCAACCAATCTGTCTTCCATATATAAATATCTCCTTATTCAATCATATCGCCGCAGACAATGACCGCGGTCACGTTATCCGTTCCGCCGTTTTTCAGCGCCCGCGCGACGAGTTCGTCGCAGACCCTGTTCGCGGAAACCTCTTCAAAAACGCTTTCGATCTCGGAACTTTCGAGCATATTCGAAAGCCCGTCCGAACAAAGAAGTATAATATCCGTCGGAGCAAAATCAACCGTTTCGATGTCAACTTCGACATCGCTCGTAAAACCGAGGACGCGCGTGATAACATGGCGGTAAGGGTGAGTTTTCGCTTCCTCCTCCGTTATCTGCCCGTCGTCGATCATTTGCTGAACGATCGAGTGATCGACCGTCAGCCGCGTCAGAGAATCGCCGTCGTAAATATACGCGCGGCTGTCGCCGACATGCGCTATGTAAGCCTTGCCGTCGACGATATACGCCATGACAACGGTCGTTCCCATGCCGCGCAGACCCTCGTCTTTGAGAGAGACGGAGAAAACGGTTTCGTTCGTGTGCCTGATCGCCTTTCTGAGAAGCGTTTCGACCGAACGGTTGCGCGAAGACCCGTCATACCCCGACGAAAGCGAAGCGTCAAGAGTTCTGACGGCAAGTTCGCTGGCGACGTTTCCGCCGTTATGCCCGCCCATGCCGTCGCAGACAACGGCGTAAAGGCAGTCTTCGTCAAGATGCTTGAAGACCATGCTGTCCTGGTTCGACTCGCGTACCTTTCCGACATCGGTCTTTCCGTATATTTTCAAGCTATCGACCTCCTCGGTGATAATCTTTTTCGTGGTTTATTTCCTGTCTTCGGCGAGGCGAAGCTGACCGCACGCCGCGTTGATCCCGTCGCCGAGCGTTCGGCGAAGCGTCGCGTTCACTCCGCTTTTGAGAAGCATTTCGCAGAAGTTGTTGACCGTTTCCCTGTCGGACGGGATAAGTCCGCGTTCGGAAACGTAATTGACGGGGATAAGATTGACGTGAGCCGTCCGTCCGCGCATCAGCGCCGCCAGACGCCGCGCGTGAGCGGGCGTGTCGTTCACGTTCTTTATAAGAGTATATTCATAAGAAATTCTCCGATTCGTCGCGGCGAAATAAGCGTCGCACGCCTTCATCAGAGTTCCGACGTTATACGCGGCGTTGATCGGCATGATCTTTGAGCGCGTTTCGTCGTCGGGCGCGTGCAGAGAAACGGAAAGCGTTATCTGCAAATGTTTTTCGGCAAGTTCGTATATGCGGGGCACGATCCCGCAGGTCGAAACGGAAACATGGCGGTGGCTGATGTTCAACCCCCTCGGATCGTGCAGATTTTCAAGAAAAACGCAGAGACTGTCAAAATTGTCGAGCGGTTCCCCGACGCCCATGACAACGACGTTGGTCACGCCCGCGTCCGCGTTCGCGAAAGCGACCTGAGCAAGCATTTCGCCCGCCGTCAGATCGCGCTCCTTGCCTTTCAGCGTGCTTGCACAGAATTTGCAACCCATGCGGCAACCCGCCTGAGACGAGATGCAGACGCTGTTTCCGTGCTTGTATTTCATGACGACGGTCTCGATGAGCAAGCCGTCGGAAAGCGCGAAAAGATATTTCGTCGTTCCGTCAGCGGGATCAACGAGTTTTCGGCGCATTTCAAGCGTCGCGAGCGCGCATTCGGCGCGGAGTTTTTCGCGCAGGGTCTTTGAAAGATCCGTCATCGCGTCAAAACTCATTGCTCCGCGTCCGAGCCACGCGAAGATCTGCTTCGCGCGGAAGGAAGGCTCTCCGAGAGACTTTATGAAATTTTCGAGATCGGGAAAAGTCAGAGATGAAATGTCGGTCATAAATATGATGTGCGCCGCATTTTCGTCCGATACGGAACGAAGCGCGACGGCGGCGTCCCGAAAAAGGAACGCATTTTCATTGTTTTTTCTTTTGTTTTCGTTTGTCGCGGGGGGCGGGAAGAAAGTCAGTCGCGGTCGCGGGCGATAAGAATAAGTCTGAGCAGCTGTGCGAGAGAGACCGCAAGCGAAGCGACATAGGTCATCGCGGCGGCGGTCAGCACCTTGCGAGTGCCCGAAGTCTCGTCCTGCGAAAGAATGCCGCAGGAAACGAGCGATTTCATCGCGCGCGAGGACGCGTTGAACTCGACGGGAAGCGTTACAAGTTGGAACAGAACAACCGCGGCGAATGCGATAACGCCCGCGAAAACGAGCGGTCTGAAACTGAAAATGAAACCCGCGATTATCAGAGGAACGGACAGCGACGAGCCGATGTTCGCGATCGGAAGCACCGCGTTCCTTATCTTTATCGGAGCGTAGCCCGAATAATGCTGACAGACATGTCCGACCTCATGCGCGGCGATGCCGACGGCGGCGACCGACGACGAATTGAAAACGTCGGCTGAAAGCGAAACGACACGTTTGCGGGGATCGTAATGATCGGTCAGTTCGCCTCCGCAAACGGCAAGTTGAACATCTGTTATACCGTTCGCGAGCAAAATTCGGCGCGCTGCCTCCGCGCCCGTTATACCGCTGCGGCAACGGACGCCGACATATTTTGAATAAGTGCTTTTGACATTGGCGCTCATGATGAGCGAGAAAATTATCATCGGAACGACAAGAATGACGTACCAATAATCAATAAAGAACAAGGGCATTTTCAAATACCTCTTTTCTCCCGACTCGTTCGGGCGTTCGGAAAAGTCCCGTTACGAGATCTTTTCCGTTTTTCTGCCGCGGCAAAAATCCTCGGCTTTCATGCGTTTTTTGCCTTCGAGTTGAACGTCCGTCAGTTCGACAAGCCCGTCGGCGACTTTGACCGTGAAGCGTTTCGGATCGACGACCGTTCCGATCTCCGCGTCCGAGTCTCCCTCCGCGACGCGCGCGCCGTAAACTTTCAGATTTTTTCCGTCAACCGAGCAAAAAGCGCACGGAACGGGGCTGAGTCCGCGAACAAGATCGACGAACTTTCTTTTTGTCATGTGCGGGTCGAGCCTGCGCGTTTCGTTGTCGATCATGGCGGCGTAGCAGGTCAGCCCCTCCTGCGGTATTCTCGGCGCCTTTCCGTCCTCGATCGCATCGACGGTTCTGACAAGAAGATCCGCTCCGAGTGCGGCACAGCGGTCATGCAGACTGCCGAAATCGTCGCTCTCGGTTATGGGTGTTTCGGCTTTGAATATCATATCGCCCGTGTCAAGCCCCGCGTCCATATACATCGTCGTAACGCCCGTTTTATCGCATCCGTCGATCAGAACCCTGTTGATCGGAGCGGCGCCGCGGTACATCGGAAGAAGCGAACCGTGGACGTTGACGCTTCCGAAGCGCGGATATTCGAGAACATAGGGGGGAAGTATCTTTCCGTAAGCAACGACGATGTTCAGTTCGGGGTCGATCTCTTTCAGAAGGTCTTCGATAGCGCCGTTTTTCAGCGTTGTCGGCTTATAAACGGGTATTCCGAGTTCCTCGGCTCTCGCGCTGACGGGCGTCGGCGTCATCGTATAGCCTCTGCCCTTCGGTTTGTCGGGCTGGGAGATGACGGCGGCAGGCGCGCGTCCCGCGGCGACGAGCGCGTTAAGGCTCGCGACGGCGAAATCGGATGTTCCCATAAAAAGTATGCGCATTTTTTTCGGTTCCTTTCGCGGACTTTTCTCAGGCTCGGTTTCTAATCCTCATCGGGATCGAGATAATGCTCGACGTGCGTTCTGAAAAGTATGCCGTCAAGGTGGTCGAGTTCATGGCAGAAGCAGACGGCGGTTATTCCCTCGCGGGTGTATGTCACATCCTCGCCCTTCACGTTCTTCGCGCGGACGGTCACTCTCGCGGGGCGGCGCGTCACGCCGAAAACGCCCGGAACGGACAGACAGCCCTCGTGAGCCTCCTGTTCGCCGACGGCTTCCGTGATCTCGGGATTTATCAACTCGAACATTTTTCCGTCGTCGTCGAGAATAACGACGATGCGGCGCAGTATCCCTATCTGCGGAGCGGCAAGTCCGAGACCTTCGGCGAGTTTCAACGTGTCCTTCATATCGCGGACGAGGTCTTCGAGCCGCTTATCGAATTTTTCGACGGGGCGGCAGACTTTCGCAAGCCGTTCGTCGCCCTCTTTGACTATATTTCTGATTGCCATATCCGTTCTTTCCTCTTGATGTTAATTTGCTTTTTTCGCATCTGATAAAATAATATGCGTTTTTTCCGTATTGTATAAAATTTATGCTTTTATTCGCGATAAATACCGCAACGCCCGTTCCGATCCGCGTATTTGCCGTCGGCGGCGATCGGCGAAGTTCGGGAGTATCTTTCCGAAAAGCCGCTACACGATGGCGCTCGGGTTCATATCGATCCCGACGGAGACATCTCTCATCCCCGCGTCGCGCAAAACCGAAAGATAGACATCCCGAAGCAGACGGCGCGTCGTTTTATCGTCGCGGCATTTGATGAGTATTCTGACCCTGTCTCTGCCGCCGACCATGGGAACGGCGGTCTGCCGCGGACGGATGACGGTTATCGGAAGTTTCGCGTATTCCTCCCGCGTCAGCGCGTTTTCGACGCGGCGTATAAACTCCGCGGCGGCTTCAAACGCCCTCGAAAGCGTGTCGGCGGTGAAAACACATTGACAAATATCGCAGAACGGCGGATAAACGAGCAGTTTGCGAAGCGCCGTTTCTTCCCTGAAAAACCCTTCGTAATCCTGCTTTATCGCGTGTTCGAGAACGAGATGTGTCGGCGAAAACGTCTGAATGACGGCTCTGCCCTGCTTTTCCGCTCTTCCTGCTCTGCCGACGACCTGCGTCAGGAGCGAAAACGTTTTTTCGTAAGCGCGGAAATCGGAGGAATACAGCAGCGAATCCGCCGCAAGAACTCCGACAAGCGTCACATCGGGGAAATCGAGCCCCTTCGTTATCATCTGCGTTCCGAGAAGAACGTCGTATTCATGATTTGCGAACGCGGAAAGTATGCTGTCGCGGCTGTTTTTGCCGCCGACCGTGTCCGCGTCCATGCGTATGATCCGCAATTCGGGGAAAAGCGCCTTTATCTCGCTTTCCGCGCGCTGTGTTCCGTAACCCGAATATTTCAGCGTTTTCGAGCCGCAAACGGGGCAGACGGAAGCGGCGGGAAGGCTTTCGCCGCAATAATGGCAGACGAGACGGTCGTTCGTAGCGTGATACGTCATCGGAATGCCGCAGCTTTTGCAGGTGAACACATATTTGCATTTCGGACATTGCACGAACGAATTATATCCTCTTCTGTTCATGAAAAGGATGATCTGTTCATGTTTTTCGGCGTTTTTCGCGATCTCCGAGGACAGCGCCGAGCCGATCAGGTCGCGTCCGCCCTCCGCAAGTTCGCGCGACATATCGCCGACGATAACTTTCGGAAGCGGCTGTCCGTTATATCTTTCGTGAAGGACGGAAAGTCCTATTTTTCCCTTTTCCGCCTTGTAAAAACTCTCAAACGAAGGCGTTGCCGACGCGACGAGCAAAAGCGCTTCGGCTTCGGAGGCAAGATACCCCGCGACGGCTTTCGCGTCGTAGCGCGGCGTTTTTTCGGACTTGTAACTGTGTTCCTGCTCCTCGTCCATGATGATAAGACCGAGATCTTTGAGAGGCGCGAACACGGCGCTTCTCGTTCCGACGACAAAGCGCGCCTTTCCCTCGCGGATACGCCTGTATTCGTCATACCTTTCGCCGACGGAAAGCCCGCTGTGGAGCACCGCGAGCAGATCGCCGTAACGGTCGATCAGTCGGTCGATGATCTGCAAAGTCAGAGATATTTCGGGAAGGAGCAGAAGCACGGACTTTCCCCTGCTCAACACCTCGTCCGCGAGCGCGGTGAAAACGTGCGTTTTTCCGCTTCCCGTAACGCCGTAAAGCAGATGCGCGCCGCCGCTTCCGAGATCTTTCGATATCTCGTCAAACGCCTTTTTCTGTTCGCCGTTCAGGACGATATTTTCGGGGGACTTCTTCCGCACCCTGTTTTTCAGAGGATCGCGAAGCTCTTTTCTTTCGGAAAACTCAACGACGCCGTATTTTTCGAGCGTTTTCAGCACGCCCGAACCGACGCCCGTCATATAAAGCACGTCGCGGACGGTGCTTTCCCCGTTCTCGAAAAGCCAGTCGAGGACCGCGAGCCTTTTTCGGACGTTGACCGAATTTTTCGTTCTTTCGCGCCGCGCGAACTCTTCCGCGGACGGGAGCGTGCGGACGGTGCGGCGAACGCTGTCGGAAACGGTCGGTTTCATTTCGAGCGTTTCGCAGAGCTGTCCCGCCTTTACGAGGCGCAGAACCTTCGCGTATTTTTCTTTTCCCAGCTCGGCAAGCACGTTTTTTCTCGGAACAGTGCCTCCGCGCGCGCTGAAATAAGCGCACAGTTCGCTGTCGGAAACGGGAGTTTCCATGCGGATATACCGTTCAAATCCGCCGACCGCGCCCGGAGCCATTACGGTTTTCGCCGCTTCAAAAAACGTGCAGAAACAGCGCTCCTTCATATACGAGCAGAGCCGAAGCTGTTTTTCGTCGAGAGCGGGCTCGGTTCCGAAAACGTCGCCGATCTCTTTGAGTTTCAGCCCCTCGGTGCGCGCGCCGACGGAAACGACGATCGCGCGGACGGTGCGGCTTCCCCTTCCGAAAGGACAGCAAACGAGGCTTCCGACGCACACGATCTCTTCGAGAGACGGTGGGAGAGCGTATTCATATGGTTCGTCTGCCTGATACGGAACGTTTTCGACGTAAACGCGAACGCTTTTTTCCGAGGTCATCTCCCGTTTACCGATCAGACTTCCTCAAAGTAAGCCTTGCCCGTCTCGAAATCTTTGACGGAAAGCGAAACGGAGCGGTCTTCGAGACGGATATCCGCGGACTCCGCTTTTTCGGAGATCTCGCGCGCGTGCTTGGCGACGGCGATAACGAGCGAATAGCGGCACTGTCTTCTGTCCGGATCGCCTTTTTTGTTGGCTTTCAAAAGTTGATTAAGACTGGGATACAACATAACAAAACACCTAACCTATATATTTCAGAATTATTTTTTCAAGTTCGCCGACGGCTTCTTCAAGTCCGTCGTTGACAACGCGGTGATCGTAATCTCCGCTCATTTTCATTTCGTAACGCGCTCTTTCGAGCCTTTTTTCGATCGCCGCCGCCGAGTCGCTTTTTCTGCCCCGAATACGCTTTTCGAGGATCTCCTCGCTCGGAGGCGCGATGAACACGGTCACGGCTTCGGGCATTTTCTTCCGAACGTTCAGCATTCCCTCGCGTTCGATCTTCAGAATGACCGCTTTGCCCTCCGCGACCCATTTTTCGATCGGGTCGAGCGGCGTTCCGTAAAGCACGGAGCAATACTCCGTGTATTCGAGCATTCTGCCCTCGGCAATCGCGCGGCGGAACGCTTCCTCGCTGATGAAATGATAATCGACGCCGTCGGTCTCACCCTTGCGCGGCGCTCTCGTCGTGTTTGAAACGGACATGACCGCTCTGTCGCCGAGACGCGGCATAAGTTCTTTCAAAACGGTGTCCTTTCCGACGCCCGACGGTCCCGAAACAACAAAGACCGCTCCATTTTTTCCCTCTTTATTCATCCTCTTCATCCTCTTCCATATCCGTGTCGGGCTCCGCTCTGGCGGCAACCGTCTCAGGCTGTACGGCGCTGAGGATGACGTGTTCGCTGTCTGTGATTATAACGGCGCGGGTCCGTCTGCCGTAAGTCGCGTCGATGAGAGTCGCTTTCTCCTTCGCGTCCTGAATGATGCGCTTGATCGGAGAAGAGTCGGGGCTGACGATCGCAACGATCCTGCCCGCGGCGACGACATTTCCGAAACCGATGTTGACGAGCTTCATACGCTTTTTCTTCCTCCTTTACTCGACGTTCTGGATCTGTTCGCGGATCTTTTCGATGCAGGTTTTGATCTCTATGACGAGAGAAGTGACTTCAAGATCACCGATCTTCGACGAGATCGTGTTCGCTTCCCTGTTCATCTCCTGAATAAAGAAATCCATTTTCTTGCCGTTCGACACGCCCTCGGCGAACATATCCGCAAGCGTTTTGCAATGGCTGTTCAGGCGGACGAGTTCTTCGTCGATCGCGAGGCGGTCCGCCATGATCGCGACTTCCGTCAGAAGCCTTTGCTCGTCGACTTTGACGTCGCCGAGAAGTTCTTCGATGCGGGCGCGCAGTTTTTTCTCGTATTCTCCGATCAGTTCGGAAGAACGGCTTTCGATCAGGTCTACGTTTTTCTTGATCTCCGCGCACTTGCCGCGAATATCCGCCGAAAGACGCTCGCCCTCCGCCTCGCGCTGAGCGATAAACGCATCGGTCGCCTGTTCGAGAACGGGAAGGACGGAAGCCCAGACGGATTTCATATCTTCGTCCTCCTTCTCCGCGGCGATGACGTCGGGAAAACGGAGCGCGACGGCGGCGTCGGCGCCGAGAGGAAGCCCGTAAGACTCGGAAATGTCCTTCAACGCCGCAAGATAAGCCTGAAAAAGCGGCTTGTTGACCTTGACGGAAGGAACGGCGGCGCCGTTGTCGGCGATCGAAACATTGACCTCGATCTTGCCGCGAACGACGCGCGATTGCAGATACGAGCGGATCATATCTTCAAGTTGCATATACGCACGGGGAATCCGCGCAAACATTTCAAAATATCTGTGATTGACGCTTTTGATCTCGACGGTCACGTCTCTGCCGTCGGTCACGGCGCGCGCCTTGCCGTAACCCGTCATGCTCTTTATCATTTCGTTTTCCTTTCGCGGCGCCCACGCCGAACGGCGGAAACAAAACGCGGAGCGGCTCTCTTTCAAAAAAACCGCGCGTCCGCAAAATCCGTCCGTGCTCACGGTCGCCGTATGCGCATAATAAATTGAATTATAATATATTATATCATATTAGAGACGGTTGTCAAGACGAACCGCGGATTATGTTATAAAAAATTCCAATAACAGCGAAAAAACCGCCGTCCGTTTTCGGCGTCGGCGCTGTTAAAAGGGCAAAAGAACGCGGGACGGCAACGATTACGAACTTTTTCCGAACAATGTTGAATATCTTCCTCAAATATGGTAGAATACATACCGAACGCGACCGTATCCGCGCTTCCGAAGGAAGCGATATTCCGCAGAACGCGGAGATACCGAAAAAAGGACGGACGCGACACGCGGAAAGCGGAGATCCCGCCGCGACGGATATTTTCCGACGGCGGAAGAGAAAAAGAGTTTTACATTTATGGAAAAAACCGTTGACAGAATCAGACACAATGTTTTGCCCGTCGTCGCCGCTCTTATATGGGGAACCGCCTTCGTCGCGCAGGAAGCCGCCGCGGAGCACGTGCAGACTTTCACGGTCAACACGGTGCGGTCGTTCCTCTCCGTTCTCGCGCTCCTCGCCGTTATCGGCATATCGTCTTTGACGACAAAGAAAAAGCGTATGTCCGAGCCGCCGAAAAGCGCGGAGGAAAGAAAAAAATCGAGAAGGCTTCTGCTGATCGGAGGGCTCTGCTGCGGAACTGCTCTTTTCGCGGCGCAATCGTTCCAGCAGTTCGGCTTTTCACAGGGCGCGGACGCGGGAAAAGCGGGCTTTATAACCGCGCTTTACATCGTCATCGTTCCCATGTTCGGGCTGTTTTTCCGCAAAAAAGTCTCTCTGAAAATATGGATCGGGCTCGGCATAGCGGTCGCGGGATTTTATCTGCTTTGCGTCAAAAAAGGTTTTACGCTCGAAATCTCCGATCTGCTCATACTGATAAGCGCGGTCTGCTTTTCCGTTCATATACTCGTCATCGACCGTTTTACGCACGACGTGGACGGAGTAAAACTCTCGTGCGCGCAGTTCGCGGTCTGCACGGTGCTTTCGGCGGCGGCGATGCTCATTTTCGAGAAGCCGTCCGTCGCGGAGATCTCCGCGGCGTGGCTGCCGCTCGTCTATCTCGGAGTTTTTTCCTCCGGCATCGGCTACACGCTCCAGATCGTTTCGCAGAAAGGCGCAAATCCCGCTGTCGTTTCGCTTCTTCTGAGCCTTGAATCGGTGTTCGCCGCGATCACGAGCGCCGTCATTCTCGGCAAAAGTCTCGAACCGAGGGAATATATCGGCTGTGCGCTGATATTCGCGGCGGTCGTGCTGACGCAGCTGCCCGAATTCAAAAGGAGAAAAAAGAATGGATAATTCGGTCGATAAAGAGTATTACGAAAAGTACGGTCCGCTCGTCTGCGGCGTCGATGAAGTCGGAAGAGGTCCGCTGTGCGGTCCCGTCGTCGCGGCGGCGGTGATACTGCCGGAAGATTTCGTGCCCGAAGGCATAAACGATTCAAAAAAACTCTCCGAGAAAAAGCGGGAAGCGCTTTATCCCGTTATTCTCGAAAAAGCCGTCGCCGTCGGCATAGGCGAAGCCTCTCCCGAGGAGATCGACGGGATAAACATACTGAACGCGTCGTTTCTGGCGATGCGCAGGGCGATCGAAAATCTGCCGATCAAGCCCGTTTTCGCGATAATCGACGGCAACCGCGCGCGCAATATTCCCGTTCCGTGCGACACTCTCGTCGGCGGCGACGCGAAAAGCGCGTCTGTCGCGTCGGCGTCCGTGGTCGCGAAGGTATACCGCGATCGGCTGATGAAGAAACTCGCGGAGGAATACCCGCAATACGCGCTCGAAAAGCACAAGGGCTATCCGACGAAGGAGCATTACGAACTTCTGAAAAAACACGGCGTCGCGCCGATCTACCGAAAGTCTTTTCTGAAAAATCTGAGCGAAAAATAATCGCCGAAACAAGTGCGGAGCGCAAACGGCGTCCGCCGACAGTTTACATATAACAGGAGAAAAACCATGTCCGATCTGTTCACAAAATACCCCTTGCTCGGTTTTTTTACCTTGAAGGGTATGCGTTCCGCGCGGGAAGAGCGGCTCAAAAAAAGAGCACGGAAAAAAGCGGAAGCGCACTCATCCCGTTATATCCGAAAAGAAAAGCAAAGCCTAAACGGGGAGATTCCGCAGGAAGAGCGGTGGTATAAATATCCCTACCCGTATGTCAATTTCGACACGCAGGGAAACCGAAGATCCGTCATTCGCCCGCTTATTCGGGACGATCAACGGAAAAAGAACGAAACGCCTTCCCGTTTCGAGAAGACCAAACGTCGGAAGTAAAGCGAAGACCGGACCCGTCGCAACGGCGTCCGCCGACAGTTTACATATAACAGGAGAAAGACTATGTCCGCATTTTTCACAAAACACCCCTGGCTCTGGATAATTCTCATCTCGATGGTTCCCATCGTCGAACTCCGCGGAGCGATCCCGACGGGATTTTTCGGATACAAACTTCCGCTGATCCCGCTCTGCATCGTCTGCGTGATCGCGAACCTGATCCCCGTTCCGTTCATTTATTTCTTCGCGCGCAAGATCCTCGAATGGGGAAAAGACAAAAAATTCATAGGAAAATTTTTCACCTTCTGTCTCGTCAAGGGCGAAAAGGGCGGCAAAAAACTTTCGGGAAAGACCGGGATCGGGCTCTTTATCGGGCTCATGCTCTTTGTCGGCATACCCCTGCCCGGCACGGGCGCGTGGACGGGAACTCTCGTTGCTTCCCTGCTTGACATCAAGTTCAAGCGCGCATTCCCGGCGATCGTTCTCGGCGTTTCTCTCGCCGCGGTCGTTGTGGGCGTTATCTGCGGCGGAGGGCTCGCCGCGTTCAACTGGCTGATCCCCGACACGACGATGGCGTAAAGGGCGGAAGCGCGGTTTACCGACCGATCGGAAACGCGGAAAAGCCGCAAAAGCGTAAAAACGCGGAGAATGACCGCGAACGGCAAAAAGTCCGTGTATGACCGCGAAAAACATTAAAACGGCGCGGAATGCGAAGCAAATACGCATTTCGGAAGCGCAAAAAGCGCAAAAATTTTCGGGAGACCGTCGGGTCTCCCGTTTTTTCGTTTATACCGGTCTTTTTGACAGATCGGCGCGTCAGATCAGTTCGTAATCAATATCATCGGGGAAGTAAGGAAGCGAAAAACCGAGCAGGTTCGCGCCCTCGGAAAGAGAGGAGCGCTTGAATCTGGTCTTCTTGAAACGGTCGTAAAAGCGGTCGAGCGTTTCGACGATCTCGTCCTCGTCAAGTTCCTCAAAGACGGCGAGGCAAAGATTTTTTATGTCGGAATAGCCCGCGTGGCGTTTGCCGAAGAAGAACATGATGAAGTCGATCAGTTCGTACTTGCCGACGATCTTTTCCGTTTCCTGACCCGCGACGAGTTCGGGGCTGATCGGCGTTTCGGCAACATCGGAAAGGACTTTTCCGAGATCTCCGCCGCGAACGGACGCGATATGTCTGACGAGTTCGCGGACGAGTGTTTTCGGAACGGACGCGTTCGGGTTATAATGAGCGAGGTCGTCGCCGCCGAACGTGCACCAGCCGAGAGCCGCCTCGGAAAGGTCGCCCGTGCCGATAACAAAGGCGTTTTCGGCGTTGGCAACATTGAAAAGGATGTCGGCGCGGATGCGCGCCTGAGCGTTTTCGTAAACGACGTTTTTATTCTCCGCGTCGTGTCCGATCGCGTCGAACATGGCGAGCGTCGGAGCGGATATGGGGATCTCCCGGCAGGTAAAGCCGAGAAGACGCATCAGTTCGGAGGCGTTGGAATGAGTTCTGTCGGACGTTCCGAAGCCCGGCATCGTAACCGCCGTTATATTCTCTGCCGGAAGCCCCGCCATGCGGAAAGCGTTTTCCGCGACGAGGGAAGCGAGCGTCGAATCAAGCCCGCCGCTGACGCCGATAACGGCTTTTTTCAGTCCCGCACCGACAATATGCTGATAAAGCGCCTGTGTTTGAAGCAAAAACAGTTCGTTCAGGTAACGGGAAGGCTCGTTCTTTCCGTAATACGGCACGCGCTCCGTTCCTCTGTTCGGACGGGAATAGATCAGTCCCGTTTTCTTGTCGCAGTCTGCGGCCGCGATGATCGTTTCGGGGCTTTCCTGACTTTTGAAATCGACGATAACTCCGCTGTTGAAAATGCCCGCAAAGCCCTTGTAAACGCGATCCGCGGAGCTTTCGCCGAAGCCGCAGTTCGCAACCGCGACGACGCAGTTTCTTTTGTTCGCCGCGTCGGCACAGAACTCAATGATGTCGTTCTGTATGCACGGATACCCGTCCATCGCGGTCGGAAGAAGCAGAACATCGGCGTTCGTTTCCTTTCCCGATTCGGAGACCATGACGGTCTTTCCGCCGATCTTGACGGTCGGCTTCTGTATCAGATCGCCGTTCCGAACGATTATGTTATCGTAACCGTAAACGGCGGTCACAAAGCATTTTCCGGTTTTTTCGGTGTACTCGCAAAGTTTGTCGAGAGCCTCGTTCGTTTCCTCGGCAAAGCACTTGTAGTGGGCAAGAGCGGAGCAACTCGCTCCGGTCAGACAGTATGCGGGGAAAAGATATACGTCGGCTTCGTTTTCGTCCATGATCTTTATCATCTCGTCGGCGTTGCGGAACGGTCTTCCGACGGAAACGACGAAGGTCGCTGCCAGTATTTTCATGAAATCATCCTCTCGGCGGTCGCGAAAAACGCGCCCGCTGTTTCTTCTGTGTCATTTTGTTTTTGCCGTTCTATTATACAACATTCGCGCGGTGCTGTCAACAGACGGCGCGAAACAATTTGAAAAAGAGGTCAGTATCTGTCCGTCTTGCGCGCTTTTCGCAGTTGTCTGCGTTTCTCTCCTGCGGCAAATTCCGAGATCTCGGCATCTGTTTCGGGAACGAGGCGCGGAAGGCGGCACGGCTTTTCGTTCCCGTCGAGAGCGACGAGCACGACATAGGCGGTGTTGATAAGCGTCCGCGAACCGTCCGTGTGCTCGACATACGAATCGACGCGGACTTCGAGCGAAGTGTTGCCCGAATAAGTCGCTTTCGCGCACAGAACGACGAGATCGCCCGAATACGCGGGCGCGATGAATTGCAGGTTATCGACGGAGACGGTCGTTATGCTCCGTTCCGCATGACGGCGCGCAACGATCCCGGCGGTCATATCTATCCACGACATAAGCGTGCCGCCGAACAGCCGTCTGTTTCCGTTCAGATCGGACTGATTGACGAGATGCACCTGCTCGGTATACGTTTCGGACGGGGTTTTCGATGTTTTCATATACGAATATTCCTTTCGGTTTTTTCCGTTCGGGGGCTCTTTTCGCGGTCATCCGTTCGGCAGGAGAGGCACTTCGATTTTTCCGCCGAGACGGAATGACCAGATATAAGCCTTCGCAACGGGCTTTCCGAAGATCTTTTCGGCGGCGAGGGCGTAATAACCGATCTGTCGGGAATAAGCGCGGACAAGCTCGTCGAAAGTCTTGCGGTCGGTCTTGTAATCTATCAGAACAAGCCCGCCGTCCGTTTCGCAGAGCGCGTCGATCGCGCCCTGGAGCAGTATCTCGGCGTTCGGGTCGGGAGCGTTCGCGTCGTATTCGACCGCGGGAATACGGATGACGAAAGCTTCCTCGCGGTATACTTTTTTCGAGGAACGCATGAGGTCGCAGAGATCGGAGGCGAGGAATTTTCCGATCTTTCCGAGATCGACGGCTTCGGCTTCGCGTTCGGTCATAATGCCTTCGGAAACGAGCCGTTTCAACTCCTCGGCGGGGTCGGCGTTCAAATCGAGCACGGAAACGAAACGGTGAACGGCTGTTCCCCGCTCCGCGCCGCTCATCTCCGACGCAGACAGAAATTCTGGCGTCACGGACGGTTTCTGCGACTGCGGAAACATCGGAACGGCGTCCTCATCGGGGACATAGCCCTTCGCGAGTTCGGTGACGGAAACCTTGGCGGGAATATGCGACAGACCGAGAGGATATTCCGCGGAAAAACGGCGGTCGAGTTCCTCTTTCGTCAGTCCGCAACCGTTCCGCGCCGTATCATCACCGACGGCAGATACGGGCTCGTCTCCGTCATCCGCATCCGTTCCGAGATCCGATCTCGCGGTGCCCTGCCCGAGCGTTCTGACGCGGATCGGCTCTTTCGGCGTAACGGTCGGGACATCGGCGCAGTTGAAAAAGCCGCTGTCATTTCTGTGGGACAGCGTGAGGGCGAGAAACTCGAAGAAACTCGACGCGGACGCGACGGCGAACCGAAACGGTTTCAAAACGACCGAGTTATCGGGCAAAACATCGTAACCGTAAAGCGAGGCGCAACCTTCGCAATCAAATCTTGCGGCGGGCATCGCCGAAAGAATGAGTTTTTCTTTCGCTCTTGTGACCGCGACGTAAAGCACGCGTATTCTTTCGGAGATTTCCTCCCGTTCTTTCAGTATCCCGTTAAGCAAATACAGAAACGACGGCGTTTCGATCGTTCCGTCACCGTCGCGCAAAAACGTCCCGACGGCAAATTGCGGATTGAAATTGACTGTAAGCGTTTCGGATCTGCTCGAATTGAAACTTTTTTCAAGTTCGGGGATGATGCAGACAGGAAATTCAAGACCTTTTGAGCCGTGAATGGTCATAATGCGGACGAACTCGCCTTTAGGGGAGATCTGCGCGCCGTTGCTCTTTCCGCTCTCGGCGCAGTTTTCGATTATTTTCAGAAACGCGGAGAGATTTCCTCCCGCCGCTTCCCCGTGCGCGAGAGCGAACACCTCGAAACTCATCAGATCGGCGTAACGTCCCTCGCCGCCGTCGAAAAGGAGCACCTTTTCGGGGTAGCCCGTCGCGTCGTAAATGCGGCGGACGAGCGCGGAGACCGGCAGTTCGAAAGCGAGCGTTCTGAAAGCGGAGAAGTCGGAAACGAACTTTGAAAGTCTTTCGTTTTTCGGCGCGACGGCAAGGATCTTGTCATAAAGATAGCCGCGCCGTCCCTTTTCCGCGACGGCAAACGCGATATCTTTTTCTTCGACGTCGAATATGCCGCAGACCATGCAGGCGTAAAGATCGACGTCCGAATACGGATCGTTCAGCGCGCGCAGAAGGCGGACGACGGCGTTCACGTTCTTCGACTCGAACAGATTAACGCCCCTTTCAAAAAAGGCGGGAATGCCGAAACCTCCGAAAACTCTCGCGGCGTCCTCACAGCCGCTGTTCTTCGAAAGCAGTACGGCGATGTCCGAATATTTATACTTTCTGCCGCTTCCGTCGCCGTCGGAGACGAGTTTTTCGATTCGCTTCGCAACGTGGATCAGGGACATTTCCGACGGTCGGACGCCCGCGTTTTCCATGGCGGCTTTGTATTCCTGTCCGAGAATGTCGATCTCGACGTCGGGGACGTCGCGTTCTTCTTCGGGAATGCTTTTTTCACCGTGGTTGAGCCATTCGCCGCCGTCGTAGTCGACGCCGCCGACCTCAGGGGAGAAAAGCATGGAAAAAATATAATTCGCAAAATCGAGGATACCTTTGCGGCTTCTGAAATTGCTGTTGAGATCAATGCGGAAAAACCGTTCGCGTTTGTTCGCGAAGCCGTCGGTACTTGCGCCGCGAAAACCGTATATTGCCTGTTTCAAATCTCCGACGACGAACATATTGCCGAGCGCGAGCGCGGAAAAACACGCGTCCTGTATCGGCGACGTGTCCTGATATTCGTCGATCATCACGCCGTCGAAATCTTTTGCGATCGAGAGCGCAAGGTCGGTCGGCTCGAAATCTCCCGTCTCATGATCCAGGTTTTTGATGAGCAGACGCAGGGCTTTCTCGGTCACCATATCGAAAGTGTATCTGTTTTTTTCCGCGCATATACGAAGCATTTCGTTCGCATAGTCCTCGACGATGTCGAAAAGACACGAAACGGGCTCCCGCATGACTTCGAGTTCTTTCGCGATCGACGCCGCGGAATGATCCGTCAGAGATACCGACTTATCCGACGAGCCGCCGAAAAAAGCGATGACTTTCTTTCTGATCGCCATATATTCGGTCACTGTGGAGTAGTCGTCCTTTTTGCTTGCTCTTTTGACAGTACCATAAGAGTTGAATTTCCGCGCTCCGTCCCAGTCGTTTTTGTCGCAGGCGAGACGGATCCTTCGGAGCGTGTCAATGTCGCTGTCAAGGCTGCTTGAATTGGCGGGAGTAACGATAAGCCCGCCGTCGCGTATTGCCTCGAGCACCGGAAGAACTTCGCGGACGAAATTGCCGACATAAAGACAGCAATAAGATATATAAAAGCCGGGGTCGGAATAAAGTTTTTTCTTCGTTTCAAGCCATTCCGTCCGAAAGGGAACGGTCTGCAGTCTGCCGTAAGTATATCTGACCGCGTTCGGGATATTCGCATTTTTCGCGTCTCCGCCGACGAGCGCGATGAGAGATCTGAACCCGTCGGTCATAGTGTCGAACGCGCGGCGCATAACGGCGTCCATCGCGTCCCGTTCCACAGATGCCTTCTCCGTCTCGTCGATCATTCCGAAATTGGGGCTGACTTCCGCGGCGCGGAAGTTTTCGCGGACAAGATCGCCGAAGAAACTGTCGATCGTCGAGATCCTCGCGTTGCCGCTTTTGACAAACTGGCGGCGAAGCCGTACTTTTTTCGCGGGATCGGTCTCGTTGCGGAAGAGATCGCCTAACTTTTTGCGTATTCGCGAGCGCATTTCTTTCGATGCGGCGTTCGTGAAAGTTACGATAAGCAGACGCTCTATATCTCCGCCGTCGGCGACGAATCGGCAGACCCTTTCGGAAAGAACGGAAGTTTTTCCGCTTCCCGCGGCGGCGGAAACGATGACGTTTTTCCCTTTTTCATTTATCGCTTTTACCTGTTCCGGAGTCCAATTTTCAGCCATCGTTTTCACTCTCCCCCTCTCTTCTCATCTGTTCAAGGATATCCTTGGGTCTTTCCGCGGGTCTGACATATTTCGAATTTTCGCAAACGTCTTTCAGATGGCAGTATCCGCAGTTGGCGATCACGAAATAAGGCGTTTTTTCGATCTTGCCCGACGACACCGAGGAACACATTTCTTTCAGTTTGCGTTTGACGTGACGGAAGACCGTTTCAAAATCGCCGTGAGAAACGAATTTAAACTTTTTCGCTTCATCTTTATCTCTGAAATATTTTTCGCTTTTATCCGCTTTTTCGAGCATTTCCGGGTCGTCGAGGATCATACCGCTCCGCTTGTCGAGAAACGGCGGTTTCGACGGGAGTTCTCCCGAATTTTCAAAGATATCGAGGGCTTCGGAAAGCGACTTTGCTCCGTCGATCCTCTCAAATTCGCGGTCGAGACCGTAATACATCATTCCCGCGGGAAGCGGCCGCGCATCGAATAGTTTTTCGCCCGTCGATGTCAGAACATCGAGGTAAAGCGGCAATTGAACATTTTCGCCGCGGTATATATCGAAAAGTGAAAACTCCTTCTTTTTCGTTTTGTAATCGATAACGCGGACATAACTCTTTCCGCCGTCGTTCATAACGTCAACGCGGTCGATCGAGCCCCTGACGCGCGCGGTCACGCCGTCGCCGCAGTCAAGTTCGCATTTGAGAACATCTCCGTCTCCGCCTATTCCGAGTTCGGTGTAAGCGGGGCGGAAACCGCTGACGGAAAGTTCGTTCCGCATGGCTTTCATCATCGTTATCAGGCGTTTTCGAACGGCGAGAGCGCATATCTGCATATCGGGTCTTTCCGCGTCTTTCCCGAAAACGGATCTCATATATCCGGAGACCTCTTCGTCGGCGGTCTTCAATATTTCGGAGTCGGTAAACGCGGCGATGTTTCCGTATTTCCTGAAGACGGCGTCAAGAGTCGCGTGAACGCAGGAGCCGACGTTGACGGCGCTGAACTCGGCTTTTTTGAGTTCCCTGACGCCCAGACCGAAGGTCATGAAGTACTCATACGGACATTTGGAGAACATATCGCTGCTCGTCGCGGAAACGGTGATGTTTTTGCCGTAAAGTCTGTCCGCGAGTTCAGGCGTTATGTCATATTCGGCGCGGAGCCGGTCGTTTTCGTCGGCGAGTTTCAGCCCGAAATAACTTATCAGGTCGGGCAGCCCGTATTCGACGGCTTTCGTTTTCGAGGGGCGCTTTCTGCGGATACGGGAAGGCGACGACGCTTTTTCCGCGATCACGGCGTTCGGGAACGCTTTCGCGCACGCGTCGAAGATCTCGCTCGCGACGCACTCGCCGCCGTCGGTCACGGGATAAGACATATAGACGCGGTCGGTCGCGGAGGTCAGCACGGAATACGCGATATACTGCTCATACAGGGCTTTTTCAAACGGAGCGAGATCGACGACAACGCCCTGTTCCTCAAGGGCGGCGCGTTCTTTTTCGGGGATAAGCGGCGTGGGTGAGGGCGTTTTCGGGAAAGCACCCTCGCGCAGACCGAGAACGAACACGGCGCGTTTTTCGAGCAGAGGCGCGGTGTCCGCTCCGCCGAAAAGAACTGCGTCGAGCGCTGTCGGGATCGAGCCGACGGAATACTCCGAAACAATGCGCAGATACATCCGTCCGAAAAGATCGAGCGTCACTTCGCTTTCGCCCGATGCCGACACGTATTCGTCAAGACCGCGGACAAGAAGTTCAAACAGTTTTCCGTTTTCCTCGGCGAGAACATTTTCGCCCATATCCGCGAGGGCGGAAGTTTCCGCTTCGAGTTTGGCTTCAAGTCCGATCTGAGAGAAGAGTCCGAACAGGCGCTCCGCGTGTTCTTTTACGCTCGCTTTTTCGCTTCCTTTTCCGAGGAAGGACAAGACCTCGCAGACTCTCTGTCTGACATTTTCGGCGCTTTCGAGACGCGCCGCGTCGGTCGCGGAGACGGTCCCGCCGCCGTCAAAGCCGCGTATACTGCGCTCAAACGGCTCGAAAAAGCCTTTTCCGCTCACATTCCAGATCAGAACGTAGCGTTCAAATTCGGCGGAGGAAAGAGAGTCAACGCCGTCGATAAAGCCGCACCGAAGAACGTCGAGGACGTCAACGGAGCGACAGCCGAAGCGGATCGCGGAAAAGAGCGCGGAGAGGAAACGGACGGCTTTCTTTTCGGGCAGTCCGCTCTTTTTATGTCTGAACATCGGGACGGAATACTCCGCAAACACCCTTTCGGCGATCGCGGCGCAATGCTCGTCGTCGCGTGTGACGACGGCAATATCGCCGTAGCGGTAGCCTTTGTCGAGAACAAGTTCGCAGATACGGCAGCAGACGAAATCGAACTCGTCGGCGACGTCCGCCGCTTCGTATATCTCCAATCCGTCGCAATCCGCGCCGCCGTCGGGCGTCAAGTCGGTCGCGAGGAAATTTTCGAGGCGTAAAAGCCCGTGAGAGCGGTATTCCGTTCCCTCCTCGGCTTTTTCGTAAACAAGTTTTCCGCCGTATTTCGCCAC
Source organism: uncultured Eubacteriales bacterium (assembly GCA_902373415.1). Lineage (GTDB taxonomy): Bacteria > Bacillota > Clostridia > Oscillospirales > UBA644 > UBA644. The sequence goes on along the minus strand of CABKLX010000006.1, from coordinate 147,964 downwards.
GGCGCGGCGCAGTTTGTTTTCAACGGAGTTCACGGGAGCAAAAAGCCCGTTTTCATCGCGTTTTTCATCGCAGACGAGCGCGACGGTCACGTCGGCTCCCGCTTCGTAAAGCGCGCTCACGACCGAAAGTTCCGAAGCGTTCAGAACCTTGAAAAAATCTATCAGAACGGTCGTTCCGCGGAAAAGCCCGCGTTCGGCGATCAGTTCGGCAAAAAGGCGCAGATTGTCCGCGGGGTCGGACTTTTCCGGACCGAGCATCGCGTCGTAAGCGCCGTAAACGAGCGCAATGTCGCGCACGGCGTCCGATGTGTCGGCAGACAGCAGCGCGTCGGGAGTCACGGCGTATTCCTTGAACATCTTTATGCGGTCGCAGAGCGCCTCGTTAAAATAAAAATCGGAATAGCCCGCGTAGTATTTCAGTTGCGGAGAAACGGCGTCGAACGCGGAGGCGACGAGCGCCGCGCGGCCTCCCTCTCCGACCGAACGGAAGGTCTTTCCGCATTCGGAAAACGCGAGAGCGGCAAGCCTTTTGAACGAAACGACGCGAACCTTATGAAAAGCGGCTTCTCCGAGAGCGGATAGCAAAAAGCGTTCGGCGGTCAGCGTGTACTGATCGGGAACGATGAAAAAAGCGCGTCCGTCGGGTTCGGAGGCGGCTGCGTATTCGGCGGCTTTCGTGCGCATCCGACGGTGCAGGTCGGAGCCGTTTCTGCCGTAAACGATCTTCAAATCTCTCATGGCTGTCCTCTTTTTTTCAAATACATTTTTTGGAAGAATAGTTCGCCGCGCAAAGCGTGATAATGCTCTTGGAAAGGCAGGAGCGGAAAATGCTGAACAAAGTCGTTATATGCGGGATCGACACGTCAAGTCTGGAAGTCATTCCGGGCGCGGAAATGAAAGAACTGATGAAAAAGATCAAAGCGGGCGACGCGCAGTCGCGCGAAAAATTCATCAGAGGAAATCTGAAACTCGTTCTGAGCGTTCTCCGCCGCTTTGCGGGCAGAGGCGAAGACCCCGACGATCTGTTTCAGGTCGGCTGTATCGGGCTGATAAAAGCGATCGACAATTTCGATATGTCACAGGACGTGCGGTTTTCGACATACGCCGTTCCGATGATAATCGGCGAACTGAGACGGTATCTGCGCGACAACAATCCGATCAGGGTCAGCCGTTCCGTGCGCGACACGGCGTACAAGGCGCTGACGGCGAAAGAGCGTCTGACAAACGAACTCGGACGCGAACCGACACCGGAAGAGATCGCTAAAAATCTCGGAATAACGCGAAAAGAAGTCGTTCTCGCGCTTGAAGCGATCGTCGATCCCGTTTCGCTTTTCGACCCTGTTTACAGCGACGACAGCGACACGCTCTACGTCATGGATCAGGTCAGCGACAGAGGCGACTGCGACACGAGCTGGGTCGAGGAGCTCAATCTGCGCGAAGCGATGAAAACGCTCACGGACAGGGAAAAAAAGATCATTATGCTCCGTTTCATGAACGGAAAAACGCAGACCGAGACCGCCGCCGAGATCGGGATCTCGCAGGCGCAGGTGTCGAGGCTCGAAAAGAGCGCGCTGACGCGGATCAAGGAAATGATTTAGAAAACGGGTCGGAAAGATCCCCGTTTACTCCTTGATTTCTATATTCACGCCGTTCAGCTCGACCCCGCCGTCCGCGCGGACAAGAATGAATTTGACGCCGTCGATAACGCGCGTTTCGACAAGATCCTTCTTTTCGGGGCTGACTTTGATCGACACATCAGGCGTCTTTATCTCGAATTTTTTCGGATCGACGATGTTTTTCGGGCGCAGTTCCGCGCCTTTTCCGAAATCCTCGTCGAATTTTTTGCCGAACGCCTCAACGTGTTCTTCGGCAACGCCGCCGTCGCGCAAAATGCGCTTGACCGTGCCTTTCGAGATCGTCAGAGGCTCGCGCTCCCTGCTCTGCTTATGCTCCTCGATCAGGTCGGAAATGCCCGAATGAACGGCGGAAACGACATCGAGGCTCAGTTCGTCCGAAACGGACTCGGAAAGCACCGCGCCGAAAGTCATTTTCTGCTCGGCGGCGGGCATCGGGGTCTGCGCGCCGAAAACGGTCGAAGCGAACTCGGCGTGATTGTCCCTTATATCGCGCGAATAATATCCGACGGAATAAATGTCGGCTTTTCTGTCATTGAAGGCGGGGTACATAAATCCGATCGTCGGAGCGGTCACGACCGATTTCAGAACCGAATTGACGAACCTGTTTTCCGAAGCCGAGAAGGTCAGAACGGGTCTTCCCGATCTCAGAGGGCATACCGCGCAGAGGATGTACGGAAAAGTCTCGGTCGAATCCTCTTTCATTTCCCCGTCCGCGCCGAAGCGGAACACATCGTAGTTTTCATGCGCGAGCAGAACGGCAAAGCCCTCGTCGCTTTCAACGCACGCGGCGATCTTCTCAAAAAGCGCGCGGCGCGATTTTTCGTCCTTGCATCCGCTCTCCCGAAGCGCGGCGAGCATTTTGTAATTCTCCCCGTCCGGTATCTCCGAGGCGGGAAACGCAACGTCAACGAAATTTCTTCCGACATTCGTCAGAACGCGTCTCAGCGCGCCGAAAACGGCTTCGCTCTCGTCCTCCGTCATCGCCGCGACAGGAATATCGAACTCCGACGCGATCTCTCTGCTCTGCGTCACCGTACAGCCCGCGATATGGGTTATATTGTTCTTATCGTTTTTGTATCTCCTGCGGATCTCCGCTGTTTCTCTGTCTGTCATATGGTCTCCTTGAATATGCCGATAATTATGAATACATTATACAACTTTTCCCGATGATTTTCAAGTGTTCAAAGAGAAATATATCGGACTCAGACCGCGACCGCAACGAACGGAGGTCACGTTTTTCCGAAAAAGGCGGACGGAATACGGAGAACGCACAAAATATGAAATATTTGTGAAATCCGTTGCTTTTGCGTGCGCGGTTCTGTATAATTGAAAAGAAAAAACGCGGCGTGAAAGGCAAAAAGCCCGCCGTCGGAGGGATACGCGTCAATGAGCGAAGAAAACAGAGAAGTTTCAAAGAAAGAAAAACTTTACACCGCGCTGACGGTCGCGGAGATCGTCGTCGGAATTGTCGGAATCGCGCTGTTCGTCGTTCTCTGCCGAACGGAAGAGGATTTTCACAGGTACATCGTCGCGCTTCTGCTCGCGATCATTATGATCGTGAACGGCACTTACGGTCTGTTCAAAAAACCGAACAACAAAAAAAAGGATGACGGAAAATGAAGACTGTCGGAATAAAATGCCCGTTCTGCGGCGGTGCGGTCGGGTTCGGCGACAGATCGGTCATTATAGAAAAAGACGCGGCAAATATACAAACAGACGGATAATAAAACGAAACAATAAAACGGAACAAGAAGACAGGAGAACGGGCGATCTCTCGCCCGTTCTCCTTTTATAATTTCCGCAAAGCGGAATTATTTCTTTTTCAGATCGTTGAAGCCCTCGCGCGCATGATAGTGCGTGTGAAGAAGTTCGTGCGCCCTGTGCGAATTCGGCTCGCCGAGATATTCGCTGTAAAGCTGCTGAATCTGCTTGTTGTTGTGCGACTGTCTGATCGTCTGTCTCTCGTCCTCGGAATAGAGCGCCTGCGCTCTCTTTTCCCTGTAGGTGTCGAGAATGTCGATGTCCTCGTTCGGAAGGAAGCAGGGCTTGACGTAAGGCTGACCGCCGCCTGCGATACAGCCGCCGGGACAACCCATGACCTCGATGAACTGATACTTCGACTTGCCCGCGCGGATCTCGTCGAGGAGAACTCTCGCGTTCTTCATGCCGTGAGCGACAGCAACGTTGATATGAGTTCCGTTGATGTCGAGAGACGCCTCGCGGATACCGTCAAAGCCTCTGACCTCGGTGAAATCGATCTTGCCGTACTCCTCGCCCGTCAGAGCGTGGTAAACGGTTCTCAGAGCCGCTTCCATAACGCCGCCGGTAACGCCGAAGATGACGCCCGCGCCGGAATAATCGCCCATAATATCGGCGTCCGGCTCCTCGTCGGGAAGTTTTCTGAAATCGATACCGGAACGCTTGATGAGTCTCGCAAGTTCTCTGGTCGTCAGAACGGCGTCAACGTCGCGGATACCGTCAGTCTCCATTTCGGGACGGCTCTTTTCGTACTTTTTCGCGGTACAGGGCATGATCGAAACAACGAAGACGTCCTTCGGGTCGAGACCGTTCTTTTCCGCGAAGTAGGATTTTATGATCGCGCCCTGCATCTGGTGCGGGGATTTGCAGGACGAAAGGTGGTCGAGCAGATCGCCGTAATTATACTCGGCGAAGTTGATCCATCCGGGCGAGCAGGACGTTATCATCGGAAGATTTTCGCCGGCTTTAAGTCTGGCGAGCAGTTCCGTTCCCTCTTCCATGATCGTCAGGTCTGCGCCGAAGTTGGTGTCGTAAACTCTGTTGAAGCCGAGACGTCTGAGCGCCGCGAACATTTTGCCTGTCGCGGGCGTTCCGATCTTCATGCCGAACTCTTCGCCGATCGCCGCGCGAACCGCGGGAGCGGTCTGAACGACAACGAATTTGCCCGCCGCCATAGCCGCGTCGACTTTGTCGATCTCGGAAACTTCCATGAGAGCGCCCGTCGGGCAGACGGAAACGCACTGACCGCAAAGAATACACGGGCTGTCCGCGAAGGAGCGGTTTTCGGCGGGACCGACGATCGTTTTGAAGCCTCTGTTCTCAAAGCCGAGAATTCCGAGACCGTGAGCGTTTTTGCAGCGTTCGATACATCTTCCGCAGAGGATACATTTCGAGGTATCTCTCATGATCGACGGAGAAAGTCTGTCGATCGTTGCGGGCGTTTTCGCGCCGGCAAATCTGCCTTCTCTCGCGCCCACGAGACGGGCAACGCGGAGAAGTTCGCAATATTCGTTTTTGCCGCACTGCTGGCAGTTGACGTTATGATTGGAAAGAAGGAGTTCGACGGAAGCTCTTCTTGCGGCTGCCGCTTTCGGAGTGGAGATCCTGATCTCCATGCCCTCGGCGACGGGATAAACGCAGGAAGCCACGAGACCTCTCGCGCCGGTCGCTTCCACGAGGCAGACGCGGCAGGAACCCTGCGAGCATTCGCCGTGGTTGAAAGCGCAGAGGGAGGGAATTTCATATCCGCAGATCCTCGCAGCTTCGAGGATCGTCAGACCCTCTTCGACTTCATAGGGGACCCCTTCGATTTTTATATTTATCTTAGCCATTATTTCAGTCCTCCCAAATTATTCCTTAACGATTGCCTTGAACTTACAGCTTGCTATGCACGCGCCGCACTTGATGCACTTCTGCGGATCGATCGCAACGGCGGGAAGTTTCTTGCCCGGAGCGATGTAATCGGTCTTCGAGATCGCGTCGGCGGGGCAGGAACGCATACACATTCCGCAACCGAAGCACTTGTCTTTCAGAACGGAGTACTTCATCAGTTTCTTACATACGCCGGCGGGACATTTCTTGTCCACGATATGCGCGATGTATTCGTCTCTGAAGTGTTTGAGCGTCGAAAGAACGGGGTTGGCGGCAGTCTGACCGAGAGCGCAGAGGGAGTTCGATTTCAGCGTCGCGGCAAGCTCTTCGAGCTCGTCGAGGTCGTTCATCGTTCCTTTGCCTTCCGTGATCTTGGTCAGGATTTCAAGCATTCTTCTCGTTCCTATACGGCACGGAGAACACTTTCCGCAGCTTTCGTCAACGGTGAATTCAAGGAAGAATTTCGCGAGGTCTACCATACAGGTGTCCTCGTCCATAACTATAAGTCCGCCCGAACCCATCATCGAACCGATGGCGATCAGGTTGTCATAGTCGATCGGGGTGTCGATCAGCGACGCGGGGATACATCCGCCGGAAGGACCGCCGGTCTGAGCCGCCTTGAACTTCTTTCCGTTCGGAACGCCGCCGCCGATGTCCTCGACGATCTCGCGGAGGGTCGTTCCCATCGGGATCTCGACAAGACCGGTGTTATGTATTTTTCCGCCGAGAGCGAATACCTTGGTACCCTTGGATTTCTCGGTTCCCATCGAAGCGAACCATTCGGGACCTTTAAGGATTATCTGAGCGATATTCGCGTATGTTTCAACGTTGTTGATGATCGTCGGCTTGCCCCAGAGACCTTTGACCGCGGGGAACGGCGGACGGGAGCGCGGCATACCTCTGTGACCCTCGATCGAGGTCAGAAGCGCGGTCTCCTCACCGCAGACGAACGCGCCGGCGCCGAGACGGATGTGAACGTCAAAGTTGAAGCCCGTTCCGAAAATATCGTTTCCGAGAACGCCGTACTCTCTCGCCTGCTTGATCGCGATCTTCAAACGGGCAACGGCTATCGGGTACTCGGCACGGATATAGATCCAGCCTTCGTCCGCTCCGATCGCGTAACCCGCGATCGCCATCGCTTCGAGAACGGCGTGGGGGTCGCCTTCGAGAACGGATCTGTCCATGAACGCGCCGGGGTCGCCCTCGTCGGCGTTACAAACGACATATTTCTTGTCCGAAACGCTGTTGCGCGCGAACTGCCACTTTCTGCCGGTCGGGAATCCGCCGCCGCCTCTGCCGCGAAGACCGGAATCGAGTATCGTTTTGATAACATCTTCCGGGGTCATCTCTTTCAGAACTTTCGCAAGAGCGAAATAACCGTCCATCGCGATATATTCGTCGATGTTCTCGGGGTTGATGACGCCGCAGTTGCGCAGAGCGACACGGAGCTGTTTTTTATAGAACTGTGTGTCGGAAAGCGAAGAGTTGAGGATCTGTTCCTCGGTCTCGTTCTCTTCCTCTTTATAGATCAGGCGTTCAACGGGACGTCCTTTGAGGAAATGCTCCTCAACGATCTCGGGAACGTCCTCCGCCGTTACCTTGCTGTAAAAGATCCCTTCGGGATAAATGATCATTATCGGACCGAGCGCGCAAAGACCGAAACATCCGGTCTGAACGACCTTGATCTCGTCTTCAAGACCCTTCGCGGCTATTTCTCTGTGGAGCGCTTCCTGGATCTCGGCGCTTCCCGAAGAGGTACAACCGGTACCGCCGCATATAAGTGCGTGAATTCGAAACATAGCGTTTTTTCCTCCTGTTAATTATAAAGACGTGGTGCCGATCGTGTATTCGCCAATGACTTTTCCGCCTTTGAGATGCTTCTCAACGACTTCCTTCGCCTTCTCGGCGGTCATCTTGATATAAGTGACCTTTTCCTTGTCCTTCTCGTAAACCTCGACAATGGGCTCATACTGGCAAAGCCCGATGCATCCCGTCTGGGTGACGGAAACTTTCGTTGCAAGACCCGCATCGTTCACCGCTTCCACGAACGCGTTGAGCACGGGACGCGCGCCGGCGGCGATTCCGCAGGTCGCCATGCCGACAACGACGCGGACACTGTCGTTTGCCGCGTTGCGAACGGCGACTTTGTCCTGCATCTTCTGTTTGATTGCCATAAGTTCTTCAAGAGACTTCATAACTTGAATTCCTTTCTTGGTGGATATATATTATTATTTTTTTCTCTCAATTTTAGGAGTTATAAAAGTTATAACGCTTTGACTTTACAAAACGGAACTCTTATCGCCTACCCTCTCATCGCCGCATATTCCTCGTTCATCGAGCCGCGAATCCAATCGAGGACCTCGTATTCCGAGAGGGGAACGTCGCCGAGAACGGCGCGCAGTTCCGCGCAGCAGACGCGAACCTGTCCGTTCGGGGTCGTATGCGTGAATGTGAAATCTATATCGGGATTTCCCTGTATCAGACTGACAACGGTCTCGACAAGATCGCCGAGCGGAATAAAATCGATGTGATGAAGCCCGAAAGTCGCGGTCAGCGTCGTTCCGTGGTCGTTCGGGTATTCCTTTTCCGAACGAGAGGTTATCTTCACATCTCCGCCTGTCTGAACGGCAAGCATTTTCAGAAACGGAACGCCGAGCCCGACGGCGCGCGTCTTCCGCGTCGTAAAAAACGGATCGGAAAGTTTTTCGACCTGTTCGCGGCTCATTCCGCATCCGTTGTCGGTGACGGTAAAAGTCAGGATACCGTCCTCGCTCTCATCGAGCGAAATACCGATCTCCGTCGCGCCCGCGCGGACGGAATTCATCGTTATATCAAGAACGTAAAGCGAAAAATCATCCATATTTCTTCCCTTTTCGTCAATTCTCCGATCTCAGTTTTTCGAGCAGAGCCCGCCGCAGAAACGCGGAGACGGACGTTCCGTCCTCGGGTGCTTCGGGAAGGCTGACGGCGTTTGAGCCGTCGGAAAGCGATTCGAGGCGGTGAGCGTCGGAGCAGACGACGAAATTTTTCTTTGCGAGGAACGGAAACCGCGCCGCATATTCGTCATAAGAGCCGCTGTCGTTCAGTTCAAACGCGGCATAATGCGGTTCGTCGGGAAAATCTCCGAGAACGGCGACAAGCCCGTTCGACGCGCGGTCGATATGGGCGGGATAGCAGACGCCGCCGTACTTTTCGCAGAGTTCGTGCGCCGAATACAGATCGAGGTCGGTCGCGTTTATCAGCAGATCGGGGTCTGTTCCGATCACGTTGTCTTCCTCGTCCATGATGAGTTGTTCTCCGAAAATTTCGGGGCGGTTCGCGATCCTTATCCTGCGTGCGGAGACCTCTGCGTCAAAAGCGAGAGCGTCTTCAAGTGTCTCAAACAGGCATATAACGTGAATATCCTCGGCGGTCGTCAGTTCCATACCAGCGACGGGAACGATCCCGCAGCGCTTTGCCGCCCTGAAAAAAGCAGGACAGTTGCGGCAGGTGTTATGATCCGTCAGAGCGACTATTTCAAGCCCGAGCAGGGACGCAAGACCCGCGATGTTTGCGGGGGTCATATCGTTTTCCGCGCAAGGTGACAGGCACGAATGAATATGCAGATCGTATTTGAAATCGCGCATGGTTTTTCAGTTTTTTTCCGCTTTTTCGGCGGCGCGGATAATTCCGCAGATCTCGTAAACGGTCAGCGGCGACGAAAGGATCTTTATTCCCTTTTCCTCGGCGGCGGTCTTTGCCTCATCGGAGAGTTCGACGCTCTCCGCGAGAACGACTGCCGCGGCGTCGGTCAGGCTCGCGACGGCGACGACGTTGACGTTGGACATGATCGTTATCCAAAGATCGTCGGCTTCGACGCGGCTCATTGCGCGGCTGAGAAAATCTCCCGCATAAACGCCGCCGAAATCGGAGGGCGGTTCGCCGACGACGGGCGTCAGGCGAAGTTCCGCGAAAAGAGGTTCAAGTTTCATCTTTTCCCTCCTCCCGTTTGAGTTCGGGTTTTTTTGAAGCGATAAATTTTTTTGTCAGTTCGTTCGCCTGTCTCATGCTCAGGCACTGATGGAACAGTTCGCGCATGATGACGGTGCATTCGTCGATATTCGTTTCCTTTCTGACGACGTCCTCGGCGAACGCGAGGCAGGTCGGAGCGCCGCACGAGCCGCAGTCGAGACCGGGAAGATTGGCGTTTATGTTCTCGATGTCGCTCATCATGCGCATAGCCTCGTTCCGATCTTCGGAAAGAAGCATCTCCGAGCCGTAAAAGACGGATTTGTCCGTGAAGCAATAGTCGGGGATGTCGTCGCCGTCGGGTCTGTTCGGACTGACGGGAAGATAACGTTTGAGCGATTGCAGACGGGCTTGGGCGATGTACGGGTTCGCGACGGACATCGCGCCGCCGACACAGCCGCCGTTGCAAGCGTTCAGTTCGATAAAATCAAGCCCCGTTATATCTTTGTTCTCTATCTGATCGAGCACGCGGACACAGTTTTCTATTCCGTCCGCGGCAAGATAACTGTCGTTGAACGCCGCGGCGCTTTCGCCGCCGGTCGTCGCCCAGCCGATGCCGATCATTCCGGCTTCGGACGTGCGTTCGGGATACTCGCCGTTTTTCATCGCGTCGAGCAGTCTGAAATACGTATCTCTGACGGAAACGACGCAGTCGATGTTGTTTTTATCGCCCGCAAAGCCGTTTTTGACATAACTGACTTTCGCGGTACACGGCGATATGAAGAATATGCCGATCTCGGAAGGCTTCACGTCCGGGTGCAGAGCCGCGGCTCTGTCGCGCGCGAGTTTCGCGGCGATCTCGATCGGAGGAAGCAGAGGCATGATGTTTTCCGCAAGATACGGATAATTCATGCAGATCATGCGCGTTATGACGGGGCAGGCGGAACTTATAACGGGCTTGACGATGTCCTCGCGGTTCAGATACATGCGCGTATAAGCCGAGACCATCTCGGCGGCGCAGGCGACCTCGAAAACGTGGTCGAAGCCGATCGCGTGCAAGCCTTCTATTATATAATCCGCGCTCGAAAGCCCGTCAAACTGACCGTAAAGCGCGGGCGCGGGCAACGCGACCGTGACCTTGAAATCCTTCATGCGGTCAAGTTTGTCGTGAACGGCGCGCTTCGCCTTGTGCGGGCAGACCTTGATGCACTCGCCGCAGTCGATACATTTCGAGGACTCTATCTTCGCGTGTCCGTCGCGTATGCGTATGGCTTCGGTCGGACACCGTTTCAGACAGGTCGTACATCCCATGCATTTTGACTCGTCGAGAGAAACGGAGTGTTTGTAATCCTGCATCAAGACTCACATCCTTTCGGGCGTATTGCATTCCAAGACATTTTTAATTGTTGCGGAACGCCGTTGTTCCGCTGTACGGAATATATGCGCGTAAATACGCGGTTAAATGCGATATGCGTTTTCGGACGGTGCGGTCAGAGTTTGACCGTCATCGTGATCGTCGTTCCGACGCCGACCTCGGTGTCGATCTTCATCGAATCGGTGTATTTTTTCATATTCGGAAGACCCATACCCGCTCCGAATCCGAGAGCGCGGATGTTGTCGCGCGCGGTCGAATAGCCCTCTTTCATCGCGAGGGAAACGTCGGGTATACCCGGTCCGCTGTCGGCGAGGACGATAATGACCTCGCTGTCGGTCACCGTCACGTCGGCGGCGCCGCCGTTCGCGTGGATGACCATATTGATCTCGCCTTCATACATCGCGATCGAGACTTTTCGGATCACATCGGCGGGAACGCCGAGTTGCCGAAGTTTTTTCTTGACAAGCACGGACGCTTCGCCCGCGGACGAGAAATCCTCGCCGTCAACGTCGAAGTGGAAAGTCACGTCAGGCATATCACTTTTTCCCCAATCCGGAAGAATAAAGCAGACCGCTCGCCTCGAAAGCGCGCAGTTTCGTCGCAAGAAGCACGATCCCGCTGTCGGACGCGAGTTCGATCATTTCCGCGGAAGGCTTCTTGTTGCGAACGAACACGACGCAGACCATGTCCATCATTTCGGCGGTTCTGACGACCTGCGGATTTACGAGCCCCGTCAGAAGCACGCCCTGATCCTTGACATAGGCGAGAACATCGCTCATCATATCGCTGCAACAGGCGGAAAAGACCTCGGTCGAAAGCAGGTCTTCCCCGCAAAGGACTTCGGCATCAAGCAAATTTTCAATATCGCTTATCTTCATCGTTTTGACCTTTCGGCGCGGAACAGTCCGTCGCGCATCTTAATTTTGATTGATTCCGATCACTGAGCCGCCGCGCGGTATTCCTCGATTATGGCGGGAACCATATCGACGGACACTTTGGGATAAACTTTTCCGTTGATCGTAACGGCGGGCGCGATACCGCAGGCTCCGATGCAACGAAGAGCGTCGATGGTGAACAGACCGTCTTCCGTCGTCTGTCCGGCGCCGATACCGAGAATTTCGGAGAATTTGTCGATAACCTGCTGTGCGCCTTTAACGTAGCACGCCGTTCCGAGGCAGATTCCGATAACGTACTTGCCGTTCGGAACAAGGGAGAAGAAGGAATAGAAGGTAACAACGCCGTAGATCTCGGCGACGGAGATACCCGTCTTGTCGGAAACGATCTGCTGAACTTCGAGAGGAATGTAACCGTACTCGTTCTGAATATCGTTCAGGATCATGATGAGCGGAGTTTTCTCCCCCGCGTGTCTGTCGCAGATCTCCGTTATGTGTTTAACGGCGTTTTCGTTCAAATGAGCCATAAGCCCCTCCTTGTAATACTTGCGGTTTGACCGACTTGTTTTTCTTCGTTCAAAGGCGCGGCGCCGACCGTTTTCGCCGATGCCGCCCCGAATGCTATGTAACTTTCAACATAACGCATATATCTTATCATATATTGTCGGTTTTTGCAAGTCCGTTCGTTACATTTTTGACAAAAAACACAAAAAGTTTAACATATACCGATTTGGTATGCTAAACGTTGAAATCAAGCGTATTTTCGGACGCCCGTTTTTTTTGGTTCCCGAAACTTTTTTCGGGAAATATGTGACGATCTCGCACAAAAGACACAAAATTCGGCTTTCGCAAGTCAAGGTGAACAATACGGGCGCGCCGCCGTCGTTCAAGTTGACGGAAAACGGCAGGAAACGAACGGAAAATCCGACGCTTACAAAAAAACTTCTCGTGAAAAAGTTCGGAAAAATTTACCTTTTATCGGTTATGTTATTTTTCCCAAACAGTCGGAACAGCCGTTCTCCCGATCCGAGAGAAAAACTCTTCGGTTTTTCCGATCCGGCAATCAAAAAATTTCCGAACAGACAGTTTTCCCTCTTTACAAAATATGACTGCTGTGATATAATATTTGAAACGAATAAATTGTTATTATCGCGATCCGCGGACGGACATCGGCATCGGCGGCGCCGACGGCGCGCCGGTCGGAGCGGAAAAACGGCGTTTACGGCGCTCCGCGACCGGGCGAAAGCGAAAATATCCGTTACGGCGCGTTTGAACGCGGATCACGGAATGAGCAATACGAAAAAACAGACAGGTTCGGGATGGGATATGACGGAAAAACTGTATTACGACGATCCGTTTTTGTTTGAATTCGGCGCGACCGTTACCGAATACGCCGACGGCAGAGCCGTTCTCGACCGCACGGCGTTTTTCCCCGAGGGCGGAGGTCAGTCGGGCGACCGCGGAAGCATCGCGGGGATCCCCGTGACGGACACGAAGATCGAAAACGGAAAGATCGTTCATTTCGTCGCCGCTCCCCTGCCGATCGGCGCGGAAGTCGCGTGCGAGGTGGACGGAAAAGAGCGTTTCCGAAAGATGCAGCACCACACGGGCGAACACATCGTTTCGGGGCTGGCGTGGCGCGAATACGGGCTGACGAACGTCGGCTTTCATCTCGGCGACGGGGATATGACGCTCGATTTCGATAAGGAACTGACGGACGGACAGGCTCTTCGTCTCGAACGGATGGCGAACGAAGCCGTTGCGAAGGATATAGCGGTCGAGGCGGAGTTTCCGTCGCCCGAGGTGTTGGAAGAACTTGAATTCCGCTCGAAAAAGGAACTTTCCGAGGCGATCAGGATCGTCACGATCGACGGGTACGACATCTGCGCGTGCTGTGCGCCGCACGTCCGTTCGACAGGTCAGATCGGCATGATAAAACTGCTTGACAGAGTCCGCTGGAAAGGCGGCGTCAGGATACGCGCGAAATGCGGGTTCTCCGCGCTTGACGACTACAATGATAAATATGCGAACGTAAAAAGAATATCCGTCGCGCTGTCGTCGAAACAGAGCGAAGCGGCGAAAGCGGTCGAGCGACTCGCGGAAGAACTGCGGGAAGAAAAGGCGAAAAACGCCGCGCTTTCGAAACAGATCGCGCAGCTTAGGGCTCAGGCGTTCGAACCGACGGACGGAAACGCCGTCTTCTTTGAGGAAAACGCGGACGCGGACGCGCTCAGGCTGCTCGTCAACGGGGCAGTCGGAAAATGCGGCGGCGTTTGCGCGGCTTTCACGGGGACGGATGCGGACGGATACAGATATGTCGCCGCGTCGAAAAACGGCGGAATGAAAGAGTTTTCAAAACAGATGAACGGCGCGCTTTCGGGACGCGGAGGCGGGGACGACGGAATGATACAGGGCAGAGTCGGCTGTTCAAAAACGGATATAGAAAAATTTTTTGCCCGCTGAGACGGGCGCGGAAAGAAAGGTGCGGATATGAAAAAAATTATCGCGGCGGTGCTGATCTCGGCACTGGCGGTCGCGCTTCTCGCGGCGTGCAACGGAGGAAAAGAACCCGCTCGGACGGATGTTTCGACAAGCGGGCAGTCACAGACCGACATTTCGGGAACCGACGAGCCTCAGCCGAGCGGCGCGCAGTCAACGGCAGAGCCGCCGACGGAGGAACCGACCGAGGACAGGTCGGAAACACAGAATACGGGCGGACAGTCCGAGCCTTCATCGTCTCAACCGCAGACGACGACAAAAAATCCGCTGATAGAGACTTCGGGAAGCGATTCGGGTCAGTCTTCGCAAAACGACGATCCCGAAAGATACCATGTTCCGCACAGTTATTCCTATGCCGTGCCGAAATCCGCCGCCGTCGGGCTTTCGTGGTTTGACGACGCGGTCTTCATGGGCGATTCGCGCTCCGTCGGGCTTGTCGCGTACACGGGGTTTATGTCCACGTCTTCGCCGAGGAACTGCACGAAGGTATCGCTGACGATCGGAAGCTACTCGTCGGACGCGATAAGGACCGTTGACGGCGTGTCATGCACGACGGCGGAAGTGCTTCGCAGAATATCTTTCTCGAAAGTTTATATCGCGTTCGGACTGAACGAGTGCGGATGGTCGAAATCGGGCTTCATAAGCCGTTACAGAGACGTTATCCGAGACATCAAGTCGGTCAATCCGTCGGCGAGGATATATATCGAAGACATTCTCCCCGTAACGGCGGCGAAATCCGCGAGCTCGGACGTGTTCACAAATTCGAGGATCAACGATTACAATCAGGCGCTGATGGAACTTGCGCAGGAGGAGGGCGTTTACTTCCTCGCGGTGTCGGAGAACATGAAAACGCCGCAGGGAACGCTTCCGGCGGACGAGGCGGCGAATGACGGAATACATTTCGGCGGTTCGCTGTGCAGAGTCTGGCTTTACTATCTGCGCACTCACACGGGCTGATATGCCGCGCTTTCGACAGATCGGCATTATACGGTCCCGAAAGCGTTTTCATCCGTTCGCGAGTCGGTCTCGGAACGGGCGGATGATATTAGCCGCAGGCAATAACGGCACGCAATAAAGGCAAACAATAACGGCAATCAATAAACAACAGGCAATCACACATTAACCACGGAGGTCAAACATGAAAAAAATTCTTACCCTCGCGCTGGCGGCGCTGACCGTCTTCGCGATCGCGGGCTGTCAGGGTTCGGACAAAGACAACACAACGAAAGGCTCGGACACGGAGCAGAAGACGACCGAGGCGCAGAGTTTCGACGCGGCGGCGGTCAAATCCGAGATCATGGGAAAGGTCGTTTTCGTCAAGGAAGCGGAGGAACGGAGCGATCCGTCGGCGGCGATCGACGAATACGGAATAACGGAGCAGGGCGTCACCTGCAAAGCATACGTTTCCGCTCTCGGAACGGCGGCGGATCAACTCGCGATCTTTGAAGCGCCCGACGAGGCGACGGCGGACGCGGTGCTTGAAACGGCGAAAACGTATATCGAGGGAATGGCGGCGATCTATGCGGATTACGCGCCCGAAGAGGCGGCGAAGCTCAACGGCGCCGTTATAGAGAAAAACGGGAAATACGTCATCGTTGTTGTCGCGGAGGATTCGTCTCCCGCGGCGGCGATAGTAAAGTGACCCGTCATATCCGATAATATCGGAGCCGCGCCGTCCGAACGGGGCGAGGCGGACACGACAGTATTCCCGCGCCCTCAGGACGCGGGAATATCAAAACACAAACAGGATCGGGACACAAACAGGATCGGGACATAAACAAGATCGGAATACAGACGGGATCGGAACACAAACAAGACCGAATCACAAACAACAAAACATAACTTAAATCAGTAACAAAGGACACTATCTTTATGACATTCAGCAGTATCCTTTTTCTTTTCTTCTTTCTTCCCGCGGCGCTCCTGTTCTGCAGGTACGACGTGTTTATTCCGCCGTCGGTCAAACGCAGGATGCAGGTCGAGACAAAAAAGAAGATCTTCAGGATCGAAAATCTTTTTCTTCTGATATTCAGCCTGTTTTTCTACGGCTGGGGCGAGCCGAAATATATCGTGATAATGGTCTTCACGATAATTCTGAACTATATCTGCGCGCTCATCATCGACGCGAACGCGGCGAAAGGCAGGAAGGGCGCGGCGAGGGCGACGCTGATCGTTTCCGTCGTTATAAATCTCGGAATACTCGGCTTTTTCAAGTATTTCAACTTCTTCCTGTCGAACGTCAACAGCATTTTCGGGCTTGACATCGAATTTCTCAGGCTCGCGCTCCCGATCGGGATCTCGTTCTACACGTTTCAGACGATGTCATACACGATCGACGTTTACAGACGGACGGCGAAGGTGCAGAAGAACATCATCAACCTCGCGGCTTACGTCACGATGTTCCCGCAACTCATCGCGGGACCTATCGTCCGTTATCAGGACGTTGCGGATCAGCTCGAATACAGAGAAGGAACCGCCGAAAAATTCGCGCAGGGCGTTTCCCGTTTCTGCATAGGTCTCGGGAAAAAAGTTCTGCTGGCGAACAATATCGGCGCGCTGTGGGACACGGTCAAGGTCATGGAGCATCCGACCGTTCTCTCGGCGTGGCTGGGCGCGCTCGCGTTCATGTTCCAGATATATTTTGACTTTTCGGGATATTCGGACATGGCGATCGGTATGGGCAAAATGCTCGGTTTCGAGTTCCTTGAAAACTTCAACTATCCTTATACGGCGCGTAGCATAACCGATTTCTGGCGCAGATGGCATATATCGCTCAGCACGTGGTTCCGCGAATACGTTTATATCCCGCTCGGAGGAAACAGGAAGGGACTGCCGAGGCAGATACTCAATCTGCTCATCGTCTGGTCTCTGACGGGCTTCTGGCACGGCGCAAGCTGGAATTACCTCTGCTGGGGTCTGTATTTCGGGATAATTCTGATAATCGAAAAAGTTTTCCTTCTGAAACCGCTGAAAAAAGCGCCGAAAGCCGTCGGGAGCGTTTACACGCTTCTGCTCGTGCTTGTCAGCTGGGTCATTTTCGCGATCGAGGACGTTTCGAAGATCCCCGCGTTTCTGGGCGCGATGGTCGGCATCGGAGCGAGCGGGTACGACACGCAGTCCCTTTATCTGCTCGTTTCAAACATCGTTCTGTTCGTCATTCTCATTCCCGCCTGCACAGATCTTCCGTCGCGGCTGATGAAAAAGATATTTCCGTCCGAGGACAGGGCGGTCGCGGCGCAGACGGTCGTTCGGAACGTGTTCTGTATAGCGGTTCTCGTTCTTTCGGTCGCAAGCCTGGTATCGGATTCGTACAATCCGTTCCTGTATTTCAGATTTTAGGAGGCCGAAATGAAGAAGAATACCGGATACATAATAACGACCGCGGTTTTCGTCGTTTTCCTTTTCGGGCTTGCCGTCGCAAACATTTTTTACAATCCGGACGACTTTTCCGAAACGGAAAACAGGATGCTCGCAAAGTTTCCGAAACTGACGGCGGAGTCTCTTTTCGGCGAGGACGGCACTTTCTGCGAGGACACGGAGGAATACATAAACGACCGTTTCGTTCTGCGTGACACGTTCACCGCGATCAACGCGAGCATGGACTATCTGACGCTGAAACGCGACATCGGCGGTATATGGGTGTGCAAGGACGGATATTACATGACGAAATGCGCGCCCTCGGAAGTCGATGAAAAGACGGTCGGGCTGAACGTGAACGCCGTTGAAAAATTCTTTGAAAACACGGAGGGAAACAAGTATTTCATGCTCGTTCCGTCCGCGACGCTGATATACGGGGACAAACTTCCCGCGTTCGCCGACGAATTCGATCAGGCGGCGACTGTTGACGGAATTTTCGCGGGCGTTACCTCGGGGACGAACATCGACGTGCGCGGCGCGTTCTTCGCGTCCGACGAACAACTTTATTACCGCACCGACCACCATTGGACGAGCGACGGCGCGTATACGGCGTATCTCGAATTCTGCAAGGCGACGGGAACGGAGCCGCTGACGAAGGACGATTTCACGGTCGAGACCGTCACGTCCGAATTTCAGGGAACGCACGACTCGAAAGTTCTGCTTCCGTTCGCCGCAAAAGACGAGATCAAACTCTATATCCCGAAAAAAGACGAGACGCTGAAAGTCTCGCACGGCGACGAGACCTCGGACACGCTTTACGTCATGTCCGCGCTTGAAAAGAAAGATAAATATCAGGTCTTCCTCGGCGGCAACTACGGCAGGGTCGACATCGAGACCGGCGTCAAAAACGGCAAGCGTCTGCTGATCGTCAAGGACTCTTTCGCGAACAGTTTCGTTCCCTTTCTGACCTCGCATTACGAAAAGATCGTCATGCTCGATCTCCGATTCTTCCCGTCGGGCAAGGCGGCGTTGCGGGAACTGATCGACGAAGTCCGTCCGACCGACACGCTCGTTCTGTTCAACATCGCGAACTTCATCTCCGACCCGACTCTGCGCAGGCTCGGCGCGTACACGCCGAACGGCTGAGACGGGCGGCGCGGTTTCCGAAAGAGAGGGAGAACGGCGCGGGAACGTTTTATTCCGACTCCGTGACGGAATGTCGGTTCGGTCCGCATTCACCGTACATATACAAAACACAGCCTTATGCCACGATTAGCGTAAGGCTGTTTTCGTTATAATAGTATTGTTTTTTAAGTTTTTATCAGTGCTTGAAGAGCGAACGACCGAAAAACCGTTGATATTACCGATAATTTCCGATAACAGAATAAGCGACAGTGCTGAAAATACATTTGAAAAATGCGTAAAAGGTGCAAATAATAAGCGAATAAATATCGCAAAAAGTGCAAATAATAGCGATATGAAACTATAAATTGGTGCAAATAATTCTTAAAAGCACTTGAAAAACGGCGAAAACCGTGATATAATACGTATACAGAATGCCACGGAGGTAGTTTATGGAACGGAACGCTCTGCAAAAACTGACAGATTGGAAAAATGATCGGAACAGAAAGCCGTTGATCGTTTGGGGCGCAAGACAGGTCGGAAAGACCTATCTTGTCAAAGATCTGTTTGCGGAAAAATATTTCAGGGACAGTTATATCTATATCGATTGCAAGATCGAAGACGAAGTCCGCGAGTTTTGTTCCGAGACGGCGAATGCGG
This sequence comes from uncultured Eubacteriales bacterium, assembly GCA_902373415.1. Lineage (GTDB taxonomy): Bacteria > Bacillota > Clostridia > Oscillospirales > UBA644 > UBA644. The sequence continues at coordinate 128,843 of CABKLX010000006.1, read as the reverse complement.
GAAAAATCATCGAATATCTGTCGCTTCTCAAAGGCAAACGAATAGACGAAAACACGCTTTTGATCTTTGACGAGGTTCAGGAGTGTCCCAACATCATATCTTCACTTAAATATTTCTGTCAGGATTTCAGACAGATACCCGTGATCGCAACAGGCTCTATGGTGCGCATAAAGATCCAGAGAGAGACGAACAAAAGAGGCTCAAAGGGAAACGGCAGGTTCCTTTTTCCCGTCGGGAAAATAAACCAGATGACGGTCTGCCCCATGACCTTTGACGAGTTTTTGATGAACAGCAACAAAATGCTTTACGGCGCGGTCAAAAAAGCGTATGAAAGCAGAACGCCGCTTGACACGAAAATTCATGAGTTGGCAATGGAACAGGTGTATAAATACCTGCTTGTCGGGGGTATGCCCGAAGCGGCGAAGACCTATATCGACAGCGAAGATCTTTTGGAATCGAGAGAAGTTCTCAAGGTTTTGTACGACAATTATCTTTCCGACATGGAACTGTATCAGGCAAGCAGAGAAGCCGTTCTGCGTTCCCGTGCTCTGTTTCAGAATATATATAAAGAACTCAACAAAGAGTCAAAGAATTTTTCACCGGGACTTATTGAGAAAAAGAGCAAGACAAGAGATTTTGAGACCGCCGTTCAATGGCTGACGATGGCGCGGATCGTAAATCGGTCTTTTCAGTTGAAAGAGCATATCACCGTGCCGCTGATGCCCGACAGCGAGAGCAACTTCCGCCTTTTCCTCGGCGATATAGGTATGTTCGCCTATCAGAGCGGCATAAACGCCGCCTCCTTTATATCAAGCGAAAGAGAAAATACCCTGTCAGGCATTTTCTTTGAAAACTTTGTGGCAAACGAGTTGATCGCAAAGGAGCATAAACTGTTCTATTGGAGAGGAAAAGCGTCAGCCGAGATCGAATTCATCGTCGAATCGGATAACAGACTGTATCCTATCGACGTAAAAAAAGGCAGAGGTACGCTGAATTCTCTCGAAAAGTTTTCAAACCACAATAAATTCGCCTGCGCGATCAAAGTTTCAAAGAACAACTACGGTTATAACGAGGATCAAAAACTGCTCACGGTCCCGTTTTACTTTGTCCCGTTTGTCGCAAAGGACCTCGCGGACGGAACGATGACGGTATAACGGGATATGAATATGAACGGTCACGGGCTTATTTGAGGACGGAGCGCAAAGCGGAATGAAGCGAAGATATAAAGCGCGGGAGATCGGAATACGGAGGAGAAAAAAATAAACGGAATAATTTTATATCAATCAATATACGGTGCCGCAAAGAAATATGCAACCCGAATCTCGGAGGAAACGGGGTTTTCCTGCGTTGAAACAAAAAGGCAGTAATTGACGGTGTCGTAAAGCACGATACAATAATTTCAGGCGGCGGAGAGATCTGATTCTCCGCCGCTTTTGATTGTCTGCCTGCCGCGCATTGACGGGCAGCCTTTTTTGAAGTTATGTTTGTTCGGACGGTCAGATCCCGTATTTTGTCCGTATGCGCGTGAGGATCTTGCCGATCGGTCGGGCGCAGACGAGCAGGAAAATGACGTTTGAGACGGCGTAGATCAGCGTGAAAGACGCGGACGACGCGACGGCGGCGATATAGCGGGAAAGATTGAATCTGCCGTCCATCCACATCACCGTCCATATGTCCATGAGCCCGGAGAACAGAACACCCGCGAAAGCGCCGTAAACGCAGAGCAGAACGCGACTGCGCTTCATCGGCGACGCGAGCAGTCCCGCGATAAGACCGACGAATCCCCACGCGAACATCTGAAAGGGCGTCCACGGTCCCTGACCGAACCAGAAGTTCGAGAGCAGAGCGGTCAGCGCGCCCGTGAGAAAGCCCGCTTCGCCGCCGAAATACATCGCGGTTATGACGACGAGCGCGGTCACGGGTTTGAAGCCGGGCAAAGGCGAAAAGAGTATGCGTCCGACGACGGACAGGGCGACGAGCGCGGCGATCATGACGAGAAACCGCACGTCAAAAGTCTTTTTTTCAAAGCGGACAAAGAACGGAACGCACGCGAGGACGGCGACGCAAAGGCTGATCCACGCGTAACTCCGCTTTCCGAAAACCGCCGCGCCGACAAGGACGGCGGCGGGGACGAGAACGCATAGGACGGAATATGTCAGCATTCTTTTCAATTTTTCTTTTTTGGTCAGAGGCGTCTTCGGAGTTTTTTCTTCGGAGGCGTTTTTTTTCATTCGTGTTTTCCCCTTTCCGACCGCACGGAAGCGCGGCAATGCGCAACGACTTCGGCGCAGGTGACGTCTTCGCGCCATATACGGCGCGCCATGCGGCTCGACGAGGTCGTATAGAAATTATTCTCCGAAAAGAAGCGGCTCGGAACGTCCGAGGACAGTATTTCCCCGTCGAAGAACAGCGCGCATCTGTCGGCGTTCTCGGCGGCAAATTCGACGTCGTGCGTGACGGTCAGAACGGTCATTCCGCCGTTTTTCAGTTCTTTGAGAAGCGCGGCGAGCGACGCTTTCGACCGCGCGTCGAGACCCTTTGTCGGCTCATCGAGAAGCAGGATCTTCGGCTCGGACAGCAGGCATTTCGCGAGCGCGCATTTCTGCTGTTCGCCGCCGCTGAGATCGAGCGGATGTTTTTTGAGCAAATGCGTTATGCCGACCTTTTCGGCGATCCGCGCGATGCGCTCCTCCCCTTCTTTTTCGGACAGACCGAGCGCCTCCGTGATCTCGGAGAGATCTTTTCCGACTTCGTCGCGGACAAAGACGGTCTGCGGGTCTTGGGGCAGTAAAGCAAGGTTTGAGCGGTAAAGCGAGTTGCCGCCGAATTTCGTTGTCGGAACGCCGTTTATCAGCACTTTTCCGCGATAAGGACGGTCAAGCCCCGCGATGACGTTCAGCGCGGTGGTCTTACCCGTTCCGTTGCCGCCGAGGACGCAGAATATCTCGTTCGGATACACTTTCAGATCGGTTCCCCGAAGAATGTCGGGAAGGTCGCGTTCATAGCGAAAGCGAACGTTTTTCATCTCGACCGCGGGGACCGTGTCGGCGTCGGGAGAAGTCCGAACGGGGCTGTGCGCGGGCGTTTCCGCGGAGGACGGAGCGAAGTTTTTTTCAAGAAAATCTCTGCCCTCGCGGACGGTCAGGGGGCAGACGTCCGAAACGCCTTCGACCGCGGAACAGATGCGGACGGCGGACGGAAGGGCGAGAAGCATCGGATGGTCTTTATCTATCGCGGAGAGTTCTTTTCCGACGGCGCGGGGCGGCGAGCAAAGCAGGAGTTTTCCGTTTTCCATGACCGCTGCCCTGTCGGCGACGGGAAAGACTTCTTCGAGACGGTGTTCCGCGAGAATGACGGTCAGACCGAATTCGCGGTTGAGTTTTTTCAGCATCGAAATGAACTCGGACGCGGCGATCGGGTCGAGTTGACCCGTCGGTTCGTCGAGCAGGAGCAGTTTGGGCTGCATGACCGCGACGGACGCGAGATTAAGAAGCTGTTTCTGTCCGCCGGAGAGTTCGTCCGTGTTTTTGCGGAAAAAGTCGGTCAGTCCGAACCAGCCGGCGATCTCTCCGACGCGGCGGCGGATGACCTCGGACGGAACGCCGAGATTTTCAAGCCCGTAAGAGAGTTCGTGCCAAACTTTGTCGGTCACGATCTGTTCTTCGGGATTTTGCATGACGAAACCGATCTCGGAGGCGCTTTCGCGGTCGGAAAGTTTTTCGGCGTCCCCGCCCCGGAAAAAGATCTTTCCGCTTTTTTTGCCCGCCGGAGAAAGTTCTTTTTTCAGAAGTTTCAGAAGCGTTGTTTTTCCGCAGCCCGACGCGCCGCAAAGAACAATGAATTCACCCTCGTTCACGCTCAGGCTGACGCCGTCGACGGCGTTTTTTTCGCACGAGGGATATGCGAAGGTCAGATCTTCGATACGCAGTATTTCCATGCGAGCGCCTCCTTGACTTCAATGATGAACGGAACGAGAGAGAGCAGTCCGAACGCGGTGTAAACGGTCACGGCAAACGGCGAAAACGGAATGTCGGCGATCCGCGGATAATAGGAAAATTCAGTCGCGCCGAGAGCCGAACCGACAACGGTCATCGCGGTCAGAACGGCGCAGACGGCGCAGAGAACGCCGTCGCGGGGATAAAAGCGGAAGAGCGAAAAATGCGTTCTGCCCGAAAGACCGCCGCCCCTCGCCTTCATCGCCGACGCGGTCTGCATCGAACTTTCGAGCGACCACGCGACCGTTGACGTGAAGACCCGAAGCGCGCCTTTCACGCGGTCGGAAACGCTTTTCGATGAATAAATTCCCATCGACTTCTGCGCGCGTGAGACTTTTTTCATGCGGCGGACGAACATCGGAACGAACCGCATCGCGCACGATATGACGGTCGCGAGTTTCGGGAGCGTTTTTCCGAAAAGATACAGCGTTTTGTCCCCCGTCATGACCTTTCCGAGGCATTTGCACCATATCATGACGGCGACGACAGCCGCGGCGATTCCCGCGCCGCAGACGAACGCTTCGACCGTGACGGCGTGTCCGAACAGATAAAACAGAGGCGTCGCACCGTTATGTGAAAAAAGCGGGTTTGTGACCGCAACGAGAAGGAACAGGGGGATATATAAAGCGGCGTCCGAGCCGATCTCGCGGCGGCGCGAAAGCGTCGCACAGAACAGAACCGCGCCGAGCAGAGCCGAGCAGACGATAACGGGATTTTGAACGAATGCGGTCAGTATGATGACCGAAAGAAAATATACAAACAGCGTTATCGGGTTATATTCTCCGAATGCTTTCATCGATCCTTCTCCTCTCCCGCCGTCCGATCCCGTCATTTTACACGGAGCGCGGGGCGTTTTCATCCGATATTCAATCCGTTTTTCGGTTCGTGTCCGTAGCGTCCGCGATCGAAAACGCGCCGTGAGAGCGACGGAAAAGTCCGTCCGCGCATTCCGAAAAAAAACGCGGGCGCCTCCGCAAAAACGCCATGTTTTCAAGCGTCTTTCGGTTGCGCCCATTCTCGCCAAATATGACAAACCAAAAAAAAGAAACGGCAGGTTTTCTGACTTATGACGCGGCATATCGCGCCGCAAAAGGCACACGGGCGGAAAAACGATTTCCGCGCGGAATGCCCGAATTCGTCAAACACAGTAATGGCGGTTGTTCCGGATTTGAACCGGATTCCCTGTTGAGCAAAAACGCTCAAATCTACTCAGCTTACAACTTTTCAAACCGTATTTCTTCTCACGGTATTAAATTAAACATATTATAGCACAGATCGGTATTTTCCGACAGTATAAATTCATGAACTTTATGTAAACTCTTGTTTTTGCCGCTCCGCGAACCGACTCGGGTTCCCGCACAAGGCGGTCAAAAGGCGGCGGAGGGCATATTATGTGAATGACGGAGACGTGCGCCGCGTGAGAAAAAGAACACAGGAAGACAGCGCGTTTTCGCAAAGAAAAAAAATGCGGTATACGGGGAAATATCATAACACGGGGTGCGCGAATGAGAAAGAAGATCGTATTTATCGGCGGAGACGAAAGACAGACGGTTGCGGCGGAGGAATTTGCGAAAGACGGTTTTGACGTCCGACTTTTCGGGTGTCCGAGCGGAAACGGACGGCTCGAAAGCGCGAAAACGCTCTCCGATGCGGTCGCGGACAGCGTTGCGGCGATACTCCCCGTCCCGTGTTCAAAAGACGGAAAGACGGTCTTCGCCCCTTTTGCGGAAGAACCGATACGGGCGGACGAGGTGCGGAACACCGTGAAATCGGAGGTACTGCTGATAGGCGGCGGAACGAAAAAACTGTTTCCCGAGGCGGTCGATCTGCTCGAACGCGAAGATTTCAAGATACTGAACGCGATCCCCTCGGCGGAGGGAGCGGTCGCCGTCGCCGTCGCCGAAACGGACATCACGCTCAACGGCGCGGTATGCGCGGTCATCGGCTTCGGAAAGATCGGAAAACATCTCGCGCGTCTGCTCTCCGCGTTCGGAGCGGATACTGCCGTCACGGCGCGCAAGCCGACGGACTTCGCGGTAGCGAAAGCGCTCGGACTGCGTGTTTTTCATACCTCCGACGCGGAAAAAGCGGTCGCCGACGCCGATATAATATTCAACACGGTACCCTTCGCCGTGGCAGACGAAAAAGTTCTGAAAGCGACAAAAAAACAGGCTGTACTTATCGAACTCGCCTCCGCGCCCGGAGGGATCGACGCGGCCGCCTGCGAAAGGCTCGGCAGAAAACTTGTGAAAGCCCCCGGATTACCCGGACGTTTTTCACCGCTGAGCGCGGGGAAAACGGTATATAAGACGGTCAAAAACATACTTGACGAACCAAGGTGAAAAAAATGGAAAACGGAAACAACTCCCGCGCGCGGATAGGATTTGCGCTCTGCGGCTCCTTCTGCACGCTTAAAAAAATGACAGATCAGCTCGAACGGCTCGCCGAAATCGGCTATGATCTGACTCCGATCATGTCCGAAAACACATATACGACCGACACGCGTTTCGGCAAGGCGGAAGAATTCGTTCAACGGGTCGAAAACATCTGCGGAAAACCGGTCTTGCACCGAATTTCCGAGGTCGAGCCGATCGGTCCGAAAAAACTGCTCGATCTGCTCGTAATCGCTCCGTGTACGGGCAACACGCTCGCAAAACTCGCGAACGGGATCTCGGACAGCGCGGTCTCTCTCGCCGCGAAAGCGCATCTGCGAAACGAACGCCCCGTGCTGGTCGCCGTGTCGTCGAACGACGCGCTCTCGGGCAACGCGCGAAATCTCGGCACGCTGATGAATACGAAAAACTACTTCTTTGTGCCCTTTGGTCAAGACGACGCAGTGAAAAAACCCACATCTCTCGTCGCGAAAACCGAGATGATCCCCGAAGCGGTCAAAGCGGCGTTGGAGGGAAAGCAAATACAGCCGATCTTGATATAAAAAAACGGATCTTAAAAACGAATACAGTTAAACAAAAAAATTCGGCGCAACAATTCTGATTTCAGATATATCATAACAAAAATATCGGCACAACAATTCTGATTTCAGATATATTATAACAAAGAATTCGGCGGCGTAAAGCCGCCGAAGACGCGTTGATCGAATACGCCGCGCGAAACTGCCGCTTCGCGGCACGCGCATGGCTGTTCGCAAAATGCTCTCGCGATCATTTTGCGAGTTGGGCAAGATGACGCAATCATGAAGCCCACATCTCTCGTCGCGAAAACCGAGATGATCCCCGAAGCGGTCAAAGCGGCGTTGGAGGGAAAGCAAATACAGCCGATCTTGATATAAAAAAACGGATCTTAAAAACGAATACGGTTAAACAAAAAAAATTCGGCGCAACAATTCTGATTACAGATATATTACAACAAAGAATTCGGCGGCGTAAAGCCGCCGAAGACGCGTTGATTGAATACGCCGCGCGAAACTGCCGCTACAATGTGATCTCAACACTCTCCTTGCCTTCGACGGCAAAGGCGAACAGGGTCGCCTTGTTGATCGCCGCAAAGTAGCCCGTGCGCCCGTACTCGTCCGCGAAGTTCTTCCCGATCAGTTCGAGCGTTTCCCGCAGTTGAAGCATGGCGGCAAACTCGTGCTTGCATATTCCGCAGCAGAAGCAGGAGCAAACAAGACCGCTTATCTCGCCGTTGCGGTATTCAAACTCGACCTCGTATGCTTCGCTGCCCTCGACGACGGCGTAGCCCTCTGTGCCGTCAACGCTGATGTATTTGACTTTATTCTCAACATAGTATTCATGTCCGCGCTCCGCGGTCTGCGAGGTAACGCCCATACCGCCGAGATCGGTCAGAAGGAACGAGGTGTCATCCCTGCCGCCGACGAAAACCTCGTCCTCTTTCGGAGGCGCTTTGAACCATGTGACCGCCCTGTTTCGCGGAAGCGTTTCGCGGTCAAACGTTACGAAATGCGACCCTGCAACGCGGAACCGACCGTGCACGTCCGTGTCGACCAACGCGATCACACGCTTATAATCGGAGAGCCTGATCCTGAAATTATAATTGACCTCTCTCACGCGACCGAGCTGCCCTTCGAGTTTTCCTTCAACATAAACCAAGTCGCCGCATTTCAGGTCAAACATATCGTTGTAATACGCATACTCCCTCCCTCTTTCGGGGAAAAACACCTGTACCACGGACTTGCGCGGTTCAGCCTGCGCTTTCCGTGCGGCGGGCATAACTTCATTCGTCTCTTCCGCGGGAGTCTCCGCCGCAAAACCGATCTTAAATGCCATTCCGATCACCGTTCCTTCTTTTTTATACATTTTCAGACGGATCTTTCGCCTTTTCCGTTCTTTCTGCCTTTATTATACATCATTGTATGTCCCATAAACAGGACTTTAAATTATAAAACATCAATCAGCCGTGAGATATCGTGATGTATATGCTTGCGGTGACGGAAAGATGCAGGTCTTCAAAGAATATAATTCCGACGAATACTTTGCTTTTCAGAAACGGAAGAACCACAGAAACTGATTTTTCGGAATCACGAACGCCGAGAATGACTTTGCCGTCAGCATATTTGATAAAGAACTCTTGGGGAAGTCGCGCGCATTGTATAACGCCCCGCCGCCGCGGAAGCGGAACGGTCTTTCAGCGCCTCAATTCATCGGAAAAACAAGTGTCAAAACATTTCCGCGAGGTGAAAACGGAAGTTTACGCGCAAAAAAGGCACAGCCCTGCCATAAGGTGGGGCTGTGCTTTCGCAATAAACTTGAAATTTCAACTGAATTTTTATCATATTATTTCAATTTTAGTGTTAAACTTGAAATAAAACGCTTGCTTTCAATATAGATATTTCAAATTTGCTTGACAAATTGAAATAATCGGCGTATAATAGTAACAGAAATTTCAATTTGGAGGTGATACCGTGAATAAAGCCGGAAGATTTGTTTCCAACCTTTCGGGTGAAGCAGAATATCAATCCTTTCTGCCTTCTGCGCTTCCGCCCGAAATCGTGATGGACGAAGAAATGGTATCTTTGCTTGTTGACGCAAACAAACAGCTTTATGCGTTGGAAAGTATTTCTGCCCATATTCCGAGCATCAAGCTCTTCACTTCGATGTACGTGAGAAAAGAAGCGCTCATGTCCTCACAGATGGAAGGAACGCAGGCGACGCTTGAAGACGTTCTTGATCCTGCGATAGATAAAAATGCAAATCAGGATGTGTCCGATGTTGTCAACTATATCAGGGCAACAGAGTTTGCGATTGAAAGGCTTCATACGCTCCCGCTATGCAATCGGCTGATCAGAGAAACGCACGCCGTTCTCATGGAGAATGTCAGGGGACAGGAGAAGTGTCCCGGAGAGTTCAAAACCTCTCAAAACTGGATCGGCGGCAAGGGTAGCACCTTGAAAAACGCAAGGTATATTCCGCCGAATCCGACCGACACGACGGAATGTATGTCCGACCTCGAAAAATATATGAATTCGGACGATCCTCTTGATGTTTTGATCCAAGCGGCGCTGATTCACTATCAGTTTGAAACCATCCACCCTTTTCTTGACGGAAACGGTCGCGTCGGGAGACTCTTGATCACGCTGTTCTTGATGGAAAAAAAGGTTCTTACCTCGCCCGCACTCTATATTTCTTACTTTCTGAAGAGCAACAGAATTGAGTATTACGACAGAATGACCGAGGTCAGAACCAAAGGAAACTACGAACAATGGATCAAATTTTTCCTTCGCGCTGTGGCTGAATCGGCAGAAGATGCGATCAATACCGTAAACGCCCTGCATAAACTCCATGAGGAAAACAATGCGAAGCCGGACACGCTCGGCAGAATGAGAACCAACGCGGCAAGACTTTTTGAATATATCGAGCAGAATCCGATTATCGAAACGCAAAAGACCGCTGATGCCCTCGGACTCAGCTATAACACGGCAGCATCGGCAATCAAAAATCTTTGCAATCTCGGCATCCTTGAAAAAAGCAAACATGAGTCGAGAAGCAAGACATTCGCTTATACTGCTTATTTGGATATACTCAAAAAAGGAACTGAATAAGAAATGCACAGCCCTGCCATAAGGTGGGGCTGTGCTTTCGGCTTTTATGAAAAGATCTTTCTGATATTTGCGATCAGCCTGTCCCAAAAGGACGGTTTGGGTTGCGCCGGCTTGGGATGATCGGCGACGGTTGCCTTTCTTTCCTGTGATTGTTGCTTTGCTCGAAGTGCTTCTTCCGCCTTTGATTTTCGTATTACGGTGAACGGATCGCTACCATTTAAAATCCTATTGTAAAAACTTTGAACCCAATCCAGATCATCCTCTGTGCAGATATCGGAGTTCAGTGTTCCGACTTCGTGTGCAAGCTGATTGCGAACCCATCGAACATGTTTCAACTGTTTGTAGTCATCTTCCCGGGTAAGTACATACCGACGATTACTCCAAGGCGTTACCTCCATTTGCCGTATGTATTCGGAAACACCTTCCGCACTTGACAGATAATCCTTACATAGGCGGTCAAGGCGTTTATATTCTTCTTGAAAATCCAAGTTCAAAGTAAGCATAGAGCATCTCCCATATTTTTGCGGTTATCAGCCGCTATTTTGAAAGTCAAGACCGATTTTGATACGGACTGTACAACCCTTCGACCTTTAGTGTAAAGGTTCAGAGAGGCGTGCATCTTTTTATAATATGTTTTTAATCATGGTGTGCATTTTCATATGCTCTTCGTACATCCTCCGGCAATCCGTCAGGAATCATGCTCTGTACTTGATCTTCACTGCCATACCGCGTTGCCTGCTCATAGTACCAGCACTTGAATTTCAGCATATCCAACACTTTATTTATGCGGACAAGTTCTGCCTCAAGTCTCTCTCTTTGCTTTTCAATGAGTGCTTTTCTCTGAGGATAGGTGGATGCACCCTCTACGCACCAATCCATGAATTGTTTGATATCCTTGATTTCCAGACCGGATTTCTTCAAGCATTCGATGACCCTCAGGGCTTCCAATTCGTTATCGCTGAATTTACGGATGCCCGATATTCTTTCCATATTCGGAAAAAGTCCCTGTTTATCATAGTAACGCAAGGTGGAAACGGGCAATCCGAACATTTCTGAAACTTGTCCAATCGTATACATAATATCTCCTAAAAAAATTTACAAATAAATATTCTGAAACCCCTTGACCTGAAGTTAGGTTTAGGTGTTATTATCAGTATAGCATAAATGTGAAACAAATGCAATACATAAAGGAGATTTTTTTTGATGCATAAAAATGTTTTGATTCTTTCTTCAAGCCCCCGCAAGGGCGGCAATTCCGAGACGCTTGCGGCGGCTTTTGCAGATGGTGCGCAGGAAGCGGGCAATCAGGTGGAGACTGTGTATCTGAGGGAAATGCAGTACGGCTTCTGCAAGGGCTGTCTTGCCTGTCAGAAGTCGGGACACTGTGTTATCAAGGATGACGCGGCGGAGATCGCGGCCAGGATGCACGATGCCGATGTGCTGGTGTTTGCAACGCCGGTCTACTATTACAGTGTCAGCGGTCAGCTCAAGACCATGCTGGACCGTGCCAACCCGCTATTCGGCACAGACTATGCCTTCACGAAGGCTTACCTGCTGGCGACGGCGGCGGAGGATGAATCGGAAACGGTGGAAGGCACCGTCAAGGCGGTACAGGGCTGGGTGGACTGCTTTGACCGCTGTGAATTGGCGGGCACCGTATTTGCCGGCGGTGTAACCGATGTGGGCGAAATTGCCGGACACCCTGCATTGGAAAAAGCATATCAGATGGGAAAGGAGATTTGAATCATGGAGAAGCTGAATTTGACACAGGAATGGGACAAGGTGTTCCCGAAAAGTGACAAGGTAGATCACAAAAAGGTGACCTTCCGTAACCGCTACGGCATTACGCTGGCAGCGGATCTGTACACGCCGAAAGGCGCAGAGGGCAAGCTGCCCGCCATCGCCGTCAGCGGCCCCTTCGGCGCGGTGAAGGAGCAGTCCTCCGGCCTGTATGCGCAGAAAATGGCGGAGTTGGGCTTTCTGACCCTTGCCTTTGACCCGTCCTACACCGGCGAGAGCGGCGGCACGCCCCGGTATGTGGCGTCGCCGGATATCAACACCGAGGATTTCTGTGCGGCGGTGGATTTTCTCTCCGTGCAGGAGAATGCGGACCCTGAGCGCATCGGCATCATCGGCATTTGCGGCTGGGGCGGCATGGCGATCAATGCCGCCGCCATGGACACCCGTATCAAGGCAACCGCCGCCATGACCATGTACGACATGACCCGTGTGAACGCCAACGGATATTTTGACAGCGAAAATACCGCCGATGCCCGTTACGCAAAGAAACAGGCGATGAATGCCCGGCGCACCGAGGACTATAAAAACGGCAGCTACGCGCCGGCGGGCGGTGTAGTCGATCCGTTGCCGGAGGATGCCCCGCAGTTTGTAAAGGACTACTACGGTTATTATAAAACCCAGCGTGGCTACCATCCCCGCTCTCTCAATTCCAATGGAGGCTGGAATGTGACTTCCTCGCTGTCCTTTATGAATATGCCGATTTTGCAGTATGCCGGTGAGATTCGCTCTGCCGTTCTGTTGGTGCATGGGGAAAAGGCGCATTCCCGTTATTTCAGTGAGGGCGCTTACGAAAAGCTGACCGGAGATAACAAGGAGTTGATGATCATTTCGGGGGCAAACCATGTTGACCTCTATGACAACCCTGCGGTGATCCCCTTTGAAAAACTGAGAAGTTTCTTTGAGAAATACTTGAAATGAAACGGATTCTGTTCTGCTTCCTTTTGTTGACCGGAATTTGTTTGAGCGGCTGCACAGGGCAGATCAATCAGCCGGAGATGCCGCTATCGACTTCCTCGTCGGCGACATCGCCTTCGGGATCGTCAACAAATCCGCGTGGCATATGAATACGATCCTGCTCTTTGTGGAAAAGGAATAAAGAAAAACACGGTAGACTCGTTCGAGTCTACCGTTTTTCTGCCATTAAGCTACCTCGCCTCCGATAAGGCGTTTAAGAACACACAAAATCGGAGAAGCATAAGGAAATAATATGATTTATGGTTGTTGATAGTTTGCGCACGAAAAAGTTCAATCTCTCCACAACATCGAACTAAGATATACTATAGCTTGATTGCAATATTGTGTGAGAACCTTTTTTCAGATAGTTTTTTCTTTTTGTCGTGTTCGCAAAGGGTGGAATGGTCATCAATAAAATCTATAAGATCTATATAATACCTTGCGTATGAAAGATTTGTGTGTTTCAGGCAATTGTCTTTTAATTCGCTATACGTTTTTATTGTATAACTATCCAAAGCAACACTTGACAACGGATTATTCGACTTTATAGCTTCAATTTGATTTTCGATTTGCCTCTTTTTATAATCCGGGCAGAGAACGATATACCTTTTTGCTTTAGTATAATTGGATTCGATATAATTGTAATACTTTTCCAATTGACAAGAGAACCCGGAACTGTTTTCAACTATACTCGATTTAATTTTGTTTTCTACAACGACTATAATGTTTTCAAATTCAACTAAGATATCAATGTTTTCTTTTTCTCTCTTCACCGATTTTAATCGCCCGGGATTGCTTAGTCCAAAAAATTCAATGAAATTTTCGGGGGACATGTTGATGTAATGTGCCAGCCAATTTGAAGAAAGCAATTCAACATGAGAACCTTCAATTATGTGATTTATTCCTAAATAGTCCACATTTCGAATTTTATCTAACATGGAAATATCTACTGTATATTTTGAATTTCCCGTAATCCATATATCATTATTTACAATCTCTTCAAGAATATCGTATGTATTATATGAATCCGTGCAATGGGTAGATTTTTTATAGCATCCATTTTTATCCTTGGAAAAAACTCTGAAGTTTGTACTCCCCCATTTAGCTAATGAATATTCTTTTAATTCATAAATATCAGTATTATCATTTGAAAAATCTCGCATCGCCGATTCATACGAGCCAGCTAATACTATTCTTTTGTGCGGTGGTAAAAAAAATACAGTTCCACCACGATAGGATATAAGGGAAAAATTCTTTGCTACAGAGGTATTGGTAGCATAGATATCGTTTAATGGTACGCCACCATAAGTTATATGATTTTGACTTATGAAATCATTACTTATCTGAATGTCATGTTTTATGCTATCTGCAATGTACGAACCGTTAGTTCCGGGCACATATTTTCCAATGACTTCAAATGTATGTCCGTCGATTTTTGAAATCATTAAGATTGCCACCATACTATCTGAAATCACCGAATTTGGAAGGTAACCATATTCAGGAATAAAATAATTCTGAATTCCGTTGTCGTCTAAATAGAAATTAATTATTTCTCCGTCAATGTTTTTCTCTCCAAAGGTTCCTGCAAACATCGCATTCAACAATATTGTCTTCATTACACACCTCCCAAAGATAAAAAAGCCGCAAGGGGATTCCTTACGGCTAACGCGGTGTTTAGCCGCTATTTTGGCGGATAGGAATGGATTCGAACCCTTGTGGGGTCGCCCCCAAACGGTTTTCAAGACCGCCTCGTTATGACCGCTTCGATACCTCTCCGTATATGAAACTGTCTTTCGACAGAAATCATCAGATATTCAATTGTTTTAGAAATTCTTTTAGAAATGCACCCCCGTTTGTGTGGTTCCTGTTGCCGAGTGACAGGAATCGCCGCAAGTTATTCTGAGGGTATTATAGCATAGAACGGTCGAAAGTTCAAGAGAGCTTGCTCATATTTCTCTCATTCTGCCGGTTAGAAAACGCGTATAGTATTTCTACCGCATCCCATTTTAATATCGCCTTCACATTTTAATTTTATCATTTTTTCAAAAATGAGCAAATTGAACTTGACAAACGACGAAATTGGTGGTATACTATATCATAGATAAAAATAATGTAATGCGAGGTCTATATGCGTAATTACAATTACAAAAATAAATGGCAGAAATTATTGACTCCCGAAGTGGTGTCCTTATTGACACAGATTCACGAGTACAAGGGTGAGCAAACCCTTTTCATAGAAGCAAAAGCCGATACTCTGACGCAACTTGTTGAGATTGCAAAAATACAGAGCACAGAGGCATCGAATAAAATTGAAGGTATCTACACCTCGGACGAGCGACTCAAGAGCCTTGTTTCTAACAAAACGACCCCTCGAACAAGAAACGAGCAAGAGATTGCCGGATATCGCGACGTCCTCTCTACCATACATGAGAGCCACGACTTCATCCCTGTAAAGCCTTCGATTATATTGCAGCTTCACCGCGATCTGTATAAATTCAGCGGCAAGTCCATGGGCGGATCTTACAAGGGCTCAGACAATGTAATTGCAGAGGAAGATAGCGAAGGAAATCAGTTCGTTCGCTTCAAACCCGTGCCGGCGTGGGAAACTCCAGCAGCCATTGATGCGATCTGCGAAGCCTTTGACGAAATACTATCGGGTAGCGAAGCCGATCCGCTTCTTATCATTCCGATGTTTATATTGGATTTCCTCTGCATCCACCCTTTCAATGACGGAAACGGCAGAATGAGCCGATTGCTCACATTGCTCCTCTTGTATCGTGCAGGTTATATTGTCGGCAAATATATCAGTATCGAAAAGCTGATTGAGCAGACGAAGGACACCTACTACGAAGCTCTTGAGAGCAGCTCCGCGAACTGGCACGAGGGTGAAAACGACTACATTCCCTTCGTACAGTACACTCTCGGAGTGGTGGTTGCAGCATATCGAGAGTTTTCGTCAAGAGTAAAGCTTATCGCTACAAGCAATATGTCCAAGCCCGAACGCATCAGGGAGATTATAAAAGAAACTCTCGGTAAAATAACAAAAACCGAGATTATGGAAAAATGCCCCGATATTAGCCAAGTCACAGTGCAACGAGCACTGAATAACTTGGTAACAAGCGGAGAAATCCTCAAAATCGGCGGCGGTCGTTACACCGCATATATGTGGAATCACAATAAGGAGAATCGAAAATGATTACAGGCGAACTTAAAAATAGAATTGACGGCCTTTGGGATGTGTTTGCAGCGGGCGGACTTGTCAATCCCCTTGATGTAATTGAGCAGGTCACGTACCTGATGTTTATCCGCGACCTTGACGACACGGATAATCTTCGCGCTAAAGAAGCAGTAATGCTCGGCCTTCCTCACAAGAGTATCTTCGCCGAAAAAGTAAAGGTTGGCGACCGTGAGATCGACGGCAATCAGCTTAAATGGTCGGTATTCCACGACTTCCCGGCAGGCAAGATGTATTCCACCGTTCAGGAGTGGGTGTTCCCGTTTATCAAGGGGCTTCATGACGATAAGGACAGCGCATACTCCAAGTATATGGACGATGCCATCTTCAAGATTCCTACGCCCTTGCTGCTCGATAAAATCGTAACCATTCTTGACGATATCTATGCACAGATGGCGCAGATCAAGGATAGCGACATCCGTGGCGATGTGTACGAATATTTGCTTTCCAAGATCTCACAGTCAGGACTCAACGGTCAGTTCCGTACTCCTCGTCACATTATTCGTATGATGGTAGAACTGATGGATCCCAAGGCTGATGATATCATCTGCGACCCCGCGTGTGGTACTTCGGGATTCCTTGTTGCTGCAGGTGATTACCTCAAGGAAAAGCGTAAAGAGGAAATTTTCTTCAACAGACAGAAGAAAGCTCACTATATGAACGGCATGTTCCACGGATACGATATGGACAGAACCATGCTCCGTATTGGCGCGATGAACATGATGACGCACGGCGTGGACAACCCCTATATCGAATATCGTGATAGCTTGTCCGATCAGAACCCCGATAAGGACAAATATTCGCTGATCCTGGCGAATCCCCCGTTCAAGGGAAGCCTTGATTACGATACCGTTTCCGCCGATCTTCTCAAGGAGTGCAAGACCAAGAAGACCGAGCTGCTCTTCCTCGCGCTGATGCTTCGTATGCTTCGCGTGGGTGGTAGATGTGCAGTCATCGTTCCAGACGGAGTTCTTTTCGGATCTTCAACCGCGCACAAAGCAATCCGCAAGGCAATCGTTGATGATAACCGCCTTGAAGCCGTTATTTCCATGCCCTCGGGCGTGTTCAAGCCCTACGCAGGTGTTTCTACGGGAATTCTGATCTTCACCAAGACAGGACACGGCGGCACCGATAAGGTTTGGTTCTACGATATGCAAGCCGACGGCTTTAGCCTTGACGATAAGCGTAGTCCCATTGCAAATAACGATATTCCCGATATTATCAACCGTTTCTATAATCTCGCGGGTGAAGAAGTCAGAGAAAGAACCGAGCAGAGCTTCTTCGTTCCCAAGAAGGAAATCGTGGATAACGGTTACGACCTCTCCATCAACAAATACAAAAAGACCGAATATAAGGCGGTCGAGTATGCCCCCACCAGCGAGATCCTTGCCGAGATCAACGCGCTTGAAGTGAAGATTCAGGAAGGACTCAAAACTTTGGAGGATATGCTGAAATGACAATTCAAGAAGCTGCAAAGGAATGGAAAGTTAAGGAACAAACTGTTTTGAGATATATATTGAAGGGATACATTTATAATCTTACTATTGAAAACAACGAAATTGTTATACCTAATATTCCAAAACCGCACATAAAAAGAAATCCTAAAACGGTAGCTGAACAAGACAATTACATATTAACTGCTATGAACAAAGAGGAATATGTGAATGCAAAAATAATGGGTATTGATCAAGATAAGTTTGCAAAAAGATTAGAGGCGTTGATAAAATCTAAGAAAATCTTTCCAAAAAACGATAACTCCGTTGACTACTCTTCTAACTTGGATTTTGTTCTATCATCTAAAGATGATAAAAATATTGTCATCGCGCCTTCTATTGATATAAAGCCTACTATTGAAATTAAAGTGGCAGATCAAATTGGCGTTGTTAATGGAAAGGTGGGATAATATATGAATGTAAAGCTTAATCAAATTGCATCATTTTCAAAAGGAAAACAGATAAACGGAGAAGAATTATTAGAAACCGGAATCTATGACTATTTAAATGGCGGAATTAATCCGTCTGGAAAATGGAACGAATTTAATGCAGAAGGAAATACTATAGCAATAAGTGAGGGCGGAAATTCTTGTGGATATGTAAATTATATGGATTCCCCTTTTTGGTGCGGTGCTCATTGCTATTATTTGTTTGATATTAAGTGTGATGTGAAATATTTGTATTATGCGCTTAAGAGTCAGCAAGACCGTTTAATGAGGATCAGAACGGGAGCGTGCATGCCCAATATCAAGAAAAATGATCTTGGGAATTTTGAGTTTCGATTTGATGATAATGTAACACTTCAAAAGTGCATTGTTTATGAACTTGACTTTATCGAATCCCTCATCACCGCACGCCGCGAGCAACTCGCCAAACTCGACGAGCTTGTCAAATCCCGATTTATCGAACTGTTTGGTGACCCTGTGAAGAACTCTATGGGATGGTTAAGCAGACCATTGAACGATGTTTGCGACGGTATTGGTGATGGGTTACACGGAACTCCTGAATATGATGACAATGGTGACTATCCTTTTATTAACGGAAACAATCTGATTGATGGAAAAATTGTTATTACCCCTGCAACTAAGATGGTATCAGAGGAAACATATACCAAGCATCTCATCGATATTTCATCAAACGCTATTCTAATTTCTATAAATGGTACTTTGGGAAAGTTGGCGTTTTATAATGGAGAGCGGGTCATGCTTGGCAAGAGTGCTTGCTATTGCAATCTAAAGGCAAACATCAACAAGGCGTTTGTTTATGGGGTTATGAAAAGCGACGCTTTTGCAGAATTTCTTGATAATAGTTCTACTAAGAGCACGATAAAGAATGTTGGCCTTAAAGCAATGAGAGAATACAAACTGATTCTACCGCCGACAGAACTGCAAGAACAGTTTGCATCCTTCGTCGAACAGACCGACAAATCAAAATTTGAAATTCAAAAGAGCCTTGAAAAGCTCGAAACACTAAAAAAAGCATTGATGCAAAAATATTTTGGGTGAGGTGAGGACGAGTGAGCAACACATCTTTTGATAAAATTATAGACAGTGTTTTTGATAGATATGCCTGCACATTCAATTTCCTTATCCGCTCAAGCAGGAATTACGGGGGCATTATTGCAAAAGAAAATCATTGCATACGCTTCGTCTGTTGGTGATGGTATTGGTGTGTTTACCTTTCAATTTGTTCTTCAGCCTTGGGTTGTTAAGTATTTGGATTCGCATGATGATTTTTGCAAAATTTCGCAATCTGAACTTCAAAAATGTTTAGAAGAACACTATAAAAGAATAAGAATATAAAATAAATATTCCTACAAAGGAGTCAATTATGACCAACTTTGATTTCCTAAAAAGCACCCCTGATTTTGACGCGTTTGCGGACGTGGCGATCTCGGCGGAGAAGCTATTACATATCGACGTTGACTCCTGCGTGCTGAACTGCCGCAGGGCGATGGAGTTTGCGGTCAAGTGGATGTATTCGGTTGACCGTGATCTCGTTATGCCATATCAGGACAACCTCGTCAGCTTGATGAATGACGAAAAGTTCCGCGATATTATCGGAGGCGACATTTGGCGTCGTATGGAATTTATCCGCAAGCTCGGCAACAATGCGGCTCACGGCGGCAAAAAGGTAACGCAAGAGCAGGCAGAGCTCTGCCTTGAAAATCTCTTTGTATTCCTTGACTGTATCGCATATTTCTACGCGCCCGAATACACCGAGCAACAGTTTGATAAGTCCTTGCTTGAGCTCACCGTAGACGAGGCTCTTTCCTTCGTCCCCGAAAACGAGATCGACATTGCCAAGTTGATTGAGGAAAACAAGGCTCTCAAGGATGAGCTGACCGCTCGCCGTGCCGAGCAACAGCAGACCTACGTTCCCAAGCCCCTTGATCTCTCCGAGTACAAGACGAGAAAGATCTACATCGACTTTATGCTACAGGATGCCGGCTGGGTTGAGGGTAAGGATTGGCTGAACGAGGTAGAGCTTTACGGTATGCCCAACAAGAGCGAGGTCGGATATGCCGATTATGTTCTCTTCGGTGATGACGGCAAGCCTCTTGCCGTTTTGGAAGCCAAGCGCACCTGCGTTGACGTTGCCAAGGGCAGACAGCAGGCAAAGCTCTATGCCGACTTGTTGGAGCAGAAATACGGTCGCCGCCCCATCATTTTCCTCTCTAACGGTTTTGATACACGCATTTGGAATGACAAATATTATCCCGAGCGTAAGGTGGCATCGATCTACTCCAAACGCGACCTTGAAAAGCTATTCAATCTTCACACGATGCGGACAAGCCTTAAGAACGTAATGGTAGACAAAGTTATTGCCGGACGTTACTACCAAGAGGGTGCAATTAAGGCGGTGTGCGAGGCATTTGACAAGAAGAATCGCCGCAAGGCACTTCTCGTGATGGCAACGGGTTCGGGCAAAACGAGAACGGTCATCGCTCTTTGCAAGGTGCTCTTAGATCACGGCTGGGTGAAGAATATTCTGTTCCTTGCCGACCGAAATTCGCTGGTTACGCAGGCAAAGCGAGCCTTTGTGAATATGTTACCCGATCTGTCGGTGACTAATCTCTGCGAGGACAAGGAGAACTTTGATTCTCGTTGTGTATTCTCGACTTATCAGACGATGATGAATTGCATTGATACGGTTAAGGATGATAACGATAAAAAGCTGTTTACCGTCGGCCACTTTGATCTTGTCATCGTGGACGAGGCGCACCGCTCTATCTATAACAAATACAAGGATATTTTTAATTGTTTTGATGCTCCTTTGGTTGGTCTTACTGCTACGCCCAAGGACGAGATCGACAAGAACACCTACGAGATTTTTGAGCTTGAGAACGGTGTTCCCACATACGGTTACGAGCTTGGACAAGCCGTTACCGATGGCTTTCTTGTTGATTATATGTCCGTTGAAAGTAAATTGAAATTTATCGAGCAAGGCATCGTATACGATGATCTGTCAGATGAAGATAAGATGGAATACGAGGATACGTTTGAGGACGAGAATGGTGAATTGCCCGAAAGTATTGCTTCCTCTGCTATCAACGAGTGGGTGTTTAACGAGGATACCATTCGTCAGGTGCTTCATATCTTGATGAACGACGGTTTGCGCATCGACTACGGCGAAAAGCTCGGGAAGACAATTATCTTTGCCAAAAACCATGAGCACGCCGAGAAGATTCACGAGATATTTGGAAAAGAATATCCCAATCTGCCCGAATACACCAAGGTCATTGATAACTATATGACTTATGCGCAGAGTGCGATCGATGAGTTTTCCGATCCCAAGAAATTACCTCAAATCGCGATTTCCGTCGATATGCTTGATACAGGTATTGACGTGCCCGAAGTTTTGAATCTTGTCTTCTTCAAAAAAGTGATGAGTAAGGCGAAGTTCTGGCAGATGATCGGTCGCGGAACTCGCCGTTGCGACGGACTTATGGATGGCAAGGATAAGGACAAGTTCTATATCTTCGATTTCTGCGGAAATTTTGAGTTCTTCCGCATGAATCAAGGACGTCCTACGGCAAATCAAATAGCTTTGCAGGGTGCTATCTTTAAACTCAAGGCACAGATTGCCTTTAAGTTGCAGGATCTCGCATATCAGACAACCGAGCTGGTTGCTTTCCGTAAGTCTTTGGTTGATGATATGGTGCGCAAGGTGCGTGAACTCAACAAAGAGAACTTTGCTGTTCGTCAGCATTTGCGTTACGTGGAGCAATATGCAAATCCCGACAATTACAATTCTCTCACTTATGAGGATACGCTACTTATGGCAGAAGAGCTTGCTCCGCTGATTACTCCCGACGAGGACGAGGCATCCGCTGTTCGCTTTGATGCTTTGATGTACGGCATTGAGCTTGCATACCTTGCCGGCAAGAAATATTCTCGCGCCCGTACCGATCTTTACAAAAAGGTCAGCGGAATTGCAAGCGTAGCAAACATCCCCGAAATTATGGTTCAGTCCGAGCTTATCAACAAAATTCTAAACACAGATTATTTGGATACCGCCGGAATCAACGAATTTGAGCATATCCGCGAAAATCTTCGCGATTTAATGAAGTATATCCCAAGAACAGGGGTAAAATATATCACCAATTTTGATGATGAAATACTTTCTGTTGAATGGAATGAATCCGACCTTGAAAGCGACGATCTTAAGAACTATAAAGCAAAGGCAGAGTTCTATATTCGTCAGCATCAGGATGAAGCGGCTATTGCCAAATTAAAGAGCAACGTTCCTTTGAGTGCCGAAGACGTTAAGTCACTTGAACGCATTCTGTGGAGTGAAGTAGGTAGCAAAAAAGACTACGAAGCAGAATATGGTGAAAAACCGCTTGGCGAGTTTGTTCGTGAGATCGTTGGACTTGATATGACAGCAGCCAAGGCGGCGTTTGCAGAGTATTTGAACGATGTTAATCTTGACGCAGACCAAATTTATTTTGTCAATCAAATCATTGAGTATATCGTGCGCAATGGTGTGATGAAGGATATGTCGGTGCTTCAGGAGGCGCCCTTCAGCGATAGGGGGAGCATTGTCGAAGTTTTTACTGATATTTCCGTTTGGCTGGGCATCAGAAACGTAATTGAAAAGATTAATGCAAATGCGGCGGCATAATTATGGGGGCCTCGGCGATGACAAAACAACAACTTTTTGAATACTGCCTCAATACATACGGTACATCTCCGGACTATCCGTTTGACGAAGATTTCGAAACGGAGGTGCTCCGGCACGGTGAAAATCGCAAGTGGTATGAGCTCGTGATGCGGGTATCACGACGCAAGTTCGGTTTTGACAGCGATGAGGTGATCGACGTGGTCAATCTGAAGCTGCCGACCGAGATGTTCGGCTCATTCGGGGAAGCTGACGAAGTCTACCCGGCGTACCGCATGAACAAGCTTCATTGGATCTCGGTGCTTCTGCCCGACACGCCCGATGATGTGGTGCGGTTCCTTGTGAACGTGAGCTTTGAGGCGACGAAGGACAAGAGAAAAAACAGAAAAGCATAATAACAACTTAAACCGACAGAAAGGAGCGTGAACTGTGTCCTCATACAGTGAGCTTATCAAAAACTTTGAAAAAATCAGAGCATATATGCGTGATTTCTACGTTTACGGTTTCAAGAGCCGCGACGATTATCAGAGCAAGAGTGCGCGTTCCTATGATGACGAGCGTCGCCGTCTTGAAAGCTGGCTTGGTGATCATATGAGCTTTGTTCGCACTTCTGAAGGTAAAAATGTTTTTATTTCCATCGATAGCCGAACGATCAGGCACAATCCGCTTTACAATGCTTGGAAGGCAAAGAGTTTTACCGATGGCGACATCACGTTGCATTTCATCATTTTTGACATTTTACACGATCCGTCTGTTAAGCGCACTATTTCCGAATTGCTCGCAGAGATCGATGAGAAATATCTGTCCGGCTTTCAAAGCCCTATGATGTTTGACGAATCCACTGTTCGCAAAAAGCTTAAGGAATACTGCGAAGCCGGCATTATCGTGGCAGAAAAAGAAGGGCGAAAGGCATATTATCGCAGAACAGACAGCACCGATATCTCTGATCTTAATGATGTTCTTCATTACTTCTCGGAGGTTGCTCCCTGCGGAGTGATCGGATCGTTTATCCTCGACAAAGAGGAATCCGACACCGATGCTTTTACCTTCAAGCATCACTACATAACCGGTGCCATCGACAGCGGTGTTCTTGCCTCCCTTTTCACGGCAATGAGAGAAAAGCGTGCTGTGACGGTATCGAATATGAGCCGCCGCAGAGATATGCCGAGGAGAAACCGCATCGTTCCGCTTCGTGTGTTTATCAGTGTACAGAGCGGCAGACAGCATCTGCTCGCATATTTGCCCGAATACAATCACTTTCAATCCTATCGAGTTGACTATCTTTCAAACGTTAAACTTGAAGAGCCTACGCCTCGCTTCGATGAGCTTCGCGCTGAGCTTGACAGAATGCAAAGCAAGATGTGGGGAGTCAGCGTCAAACGGAACAAAGGGGACGCAGAGCACCTTGAGCACGTAGAATTCACGGTCAAGGTAGAAGATAATGAGGAATATATCGTGGGGCGCCTTGAACGCGAAAAGCGTGTCGGAACGGTGGAAAAGCTCGACGAAAACACCTATCGTTTTTCTGCTGACGTTTATGATTCCAGTGAGATGATCCCTTGGATCAGAACCTTTATCTGCCGTATCGTAAAAATGAAATTCTCCAATCGTAGCATTGAAAATCAATTTAAGAAGGATTTGGAAGCTATGTATTGGATGTACAATGTCAAAGAGGAGGTGAGCGAATGATCTTTTCCGAGCTTTACTCTGCATATTACAATACGGTTGCCGCTATCATATCGGATATCCTTGACGGTGAGCACTCCGAAAAGGAATTACAAAAAATCGTATCAAAGCGCGCATTTGGGGAAAGCCTGTTGACCATTATGCCTTCCCTCAAAACCGAGAAATGGCAGCTCGTGCATCCCGATATGACCACCGCACTTGCACACAAACCAACAATGCCGCTGACAACGCTTCAAAAACAATGGCTCAAGGCAATCTCACTTGATCCTCGCGTAAAGCTGTTTGGTGTTGAGTTTCCAAATCTCGATGATGCAGAGCCTCTTTTCACTCCTGAGGATTATTACGTTTATGACAAATACAGTGACGGAGACCCCTTTGAGGATGAAGAATACATAAGACAGTTTAAGGTCATTTTAGAGGCAATCCGTAATGACTCTCAGATCAAGTTTGAAATGGTCAATCGAAACGGTAAGACTATGTATATCCGATGCCACCCAAAAAGACTTGAATATTCTGAGAAGGATGATAAATTCAGGCTCATAACGGCAGGATGGCACGCGGTGTCTACGGTTAATCTTTCAAAAATAAAAAACTGTGTTCATTACGAAGGACAAAAGCCACTCGACCATTATGAGCGGGATAAAAAGCAAGAAACCTTGACCGTCACGGTCCGTGACGAACGAAACGCGCTCGAACGGTTCATGCTTCACTTTGCCCATTTTGAGAAGCAAGCCGAGAAGCTTGACAAAAATACATATCTTGTAAAAATTAAATATGCTCACGATGATGAACCCGAGATGGTGATCAGAATCCTTTCCTTCGGACCGATGGTAGAGGTTATCGGATCGGAATTCTTCAAAAAATTAGTCATCGAAAAGCTGAAAAAACAGAAAAACTGCGGACTCAAATGAGAGTTCGCAGCTTTTTTTCCGTGAAAAAATCGGAAAAAGGTGGTAAAATGAGGTCACGAAAGGCGCAAACAGCAAAAGAATCAGACACAGGAGTCAGATTCCTTTGGTCGTCGGGTTCATAGCCCGGAGGTATACGCGCCTTGATTACGGGTATAAGCACCGAGGCGGCAATTGCAGCCTATTCAGGTACTGTACTATATAAAAGATACGAACAGCAATCAAAAACCACAACATTCTTGAAAAATGATATGAGAGAAGGCTCCGGTCCCTGTCGTAAGCAGGTAATCTTGGGTCGAGGTACTCTGACTGACGGTTGCGAAAGCAATCAGGTAATCGTATCTTGAAAAAAGTATCGCCAAAATGTTCGTTCACAGATACTTGTCTATCGTTCCGAGCGGAGATTCACCGGCGATGCAAGGGTTCGCCCTTCTCGGAGGTAAAGCACCGGAAGGGCGTCTTGAAGACGAAAATGACAAACAGCGAAAACTTATAGAAGCTCGTTGCTTGGGATATGCTCTCAAAATACTGTCATTTATCGTCAGCTCTCCCAGAGACACGTACAGCAATTTGTTTTTTCTATTTATTATGTAAGACTGACCCTTTTGGGTTAATTAGGAGTGTCTTGTTTAATGGAGGGTGAAATAGAAAAAAAGATGCAGACAGCCATATTGCTCTCATTGGTTCAGTTAATGAACGCTTGCTTTCGGGGCAAGAGGTCGCGGAGTCAAATTCTCCGTATGAGTTAAACGCATCTTGTTAAAGGCGCTGACAGCAATAATTATTGATGAATAGGCAAGGAGAAATCCGACCCTTATCAAAAAATGCGCCTTGTTATATGCATCGGTAGCTCTGTGGTTGAGTGGGGACTAAAAATCCTCGTGACGCAGGTTCGATTCCTGTTCGATGCACAAAAAGGCACCAACAGCGATTGGTGAATAGCTTAGAGGTTAAAGCAGAGGACTGAAAATCCCCGTATGCGAGTTCGACTCTCGCATCAAACGGTGCCTTGTAATTATAAAAACATATCACGAAAAGGAGAGAGTTTCATGTTGAATTATCTGAAACAGGAAGCAAACAAGGCCGTAACCGAAAACGGTGCGGCTACCCACATTACAACAGAATCCGACTGTCTCGACCTGTTCGCCACCATCGGCGCTTTGCGCAGAGAAAGCGACAGTGAGATCGAAGCACGTTTCATCCGCGCCTTTACAGAAAACAGAGATATCGCCATGAAGCTCCTGTTTTTCGCACGAGATATTCGCGGCGGTCTCGGAGAACGTCGTGTATTCAAGGTGATTCTGAATTGGCTTGCAAAAAACGAGCCCTCCACGGTACGCAAAAATCTTACATATGTTGCCGAATACGGGCGTTATGATGACCTTCTTTGCCTTATGGACACCCCTTGCGAGAAGGATATGCTTGACGTTATAAAGGTGCAGTTCGAAGCGGACAACGCCGCTTTGAACAATGGTGGAGAAGTATCTTTGCTTGCAAAGTGGATGCCTTCTGTCAATGCTTCCAGCTCGGAAACTGTGCTGTGTGCAAAAAAGATTGCAAGACACTTTGGCATGAATGATGCCGACTACCGAAAGGCACTCGTCACTCTTCGCGCACATATCCGCATCATCGAGAATAACCTCCGTGAGAAGGATTATTCCTTTGATTACTCTAAGCAGCCCTCTAAGGCTATGTATAAATACCGCAAGGCATTTATGCGCAATGATGCCGAAAGATACAATGACTTTATTGGCAAAGTATCCTCCGGTGAAGTAAGGCTCCACGCAGACACGCTCGCCCCCTATGAGCTTGTTGAGCCATACATAAATGACAATGCTTATACCGCAAGCTCCCGAAGTTTTATGCGTCAGATCTCCGAACAAGAAAAGAACTTGCTGAACGCGACTTGGGCGTCCTTGCCCGATTTCGGCAGTGAGGAAAATGCAATTGCGGTCATCGACACTTCCGGTTCGATGTACTGGGATGCTAAACCTATGCCTGCGGCAGTTGCCCTTTCTCTCGGTTTGTATTTCGCAGAGCATAACACCGGTCTTTACAAGAATCATTTCATTGAATTTTCTGCAAGACCTCAGCTCATTGAAATCAAGGGAGATACCTTTGCGGACAGACTTCGCTACGTTGCTTCCTTCAACGAGGTGGCAAATACCAACCTTGAGGCGGTATTTGATCTCATCTTGAACAGTGCCGTAAAGAACAATGTTTCCGCAAGCGAGCTTCCCGCGAAGCTTATCATTATTTCCGATATGGAATTTGATCGCTGTGTAAGCAATGCCCGTAGCACGAACTTCAAAAATGCGAAAGCAAAATTTGAAGCATACGGCTATAATTTGCCTGACATCGTTTTTTGGAACGTGGCAAGTCGTAACAGACAACAGCCCGTTACCAAGAACGAGCAGGGCGTAGCACTCGTATCCGGCTGCACTCCGCGTCTCTTCGAGATGGTGGCAAGCGGCACTGTGAATCCTTACGCATTCATGCTTGAGGTAGTTGAGAGTGAAAGATACGCTAAAATTGTAGCGTAAACAGTTATAGGGGGCATGACGAGCGCTCCCTTTATTTTTTTAGAAAGGATGAATTATTATGATAGAGATAATTGGACAGTTTATGCAGAATTGTTGGGGTTGTTCTGATTGGCATAGTTATTTAGCTGTGCCTGAGTGTGTGTATGTCCCGAAACTCCGTGTCCTTTTCCCATAACTTTTCCTCCTTTCAAATCCGGTCATAGACCTGATTAACCGCCTCTACATAAACCGTAAAAGAAGGGTGGTTATTGTCTTGAATAGAGAGATAATGATTTTTTAATTTCTTGTATACTTCTCTTACATCAGACCAATATCCGAGTTTTTTCAGCTTGTCAGCTTTCTTTCTCACATCTTTGGATGATGGAACTTCGCACCAAACATAACAGCGGAAGTATCTTTTGTCGTGTATTAAACGGCAGTAATCACCACGCTCATTCTTTGCTATAATTGCAACATCAAACTTGAACTTTACGTTAGGTGTGTTTTCCAAATAGAGAAATGATGTTATCACGGCGGTAGAATCGTGTCCGTCGGAGAACAATGTTTTGCCGACAATTTTGTTCAATGCGGTGAGAACAGTGTTTTTTAATTCAAACAAATCATCCCAATATTTGTTTGGCATACTGATAATCTGCAGATTGTAATCCAAATCAAATGGACCGTTTCCGTCCCTCATAACCATATTTCTTGCACCGCTTCCCACAAGAACAGGTTGTGTGATGATATCGTAACGGTCTTTTAAATAGTCTCTAAGGTCAACAAGGGTATTCGAGCAGAAACTACGATATGGTCTTACTTCCGATTCATAAACAAAATCATACATAACATTTTCCTCCTATTACCCCTAACCGACCATTTAACTGTGCACCGTTAAATCGTTATATTATACTCTTATTTTTTACTTTGTCAATAGGTTTTAAAAAATTTTATTCGAACTCAAAAAGAAACATAACGCGGAAGCGCACATTTGACGGGAGAGAATTTTCGAGTTCTCTCCAAGGCAAAAATTCTGGGGGCTTAAAACAAAGAAAAAAGCACATGGTTTTTAGTGAATATCACTAAATCCAAGCGCTTTTTTTTACACAAAGTTGTGCGAAGTTTGTCGGACGGTGTGGGATTCGAACCCACGTGCCCAGAGGGCAAACGGTTTTCAAGGCTTTTATGCCGATGATGAGAGATCGGAACGACGACACGGTGAAAGCGATACGCCGAACGCCGAGACGGTGAACGCGATGTGACGGAACGCCGGCACGGTGAACGCGATAAGATGAACGCCGATATAAAACGGTCGGCGGTCGGCGGCGCGCCGATCAGAGAATTTTTTCCATGCCCATTTTCTGGACTTTGAGGCCGAGTTTTTCGTAAAAGCCGACCGCTTTTTCGTTGTCTGCCCAGACGTTGAGCGTGACGTTGTAACAGCCCTGTTCCCTAGCGTAGGCGAGAACGTATTCGTAAAGGCTCTTGCCGACGTGCTTTCCGCGCATACTTTCGTCAACGCAGAGATCGTCGATGTAGAGCGTTTTTATGTCGGTCATATTGTTTTTGCCGAGGGACCGAAGATGGACGCAGAACGCGTAGCCGACGACCGCGCCGCCGCATTCGGCGACAAAAACGGGAGTTTGACCGTCCGCGATGATCTTAAAAAGTTCTTCGTCGGTGTACTTTTTCTCGTTCGCCTTGAAAAGGTCGGGGCGAACGTCGCTGTGGACATTGTTGACCTGATAAAGCAATCTGTCGATCGTTTCGACGTCGCCTTTTTCGGCGCGTCTTATTTTCAGACCGTCTGCTGTGATCACGGTAAAAAAACACTCCCGTCTGTAATAAAAATTCGGCATATAATCGTAATAAAAAAAATCCGCGTCCGCACAGCGGAAGAAAAAGAGCGATATTTCGGAAAAAACAGGCTGTCAATGCCGACGGACAGGCTGTTTTCCCGAAGTCGGAATTACGTTCGGAGAGCGGCGTTACCCGCCGAAGACCGCGCGAGCATAGTCGGAAAGCCCGTGTTCGAAATCGAGCCCGAAACGGGTGTCCGTCCCCGCCGCGTGCGTGCGTCGGATACTGCCGACGGTCAGATCGAGCGCGATGCGGACGGAATCTTCAACGGTTTTTCCGTTCAGAATCGCGCCGAGAAGCGCGGAGGCAAAAACATCTCCCGCGCCGTGGAACATCCCGTTCACGTTCTCGGAAAAGGCGTAGCCTTCCTTCCCCGTTTTCGCGTCGAAATACGCCGCGCCGAGAGTTCCTTTTTCAAGCGAAACGCCCGTTACAACGCAGGTCCCGGCTCCGAAAAGAGCGAGTTTGCGAAGTATGTCGGAAATATATTCCATGCCGTAGCCGTTGCCGCGGTATTCGGTCCCCGTCAGAAGACACGCTTCGGTCAGGTTCGGGGTCAGGATATGCGAACGGCGGCAGAGTTTTTTCATTTTTTCGGGGAACGTGGGCCGATACGAGGCGTAAAGCCTGCCGTTGTCGCCCATGACGGGATCGGTGAAGATCAGCGTGTCGCGGTCGGCGAGCATATCTATGATCCCGCAGACGAGATCGGTCTGGCTCTCCGAGCCGAGAAAACCCGTGTAAAAAGCGTCGACTTTCAGCCCGAGCGTCTGCCAATGCCGGGCGATCGGGAGCATTTCATCGGTCAGGTCGAGATAGGTGTATCCCTCAAAACCGCCCGTGTGGGTCGATAAAAGCGCGGTCGGAAGCACCGACGTTTCCACGCCCGCGGCGGACAGCACGGGCAAAGCGACCGTCAGGGAACATTTTCCCACACAGGATATATCATGTATGGCTACGGCTCTTTTTTGCGTTTTCGGATCTTTTTGCATAATTATACTCTTTTACAAAATATTTTTCATGTGAATGATATTGAACGGCATACATAAGTTCAACATCATGACGCGGTTGAAGATACGCGGCGCAGACCGTGAACGGGTTTCGGGCGAGCGAACCTGCTTCGGCGCGTCACGGAAAGGCGCGGCTGTCGGTTTATTCTATCACCTTTCGCGCGCGCTGTCAAGCGTCGGGCGCGGAATTTCAACGATTTGAGCGATGAAGCGGCGGAAAGAAGTCCGAAAAGGGAGCGAGGCGGCGAAGCGTCAGCCCTCGTCTTCGAGATCGGCGAGAATGATCTGCCATGAGATCTCCATAGATTCGGCGTTGCGGGAGCGGCGGGGAGCGCAGAACGGAGGCGGATCGGAGGGCTCGGAGGCGCAAAACGGAGGCGGATCGGAGGATTCGGGAGCGGAAGGCGCCGTTTTTTCGCCGAAATCGGAGGCATCGGGGAGTTCATTCGGAGGAAAAGCGGAGATTTCGGGGAGCGCGGACACGGGCTGACCGTCGGGAGCGTCCGCATCGGAAGCCGTGAGCGGGAGCGGTTTTTCCGCGGACGGCGGCTCGGTTCGGGGCGGCTCGGCAGAGGATGTTGCCGCCGTCTCTTTCTCCGCACGGACAACGGCGTCGGATGACGCGGAGTGGGGCGAGGTGGAGCAAGGCGCGCCATTTTCGGACGCTGTTGCGTTATCAAAGGATGAGCCGAGACGGTTTTTCGCGGCATAACGGGGTTTTGAGGAGCGGTGACGCTTGTCGGGAAACTCAATGTCGTAAGGAAGCCGAGAAGCGTTCGGGCGGGAATTGATGACGGACTGTTCGACACAGCGGACGCGCAGTTCGGGCGACGAGGGATAAAGTTCGTAAACACGGGCGATATACTTTTTCAGCGCGGCGTCGGTCGGAGGTCTTTTTATCATAAAACGCATCCGAAGATATTCCCTGAGCGCGCTTCGGAGCCGTTCGTCCGAGACCTGAGCGACGATTTCGTCGAAGGTCGGGGAACGCCTTCTTTCTTTCTCAGAGAGTGTTCTTTTTTTCGGTATTCTTTTATATTCGGTATTCTTATGTCCGCCTTTTGCGGCATGCCGCAAAACGGCATGCCGTTTTTCGGCATACGGTTTTTCGGCATACGGGCTTCCGTCACGCGGAGAAGATGAAGACGCTTCCGTCTTTTCGGAAATTTCCGCGTTTTCGGGCATTTCCCCATTCTCGGAGTTTGCCGCGTTTTCGGGCGTTTCCCCGTTCTCGGAGTTTGCCTCGGTCTCGGTATCTTCCGTTTTTTCGGGGCTTTTCGGCTGTTCGTGTTTTTCCGTTTGTTCCGTGTTTTCGGTTTCCGCCGATGTGCCCGAAACGGTTTCGGCGCGGAGGTCGGGCGTTTCGAAAACATCGTATCTGACCGTCACGAATTTTCCTTCCTCGGAGCGTATCGGCGAATGCCTGACATATCCCGCCGCTTCAAGTTCCGAAAGCGCGGCGCGGACGCTTTTTTCGCGTTCGCCGCTTTCTCTCACGATATGAGAGACGGAAAAATCCCATTCGTCGGAAAAACTCAGCATATACGCCAGAAGCCCTCTGGCTTTGAGCGACAGTTCCTTTTTGCGGAGCGCGGAATTGCTTATCTGAGTGAAATTTTTTGTCTGTTTTGCGCGTATAACGGGCATTTATGTTTTTTCCTTTCTTTTCATTTCCGTGAAAACGGGGCGCGCGCGACCGTTTCCCTTATTAAATGATAGCAGAGGCAACCCCTCTGCGAACCCCGAAAATGTGAAAAAAGAAAAACGCGCTCGGGATATTTGCGCGGCGGAGACTGTCTCTGCGGCGAAAACGGCAAAGGACTTTCGGGCGGCGAGAAACAAAGGATCTCCGTCGCGCGAAGTCTGCTCAAACGATCCTCGGTGCTGTTGGCAGACGAGATAACGGCGGCGCGGCGAAAAAACAAATTCAGACATACAGACGCGATCGGAAAAACCGGTCGCGTTTATTTTTTTTGCCCGTTGCGGAGAAGCGCGGAAAAAGTTTTCCGTTTTGTCACAAAATCGGTGTTCGCAGAGGGGTTAAAGGTGATAGGCTGAAAGCGGAAACGGAGCAAAGACTTCGGTCGGCGGGAAAACACGGGGAACACTCATGCGGCGGCAAAACCGTTAAGGTCTCAAACATGAAATCACGGAAAAGAGGTGCGGAATGAAAGAAACAAGATCAAAAAACAAGGGACAGAAGACGGTCAGAGAAATTCTCGAAGATATAATGAAAAGCGAGGTCAGGGACGAAAAACTCAGGGAAAAACTCTCGGCGTGCGGATTGGAGGGAAAAAATCAGAACATGAAGACCGCGCTTGTTTACAGTCTTTACGAGTTGGCGCGGAACGGGAACTCGAAGGCGGTGGACATCATTCTCGGACTGCTTAACGAGAATGAGGAAAAAAACCGTGAAACGGTCATCAACGTCAATATCGTTGACTGACACGCGTCCGTGCAAAGACCGTAAACAAGGTTTAAGAGATCGGACAAAACCGTACACGGTCCGCGTCGGAAATATACGGCGGCGCTTTGCCGTCGGACTTTTTGAATACAAAATCATTAAAAAACAAAGGAGAACAGTATGAACGAAAAATTACAGATCTGGAAAGACAGGTTCGCGCAGGCGGAAGCGGAATACTCCGCGCGGCTCGCGGACTACGACAGGTGGACGAAACAGTACAAGGGCGACAGGCAGGTGTTCACCGACGGAAGAAGGGCGAAAAACGCGTCGGTCGTGAGGAATTTCACGTTTGAACTGATCGAGGCGCAGATCGACAACACGATCCCGATGCCGAAGGTATCTTCGCCCGTACATTCGCCGAAAAAAGAGCGGAACGCGAGGGCGATCGAATCGATGCTCCGCGCGGCGGTGAGGAAGATCGCGCCCGAAAGGACGAACTCGGAGGAGGACAGAATGACAAAGATCCTCGGACAGAGTTTCCGTCTTATCGGCTGGGACAGTGAAAAAAACACGCGCGCGGGCTGCGGAGAGCCGTTCGTCCGTCTTCTGCATCCGAAGCAGGTCATTCCCCAGCCCGGAGTGACGGACATTGACGGCGCGGACTATGTTTTCGTCACGTTTACGGACACGAAAGAAAGGCTGAACAGGCGTTACGGAGTGACGGTCGATGACGGTGAGTTCGGGCGCGGAGAGACGGAATACGGGAACGACACGGTGATGCAGGTGACGGCTTATTACATCAACGGTGAAGGCACTCTCGGAGTTTTCTCATGGGCGGGAAACACGGTTCTGGAAGACTACGAAAAATACCGCGCACGGCTTCAATACGCGTGCGACAGATGCGGCGCGCTCCATGCGTTCAGGGGCAAAAAATGTTCCTGCGGGGGCAAGGCGACGGTGCCTGCGGAATGCCCCGGCGAGGCGATCTTCACGGACATCGAGTGCGCGGACGGGAGCATTATAAACGTGTGGGAGCGAAAAGACGGTGAGGTTACACGGACGGTCCTCCCCTATTACACGCCGTCGGTCTTTCCGATCATCATGCGCAAGAATGTTTCGCTGTACGGACAGTTCGGCGGAGAGAGCGACTGCGAGTTGATCGCGGACTTGCAGACGGCGCACAACAAACTTTACAGCAAGGTGCAGGAAAAACTGCTGAAAGGCGGGTCGGTGCTGACGCTTCCGCGCGGGGTCAGGATCGAGACATCGGACAGAGAGGACAAACTCGTCTTTCTCGACAACGCGGGTCAGAAGGCGATGATCGACGCGATCAATCTCCAGCCTTCGGTACAGCAGGATCTTCAGTTGCTTTCAAAATATTACGAGGACGCGCGCTCAACGCTCGGCATAACGGACGCGTATCAGGGAAAACGCGACAACACGGCGGTGTCGGGAACGGCGAAGCAGTTCTCGGCGGCGCAGGCGGCGGGCAGGATCGAATCGAAGATAAGGCTGAAAAACATGGCGTACTGCGATCTTTTCAAGGCGATCTTCCAATATATGCTCGCGTACGCGGACGAGCCGAGGACTTTCGGAAACGGCGCGGAAGAAGAGCCCGACACGGTCTTTTCGCGTTACGATTTTCTTGAAAGAGACGGGGACGGCGAATGGTATTACGACGACGACTATATTTTCGAGGTGGACGGTTCGGCGGCGTTTCTGGATGACAGACAGGCGATGTGGGCGGAGGTCAAGTCCGATTTCGTCAACGGAAGGTTCGGAAACCCCGACGATCCGAAAACGGTCGAAACGTATTGGAGGCAGTTGGAAAAACTCGATTATCCGAATGCAACCGGCGTGCTCAGGGAGTTGAACGGAGAGGAAGAGAGGGAATAAGGCTCTTCGGAAAAGGGCGGAGGCTCTGCCCGGCAATTCAGTTCACAAAAATGTAACAAATTCGGGGTTCGCAGAGAGGTTCGGTCTGATAACATAAAGGTGCGATGAGGAGATCCGAAGCCGAACGGCGGCGAAGCGACGGGGATTTTCCGAACGGCAGAGCCGAAGCGACGGCGATTTTCCGAACGGCAGAGCCGAAGCGACGGCGGTTTTCCGAACGGCGGCGAAGCGACGGGGATTTTCCGAACGGCGGCGAAGCGACGGGGATTTTCCGAACGGCAGAGCCGAAGCGACGGTGATTTTCCGAACGGCGGCGGCGAAGTGACGGCGGTCTGACAAAAGGGCGGCGCGCGTTCCGAGGGCGGAAGTCTCATTGCGAAGAGATCAAAGCGGTGAAAGGAGGTGTTGGGAGATGAAAAGGGACATAAGGCAAAAAGTTTCGGGGTTCGCGGGAAAGGTCGCGGCGGCGATCGCGGGAAGCGTGAAGGCGCCGAAATCGGATGAAGAAACGGACGTTGAAAATTCCGACTTTTACGCGTGCGGAAGCGACGGAGGCGGAGAAGAGGACGGAAGTTACGTGGCGGGCGCAGACGGAAGCGAAGACGCTTTCGGAGAAGATGAAAACGAAAGCGAAAACGGCGAAGATCCCGAAGAAGAGGAAAGCGGCGACGCACCCGAAACGGCGGAAGCGCGGGAGGAGCCCCGAAATGAAGAGGCACTCGCGACGGACGCGGCGAGAGAGGCGGAGCGGCAACTCGCGCAGATCAGGCGCGCGTTTCCCGATTGCGGAGCGACGAGCATCGAAGAACTGGGCGATGCGTTCGCGAAACTTATGCGGGCGGGAGAATCGATCGGGCTGAGTGCGGCGGACGCATACGCGGCGACGCACATATCGCAATTGCGCGCGAACGCGGAAAAAGAAGCGGACGGGCGGGCGCGGGCGCGTATCGGCTCGAAGGCGCACCTTCTCCGTTCGGAAGGAAATCAGTCGGGGCTTTGCGAAGTTCCGAGAGGCGTATACGAAAAGTACAGGCGACTGCTTCCGAACGTCAGCGACAGAGAGATCAGAGAGCATTACAACAGATCTCAGCACGAATGACGGCATCTTCGGAAGGTGTGATTTTCCCTCGGAATTAAAACGGCGTGTCCGACAGATCCGCTTTCTTCCGTCCGAGCATACCGGATTTCGGGTCTGACCGACGGAGAAAACGCAAAAGGCTCACGGAAAAAGCGAAACACGGGGCACGGCGGAGAAAAAGGCTTTATCTCCCCCGATCGGCGACAGATCTCTCCGTCAAGCCCCGAGGATCGCAAAGCAACGCTCCGACGGGCGGAAAACACGGGTCAAAAGCAAATATCATTGACAGTATAAAACAAACCGACAAATGAAAAGGAGAAAAAAAATGGCAAACATTACTTTCAGTAAAAGTTCGGGACTGAACAATTCGGTTTACGGGCAGTCCTACGAACCGATCAAAATGATGATCGAAAAGAAGGCGGAGGCTTTTGAGAAGCAGTCGATACTTCCCAAGATCTACAACATGGACACTTCGTCCTCTTTCGCGGAAAAGATCACGTCGATGACCTCGATGGACGGGTTCAAGCCCGTTGACGAGGGTGCGGCGTTCCCCGCGGAAAGCTGGCAGGAAGGATATTCAAAGACGCTGACGCACGTCACGTTCAAGAGCGAATTTACGATCACGGAGGAGATGCTCGACGACTCAAAGATCATCAATCTCCGCAAGAAGCCGACAGCGTTCATCACGGGCTACATGAGAATGAGAGAACTTTTCGGTTCAAATCTTCTGACGGGAGCGACGGGAGAGAGCATAACTTTCAGAGGTCAGACCTTCTCGACGACCTGCAACGACGGGCTTCCCCTGTTCCACACCGCGCACACCTCGATCACGGACGCATCCGCGACCCAGTCGAACATGTATTCCAACGAATTTTCCGCTGACGGGCTCGGACTTGTCGAAACCGCGATGCAGAATTACACGGACGACAAGGGAAATATTCTCGGAGTTGTTCCCGACACGATCGTCATTCCGAACAAAATGTCGCTGAAAAAGGCTGTGTTCGCGTGCATAGGAGCGGACAAAGATCCCGCGACATCGAACAACGGTTTCAATTATCAGTTCGGCAGATGGAACGTCATCGTCGATCCTTACTGGCAGCCCGCCGAGGGCACCAATCCGTGGATCGTTCTGTCCTCGCAGTACAACGAAGACAACATCGGCGCGGTATGGTTCGACAGAAAGCCGCTCACGCTCAAAGCGGACGAAGATCCCGCGACGTGGAACATGGTCTGGAGAGGAAGAGCGAGATTTTCCGCGGGCTTCAACGACTGGCGCGCGTTCGCGATCGGCGGCACAGAGAGCGGCACGGAACTGAAATAAGGAGGTAAAGGACGATGAAAGAAAAGACTTATGCGGGCAGGATCAAGAACTCGGCGGCGCAGTACGTCAAGGCTCTTTTTGAAACGAAAGCGGGCAAGACGGGCAAGAAGACCGTCGGCGGCGATCTGAGAGCGGCAAAGCCGCAGTAAAACGGCAGTCAGCGGACAGCGGACAGCAGATAGTGGTCAGCGGGCAGCAGTCAGTTGTCAGCGGGCAGTGATTCTGCGAGAGTTTGCGGCTGCGTTACTTTGAATTGATTTTTCGTCCGCGGCGCGATACATGAGCGGTCACGGGCGGTCTGATACGCGACGGTCAGGGTCAAAAACGCCTTCGGCGCCGAAAGCCTCTCCCGACACGGAGCGTCGGGAGGGCTTTCGGAGAAGCGGAAAGGGAAAAAGCCCCCGACGACGGCAGGCGCGGGAGGAACAGAAGACAGAACGTGTATTTTCGGTCGCGGAAGCGGCGGAACAAACGCGGCACGGAGGACTTTTTGACACCGCCTGTGCGAAGAACAGATTATCAAAACTTTTTCGGAAAAAAGGTTTGGGAAGGACAGGAAATGACATACAGACAGATAAAAGAGCAGATCAGAAAACTCGGATACCTGAACGAACGCGATTTCGCGTTCGAGTTCGGTGACACTCTGAGAGAAGACGTGAACGATGTGCTTTTCGAACTTGCGTCGGACGCGGCGCCGATACGCAGAAGGATCGCGGTCGAGCGCGTTTCGTCGGACGGCAGAACGGAATTCGACATCGGGCAACTGCTCGGAAAAGACTTTATGCGCTTCGACGAAACGCCTCCGCGCAACGCGGACACGGGCACTTCGGTCGAAGGCTGGCAATTTGAAACGGACACCGTTGTAAGGCTTCCGAAAAGCGCCGTCGGAAAGTTTTTCATCGGTTACATCAAAAATCCCGCCACGGTCGAAGCCGAGGACGAACTTGATTTCGAGCCGGATATTTCCGAAGCGGCTCAGCGGCTGATCGCGCTCGGAGTTGCGGCGAGGATATACGCCGACGATGAACCGGAACTTGCCGAGGGTTACGCGAGAAAATTCGGGGAACTGAAAAACAGTTTGAAACGGGGCGCGGACGTCACGGACGCATGGGAAAACACGACGGGGTGGCTCTGATATGACAAACGGGAATATTACAAGGGAATTTTCACAGATAAAAGGAATTGATGCGCAGGCGAGCCCGTCGGTCATCGACGCGGACAGAGCCGTTTCCGCGACGGATCTTTTTCCTGAAAACGGACGGCTCGCAACCCGTCCCGCGCTCGTTCACGCGGGTGTTTTCAAAAAGCCCGTCGAAAAAGCGAAAGGCGCGTTCGGGATCTACTCCGTCGGGGACAAAGTGCTTCTGAGGCTGGGCGCGTATATGCTCGAATGGCTGTGTTTTCCGAATGTGAACGGGCTGAGTTTTTCGGGAGACGAACTGATCTCGGACGGGGATTACACGGTTCTTGCCTCTTCCCTTTCGTCGCGCATAAGCGAAAACCCGCCGCTTTCGGCAGACGCGACGGTCGAATTCGACGACGCGCTGATCGTCTATAACGGTAACGGCGTGTTCCGTTTCGGAAAGGACGGGACAAGTGTGTATACGCCCTCCGCCGCGCTGAGCCGAATGAATGCGGTCGCGAGCGTTTCGGAGTTTTCGGCGATCGCGGAAAGGGACGCGCCTCTCATTTGCAGGGACGGAAAATATCTCGGCGCGAAAAATATGCTTTCGCCGTGTTTCCGCGTCAGCGTGACCGCGGACGGGAAAAGCAAAACGTTCGTTCTCGGGAAAAGCGGCGCGAAAATGATCTCGTGCGTTTACACGTTTGAGGGAACAGAGGTCTTCAAGACGCTTTCGGACGGTTCGGCGGGCTCTGTGACATTGCCGTCCATACCCGACAAGAACACACAGATCACCGTTCTGTGCAGAGAACCCGACGAGGAAAAAACCGTGAGGGAACCGCTGACAAAAGCGTTCGGCGCGGTCTTCGACGGACGGGTATTCCTGTGCGCGGCGGCGGAAAGCGGCGCAAGCGGAAGGGTCATTTTTTCGGCGGAGGGCGACCCGTTCTTCTTTCGCGAAAACGCGGTCTGCGCAGGGTCGGAAGGAACGCAGGTCTTCGCCGAAGTCGGGAAATATCTGGCGGCGATCGAGCATGCGGGAGCGGCGGCTCCGCTGATACGCTTTCATTATCCGAGGACGGCGGCGGGAGACGCGTTGGGGAAAGAATACCCGGCGGAATACGGACTTTATGACTGCGGCGTGACGGGGACAGGCAACGCCGTTCATCACCTCGGCTCTCCCCTTTTCGTTTCCGAGGACGGGGTCAAGCGCATCGTTCCGGCGGCGGTCAACGACACTTCGAGCCTGCGCTCCGCGTCGGAAGGCATCGACGGGCTTCTGAAAAGATATTCGGGAACGCCGCGTCTGACGGCTTTCAACGGCACGGCGCTTCTTTCGGTCGGGACGGATCTTTTCGTCTCGCGGGACGAGGCGAAGAACGGGCGCACGGGGAAAAAGGAAAACGGCTGGTTTCTTTGGACGAATATCGGAAGCGAAAGCGGAGCGGCGCCGTTCGCGGTGCAGGGCATCGGATCGGAGAAAAACGGAAAAGCGGCGGTTCTTTCGGGGACGGCGGACGGAGATATTTCGGTCGAGTATCTCGGCGCGGACGCGGACGCGGATTTTGAAGGAACGGACGCGGAAAGAACGATCGAGCCGACGCTGGTCACGGCGACGGAGGATTTCGGAGACAAAACGCGGATGAAAAGGCTTGAAAAACGCGGCTGTTCGTTCGGAGCGAACGGAGACGTTCGGCTCTTCATCGTTCCCGATTCGGCAACAGACGAAGAAGGAGATCCCGTGACGGACGGGTTTGAAGTCCGTCCGTACGGGGCAAACGGAAGATATGCGTTCAGACCGACAGACGCGGCAGGGCGCGGTTTTTGCGCGGTCGTAAAAGGACGCGGACGGACAGAGATCGGCGATATCGTTCTGAAAGCGAGGAAGACGAAGCCGATCGGAGGAAGGAGACTGAAATGAAAATGAGATATATTAAAATAACTGTTCAGGGGCAAATGCTGTTCGCGGACGCGGAGCCCGTTCTGTCGGGATCGAGAAATCTTTACGGGGTCGAATTCGTATTTGAGACCGAGACGGACGGCGCGCGGTACGTGCAGTTTGAAAAGGAGGGCGTAAAGAGCGTTTATCTTCCGATAGGAGAAGATGAAAAGGTCGCGATACCGAACGAATTTTACGCGGAGCCGGGCGTCATCCGCGTCACGGCTTTCACGGGAGATCTGGCGACGATGACGGGAGCGGAGATCACGGTTATGCGCTCGGCTTATGCGTCGGATACGCTTCCCGCGGGATCGGAAGACGCGGGCGTGACCGAAAAATGCGTGTTCACGCCGACAGACGAAACAGGCGTAACGGTCATCAAAAACGACGCGGAGGGCTTCAAAATATTCAGCGGCGGACAGTTCGTGCGCGTCGGAAGCAAAAACGACTACACGGACGCGGACAAAGCGCTCGTCGGGCTTATCCCGTCAAAGGCGGACGAGGCGGATCTGGAAGACTGTCTCGAAACGGTCGGAACGATCCTGCGCGACAAGGTCGACAAGGTCGAGGGAAAATATCTTTCAACGAACGATTACACCGACTCTGCAAAAGAGCTTCTTGAAACCTGGATGCCTCAGGAGTTTGACCGGATTACGGAAAGAGTAGAGACGGTCGAAGCAAATGCGTACAACAACTATCTGAAAAAGGTTGACAAGGTCGAGGGCAAGGGGCTTTCGACAAATGATTACACCGATGAGGACAAAGCGGAGGTCGCGAAAATCGCAAACAAGGTCGACAAGCCGTCTCAGAAAGGAATTCTTTCAAACGA
The DNA here is from genome assembly GCA_902373415.1 of uncultured Eubacteriales bacterium. GTDB lineage: Bacteria > Bacillota > Clostridia > Oscillospirales > UBA644 > UBA644. The sequence goes on along the minus strand of CABKLX010000006.1, from coordinate 87,650 downwards.
AAGCGCCGTGGGGGTGATAACGCTCGTCAAGTCAACGACGATGCCGGAAGAACCGAGCGATTACATGATCCCGACGACAAAGCTGCTGAAAGATTATGTCGGGGACAAAAGCAACCCGTTGCAGCTATCCGATACGGACAAAACGAAGACAATGGTATTGATCCAGCACAATTATGACAGCGACACGTCAACGGGAACGTACATCGGGCGGTCGATCGATGTGAACAATCTTTCCGAAAGCGGTCTGGCCGCTTACAACATACCGACTTCAAAAGCCGTTATAAGCTGGGTCAAAGCGTACATCGAAAGCCTTAACCAAAGCGGAGGCGCGTAACCGATGAAAACAAAGATATTCGAAGGACGGAACGCGCAGGCGATCGCGGAGGCAGGATCATGACGGAATCGATAATCGCAGCAATAATTACGGGCGGGCTCGCGCTGATCGGAACGGTCGGAACGATCATCGCGTCCTCCCGAAAAACGGAACATCATATCAGGACGCATCAGGCGGTCACGGACGAAAAAATAACGGAACTGACGCGGGAAGTGCGCGAACACAACAATTTCGCAAGGCGCATGCCCGTTGTCGAGGAGCAGATAAAAGTCCTGAACCACAGGGTCAGGGATCTGGAAGCGAGGTGAAAAGATGAAGATCAATTTCGCGGTAAGAGCAAAAAACAAAACATTCTGGCTTTCGCTCGTGCCTGCGGCGCTTCTGCTCTTTCAGACGCTCGCGGCGGTGTTCGGAATACCGACGGACTTCGGGGATCTCGGACAAAGGCTGACGGCGGCGATCAACGCGCTGTTCGCGGTTCTGACGCTCGTCGGCGTCGTTGCAGACCCGACCACGAAAGGGCTTTCCGACAGCGAGAGGGCCATGAGTTACACTCAGCCGCAGTAGCGGCACGGAATACGGAAAAGAGACATGTAAACGGAACGGGAGGTTCCGCGGCATGACGGAGAAAAAGGAACGGAAAAATGAAAATAATCTGCAGATATGCGCTGAAAAACTCAAAAATACTTCCGAGACGGAAAATTCGCGTCGAAGGGATAATTTTCAGCCTCGAAAAAAGCGTTACGGGCTCGGCGACGGCGGTCGCGAACAGGCTTGACGGAGCGCTTTCCGACCGCGCGTATCACTATGTCTGCGGCGAGGGGATCGTCTACGCGCTGGCACACCCGACGCGCTTTGCCGCCCATTCGGGGGGAACGGCGGACGAAAGATACATAGGAGCGGCGCTCGTGCTTCCCGCGGCGAAAAGCGATGAAAAAAACTGTCCGTACGCGGTCTACCGCCGTTCGGAAGCGGACATCAGAACGGGGAACGTATTCGGAACGGCGGTCGAACTCGCGGCGGATCTGTGCCGACGGTTCGGGCTCGATCCCTGCGCGGACGGAGTTATCCTGACGAGGAAAGAGGCGGCGGAGCGCGGTATTGCGACGGAAGGCGCAAGTCCCGAAAGCGTTTTTGAGACGCTCGGCGGCAAAATGAGCGCAAAAAAACTCCGCGAACAGATAAGCAAACTGCTCGCGGGTTAAAATAAAAAACTTGCCTTTTTCCGGCTTAGGCTGAATATGTTTTTCAAAAAGTATAAGAGTGCCTGCGAAAAATTTCCGCAGGCACTTTCAAATTTAAGTCAGGTCTGACAAAACTACTGTCTCACCGAATCGGTCTTCTTTGCCACGAAGTAGAATATCGCCATGGCGTCCGCTATGTCCACATCGTTGTCGTCGTTTACGTTGCAGCGGACAAGAGCTTCGTCGGGAAGCAGTTCCTTTTTCGCAACATGGTAGAACACAAGCATGGCGTCGGTGATGTCAACCTCACCGCTGCCGTCCGCGTCGCCGTAAACAAAATCGGGGTTATCGGAAATATCTACAAAGCCAAAGCCATGTACTTCCGCATATTTCTGCGCATATGTGCCTTTTTCGCCGAATATGGTTTTCAGGTCGGAGCAATCACTAAAAGCATACTCTCCTATTGAAGTAACGCTTGAAGGAATATTTATGCGAGTTAATGATGAGCACCCTTTAAATGCCCCGTCACCTATCGTTACCAAACCATCGGGCAATGTTACACTTATCAAACTGTCACATGCAAAGAATGTATAACTCTCTATTGAGGTCACACCTTTGGGTACAGTTATTTCAGTTAATTGATGGCAATTATCAAACGCGCTTTCGGCGATAGACGTCACGCTGCCATCCTGCGGAATAACGCTGCCGTTACTACCCTTTATCAGTTTTTTTGTTTTTTTCTCAATAAGGCAGTTCCCTGCAGCGGTATATACGGTGTTGTTCTTTTCTACATTGATACTGTTCAATCTCAAACAATAAGAAAGAGCGTCATGCTTGATTGTTTTTACGGTACTCGGTATAGTTATTCCGGTCAGTCCGAGAAAGTTTGTAAACGCATAGTTTTCTATCGTTGTTACAGAATACTTGCCCAGAGTACGAGGTATTACAACATCACCCGAAGCATTTCCGACAACATGCAGCAATGTTGCATTGCCGCCTGAGATCATATACAGCCAATTTCCCTCGACAGCAAAGGAACTGCATGAAACAAATTTAATATTTTTTTGTTCTGCGTATGACTGTGCGTTCGAACCGTTTTTACCGTAAACAGTCAATTCGTCGGTACTATTCAACGCAAAGGGTCCTATATACTTTACTCCGGAAGGAATACATACGGCAACCAAAGCCGAGCATTGATTAAAGGCATAAGAACCTATCGAAGTCATACTGTTCGGAAGCTTTATAATCGGTAAAAACGAGCAACCTTCAAAAGCGGAATCTTCTATTGAAGTTACGCCCTCCGCAATGGTCAAGTTCAGCAACGACGAACAGCCTTTAAATGTTGCTTTTTGCACTGTTTTTACTTTTTCGGGAATATTTATTTCTTTTAATTTTTCACAATTGTAAAACGCATAACTGCCTATTGAAGTCATACTGCGAGGGATAGTTGCGTTTTCCAATGCGGTGCAGTTTCGGAACGCATGATCGCCGATAGACGTTACCCCTTCGGATATTGTTACGCTTACGAGATCCCAACAAGAAGAAAATGCGTTTGAACCTACTGCTTTAACATTGCCAGGAATCACTATACTTTTAAGTTTCGAACAACCCTCAAATGCATGTTCACCGATAGAAGTCACATAGCCGGGAATATTTACACTTGTCAGCCCCTTACAGTCATAAAATGTAGAATCGACTATAGATTTCATACCTTTTGAAAATTTTATGCTTTTCACTCCGCCGCAATGCCTGAAAACACCGGTACCCATTGTAACCACGCTGTCGGGAATGACTATGCTTGTAAAACTGTCACAACCAAAAAACGCAAAATCTCCTATAGATGTCACGCTATCGGGAATTGTTACATCATTTAAAAATCCGCAGTCGTAAAAAGCCCTATCCCCTATTGATTTTACACTATCGGGAATCGATACATTTTTCAAACCGCTACAACCTCTGAATACGGAGCCACCTATCGCCGTCACGGGATAACCGCCGAGCTTTGAAGGAATGATGACAGTTCCGGACACAGCATCGGAATCAATCCCCGTAATCGTCGCTTTTCCGCCCGTAACTTCGTATTGCCAGCTGCCCGATTGCAACGCGTGGGACGAAACCGCGAATGCGGGCACAAGCGAAAGAATCATTGTCAGCGCAAGCAATGCAGAAAACGCTTTTTTCATTTTTTTATACCTCTTTTTTCAATTATTTCGAAAAGAAACGGATATATTTCAGCCTTTCGCTTTATTAAACGCTTTACAAAGGATTATGTGACATAAAAGTCAAATCAGTTCGCAAAAAATTCACAAACACACATCAAGCGTCGACAGGGTTCCCTCTGCGCAAATACGCAGCATTACGAATTTATGTTAATCTTCTTCTCTTTCATTTATCAAAAACCTTGTTTTAATTTTTCATATAACGCTGCGAAGCTTCTTGTTTGAAAATATCATACAATGAGAAAAACGCTTACTTCCGAGGGCATTTTTGCCGAGCCTTCAATAATATAACCGCGCTTGCGCAAAACAGTGACAGCCATAAAAATCTGCGAGGATGGCTATGTTATATATATATTATAACACAAATCATTATAATTTTCAAGATTTTATGTTAAAATTCAGACATATTCCGACAAAAAAGTAATGAGCGGTTATCGTTGCGGGCGAAAAGCACAGTCAATCAAAGCCCTGTTTCGCAAGCAGCAGCAGGGTCAGCACGTTCGGAAACGCCATGAGCGCGTTGCAGATGTCCGCCGCCGCCCACGCGGCGCCGACGGGGACAAACGCGCCGAGAAAGACAAAAAAGATGTAAACAGAGCGGTAAAGCGTGAGAAAAAGCCCGAAAAAGCGGCTTTTTCCGCAAAGATAACGCAGGCTTTGCTCGCCGTAGAAACACCAGCCGACAACAGTCGTAAACGCGAAAAGGATCAGGCAGATACAGAGAACCGCGCTCCCGATGTGCGAGTTTTGTCCGAAAAGCGGAGACAGCCCCCGCGTAAAAGCGTCCGTCACGAGTTCGGCGGCTTCGGGAGCGGCTCCGTCGCCCGAAAACGGAGCGTCCGCGCCTGTCACGAGAACCGCAAGACCTGTCAGAAAGCAGATGACATGAGTGTCAAAAAACGTTCCGAGCATCGCGACAAGTCCCTGTTCGTGCGGATCTTTTCCGTCCGAACACGCTATGGCTATCGGCGCCGTTCCCACGCCCGATTCATTGGAAAATATCCCGCGTGAAACGCCCGCGCGGACGGTCTGCGCCAGCCCGTAGCCGACCGCGCCGCCGACCGCGGCGGACGGATCGAGCGCGCCGACGAACATACGGCGGAGAGCGTCGGGCAAAAGAGAGATATTGCCCGCGATCACGCACAGCGCAAGCAGAATGTAGATCCCCGCCATGACAGGCACGGTGACGGACGAAAACGAACTGACGCTCCGAAGTCCGCCGAAGATGATGACTGCCGCGATAAATGTCGAAACGACGGCGAATACGGCGACCGAAACGGGGATTTCCGAGCCGAAGACGGAGAAAGACCCGTTCCGACCGAACGACGCGGAAATGCTCCGCGCGCACTGAGCCATGCCGCTCGACTGAACGAGGGTTCCGAGCCCCGTGACAGCCGCCGCAACGCAGACGAGAGAAAAAAAGACCGCCGACGCGCGGGGAAGGAATTTCAGACGCGGAAAACGCGCTCCGAGCCCGCGCTCCATATACAGGAACGGTCCGCCGAACGGCGTGCCGCCGCTGTCTTTTTCGCGGTAACGGACGGCGAGAAAGCCTTCGGCGTATTTGACCGCCATTCCGAGAAAAGCGACCGCGAGCATCCAGAAAAGCGCGCCCGCGCCGCCCGAGGCGACAGCCGCCGTGACGCCGATTATGTTCCCCGTTCCGACCGTTGCGGAAAGCGATGTGCAAAGCGCCGCGAACGGCGAGACCCCGAACCCCGTCCCTTTTCGGAACAGCCCCGAAAACGCCGCGCGGAAGCCCCTGACCTGAACAAATCCGGTCGCCGCGGTCAGCGCGCACCCGGCAATCAATATCAGCCCTGTCAGAGGAGCGCCCCATACCGCCCGCGCCGCATTTTTGAGAAGATCCGCCATTTTTTCGCCCTCCCGCATTCACACCGTTCCGAATGTTCCACACAGATCTATATGCGGAAAATCTTCTCTTCTTGCGTGCGGAAAGACAAAAAAGGACAGCCGAGGCTGTCCTTTTGTTTTATTTTATATGTCGCGCGGGGTCGGGGTTCAGCCGACGGTCGCGGTCTCGGGCTCGGAAGCCGTTTTTTCGGCGTTTTCGGACGGAATTTCCGTCTTTTCCGCTCTTTCTGCCGTGTCCGCGCCGAACGCCTTCGCGGTGTAAGAGGTGACGCCGAGGATCGTTTCGCCGTCGATCTGGAGCGCTGTCGGACGGTCGAACTCAACGGTCACTTCTTTGCCCTCGAGAACGGTGACGCAATCGGTGTGTTTGACGTGCTCGCCCTTGAAGATGGACGGGAAGATCATGAGCGTTTTCAGTTTGCCCGAACCGTGAAAAAGCATCGTTGAGAGTTTGCCGCCGTTTCTGACCTGATCGGGTGTCGGCATCATGCCGCCGCCGTAAAATCTGCCGTTCATCGTCGGCGCGAGCCATACCTTTTTATATTCGTGCTTCACTCCGTCAACGGTCACGACTGCGTTCGTGGGCTTGTAATGAAAAAGCAAGCCTTTGATCGCGATCGAAGCGTAATTTATGTTCTTTTTGCCCTCGCCGCGCAGTTTGTCGCCGACTTCACAGCAATAGCCGTCGATGCCGTAGCCGATGCCGTTGATGAAACGGAAGGTCTTTCCGTTGACGGTCACGGTCGGGAGGTCCGTCACATACTCGGTGACGGAAAAAGGCTTGTCTTCCGCGGTTTTTCCGAGATCGTGGGCGAAGTCGTTGCCCGAGCCGAGGGGTGTGTAAAGAATGTCGTGATCGAGCGGACGGTCGCCGACAAAGTTGATGAAGCGGTTCAGAGTTCCGTCGCCGCCGCAAACTATAAGCGTGTCGTCGGCTTCGAGCGAGAAGAGCGTTTTTTCATAAACGCTTTCGTCGGTCATGTTGCAGAAGACCGCTCCTTCTCCGACAATTTTTTTCAGCCCGAGCGCTCTTTCGGTGCATTTGCCGTTGCCCGCGAGCGGATTAAAAAAAACGTATGTGGTCGCCATGTTCGTGTTCTCCTTTTTTCTTTCTCTCTTTATTTCTTTATATACCTATATGCCGTTTTTTTTATCTGTTCAGTATCTGCATGAACTCTTCGCCGGTGATCGTTTCCTTCTCGTAAAGGAAGTTCGCGAGTTCGTCGAGTTTTTCGCGGTTTTCGACGATGATATTCTTCGCTTTATCATACTGCGCGCCGATAAGAGCGATGACTTCTTTGTCAATCTGTCCGAGCGTCTCCGCGGAGCAGGTGACCTGCGCGTCGCCGCCGAGATAGCGGTTCGTTTCCGTTTCCAGCGCGACCATGCCGAACCCGTCGCTCATTCCGTAACGGGTTATCATCGCACGGGCAAGGTTCGTCGCCTGTTCTATATCGTTGGAAGCGCCCGTCGTGACCGAACCGAAAACGACCTCTTCGGTCGCTCTGCCGCCCGTCAGCGTCGCGATCCTGTTTTCCATTTCCTCTTTCGTCATCAGGTAATGATCGCCCTCTTCGACCTGCATGGTATAGCCGAGCGCGCCCGAAGTTCGGGGAACGATCGTTATCTTCTGAACGGGAGCGGACTGTGTCTGTTTCGCGGCGACGAGCGCATGACCTATCTCATGATAAGCGACAATGCGCTTTTCGTGATCGGTCAGTATCGCGTTCTTTTTCTGATAGCCGGCGATAACGACCTCGATGCTCTCTTCGAGATCGGCCTGCGTGACGGTCTTTCGACCTTCGCGGACGGCTTTCAGTGCCGCCTCGTTGACGATGTTCGCAAGTTCCGCGCCCGACGCGCCCGACGCCATGCGGGCAACGGCGGAATAATCTATGTTCGGATCGGTCTTGACCTTTTTTGCGTGAACTTTAAGTATCTCTTCCCTGCCCTTCAGATCGGGAAGTTCAACGGGTACGCGGCGGTCGAAACGGCCGGGACGCGTCAGCGCGGGGTCGAGAGACTCGGGGCGGTTCGTCGCGGCGAGGATTATAACGCCCGTGTTGCCCTCAAATCCGTCCATTTCGGTCAAAAGCTGGTTCAGCGTCTGCTCGCGTTCGTCGTTTCCGCCCACGCGCGCGTCGCGCTTGCCGCCGATCGCGTCGATCTCGTCGATGAAAACGATGCAGGGGGCTTTCTCCTTCGCCTGCTTGAACAGGTCGCGGACTTTTGAAGCGCCCATGCCGACGAACATTTCAACGAACTCGGAGCCGCTCATCGAGAAGAACGGAACGTTGGCTTCGCCCGCGACGGCTTTCGCGAGCATCGTTTTACCCGTTCCCGGAGGGCCTACGAGCAGAATACCTTTCGGCATCGAAGCGCCGATCTCGGAATATTTTGAAGGATCGTGAAGATATTCGACGATCTCGGTCAGATTCTCCTTCGCCTCATCCTCGCCCGCGACGTCGGAAAAATGTATTCCGTCGGACGATTTGACATAGACCTTCGCGTTGCTCTTTCCGAGATCGAACGTCATCGCGCCGTTGCCGCCGCTCATTTTTTTCATCAGCCAGCGCGACATGAGCTGTCCGAGAAGAACAAAAACGACGATCGGAAGCACCCATGAAAGCAAAAAACCGATTATCGGCGACGTTTCTTCGATTATCTCGCTCGCAAACTTCGCGCCCGATTCGTGCAGACGCGCGACGAGACCGTCGTCGTCAATGCGTCCCGTTTTATAGATATTCCCTTCCTTGTCGGAAAATACGATCTTGTTGTCGGCAACATCGACTTCGGCGAGTTGTTTTTCCTCCGTCATCGTGATAAACGTTCCGTAATCGACTTCCCTGACCTGTCTCTCGGCGATCCTCGGCATCAGGAGCAGGTTGAAAAGAAGGATAACGATAAGCGCGATCCCGTAATAGAAAAACAGCGACTTTTTAGGTTTTTTTACTTCATTCATAAAAACAGGCACCTCACTGTCGTCGGCATTTTTCTCCGCGTTCGCGGAGCGCTGTATGTGTATAATATATTACAAAATATATGTACATTATATCACAAAACCGCGAAATAAGCAAGCCCTTGATAATATTTCATTCAAACTGTTAAAAATTCCTCGGTTCGGAGCGTCGGTCTGCCGTCCGAGCCGCGTTTGTCCGCAAAAAGACAGCGGAAAGCGGCGGGAGATCTTCTCTTCCCGCCGCGGTATGTTTTTATGTAAAAAAAAGCGCATTTTCCGCGTTTTCCGACGGACGGAAAACGGCACACAGAGCCCGCGCCGACCGCCGAAATGCCGAAAAACCGTTACCTTTGCCGAATCATTTTTCCGTAAAGTTTTCCGACGCCGAATTTCCAAACGAGGAGCATTCCGAACACGGCGCCGACGACCGCCTGAAGGATCTGATACGGAAGTTTCAGAACGGCGTATTCGGGCGTGCTGTAAATAAACGCTCTTCCGAGAGAGTAGCCGACGACCATGATGACAGCGCCGAGCGTCACGCCTATGCCCGAAGAGACGGCGGGATGCTTTTTCAGCACATAATGCGAAAAAACGGAGATGACGACCGCCTGCAAGCCGTGGGTCACGAGCGAAACGAACATCGGTGTCGGATAAAAGAACAGGTCGCCGAGGAACGCGCCGATGCCGCCGACCGCAAACGCGGCGATCGGGTCGAGCAGAATGGCAGCCGTGCAGATAATGATGTCGTTCAGATAAAGATGCCCTCCCGGAACGGGAACGCCGAACGAACTCAGCGCGACATTCAGAGCCATGAACAGTGCGGTCGAGCAGATCCAGACCGCCGTTCTTCTTTTTTGTTAATTTTCTCTTGCATTTTCATTTTCCCCCTTGCAATTCATGCAAAACTATTATACAATATTTCTGATAATGTTAAATAGTCAGAAACGGAGAAAAAAATATAACCAGATGAAACATACGGTGAACAGAAAAGACAGACCTGTCTATTTACAGATATACAGACAGTGCCGCGACGATATAATCGGCGGGATATACGCTTACGGCGAAAAACTTCCGTCAAAGCGGCTTCTTTCGGAGGAGTTGGGCGTCAGCACGGTGACGGTCGAACACGCTTACGCGCTTTTGTGCGACGAGGGATATGCCGAGGCGAGAGAGAGAAGCGGATATACCGTTCTTTTCCGTCCGACGGACGGGTTCGCCGCGTCGGTAACGGGGCCGAAGATCGGGGTTCACACGCGCGCGGGTGCTCATGCGCGGCCGCTCTTTCCCGTTTCGGTCCTGAGCAGGACGATGCGGAAGGTGCTTTCCGATTACAGCGATCTGATCCTTGAAAAATCGCCGAATTCGGGGTGCGCCGAGTTTCGCGACGCGTTAAAGAGGTATCTTGCGCGGAACCGAGGGATCAGTGTTGACGCGGAACAGATCGTCATCGGCTCGGGCGCGGAATATCTTTACGGGCTTATCGTGGATCTGCTCGGCAGAGACATGGTCTACGCCATCGAATCGCCCTCTTACGAAAAGATAGAACAGGTCTACCGCGCGGCGGGCGTGAAATACGAGCCGCTTCCGCTCTCGGACGACGGGATCGACAGCGCGGCGCTCGCGAAAACAAAAGCGGACGTGCTTCACACGACGCCTTACCGCAGTTTTCCGAGCGGCGTCACGGCGTCGGCGTCGAAACGGCACGAATACATCCGCTGGTCGGACAAAAGCGACAGGTTCATCATCGAGTCCGATTACGACTCCGAGTTTTCCGTCTCCGCAAAGCCCGCGGAAACACTTTTCGCGCTTGCCGACCGCGACAACGTCATATATCTGAACACGTTTTCGGAAACGATCTCGCCGTCGCTGAGGGTCGGTTACATGGTGCTTCCGAAACGGCTCGTAAAAACTTTCGATGAAAAACTCGGCTTCTGTTCCTGCACCGTTCCGACATTTGAACAACTCGTTCTGACCGAACTTATCGGCAACGGCGATTTTGAACGGCATATCAACCGCGTGCGCCGCGCGATGCGAAAAGCCCTGTCTTCGGAAGAAAAAGAGAAAAAACAGCGCTGACGGCTGTTGCATTCGCGGACTTTTCGCGGTATAACCCGGCTGCAAAAAAACAGGTCCTTCCTCGACGGAAAGACCTGTTGATTTTTTTTTGCCGTTAAAACAGTTTGACCTCTTCGGGCGGCAGTTTCTTCGCGGCGTAAACGTCCAGCGCCCAGCAGAAAGCGATCGCAAGCGTGCCGATGATGAAAATGGCCATGTGAACCCAAAAGATGTTGCCGAAATGCAGAGTTTTCGTTATCGGGAAGCCCGCGAGACCGAGGACAGCCCAGACAAAGGCGATGACATGGGAAAACCACTCGGTCGGCATGGTGAAACAGAAGATCGCCGCAACGAGGCAGATGAAGAACAGCGCGAACGGAATGAGAAATTCGTTGTTGATCGCGTAGCCGGGGATCTGCGAGCGCCAGTAATCCTTCATTTCATCGAAATTGAGCCATATATAACCGAAGATCGAAGAAGATTCTCCGTCGCCGTAAGAATAATACGGAAGGAACATCAAGATCCACTGAACGAGGATCAGACCTCCGGTTCCGTAATTGACATACTTTCTTTTTCTTGCGAGCTTTTCCAACATAATACCTGCTCCTTAAAAACCGTACTGTCGGTATTATATAACATTGTTTCGCAAAAGTCAAGTTTTGCCACAAAGAAATTGAAATTGTAATATCGGTCCGACACGGAACAAAGAGCGGTTCGCGCGCGTAAGCCCGTCCGTTTTTAACGGTCTTCCACGCCGGGAAGGCCGTGTTCGCTCCGCAAAACGCTTTGAGTCAGCGCAGAACGGCGTTCAGGGCTCCGTGCCCGTCGGAAGTCACGGTCACGCACAGCGCCGCGTCCTGAGTGACGTATACCTTCGCGCCGAGTCCGTCAAGTGCCGAAAGCACGGTCGGAGACGGCGTTTCCTCCCGCTCGGCGGTCGAGGTGCTTATGACCGCGATCTTTGCGCCGACGGCTTTCAGAAACGAATATGACGACGCCTCGTCCGACCCGTGATGCGCGACTTTCAGAACATCGGCGGACACGTCGCGTTCAAGCAGGTCGTATTCCTCGAAAAACTGCGCGTCGCCCGTAAAAAGAGCGGTCGAGGCTCCGCCGCGGAGTTTCATGACGAGCGAGTTGTTGTTCTCCCCTTCCGCGGCGCGGACGGGCGCAAGGACTTCCAGATAAAGCCCGTTCTTTCCGACGGGAATCTGTTCTCCGACGGGCAGACGGGTCACGGAAAATCCGTATTTTTCGGCTTTTTTGTCAACTTTATCCTTCCCGTCTCCGTCGAAAACGCCGACGGCGGGTGCGCAGACCGAGCCGACCGCGACGCCGCTTTCACCGAGCAGATCGGAAAGACCGCCGATGTGGTCTTTGTCCGTATGCGTGATAAAAACGCTTTGAAGTTCGGTCACGGAAAAGGTCTCGAACGCCTTTTGCAGGACGGGGAAAGACTCCTTCGTTCCCGTGTCTATCAGATAAAAAAGTCCGTCGGCTTCGAGCAGGATCGCGTCGGCTTTTCCGACGTTCAGGAAATGCGCCTTCCACGCGGCGGGCGGTTCTTTTTCCGCAGTGTTTTCGGAAGAGAACGGAGCGTCCGTTCCGCCCATGTTCCCCGCGCAGCCGCAGAGAACGGAAAAGAGAGCGAAAACAACGGTCAGAACGGCAAAGATCCGTTTCATCTCATTTCTCCCGATAGGGCGCAGATTTTTTTGATGGCATCATCCCAGAAATCCCAGCAATGAGAACCTTCCGTCTCGTCATAAGCGACGTTGAACCCCTTTTCCTTCATCAGCGCGTACATTTCGCGGTTATCGCCGACGCAGAAATCGTCTTTTCCGCAAAAAAGCCTGAATTCGGGGTAAACGGTATTTACCGTGTCGGCTTCCGAAGCAAGGCGCACGACGTCTTCCTCGCGTTCGGGTTCTTTCCCGAAGACAGAAAGTCTTTCCGCCTCCGAGGGGAAATATTTCACCGCACGGAACGCGCCCGACATCGGGAACACGGCGCGGAATCTTTCGGGATGAAGAAGACCGAATTTGAGAGCGCCGTAACCGCCCATCGAGTTGCCCGCGACGAATGTGTCCTCGCGGCGGGTCGAAACGCGGAACATCTGCGCGATCTTTTCGGGAAGTTCTTCAAAAACATAAGTGCGGTAAGCAAGTCCCGCGGCGGTGTTCGCGTACCACGAGCGGTGCGCGGACGGAAGAACGACGCAGAGATCGCCGACGGCGTCCGCGTAGCGTTCGATATTCGTTCTGTGAAGCCACACGGAGGAATCGTCCGACAGCCCATGAAGCAGATAAAGAACGCGGACGGGCCGACCGCCCGTGTCATACGGCATCAGGACGTCGACTTTCATATACTGACAGAGACTTTCCGACCAGAGATCGATTTTCATGCAGGAGATCATATTTTTCAGTCCTTTCCTATCAAACCGAAATCGCCGCTTTTCAGCAGTTCGATATATTCGGCGGTGTCGCGCGGAACGAAGCGCGAATAAATGCCCGAAACGCCTATTCCGTCGGGATCGTGGCAATCCGAGCCCGCGGTCATTATGCCGCCGTGCGCGCGTCCGACTTCTTCGGCAAGATCGTTCTTTGAATCGTGGCGCGGGCGTGCGTTCAGAATTTCATAGCCGTCCACGGCGCTCCCCTCGACGGCATGACTTACGCCGCGGAACGGGTGCGCCTGAATGAGGATACAACCGTGCGCGGTCGCTCTCGGATGATATTCCCCGACCGTCTCTCGGTCGAGCAGATCGGCGGATTCGCGCAGAAACTCTCTGTCCCAGCCGAGCAGAATGAAATCGGACGGGCAGGTCGCGTCGAAACAGAGTTCCGTGCCTCTGTAAACGCTCACTCCGCGCGTCTTTCCGTACTCCTCAGCCGCATCGTAAATTTCGATCAGATGATCCACGACGGCGGCGCGGTCGCCGTCCCTCGGAAGGGAATAGTCGAGGCGCAGATGATCGCAGAGGGTTATCGCCGAATAGCCGGCGGCGGCATAGCCGTCGATCAGGTCGCGGTAAGGCGTCGTTCCGCACGGGCTGACCTCGGCGGTGTGACAGTGTGTTTCGATCTTGTAAATATAGCCGTTATCGGGATTTTTCAACATGGTATTTTACTCTTATGCCCTTTCTGATCTCTTTCGGGCGACGGGTGTCCGAAGACTGTTTCTTCTCGGTTTTCCGTATACGGACACGACGTGCGGGACTCGTTTCCGAGCGCCGAGCCCGTGTTTTCAATCTTTTCCGATCATACCGTAATCGCCGCTTTTCAGCAGTTCGATATACTCGGCGGTGTCGCGCGGAACGAAACGGGAATAAAGCCCCGAAATGCCGACAACGTCGGGATCGTGGCAGTCCGATCCGGCGGTCATTATGCCGCCGTGTTCAAGTCCGACCTTTTCGGCAAGATCGTTTTTCGAGTCGTGGCGCGGGTGCGCGTTCAGCGTCTCGTACCCGTCGACGGCGCTCCCCTCAACGGGCAGACATTCGCCGCGGAACGGGTGCGCCTGAATGATGACGGCGCCTCTCGCAAGCGTTCTTTTGTGATATTCTCCGACGGTCTCGCGGTCGAGCAGTCCGACCGTTTTGCGCAGAAAATCCCTGTCCCAGCCGAGCATGATAAATTCGTCGGGGCAGGTCGCGTCGAAGCAAAGTTCCGAGCCCTTGTAAACGGTCACTCCGCGCGTTTTTCCGTACTCGACCGCCTCGTCGTAAACATCTGCCATACGGTCGGCAAGCGCGGTTCGGTCGCCCTCACGCGGCAAGGTGTAGCCGACGCGCAGGTGATCGCACAGCGTGATCGCGGAAAAGCCCGCGGCGGCGTAACGGTCGATCAGTTCGCGGAACGGAAGAAATCCGCACGGGCTGAGTTCGGATGTGTGACAGTGCGTTTCGATTTTGTAAATATAGCCGTTTTCGGGATTGCGTAACATGGTATTCTCACTCTTAAAGCCTTTCATAAAGTTTTTTTCCTTTTGTCGAAAGCAGAGCCGCGACGACGGCGAAGAAAACGACTTCGGCGCAGATCACGACAAGACTCGGAACGAGCCCGCCTTTGACGATCCCGAACGTCGGGAGCAGAAACGCGCAGATGACGAACGGAAGCATTATAAGCGTCGGGAAAAACAGTCCGATAACGACTGACGCGCCCTGCTTGACCGCCTGAGCCTCGTTGATATAATCGAAGCGCGGGAAGCGCAGATTTGCCAGAAGTCCGAGGCAAGCGACCGTCAGGCTGAGAAGGACACCGCTGACGACGGTCAGAACGCCCGTCAGAGCGTCAAGTCCGAGTCCGAACGCGAAGACGAGAGAGCCGCCGACAGAACAAGGCAAAAGCACAGTCAGACAGACGCCGATCTTCGCGGCGAAGACTTTTTTCGCCGATACGGGAGCGGTTCGCAGTATCCACAGGCTTTTCCCTTCCAGCGAGACGGACGCGGCGGTCGTACAGCCCATGCCGAGAGTGAACGCCTGAACGAGTACGAGGATGGGAAGAACCATCGGCGCGTAGCCCGTTTTCAGAAGCGAGGTAAAAGACCCGTTTCCGAAAACAAGGTAAAAAGAACCGCCGAGAAGGAGCAGAGGACCGATGATCGTGTTGACGACATAGACGGTCGTTCCGAAATATTTTTTCAGTTCCTTGACATAAAGAGCCGCGCCGACGCGTGACGCCTTTATATCGCCTTTTTCGAGTTTTTTCTTCTTCGCGCTTCCGTGCTTGCGTCTGCGGACGATCGGGAAATACGCGAAAGAGAGAACGCCGACCACGGCGGCGTATATAACGACGCAGACCGCGATGTAAAGAAGCAGACCGAGCGCGCTTCCCTCAAAAACGCCGTCAAGAAACGCGAGCGGGAAATAATACGTTTTCATCGCGCCGACGACCGACGGATCGGTCATCACGGCGGTCATTCCGTCCCCGCCGTAGAAGAACCACATATACACGCCGAGAAGTCCGAGCGAAAGAATGACGGAAAATGCTTTCCCTACCGCGTTGTTCTCGGGTATCAGGGACACGAAGAACGCGAGGATCACGGCGACGGAAAGAGGTATCAGCGGCAGGAAAAGGATGTTCGCGACCGCCGTCAGAACAAGTCCGAACGTGACTCCGACGCCGCCCGAGGCAAAGATCACGATGTATGCGGGCAGAAGGAAAACGGCGGAGTAGTACAGCAGAGCCAGATACTGTCCGACAAGTTTTGAATGAAGCACCTGCGAGGGCGTGACGGGCATCGCCATCAGCATATCAAAATCGCGGCACTTGAAAACGTGCGCGGAAAGTCCCATCGTCGCGAGGAAAAGCGTCATCACCGTTCCGAAAACGTTGGCGACGGTGACGGGGCTGAAAACAGCGCCCGAATCGCCCTGTTCGCGGGCGATCATGACCATTCCGAAATACATCGAGCCGAACATGAAGGCGAGAAGCACGCCGAGAACGGCATAAATGACCGCGGTCGTCACGGCGGACGCCGCTTTCGCTTTCTTTTTGTTTTTCGATCCCGATCCGGTCAGCAGAGACTGCATCGCGGCGATCTTTATCAGTACGAGGAATTTTTTCATTTGTCGGTCAACTCCATAAATACGTCTTCAAGCGACGACGTACCCTTCACCTCGTCTATATCGCCGACGGCGACAAGTTCGCCGCCCTTGATGATCGCGATACGGTTGCAAAGTTTTTCGGCGACCTCGAGAACGTGGGTTGAAAACAGGACCGCGCCGCCGTTCGCGCACATTTCGCGCATATAATTTTTGAAAACGAGCGCGGCTTTCGGGTCAAGACCGACGAACGGTTCGTCGCAGATAAGCAGTTTCGGCTCGTGGAGCAGACTTCCGATAATGGCGAGTTTCTGCTTCATTCCGTGCGAATAAGACGCGACGGAGGAACCGAGATCGCCCGCGATGCCGAACTCTTCCGCGTAACGGGAGATACGCTCGCCGCGGATCGCTTTCGGGACCTCAAAAATATCACCGATGAAATTCAGATACTTTATACCCGACATAAATTCGTAAATATCGGGGTTATCGGGCAGATACGCTGTTTTTTTCTTGCACGAAACGGGGTCTTTCTTTATATCGACGCCGTCGATCGTTATCGTCCCCCGCGAAAATTCGAGTATACCCGCGCAGGACTTGATCGTCGTCGTTTTTCCCGCGCCGTTATGACCGATAAATCCGAAAATGTCGCCCGAACGGACTTCAAAGGACAGATCGTGAACGGCGTCCTTTTTTCCGTCGTAACTTTTGGAATAATGGCTTATTGAAAGCATATTTTCCTCCGTGTCAAAAACGAATGTTTTATTATTTTTATGATACACCAACAGACATGCCGTGTCAATACGCAAAACACTTTTTTTACAAAAGTTTTCAAGTGAAAAACAGACCGTTTTTACCGTATGCTCACGCGCCCGCGATATATATCTTCTTCATTTTTAATAAAAAAACTCCGAAAAGCGTCTTTACATTCCGCGCCGTATATGGTATAATGAGGCGTATAAAACTATATTAGTCCGCGCGTCGGCGCTTCCGCGGAAGCAATGCGGTCGGGGATATCGGGGACGCTGTCTGCGTTCCGATCCGCCGCTTGGGTTCCGTGCGGGGCGGGTGCGCGGCTGAGAGAGGAAAAAAATCATGAAAAACAAGGTTCTTGCATTCGACTTCGGCGCTTCGAGCGGCAGAGCGATACTCGCCGTTTACGATCAGGGAAAACTCACCCTCGAAGAGATCCACCGTTTCTCAAACGACCCCGTCATGGTACACGGAACGTTCTACTGGGACATTCTCCGCCTGTTCCACGAGATCAAGCAGGGCATTCTCAAATGCGTCAACTCGGGCAACGGGGACATAACCTCGATCGGAATAGACACGTGGGGCGTTGACTTCGGGCTTCTCGACAAGGACGGGAAATTGCTTGAAAATCCCGTCAATTACAGAGACGAGAGAACAAAAGGCATCATGAAAAAGGTCTTTGAGAAGGTTCCGCCCGACGAGCTTTACGGAAAGACGGGAATACAGTTCCTTGACATAAACACGATCAACCATCTTTATTCGATCAAACTCAACCGGCCCGAACTGCTCGAAAGAGCCGAGTCGATGCTCTTCACTCCCGACCTGTTCGCATATATGCTGACGGGCGAGAAAAACGTCGAATACACGATCGCGTCGACGAGTTCCCTGCTGAACGCGAAGGAGAGAAACTGGGACTTCGACCTCATCGACCGTCTCGGGCTCAAACGCAGTCTGTTCGGAAAGATCAACCCTCCGGGAACCGTTATCGGAAAACTGTCGAAGGACATCGCCGACGAACTCGGCATCGCGCAGGTCGACATCATCGCGGTCGGCTCGCACGACACGGCGTCCGCGGTCGTTTCCGCACCGATCGAAGAGGGCGAAAAGGGTTGCTACATCTCCTGCGGAACGTGGTCGCTGCTCGGAGCGGAGATGAAAGAGCCGCTTATCAACAAAGACTCTTTTGAAGAGAACTTCACGAACGAGGGCGGCGTCGGAAACACGATACGCTTCCTCAAAAACATTTCGGGACTCTGGATCATTCAGGAAACGCGCCGTCAGTGGATCAGAGAAGGTTTCGACATCTCGTTCAGGGACATCGACAAAATGCTCCTGACGGAGAAGAGCGCGAACGTTTACATCGATCCCGATTACGCGCCGTTCGGCAAGCCGGGAAATATGCCCGCAAAGATCGACGAGTTTTTGACGAAGACGGGACAGGCGCTTCCGCAGTCGAAGGGACAGTACGCGCTGTGCATTCTCGAAAGCCTTGCGATGACATACAGATATTATATCGAATCGCTTGAAAAACTTCTCGGCGAAAAGACCGACGTCGTTCACCTCATCGGCGGCGGCGTCAAGGACGTCAACCTCTGCCGCTTCACCGCGAACGTGACGGGCAAGAAGGTGACCGCGGGACCTGTCGAGGCGACAGCGATCGGAAACATCGCCGTTCAACTCATTTCTCAGGGAACGATCGCGGACGTTGCGCAGGCAAGACGCGAGTTCTGCTCCGACGATCTGAAAATTTACGAGCCGGAAGACAGAGACGCGTGGGACGCGAAGTATAAAGACTACCTCAAATACAAGTGGGCGTTGAAGGACTGAAAAAGCCCCCGCCCGAAAGGGTGAAGATCATGTATGAAGATATAAGAGATCGGGCGCGGCAGGCGGCGGAACAACTCGTCGCCGCCGCAAAACTGAAAAAAGGCGATCTTTGCGTCGTCGGCTGTTCGTCGAGCGAGATCGTCGGAGAAAATATAGGAAAAGGTTCGGTCTTCGAGGTCGGGCAGGCGGTGTTCGACGGGATATACGGCGTTCTGAAACAGAACGGGATATATCTCGGGTGTCAGTGCTGCGAGCATCTGAACAGAGCCGTCGTCGTCGAGGGCGAATACGCCGCGGCGCACGGGCTCGAAGAGGTCAACGCCGTGCCTCAGCCGAAGGCGGGCGGATCGTGGGCGACCGCGGGCTACCGCGCGTTTGAAAAGCCGACCGTTGTCGAAAAGGTCAGAGCCGACGCGGGCATTGACATCGGGGACACGCTGATCGGAATGCACCTGAAAGAAGTTGCCGTTCCCGTCAGGCTCGCCGTCAGACAGATCGGACAGGCAAACGTCGTCTGCGCGAGGACGAGACCGAAATTCATCGGCGGATGCCGCGCCGTATACGACGAGGAGAAAATGTGATATGCCCGCGGGACTTGAAATCGAAAGAAAGTATCTCATCCGTATGCCCGACGAAGCGTTTCTGGCAACGGTGCAGGGCGCTTCCGTCGCGAATATAACGCAGACGTATCTCGTTCCCGCAATTCCGCGTCAGACCGAAAGGGTCAGAAAGTCGGAAAAGGGCGGAAAGACCGTTTATACGCATACGGTGAAGATCTCCGCGAAAAATATCGTTCGCTACGAGGAAGAAAACGCCATAAGCGAGGAACAGTACAACGAGTATCTGAAACGTGCCGACAAAGAACTTTCGCCGATCGTCAAACGGCGTTGGAAGATCCCCATGGAAAAAGGGCTTTACGCGGAGATCGACATTTACCCGTTCTGGAAAAAACAGGCGATATGCGAGGTCGAGACCGAAACCGTCGAGCAGACATATACCCTTCCCGATTTCATCGAGGTCATCCGCGAAGTCTCCGAGGACAAAGATTACACGAACAGATCAATGGCGTTTTTTGCGCCGCTTGAGGATGAAGACCTGTGAGCAAATTCAAGAAGATAAGACCCGAGGACACCGCTTCCGCCGAAGCAAAGAGAGCGAGGAACAGAAATATTCTGCGCGTTATGTGCGCGGTTCTCGTCCTCGCGGTCGCCGTTACAGCCGTCGTATACTTCGTTCCGAGAAAGAACGGGAGTTTCGGGCTTGAACAGACGCGGGCGTATTTTGAAGTCCGTTCGTTTTTCAAAGCGCTCGCTTCGGACGATTGGGACGGAGCGGCTGAAAAAGTCTGGTTTTTCGACGACGCCGAAAATATCGGAAACGGAACGGAACTTTCCGAGGAAGACGCGGAAAAGGTATGGAAAAAGCGCGTCGAAGAACAGAAAAACGGAGAATACGCGAATTATCTGGTCGATTTTTCCGAACTGAAGGTCTATAAAAAAGACGGAGAACTCTATGCGGACGTTCGCCTTCACTTGCGTGAGCGCGGCGTCGCGACTTACAGAAAAACGACCGTCCGTCTGAATGACGGCGGGATCTACACCGTTGCGGACTACCCTCCCGAACAA
Source organism: uncultured Eubacteriales bacterium (assembly GCA_902373415.1). Taxonomy (GTDB): domain Bacteria; phylum Bacillota; class Clostridia; order Oscillospirales; family UBA644; genus UBA644. The sequence continues at coordinate 67,274 of CABKLX010000006.1, read as the reverse complement.
CTCAATTCGCTTGAAAGCGCGCTTTCGGGATATGTCGGAGACAGATAGACCGTTTTTCCGAAAAAAAGGGGCTTGACCCGACGAAAAACGCGCCGACGCATATTTTTGCCGACTTTTCCGCATTTGCGGTCTGATTTTTTCGGGGTGTTGCCATGCTGAAACACGATGTTATGAGCGCGTTCCGTCCGTTGCCGAAGATCAAAACGGAACGGCTGGTGCTTCGCCGACCGTATCTGTACGATACGGACGATATTTATATTTGTATGTCCGATCCCGGGATCTCGCGCTTTGAGATGTGGAAAACGCATACGTCGAACGCCGAGACCGCGGAATTTCTGAACGGGCTGATCCTCAAATACGAACGGGGAACCTGCACGTCATGGGTGATCGAGAGAAAAAAGGACGGGCGCGCGATCGGGATGATAAATCTGCACGACATCGCGTCGCTGAGCCGAAGGGCGGAGATCGGATACTGGATCGCGGGCGACTGCCGCAGGCGCGGCTATGCGTTTGAAGCCGCCGTCGCGGTCATCGATTTCGGTTTCGGCAAAGCGGGACTGAACCGCATCGTCGGGAAATGCACGGCGGACAACGTGCCGTCGGCGGCGCTGATGAAAAAACTCGGAATGACATACGAGGGCTGCCACAGAAAAGAGATATACATAAAAGACAGATTCGCGGACATAAAAGTCTTCGCGGTGCTGAAAGAAGAATGGTAAATATGGACGGAAATTTCGAGACCCCCGAACAGAAACTCGAAAAGATACGGGAAGAGATCAACGCGGCGAAAGCCGTGAGCGACGGAATGGTCGCTTCGGAAGCCGATGAAGCCGCCGAAAACGGCGGCGCGTATGACTGTGCGGCGGAACAAAGTCCGTCGGACAGATCGGCAGAAGAACCGAATAATGACGAAACCGAAACGGCGGACGGAAGCGCGGAAACGGATACGGCAAACGGATACGGAGAAGCAAAAACCGAACCGCTCCCCCGTCCCGCATACAATCAGCCGCAGGTTCGCTTCACCGCGCCGCAGAGAGAGAAAAAGAGCGGAAAAGCGGCGTTTGCCGTTATGATAACGCTGACGGCGGTCAGTCTCGCCGTCGCGATACTGAGTTCATGTATCGCTCTGCTCGCATACAAGCGCGCGGAAAACGCGCCGAAGGGGAACGTCGAGATCAAGCAGTCGAACGACGATCCTCCGCGCGAGGAGAAGACGGAAGAAGACGGAACCGCGGGCGCGGCGATCGCGAAGGTGCTTCCGAGCACGGTTGAGATCATCACGCTCAAAGCCTCCGGATCGGGCGGCGGAAGCGGCGTCATCATGTCCGAGGACGGATATATCCTGACGAACGCGCACGTTATCGACAGCGCGAAATCCGTCAGAGTCAGGGATAACGAAGACAATTATTATTACGCGACGGTCATCGGCTACGATTCGGAGAGCGACGTCGGCGTTATAAAGATCGAGGGGACGTTCACGCCCGCCGAGTTCGCGGACTCGGAAGCGGTCAAGGTCGGCGACACGGTCATCGCGATCGGAACACCGTTCGACTCCGTTCTTTTCCAGACGGCGACAAAAGGCATGGTCAGCGCGGTCAGGAACACCGTCACATTTGAAAATCTCGGCATAACCGCCGACGTCATACAGCACGACGCGACGATCAATTCGGGCAACAGCGGAGGACCTCTTATCAACCTGAACGGCGAAGTCGTCGGGCTGAACAGCGTTCAGATCGCGGGCGAATACAAGGATCTCGGCTTCGCGCTGAGGATCAACACCGTTCTCAATTACGCGAAGCAGATCATCGAGACGGGAGACGTCGAAAAGCCCATGCTCGGCGTGACGGTCAAAGCGGACGCGGACGGAGGGCTGTGGGTCGGCGCGCTCACCGAAGGCGGAGCGGCGGAGAAAGCCGGAGTCAAGGTGGGAGACGTCATCAAAGCCGCCGACGGAAAGGAAGTTGAAGATGTTTCCGATCTTTCGGCGTATCTGAAAACGAAGAGGGTCGGCGACGAGATCGAACTGACGATCGAAAGAGACGGGGAAACGCTGACGGTGACAGCCGTTCTGAAATCGTCGAAGGACGGTTGATCCCCGCGGCGGGAGACCGTTATGAGAAAAAGAACAACCGTCGCATCTGCCGGTGCGGCGTGATATAGATATATTGTGTAAAAGGAAGGACATCTTCATGGAAGCAATCGGACAATTTTTTCAATCCATCAATCCGTGGGGCGATGCGGGAGCGGTCGGCACATTCTGGGCGATCGTGCCTCCCATTATCGCGATCGCTCTCGCGCTGATAACCAAGGAGGTCTATCTCTCCCTGTTTGTCGGCATCGCGGTCGGCGCTCTGCTTTACAGTCCCGCAAAGATCTTTGAGACGATCTTCGGGATCATGGGCGACAGCGTCGGCGGAAACATCAACATCTGCATATTCCTTGTGTTCCTCGGAATAATCGTTGCGCTCGTAACAAAATCGGGAGCGTCGCGGGCTTACGGAAACTGGGCGGCGCGGGCGATAAAATCCAAGCGCGGCGCGCTGTTTGCGACCTCGGGTCTCGGCGTTCTGATATTCGTTGACGACTATTTCAACTGCCTGACGGTCGGAACGGTCATGTCTCCCGTAACGGACAGACACAAGGTATCGCGCGCGAAGCTCGCGTATATCATCGACGCAACGGCGGCGCCCGTCTGCATCATCGCGCCCATTTCCAGCTGGGCGGCGGCGGTCAGCTCGACGATGGCGACAGACCCGAGCGTTGACGGTTTCGGTCTGTTCATGAGAACCATACCGTTCAACTTCTACGCGCTTCTGACGATCATAATGGTCGTTCTCATGATCGCGCTCAACTTCGATTTCGGACCGATGAAAAAGGCGGAACTCGCACAGAATCCCCCGCTGAAAGTCATCGACGACGCGGCGGACGCGGAGAAAAAGCCGAAGGGAAAGGTCATCGACCTGATCCTCCCGATAGCGGTTCTGATCATCACCTGTATCGCGGCAATGCTTTACACCGGCGGCATTTTCGACAAATCGAGATCTTTCACCGCCGACGCGGGCTCGAAGATCGTGATCTCGGACGACGCTGAAATTTCGGTCTACATAAACGATCCCGAACAGGGCGAACAGACGTCCCCCGGCACGTTTGGAAGCATAAAGGAACTCTTCCCCGACGGAATTGAGATCGGCGAGCCGCTTGAACTCGGATCGTTCAGCAGCGAATATCTCGAAGACGGAAAAGTCGCTTCGGAAGACGGAGCGGCGGTCACTCTGCCCGACGGATATGAGATCATTTCGACCGATGCGTATGTCAACGCGTTGATCGGTTACTATGAGTCGATGGGCTATACGGGCGTAACGAAAGATCAACTCGGCATCACGGATGACACCGTTGTTTCCGTAACGCTCAGCGGCGAGGCTGAAGCGACGCTCGCGCAGTCTTCCGCCGTTACCGTCGGAAAAGCCGACATCTCGACATGGGAGCTTCTTTACTCCTCGTTCGGCGACTGCGACTCCTCGCTTTCGCTCGTTCTCGGTTCGATCATAACGCTCATTTTCATATTTATTCTTTATATGTCCCGCCGAATCCTGACCTACAAGCAGTTCACGGACAGCATCGTTGACGGCTTCAAGGCGATGGTTCCCGCGATCGCGATCCTTGCGCTCGCATGGACGCTCGGCGGAATATGCAACAACGGATACCTGAACGCGGGTCAGTTCGTCAAGAACATCGTTGAGACTTACAGCATTCCCATCTCGATCCTGCCCGCGATCTTCTTCCTGATCGCGACGGGTCTCGCGTTCGCGACGGGAACCTCGTGGGGAACGTTCGGAATACTTATCCCGATCATTTTCACGGTTCTGAACGGCACGATCGACTTCTCGTCGGACAGCGGCGCGTCGCAGCTCGCATTTGTCATCTCCGCGGTTCTCGCGGGCGCTGTTTGCGGCGACCACATTTCGCCGATCTCGGACACGACGATACTGTCCTCGACGGGTGCGCGCTGCAATCACCTCGAACACGTTTCGACGCAGATCCCGTACGCAATGGTTGTCGCGGGTTCGTGCCTTGTCGGATATATCGTCGGCGGCGTGCTTGACAACGGATATATCGGACTTGCGGTCGGCGCGGGCATACTGATAATCGTTATCATGATCCTGTATATGCTCAACAGAAACAGACAGCCCGTTCCCGCGACGGCGGACGGCGCTCCCTGCTGCTGCGGCTGCACGGAGTGCTCCGAAGAGGCGCAGGCATCTTCCGATACGGCAGAAACGGAAGCGGCGGTTGCCGAAACAGAGGAAACGCAGGCTCAGCCCGACACGGCGGAAGCGGCGGCGGAAACCGTTGAAGAAACGGTTGAGGAAACCGTCGAAGTCGCTGTTGAGGACGAAGGGAAGTAATCCCGGAGCGGATAGGAATTTCCGTTTCTCCGCGAAAAATATGTTTGAAGAAATTTATATTCTTCGATAACGTAAAATCCCCTCGGGAACAATGTTCCCGAGGGGATCTCTTTCGGTTGAAGCGCCGTTTTCGCAAAACGGACGGTCTGCGCGGACGGAAAAACGGGACGGAACGCGTTGTGTCCGCAAATTCAGGATCTTCGCAGATCCGTGAGCACGGAAGGCTCTTCCCGATGCGGCGGTATGCAAAACGCAAACCGCCGAAATATCCGACCGATCACTTTTCTTTCTTTTTTTCTTTGGCGATATGAACGTAATACAGCGCAAGAAGGACGGCGAACGCCGCGTCGGTCACGAGCGACGGGATCAACTGCCAATCCCACATAGCCTGCTTTCCCGTGATGATACAAAACAGGAGATATGCGAAAAATGCCGCGTCCGCGAGAACGGGAACGGCGATCAGCGCGGGTTTCAGGGCGGAATGCGTTTTGACGCCCTTCGCGCCGAACCAGAACAGGAACAGTCCGACGGCGGCGGCAAGAAGAAAAGGAACCGCGCCGCTCGCGCCGAAGACGAGGCAGGTCATAACGACGAAATTCGCGCCCGGAATGTAAAAATTCACGGGGAAGACCGAAAGCATGACAAGCGTTCCGATGCTCGCGAATATCGACCACCACGACAGGTATCTCAAAGCGTTGTCTGTTTTGGATAAAGGCATTTTTTCCTCCTGAATACGGGGTATTTCCCGAATGCGGTTTGATCTGCGCCGGCGCAATAATCTGTCTGCGTACAATGATCTTTGTCCTGTTGCGTACATATATTTAATACGCTTTTTCGCCGCGGCGGATAACGGCGTAAGCGTGACGGCGTGTTTGCGCCGCGGGACGCTCAAAGACCGCGATCGCTCAAAGGCGTACATGCCGTTTATTGAGACGACAGCAGAGATCCGAAATATTTATCAAATTCGGCGGTCGTGAGAGAAAGTGTGCTTTTCAGGTTTTCGAGAACCTGCGCTATACGGCTGCCGCCTCGGCTGAGACCGCTCCTGCCCTCGATCGAGCCGCTGTCGCTGACGATGCGGCGAAGCGTATCGACTTCATATTTCCAGTTGTCGAAGGAAAGCGACCACCGCTCGCAGTGACGCTCCATTTCGGGCAGAGCCTCCTCGTAAAGTTCATTGATCCGCGCAAGCACCGTGTCCGCGGAGAGCGCGGAGCCGAAAAGTTCGGCGGTGCGTGAAAGGTAAAGATCTTTGAACTCGGGGTTTTTCAGCAGATTGCGGAAAAGGCTGTTTGAAATGAAGGTGTATCCCTCTTCGACGGTTCGTGCGACCGAACTGCTAAGATCGCGGAAGGCGAAATCCTGATCGTAAAAGATCCATCGCCACTTTCCGTCGCTTTCGGGGTCGTTGCTGACATAATACCTGACATTGTGCAGGTCGATGTTGCCCGAATACGCCTGAAATATTTTCAGATCTATATAATTGAGAACGTCCATCCGTTCACAGACATAGCGATAGTTTTCCTCGTTCGTCATATCGTGATACGCGACGAAATTCACGAGGGCGGCATAGCCGCTTTCCGTTCCTTCCTCGACCTCACCGTTGCGGTAAAGCAGGGAGAAGGTCTCGGGCGCGTAATTCGTGTGCTGGGAAAGATAATTTTCGTCTACCTTTTCGCGGATGTAATAAACGCCCCAGTATTCGCCGTTCAGATAAAGAACGCACGCGCGGTAAGCCTGAACCGCGACGGTGCTGTCGCTGTCCGCGACAAGAGACGTGAAAAGCTCGTCACGGAAGCGCGCACGGTAACTGTCCTGCGATCCGCAACGCAAAACGAGAGACTCAAAGACGGAAATATCGTCGTATTGCTCAAAGACCTTGTAATGCAGTTCCGATGTTCCGTATTTTTTTCTGAATTTGAGTTGAAACGGCTTCTGATCGTAAGCCCTGCCGTAATTTCCGAACATTTTTATGCCGCAGTCGAGCGAAAAGCCTTCCTCGCCCTCGGCAAAAAACGCAACGTGCGCGTCGCGTTCCCAATCCTGCCAGAAATTCGCGCCTTTGTGCGGGAATCCGGAAGTATAGCCGGGACCGTCGGCATATATGCCCGTATAGTAATCAAAAAGATCGTCGGGCTCCGCGGAAAGGCTGATAACGGGCAAAGTGTGGTTCTCGTTGACGATATAACTGAGCGTTACGACTTTTGACGGAAGTTTGCCCTTTTCGTAAGAAACGGCTTTCAGAACGGTCGTTTTGTCGAACGTCAGCGGCTCGCCGACGTATTCCGTGCTCAGATATGTCGGCGCGGTGCAATCCGTCGTGTAATATATCTTCGCGTCCCCGAACGCGGAAAGCGCGACCGTCACGCCTTCGACGTTATCGTAAACACCCTCCGCCGTGTCGGCAAAGGGTGTCTGAGAGACTTGTCTGATACCCGTTCCGTTCGCCGAACCGGGCGTCGGAGAACCGAGGTTGAAAAATCCGTTGCCCTGAGATGATCTTCCGAAACTGTAACCGCTCCGTATTTGGGAAAAATGAACCGCGTCCGCGATCTGCCCGTTCTTTGAGAGGAAAAGCGTTTCCCCGTCGTTGTCGATCTTGAAATCCGCGTGTATGTAGGTCGTGGTCGAAAGCGCGGAGTCTCCCGAAAACATAATGAGAACGTACTCGCCGGGACGAAGCGTCCGCTGAGGAAGCGCGAACATTCCGAGATCTGATCTTTCCTTTGAGATACAGTATTCGGAAAGGTCTATATCCGCATCGGAGGCGTTGTAAAGTTCCGCCCAGTCATAATATCTTCCGCCGTTATGAGCGCAGTATTTCTCATTTCCGACCATGATCTCGTTGATGACGAGTCCGTCGGGAGTTTCAAGCGTCGAAGCATATTTTTCATAGCCCGCGACCGAGTTTTCAAAGCCGGGGGTCTGCCACTGAGTCGAAGTGAAAATTCCGTTGTCGTCGCGCATATACGACTTGTCCGTTTCAACGTCCGAATACTCAACGCGATCGACCGTTCCGCCGTCGGGACGCGAAAGGATCACCGCGCCGCTCTTCGCGGAGAGCGAAAATCCCGTATGTATCTCGCCGTCGGCGACTTCGTCCCTGCCCGTGCAGAAAACGTATATGTACTCGCCCGCGCCGACAGTCACGTCGGGAAAAGTCCACGCGTAAGGCGAATTAACGTCGTCCGAAAGTTTGTAACCGTTCAGGCTGACCGCCTTCGAAGACGTGTTCCGAAGTTCTATCCAGTCCGACGTCTGCCCGAAAGCATCAGTCAGACCGACGTCGTTTTTCGGAGCGATCTCGCTGATGACGAAAGGATCGTCCGAGACCGCCAGAGACGCGAAATACGCTTCCCTGCCGTCCGAAGTGTTCGGGAAAAGCGGAGTTATCGCGTCATAAACAAGAAACTCCGACCCCTCGCTTTCGCGGTACATCGCCTGTCCGCTTTCGAGAAAGACCGTTTCGACCGTGTCAATGACCGTTCCGTCCGACGTCATCAGACTGACCGTCTCACCGCCTTTTTTGGAAAGCTTGAATGTCGAAAAGACCTTGTTATCCGCTCCCGTGTTCCCGATCTTCCCCGCACAGTAAACAACGGCGTATCCGTTCGCGGGCAATATCGTTCCGTCGGGGACCGTCCACACGGCGGAGGCAGAATCGACTCCGAATCCGAAGCCTGAAATATCTATCAGCACATCGGTCGGGTTATGCAGTTCGATCCAGTCGTAAAACTCCCCGTCGGGCGCGGGATACGAGGAAGTGTTCGAAGTCATGATCTCGCTGATGTAAATGCGGCTCCCGTGGGTCGTCTTTGCCGCCAGCAGATCGCTCGCGGGTATCAGAACGGCGCACACCGCGACAAAAACGGCAAACGCGGCGGCGACGGCGACGATACGACGTTTCAGTTCACCGCCGAAAAACGGTTTATTTTCCGTTTCCGATCCGTTGCCGAACGTAAACTCCGATACCGGCGCGTTCTTCGCGCCGTCATGCGTCGGTTCGCGTGACTCTACGTCCGAAAAAGGCTTTTTCGCCGCCTTTTTATGCTCCGAAGCGCTTTTTTCCGTCTTTGCGACCGCCCTGTCGGAGAACGGCTTCTCCGCCGCCTTTTTATGCTCCGAAGCGCTTTTTTTCGTTTTTTCTACCGCTCTGTCGGAGAACGGCTTCTCCGCCGCCTTTTTATGCTCCGAAGCGCTTTTTTCCGTCTTTGCGACCGCTCTGTCGGCGGTTTTTATTGCCTTCGGAGCCTCTTTTTCGCCCCGCGAAGCGCTTTTCCGTTTCTTTTTCGGGATCGTTTCCTCCGGTTCGGGCAACTGTTCCCGAGGAATTTGCTCTTCCTCGGCAAAACGCATTTCGTCTTCCGAGGGAACGGCAAACAAAGGCATGTCGGAAACGTCTTTCGGCTTATTCTGTTCTTTTATTTCCTGTTCGGTCTTCAATGGTTTTTCCTCTTAATATACGGGTCTCGGGTAAGTTATGTTATGACCGGCAAAGCCGCGATGTGAAGATCCTTTTAATATGCCGGGTCTCAGGTAACCTGTGTTATGACCGGCAAAGCCGCGATGCGAAGATCTGTCGCGCCGTAAGGGATCATGCGGAGCATTTCCTTTTTGTCGGACGCCGCGACCGCGAGAGGATTGTGAACAGCCTCTCCGTTTTTGATGCCCCACCGAATGCGTTTGCCGCAGCAGAACATCTCGACCGCGGGTGTCGCAGGAGAAAACGGGAAAGACGTCATCGGCTTGTCCTCAAATGTCACGGATCTTGCGAACCTGTCCTTGTCTTCAACGAGCAGCGCAAAGTTCCATCCGCCCGAAGCGGAGAGTTCAAATTCGCTGTAAGGATAAGTGTTTCCCTCCGTGTAAGACTTTTCGGCAGGCACGGGGATCGCGTAGTACAGTGCGCCTCGGCTGACGGTATACAGATCGTTCGGAAGGCGGTTCAGCCTGAATTTGTCGTTCGTGTCAAGGCTGAAAACGGTCGAATCCGTCCACGTTCCGCGGAAGGTGAAGAACTCGCCCTTGCGCGGCATCAGTATCTCCGAGCCCGAGCCGATCTTCATGTTCTCCGTCCAGCACGGTATTCTCACCCCGAGCGTGAACGTGACGGGCGCGGAAACGGAAACCGTGATCTTCGCCGTATTTCTGAACGGGTATTCCCCGCTCACCTCGATCTTAACATTCGCGCCGTCGATGACCGTTTCGAGTTTCGCGGGCGAAAAGCCCGAAATATATATGCCCCCGTCGTTTTTCAGGAACTGAACGCCGACGAAAGCCGCATATCCCTTGCAGAAAGCGGCGACCGAGCGGTCTTCACCGCCGCAAAGTCCGAAAAGCCCCGCTTTTCCGTCCGCGGTCGTGAACGGATGATCGCCGTCCGCGACGCATTGGATCTGATTGACGAGCTGAACCCGCTGATGCGTCCACATATCGGGAGCGAACGCCGCGGGATACGCATTGTAGGCGATTTTTTCAAGGCGGTCGGCGCACTCGACGGAGCCCGACACTTTCAAAAGCGTCGCCAGCGCGGACATATATTCGCAGAGCGCGTCGGTGTCGATGCCGTGAGCGACGGTCTTGCCGCCGAGACGGGAATCTCCGCATATCATGCCGATCGCGGAGCCGTGGAAGCGTTCGAGCGTGAGAATCATATCAAACGCCTTGTCCGCGTAAGCGGGATCGCCGTAAAATTCCGCGAGCAGAGCCGCCGTCTTGACCGCCGCGATGTTGTTGCGGACGTCGGTCAGGAACGAATCGGGAAGCTCGGACGCCGCGACATGGGCATAATCCCAGCCGTCAAAGAAGGACAGCCAGTCAAAGCCCATACACGCAAGTTTTTTCGCGAGGCGGCGAAGAAACGGATCGTTCGTTTTCTTCAATTCGCGTCCGATCGGGCGCAGAGCCTCCGCCCAGTGAAGTTGAGCGCGCGCGGAAAGCGCGTGTCTGTCCGTGTACGCGTCAAGTTCTTTGAGCGCTCCGAAGATCGCATCGTCGATCTCTCCGTTTCCGCTCGCCTCCGCGCAGACGCAGAGCGCGTCAAGAAGAACGAGCAGAGACGCGATGTCGAATTTTTCGCCTTTTGTTTTCGGGATAAACCCGTTTTTATTTTTTTCGAGCAGTTTTTTGATATAAAGTCCCGCGCGCTCCTGCATTTCAAGGTCGCCGAGCAGCCACGCCGTCGGGACAAAGCCCGACAGCCACAGAGGAAGGCTGTCGAAATCGCCGTCGCGTCCGCCGAGCCAGCGCGATTCTCTGACTTCGGGTGAAATTCGGTCGAGATTGCCGAGCAACCCGTCCGCGTGCAGACGCAGATTTGACGCCTGCCAGCCCGACGGGGTGACGTTCGCGGGAGAAAAAGACGTTGTCTCTGTTCTTTCGGATATCATACTTTTCGTTCCTTTCCCGCCTCTCGGAGACGGCAGTTTCCGCTGAGCGGATAATATGATCGCGGACCCGGATTATCCGAGATCGCCGAAATATTTGTCGTACTCCGCCTGAGAAAGACCGAACCACGCTTTTATCTCGGGGAGCATGAAATCCTTGCGCGAACGGATAAAGTTACGGACTCTTTCGACCTCTTTCTCCCAGCGCGAATACGTTTTGTCCCAGCGTTCGCATTCTTTCTTCATATCGGGTTCGATCTGATCGACGATGCCCTGCAAATGAGCGAGCGCGACTTCTTCGCTGAACGTGTTTTTCAGATGATACGCCGTTCTTTCGAGGAAAAGCGCTCTGAAATCGGGATTGTCGAGCAGGTTTCCGATCAAGGCGTTGATCTTCGCGAAACCGTACTCCGCCTGACCGCGCTTGCGCAGGTAAAAGTCAAGCGGCGTGTCGTAATAAAAGCCCCAGTCGAGGTCGTAATATATCCATTTCCAACGCGTGTCCTCAGCGGCTCCGTTCATGAACCACTTCGCGTTGCCGTTGTCCTGATTGCCCGAATAGTATTCGCCGATCGTGAAGTCTATGAGACTGACGAAATCTATCCGTTCCTCAGCGTATTTATAATTCTCCGGATCTGCCATATTGTGCGTTTCGACGAACGAACGCAGTGCCTGAAACTCCTCACGCGAGCCGTACACGACGCTTTCGCTCCCGACAAGCAGCGAGGTCTGCGTCTCGTCGGCGTTCATATGCTTTGCGCAATAATCCGAATTGACTTTTTCCCTGAAATAGTATATCCCGAAATACTCGCCGTTGATGTAAAGCACGCACGGCTTATACGCCTGAACGAATATGCTGTCCGAATGCGCTTTCAGCAGGCTCGTGAAAAACTCGTCGCGCAGCATGGCGTGACCGTAATCCTGCGAGCCCGAACGGAGAACGAGAGCCTTGAAACTTTTGACCGTGTCAAGCTCGTCGAAAACGGGATAGACGAGTTCGCTCTGCCCGTACATATCGCGGAATTTGAGCTGAAATGACTTTTTGGCGTCCGCGCGCGAATACGCTCCGAAAATGCGAATGCCGCAATCGATCGAAAAGCCGTCTCCGTTCTCAAAGAACTCGGCGGTGCATTCGCGTTCCCACGGCTGCCAGAAATTCGCGCCCAGATACGGAAATACGGACGAGGCGTAATACCCTGTCGCATAAATTCCCCTGTCCTGACTGTACAGATCGTCATTGTCCACGCAAAGGGTCATGACCGGAAGCGTATCGCCCTCGTTGATAACGTAGGTCGCCGCCGCCGCCCGTGATCTTATTTTCCCCGCGGAGTACGAGACCGCGCGAACAGATTTCGTCTCCGCAATTTCAAAAGGGCCGGTATATTTTTTTGAATAGACCGTCGGGTCCGAGCCGTCGAGGGTATAATATATGTCACCCTCGCCGCTGATGCTGACCGTCACCGTTCCGACGTCGGTGAAAACGCCCGAAGCGGTCTCGATATTCGGTTCGGCGGCGACCGCGTAATAAACCTGATCGCCCTCCGTCGTTTTCGGGGACGGAGAAGTGTTCGTCCAGAAGCCCGCCCTGTCGGAAACCCTTGTCAGCGAGGTTCCGATCTTCGTCCCTTTCAAACAGGCGCCGTCAACGAACTCGCCGTTTCTGAAAAGATATATCTGCTCGTCGCCGTTGATCTTGAAATTCGCGTGATAATATCCGCTGTTTGAAAGAACGGAGTTTCCCGAGCAGATGATGACGATCGACTCGCCCGCGCCGAGCTTGCGTTCGGGAAGCGCGTAAAGATCGGGAACGTCTGCGTCGTTCGACAGGCAGTAAGCGGACAGGTCGATCTCTTCGGAAGACGTGTTTTTCAGTTCGACCCAGTCATAGTATCTGCCGCCGTTCTGCGGAATGTACGAACTGTTTTTGGACATCGCCTCGTATATTACAAGACCGCCTTCGCCGACGAGGAGTTTCCCCGCCTCGCGGAAGCCCTCTTCGCTGTTTTCATATCCGGGCGTCGGAGAAAATATCTCCGTATAATTTCCCGAGCCGTCGCGCGCGTAGGAAGCGTCCGGCGCGATCTCCGCGATCCCGACCGAGTCGACGATCTTGCCCGATGCGTCGGAAACGGTCACGCAGACATTGCTCGTTTTGAGCGAAAAATTCGTGTGAAGTTCGCCCGAGATCTCCGAAATATCTTTTCCGGAGCAATAGACAAGAAGCGTCTTGCCCGCGCCGAGCGTGATCGCGGGGAATTGCCACTCATACGGCGCGGAAAGGCTCGATCCGAGCGAATAATAATTCAGATCGACCGAAGAATCGGAGATGTTTTTGATCTCGATCCAGTCGTTTCTGTCGCCGTCCGCGTCCGCGACGCCGACCGTGTTTTTGCATTGAACCTCATTGATGACGATCGTATTGCCGACGTTCTCGCTCCTGCGCGACGCGGCAAGGGCTTCGTATCCTTCATCGGTGTTCGGATACCCCGGCGTCGGATTGCCGGAAACAGTCCACGAACCCGCTTCGTAATCTGTTCTCATCATGACCGAATTCGAGGTCATTTTTTCCGTCGTGACCGAATCGAGAGAAGTCCCGTCGGAATTTTTCAGAACGAGCGTTTCCCCGCCCGCCTTCGAAAGCGAAAACGGCGCGCAGAGATATTCGGAAAGATATGAATTGTTGCAATAAACGATCAGATAACCGCCCGCTTCGATCTCCGTGCCGTCGGGAAAGACGAGCGGAGAGTTCGAGCCCGAACCCTGAGTCTGAAGAGTGAGCGCGTAACCGGAAACGTTGAGTTTTTTTGAAGAGTTGTTGTAAAGCTCGACCCAGTCGCCGACCGAACCGTCGGGCGCCATAAGCGTGCCTTTGTTCGAGGTCATGACCTCGTTGATATAGACCTGCCCTATACCCGTGTCCGAACTCGTTTCTCCGAGCGTGAGATAACTGACGCCGACGATAACGCCGATCAGCGCCGTCATGCAAACGAAAAGCAGCAATACGGGACCGATGTTGCTCTTCGCGCTCAGCCGCGTGTCGTTCGCCTTTCTCTTTCTTTTCCTTGCCAAAAAAATCCTCCTCTCGGGATGTATCAAAAAGCGGGAAACGATCAATAATAATCATGCAGCGCGTCCCTCGGAAGCAACTGCTTCTGCGGTTGACGGCTGACGGAAATACGGTATTTTCAACGAAAACGAGGTAAAAAAACTATGCCGCAGATCTCATGCAGCGCACACACCTGCGTTCACAATTCGGACAGCAAGTGCTGTCTTTCGGATGTTCGCGTCGGAGGTTCGGACGCAAAAAAGTCGTGTCAGACCTGTTGCGACAGCTTCCGTGAAAAAACGGAAGGCTTCACGAACGCGGCGAACTCTTCCTGCGCCTGCCCGGACAGCCATATCGACTGTGCCGCGCAAAAGTGCGTTTTCAACGTCGAAGGCGTTTGCGAGTCCGACCGCATCGACGTCGAGGGCGCGGGAGCGTGCGATTGCCGCGATACCGAATGCGCGACATTCAGAAAATAACACGGCAAAGTAAAATATTCATATAAATATTGTATACTTTGTTCTTGTTAGTATAACATTTTTTTCTCTTCAAGGCAAGAGGAAACTGTGGAAAAATTGTAAAATATCGGCGCGTTCCGTCGGAATGCGCCGATATTTGTTTTTTATGCTCGCGGAAGGCGGACGGAAAGAACGGAATTTTATTTATTCCGCTGATTTTTTTACAATATTTTTGGTAAAAATGCCGTCTAAAATTTTTCGCTTTTTTTGCCTTGCAATACATTCGGAATTATGATATAATACATCGAAAGGTCGGTGCGTTCGGGCGTTCCGACACTGAAACCGGTAAAATAAACGGTCGCTTCGGACTTCTGCCTGACGCCGCGGCGACGCCGAAAAAACACATTTTTTTAAGGCAGAGAAAAGAGGATATTATGCTCGCACAAAGACCGCCGATGGGCTGGAACTCGTGGAACACTTTCGGAGAAAACATTTCCGAAGAACTCATTATGGGCATCGCGGACGCAATGGTCGAAAAGGGACTTCGCGACGCGGGTTATGAGTACATCGTTATCGACGACTGCTGGTCGCTTCGCGAAAGAGGCGAAGACGGCAGACTTGTCGCAGACCCGAAAAAATTCCCCCACGGTATGAAATACCTTGCGGACTACATTCACTCCAAAGGCATGAAATTCGGAATGTATTCCTGCGCCGGAACTCTGACCTGCGCGGGTTATCCGTCAAGCTTTGACCACGAATATCTCGATGCGCAGACCTTTGCGGACTTCGGTGTTGACTTCCTCAAATACGACTTCTGCTACAAGCCCGAGACGTCCGACGGACCTCTGCTTTATTACAGAATGGGCATGGCACTCAAAGCCACCGGCAGAGAGATTCTTTTCTCCGCCTGCAACTGGGGCAGCGACAACGTATGGCAGTGGATTCGTTCCACAGGCGCGCATATGTACAGATCGACGGGCGACATCGTTGACCGTCCGAACTCGTTCCGCGACATCGCGTTCAGCCAGATCCCCATGCTCAGCCAGTCCGCGCCCGGCTGCTATAACGACACGGATATGCTTATCTGCGGTATGTACAACAAGGGCAACGTCGGCTTCGGCGGCTGCAATCAGGAACAGTATGATATGCACTTCGCTCTTTGGTGCATGATGGCATCCCCGCTTATGATAGGCTGCGACATCAGAAACTGCGACGAGCACACGCTCGAACTCCTCAAAAACAAGGCTCTTATCGCCCTTGACCAGGACGAGGAAGCAAGACCGCCGTACACGCCGAACAGAAAGATCGAAGAAGTTCTTCTCCTGTTCAGACACCTTTCCGGCGGCGAATATGCGCTCGGCGTATTCAACTTTGCGGAGGGTCCCGCACGCAAATACATCAATCTTTTCGAACTCGGTCTTACCGCAAACTGCGGCTACGGTCTTGAACTCACCGGCATGCTCGACGACGAAAAGATAACCGTTAAAGACAACTTCTACCTCGACCTGCCCGCAACGAGCTGCAAGGTTTACAGAGTAAAGCTTATAAAACTGTAAACCATGGCGACCTGCAAAAACTGCGGCAAGGAACTCGAAAACGACGAGATAGGCATATACAAACGTATGGTCAATCGCGGCGCAACGGAGTTTTTGTGCATAAAATGCCTTGCGGAATATTTCAAAATAAGCGAAGACCTTGTTCGCGAAAAGATCGAGCATTTCCGAAAAATGGGCTGTACGCTTTTCGACCCGCAGTAAAGAGGCGAAAAAACAGCCCCGGTTCACATCTTGAAAGCACAAAGAGGACGGAACACTCCGTCCTCTTTTCTTGTATTGCGGCAAAAACGCAAAGAAAACGCCGAAAAAAGCCGCAGGCCGCTTGACTTTTTTTTCGGTTGCGGATATAATAAAACATGATCGGCGGCAGAAACCGCCGCAGCGAAAAAAGACGCGGGAGGAGAAAAAATGGAAGAAGCGATCTGCATTCTCGGCGGTTATCTCATCGGATGCATAAACCCGTCTTACATAATCGCGCGGATACGCGGTTTCGATATTCGGACGAAAGGTTCAATGAACGCCGGCGCTTCCAACGCCGTCATAACGATGGGAAAAGGCATCGGCTTTTTCTCCGCTGTCTTCGACATTCTCAAAGCCTTTCTCGCAACGCGGCTGGCGGTTTATATCTTCGCGGAATGCGCGCTCGCTTTTCCGCTGAGCGGCGCCGCCTGCATTCTCGGCCACATCTTTCCCTTTTTCATGCGTTTCCGCGGCGGAAAGGGGCTTGCGTGCCTCGGCGGGATCGTTCTGAGCTTCGATTGGCGGATATTTCTCATTCTTCTCGGCGCGGAAGCCGTTCTGCTGCTCATAACCGACTATCTCTGTTTCGTGCCGATGACGGCGTCCGTCGCGTTCACCGTTATTTACGCCGTCCGCACGGGAGACGCTTTGGGAACGGCGGCGCTCGCGGTCACTGCGGTCTTGATAAATCTCAGACACATTGAAAACCTGAAACGCATAAAAAACGGCACGGAGGCTCATTTCAGCCTTATATGGAAGCGCAAAGACGAGGTCAGCCGCATCGGCATGGAGGAGGAAGACCGAAACTGGACGGGGCGCGGCGACAAAAAGAAATAACGTCCGTTCCGAACGGCAACACGGTTGCAGACACCGCCGTCCGTCGGTTTTTCGCACGACGACAAAAAAGATAATTCGGAAGAACTCAAAACAAATTATGTCCCGTAAAGCGTTGCGCTTTACGGGACATTTTTACATTCGGATATTTGCGGCTTTCAAAAATAACCGAAAGTCCGCGGCTTACGGTGAGGGCGGCGCGGGAAAAAACTTTCGCGGTGTCTTTTCGCGAATGTTCCCGTCCTTTCCCGACGGCGTCAGCCGCCGACCGGTTCGAGCCTGCCCGTCACTCCGGCGACAACGGAGCGGAAGCCGTCGAGAAAGCGGTCGCATTCATAGCGGGACATCCGCAGAATGTCGCGTGCGCCGAGGCAGTTGTGTGATTTTGTCCAGAATACCATTTTGATAAGACGGCGATAGGCGATGTTGTTGTCCTGACCGTCCGTCCATTGAAGAGCCCTGTCGACGGCGGAGCATTCGAGTTTTATGCGCTCGCGTCGGCTTTTGCGGCAAAGACGGAGAAAATCGTCCTTGCCGTCGTCTTCATTTTCGGGGAGCTCGAGTTCCGCTTTGTTCTTCGGATAATCCTCGATCATTCGCGTTATGACATACCTGTCGATCTTCCTGTGCTTGGGAATCCGCATCCTGTGTTATTTACCTCCTTCGGATCTGTGTCTGCGGTGCGCCACTCCCCCACAAGCGCTCCATATTCCGTTTTTCGTTTTCATTTCCGTTTTCATAGTCGTCGAGCATATCCGGCGTCCAATGCGACATTTTCGAGAGGTCGAAGGACAGCGCCGCGGACGAAAGAGAACGGATGTAAAAGGCGATCGCGAGCGACAGAACGCAATCGTCGTGAGCCCCTGCCTGCGCCTCGGGTCTTCCCTTTCTGTTTCTGACAAAGGTCAGCATTTCTTCAAGGGTCGTCCGATCGTTCAGAAGCCCGATACCGTCCCGAACGGCTTCTATCAGTCCGGAGATTATCACGGGACGCGTGACGGAAGTCGTTTTGAAGCCGTAACTTCTTGTCGGGCGGTGCGTGAACTCGTCCTCGGCGATGCGCACGAACTGGTTTGGATAGCCGAGGCGTTCAAGCTCCCTGACGGGATAGGTCGAGAAGTTTGTCTCAACAGCAACAAGAGCGTTGTTGTAAGCCCGTCCGAGACAGTATATCTGACGTGCGAATACGTCTTCGTCAAAGCCGCGGCGGAGAACCGCAACCTGTCTTCCTTCCGTGACCGATACGACCTGAGCGACGAAGCTGTCGGAACCGTCGCCCGATGTGTCCGCTCCGATGACGTATCGCTCGTTATCCTTCGGTTCCTCGTATACGCGGATAAAGCCGTCTTCCGTTTCGTCAAAACGGATGTCGGATATGTCCGCGCCGTTGTACGAGAATGTGAACACGCCTTTTTTCAGCGGCGGCGCGAGAGCCGCGATCCGTTCGCTGACGCGTTCGGCGTTGAAAACGCTTGACCCGAAAACGCCCCACTCGCCCAGACAGTATACCGCATAATAATAAGGATCGCTGTCCTTATAACTTTCGAGAAGCGCGCGGTATTCGTCGTCGAGAAAGCCGTTGTCGCGATATGTTCCGTGCATAAGCGTCACGTTCGGGTCGGGCGTATCGACAAAACGCTTTTTGAGCCAATGGTTTATGTCCGTCGGATTGAAGGACACGACGATCTGTTTTTTCGCGCCTTTTCCGCGCAGACGGATGTCAAGCTGATTGAAGTCCGCCTGAGTGATCTCGGACGCTTCTTCGATCCATATATCCGTCAGAATGCCGTTTTCAAAGGTTATGCTTTTCAGTTTTTCCGAGTCGTCAAGTCCTTTGAAAATGACCGAGTTCCCGTTCGCGGCGCGGATTCGCATATCGCTTTCGCAGACGCGGAAGAGTTCGGAAAGTCCCCACGCCGAAATGACCTGTTTGAACGCGGCGAAGGTCGAATCCCTGTTCGTGTTCGAAACGGCGCGGACGACAAGAAGATTTCTTCCGCGCTCGGAGATCAGCCGTATCAGATAACGCTGAACGATAAAAACGGATTTTCCGCTTCCCGCGCCTCCGTAAAGAACCATATATCTCGTGCCGCAGTCCAACAGCGGCAGATACTTTGAATTGAAGAGCCCCCGGCTCAGATTTACCGTGTAATTTTTGTTCATTATTCACCTTCTGTGACTTTATTTGCGAATATTATATCACAGTTTGTAACATTTGTCAATACCCTTTTTCAAACAAAACGGAAAACGCGAAAACTTTTTTCAGTATTATTTGACTTCGGATGTCATATAGATTAACGAGAACGCCTCCGCATGAGAGACGGGGCGAATAACGATGAATAAACATAATTATAAGGAGAAGACCGTATGAAAACTTTCACCTACAATGAACTGATACAAGCCCTTTCGGGCGAGGCGTCCGCGGAAGGCGAGATACTTCTGCCCGATTACTGTCCGACCGTGATGAAGGTCGTCTGCACGACGGCAACGCCGTTTTTGCGCTCGCAGACGGTCAGAGGAGACAGGCTTTACGCCGACGGGAGCGTCGAATTCCGCGTCGTTTACATATCGGACGCGGCGGAAGGATTGCAGACGGTCAGCCACCGCTTGCCTTTCTCGTATTCGGCGCAGGTGCAGGGACGCGAGGAAAGCGTTTTCGCAACGGTCACGGCGAGCGTCGAATACCGCTCCGCACGCGCGCTGAGTCCGCAAAAACTTTATGTCAAAGCGGCTGTCGCGCTTTCGGCGAGCGTATACGCTCCGGTCGAGCTGGAACTGCCCGACGACGAGAAAAGAGACAGGACGGAACTGCTGAAAACTTCCGTCGCGGTCACGGACGTCGTCGCGTCTTCGACAAAGACACTGCATCTGACCGAAGATGTTGACGCGGGAGACCTGAAGATCGAAAAACTTCTGCGCTGCGATGCGGAATTTTTTGAAACGGAGCAAAAACCGGTCAACAAGAAACTGATAGTCAAGGCGGATATGCGCCTCGGACTGACTTACGCGGACGAGAGCGGAAAGATCGGCACTTTTGAGGCAAAACTGCCCGTTTCGCAGTTGCTCGATCTGCCGGGCTTCGACGGCAAAACGGAATGCGCGACGCGCTTCGATCTTTCGGACATAACGGTCTCGACGCGCAGAACGGAAAAAGAAAACGTGCTGAACCTCGACGCGGAGATCACGATAACGGCGGAGTGCTTCAAAAACGAAAACATCGAGCTGATAAAAGACGCGTTTTCGCTGACGGAGAACGCCGAGTGCGTCACAAAGCCCGTCAGCTTGCAGACCGTGAGAAAAGTCAACGACGCCGTCGATTTCAGGAGCGAGATCGAAATCCCCGATATGGCGGAACTGATCGACGCGGCGGTCAGACCGAGCGTTATGAGCGTTTCGTTCGACGCGGAGCGCGGCGGGGCTTCGAGCGAAGGCGTTTTCGGATGTGACATCATATACAGAAATACGGACGGAGAAACGGCATCGGTCGAAAAAGCGGTTCCGTTTTCGGTCTTCACGCCGCTTGACAGAACGCCGTCGTCCATGAAGAGCAATTGCCGCCTCGTTATAACTTCGATCTCAAAAACGCCGTGCGCGTCGGGACTGGAACTCAGGATATCCGCTCTGCATGTCGGTACATTCGTGATCGTTTCGACGGAGAGCGCCGTGACGGACATCACGTTCAGCCCGTGCGAGAAAAAACGGGGAGGCGAACTGATCTCCTATTGCGCCGAAGATGGCGACAGTCTTTGGGAGATCGCGAAAAAATTTCGCGTTCCGCCCGAAAAGATCGCGGCGCGAAACGGGCTCGAGGGCGACAGGATCAAAAAATCTCAAATGATCTTCATCGCGGACTGAGCCGAGCGCGTTTCGGCGCGTAAAACGGCGGCTTGCGGGAAAACTACCCGTATAAGCCCGAAAACCGGGATCATTTTGAGTAAAAACGGCAACGGAGCAAGGGTTACGCCCGTTTTCCCGAAATGCAAAAAAATTTTACGCATTCCGAGCCGACGAGGGGAAAAAGGGGGGACGGTCCGCGGCGTCGAATATAAAAAGTCGGAGATTGTTCAAAATTTTATTCGGGTTTTTCTATTTACAAAAGCGAAGATGTGTGGTAGAATAGATAGGTACCGAATGCCGGTGCGCGAAGTTTCACCGTTCGCGTGTCCTGCGTTGCGGCGAATAAATACGGAGGTGAAGGGATATGCTGACGAAAGAAAAGAAGTCCGCTATCATCGAGGCAAACAGGATCAACGAAAACGACACCGGTTCTCCGGAAGTTCAGATCGCGATACTGACCGACAGGATAGTGACTCTTACCGAGCACTTGAAGGAACATCCGAAGGATTTCCATTCAAGAAGAGGTATGCTCAAAATGGTCGGACAGAGAAGAAATCTTCTCGGTTATCTGAAAAAGAAAGATATAACCAGATACCGTGCGATCGTTGAGAAACTCGGACTCAGAAAGTAAGACGGGACTCACAACCAAGGGGCGTATGCTTTTATGCTCCTTGGTTTTTGTTCGTATTTGAAAGAAATTCACGGGAAATCCGACTTGTCGGCAAAGCCGTTTCGGGCTCTGCAGGTTTCAGCAGTTATCCGGGAGCGTGATGTTCGCGCTTCGGGACGACTGCTAAAAAGCAAGACGGATCTCCCTCGAAAATATGATTTTTGAAAAGGAGAAACAGATGGACATTTACGCAAATTACAAGACATTCAAGACCGAATTCGCGGGCAGACCTCTCGTTGTCGAGACGGGCAAGTTCGCGGGGCTTGCAAACGGCTCGTGCATGATCAGATACGGTGACACTTGCGTTCTCGCAACGGCGACCGCGTCCGCAAAGCCGAGAGACGGGATCGATTTCTTCCCTCTCGCAGTCGATTACGAAGAAAAACTTTACTCTGTCGGCAAGATCCCCGGCGGCTTCCTCAAAAGAGAAGGCAAGCCGAGCGAAAAGGCGATCCTGACTTCGAGAGTTATAGACAGACCGATCAGACCTCTGTTCCCGAAGGACATGAGAAACGACGTTGTCATTTCAACGACGCCGATGGCGGTCAACAACGATTTTTCGCCCGAGATAACGGCGATGAACGGCGCGTCGATAGCGATCGCGATCTCCGACATTCCCTGGAACGGACCTATCGCGGGCGTTATTCTGGGCTATGTTGACGGCGAATATGTTCTTAACCCGACGCTTGAACAGAAGGCAAAATCGCAGATGAGCGTCACGATCGCCGCAACCGAGGAAAAGATCGTCATGATCGAGGCGGGCGCGAACGAAGTTCCCGACGACATCATGCTCAAAGGTATCATTTTCGCTCATCAGGAGCTGAAAAAGATAGTCAGATTTATCAAGGACATCGCCGCGGAGATCGGCAAGCCGAAGTTTGAATACCAGTCCTCCGAACTTGACCACGATATGTACGAGGACATCAAAGCCTTCTGTCTCGAAAAGGTCGAGAAAGCGCTCGACACCGACGATAAGGATGTAAGAGACGCGAACATGGCGGTCGTTGAAAACGAAGTCCGCGAACAGTTCGACGAAAAATATCCCGAATGTCCTTACGGCGAAGTGCTTTACAAGATCCAGAAGGAGATCGTCAGAAGATGGCTCTTCGACGAGCACAGAAGAGTTGACGGAAGAGGTCTTGAAGAGATCAGACCCCTGCACGCCGAAGTCGGCGTTCTTCCGAGAGTTCACGGTTCGGGTCTCTTCTCGAGAGGTCAGACGCAGGTTCTGACCGTTGCGACACTCGGTCCCATTGCCGAGAAACAGAAGCTCGACGGCGTTGACGAGGAAGATTCAAAGAGATATATGCATCATTACAATATGCCCGGCTACTCCGTCGGCGACGCGAAAGCGAGCCGCGGCGCGGGCAGAAGAGAGATCGGACACGGCGCGCTTGCGGAGAGAAGCCTTGAACCCGTTCTTCCTTCCGAGGAAGAGTTCCCGTACGCGATCCGTCTCGTTTCGGAAGTCCTTTCCTCGAACGGATCGACCTCGCAGGGTTCCGTCTGCGGTTCGACACTTGCTCTTATGGACGCGGGCGTTCCCATAAAGGCTCCCGTTGCGGGCATCAGCTGCGGTCTTATCACAAAGGACGATCAGTGGCTGACGATGGTCGATATCCAGGGTCTTGAAGACTTCTACGGCGACATGGACTTCAAAGTTGCCGGAACGAAGAAGGGCATCACCTCCATTCAGATGGACATCAAAATCGACGGTCTGACTTACGACATTATCGAAAAGGCATTCGCGCAGACGAAAGCGGGCAGAGAGCATATCATCGACGATATCCTGCTCAAAGCCATCCCCGCTCCGAGAGCCGAACTTTCGCCGTTTGCTCCGAAGATCATGTCCTACATGATTCCGACTGACAAGATCAGAGAAGTTATCGGAACGGGCGGAAAGGTCATCCAGAGGATCGTTGCCGAGACAGGCGCGAAGATCGACATCGAGGACGACGGCTCCTGCCATATCTGCTATGTTGACAAGTCGAGCGGAGATATGGCTCTCGCGATCATCAAAACGATCGTCGAAGGTCCGCAGGTCGGCGCAATATATACGGGCAAGGTCGTAAAGATCATGGATTTCGGCGCGTTCGTTGAACTTGCTCCGGGCAAAGACGGTCTTTGCCATATATCCAAGCTGGACAGCAAGAGAGTCAACAGAGTCGAGGACGTTGTTTCCCTCGGAGACGAGATTACCGTCAAAGTTACGGAGATCGACCGTATGGGCAGAATAAATCTGTCGAGAAAAGACGCGATCAAGGAACTGATGAACGAGGACACCGAACTTATCTCGGCGCAATGATCGAAAAAAAGAACTTACGGGCTGCCTTTCGGCAGTCCGTTTTTTTGCGGAAGAGCGCCGCAACACAGGTTTTCGCTCGGGAGGCAACCGCCGCCCTCCCTCCCATTTTTTCCGATACGGGGCAGATGGGCTCCGGACGCCGTTTTCGGCGAAAAAACCGTATTAAACAAATATGAATTGTTCCGCGCAGACCTTGACAACGCCGTGGGGAATGCTGTATAATGTAAAAAGAAAAAACAGAACGAAACGGCGTGTTTTATTCGGAATAAAGGAGAATTTTGATGAAAAGAAAGAACTGTCGCATATTTTTCGCGATCGTGACGCTGATTGCGGTCATTCTCGGATTGGCGGCTTGTACGGAAAAAGAAGAAACGCCGACCGCCGTTTTCGACGCGGAGGAAGCGTTCGGGAAACTTCTTACGGATGTCAGGTATGCGGAGGCGCTCGAAGACGTCAGCGATACCGCGGAATTCACGTTCCCCGATCTGCCCGCGAATACTGATGTCAGAATGTATGCTGCCGAAAGCGGAGCGTATGCCGACAGGGTCATAATGATAAAAGCGGCGGATGAAAAGGACGTCGGAGCCGTTAAAGCGGCGGCGGAAAAGCACCTTGAAGAACTTACCGCACAACTGAAAGACTACAATCCCGAGGAAGTCCCGAAAGTCGGGAACGCGGTCGTTTACACGAACGGAGTTTTCGTTTTTGTCTGCGTCACGGACGATGCGGACACCGTAAAAAACATACTGAGATGAGAGACTGAACATGAAGGAAAGTCCGAAAGACGGAAGACGCGCGGAAAACGCGCGGAAAAAGAAAAATAAAAAAGCAAGGAAGGTCGCGGGCGTCCTGCTCGCCGTTTTCGCCGCCGTTTTTGCGGTCGTCGCCGCGATCTGTTTCGCTCTTCCGCGAAATGAAGAGCCGCAATCGCCGTCGGAGCCGACGGAAACGCCGAGTTCTTCGTCTCCGACCGACGCGACGGAAGGAACATCCGCGTCCGACGAGCCGACGACAGAGCCGGTGACCGAGCCGACGACCGAAAAACCGCAGTATCCCGAAACGGGAAACGAGTCGGGCACTCTTGTAAAATACGGGTCGGGGATCTTGCGCGTCGGTAACCGCGCGTTCAGTCCCGACGGATATGTTGACAGCGTCGCGTCGAAATATGCACAGCTCGTCAGCGAGACCGCCGACGCGCTCGCGGGAAAGGTGAAGGTCTACGATCTTCTGATTCCGACATCCTACGGCGTCATGATGCCGGACGATATAAAGCCGAAAATAGCCAATTACGGCGATCAGGGCAAAAATATCGAGGCTGTGTTCTCGAAAATGTCCGGAAACGTCGTGCCTGTCCGCTGTTTTGAAAATCTGATGAAACACCGGTCGGAATATCTTTATTTCCGAACCGATCACCACTGGAACGGGATCGGCGCATATTATGCGTACGAATCGTTTTGCAAGACGAAGGGAATAACGCCCTACACGATGAAGCAACGGAAAGAAGTCACGTTCGACGGATTTCTCGGGACGCTTTACGCAAAAACGGACAACGATTCAAATCTGCTGCCCGCCGACACGGTATATGCGTATATGCCCGTCTCCGAAAATGCGACGATGAAGTTCACGAACACGTCGGGGGAGACGTATTCGTGGCCGATAATCAAAGATGTATCGGGCTGGAGAAGCAACGCGAAGTATAACACGTTTGCGGGAAGCGACAATCCGCTGACGGTCTTCGACAATCCCGACGTGACGGACGGCTCGGTATGTATCGTCATCAAGGAATCGTTCGGAAACGCGATCCTGCCGTTTCTCGTCGATCACTACGGAAAGATATATGAGATCGACTACCGCTATTGGAAGGGCAATCTCATCGATTACGCAAAAGAGGTCGGCGCGACGGATATTGTTTTCGCGAACAATATTTCAATGGTCAGCACGGGGCTTCTCGTCGGTAATCTGAGCAAGATCATCAAGTAAGTGAGCGACGGGCGTATCCGAAAGGATATTAACAACAATAACAGAAAAACAGAAAAAACCGTTCCGCAGAACCCATAGGATCTGCGGAACATTTTTTATCATATCGGTTTAAGCGGGCATCGCGGTCATATCAGAACCACGGGCTCCATTCTCCCGGTTCGGGATCGGAGCCGCCCTCGGAAAGTCCTTCGTGCCTGACGGTTATATTCGCGTCGTTGCAGTACAGATCGGTTGCCGAGCCCTTGGGACAAGTCACGACGAGCGAGGAAGAACAGCCGTTGAATACCTTTTCTCCGAGAGATGCGACGGACGCATGAACGCGGAGCGCGGTCAGCGATACGCAGTTCTCAAACGCGTAAGCGCCGACGGATTCGGTATTGTCGGGAATGCGGAGCGAAACAAGCGAGGAGCAGTCCTCGAACGCGGACGCGCCGACGGTTTTAAGTCCGGACGGAAGCGTTACATCGGCAAGCGCGGAACAGCCGTCAAAAACGGAAGGCGAAAGAACCGTCACGCCTTCGGGAACGGTGATCGCGGTCAGAGCCTTGCAGTTCAGAAACGCGTGGCTTCCGAGCGTTTTTAACCCGTCGGGAAGAACGACGCCGTTCAGTTTTTCACAGTTCGCAAAGGCAAATCTGCCTATATCGGTCACGGTGGCGGCAAGCGTGACGGAAGTCAGCGAGGGACAGTCCGCAAAGGCGTAATAGCCGACGGAGGTCACTCCCGTTTCAACAACGACTTTCGTTATCCGGGATCTTGCCGGCGCCCAGGGAACGCCGTTTTCGGAATAACTGTTCATAGCGCCCGTGCCGCTGACCGTCAGCGTTCCGTTCGACAGTTTGTACGTCACTTTCTCTCCGCATGAGCCGGAAGAATCCGCCGCGGAGGTCATCAGGCAGACGCAAACGGAGAGTATCAGGCATACCGCGAGTGACGCGGCGAGCAGACACCTTGTTCTTTTCTTCATAAATCCAACCTCGTTTATTTGATTTTGTTATCGTTTATGATATTCGCAAGCACCTCGCGGGCAAATTCATATTCCTCGCCCTTTGTCTTGCTGATGCTTATAAGAGACTTTTCGTTGAAAACACGAACGCCCCAATACATCGGGGTGTCCCAGTTTTTCAGGCTCTCGCTTTCGGAAAAAGCAGGCCCCTCGGCGTTCCAGACCGTTCCGTCATACAGCAGCGGCTGAGACGTAAGGTCCGAAATATCGCCGAAATAGCCGACGTCGGTCATCTGTTTCAGCCCGACGGTGTCGGTCATGATCAGCATGACGCTCCCCGCCGTATACAAATTTGAAAAGGTCTTCAGATTGTCCCGAACAAGATCGGGGTCGTAATCTTCGCCGATATAGTAATTTTCGATCTCGATCCTGACCTTGCCGTCGCCGGAATAATCGCGGACATACGGTTCTATGGCGTTTTTCAGATTGATCTTGTCTTCGGAATATGTTATCGGATCGGCGGAGAGATAATAAACGACGATGTCGATATCTTCCCTTCCGATACACTGTGAAAGCCCCACGCCGACGGCGAGCAGGATGACGAGAGCGGCGACCGTGTGCCACTTATAGTAATACCAAAAATTCTCGATCTTGCTCTTAAAGCTTCTTTTTTCTTTTTTTTCCGAAGAGTTTTCATTCGTCATTTTGAAAGCCTTTCGCGGACGGACGGTTTGATCTGCCATCCGTTCCATCGTATTATATCATATTTCGGTGCGTATTTCAACTTTTTTTTACAATCATGCTTATTTTGAATATTATTTACAATTAAAACAATTCCGATTATAGAAAAAAAACAAAAACCCTTTTCCGTATCGGAGTATCAGAAAAGACCTCCGAAAACGCCGAGATGCTCGAGAAGGATCTCAACGCCGATCAGGCAGAGAATGACTCCGCCGGCGAACTCGGCCTTGTTTTTGAACCGAAGACCGAACAGATTTCCGATCTTCAGTCCGAGCGCGGAAAGTCCGAATGTCACGCAGCCGATGCACGGCGCGGCGGCATATATCGGAATGTTCGGAATAACCGTCACGAACGAGATCCCGACGGCGAGCGCGTCGATCGAGGTCGCGAGCGCAAGTACGATCATCGCCTTGAACGAAAACGAGTCGTCTACGCTCTCTTCCTTCTTTGAAAGGCTCTCGCGGATCATGTTCGCGCCTATTAGGCACAGAAGCCCGAACGCGACCCAATGGTCGAAACGCTCGATATATGTTTCAAGCTCTTTTCCGAGAAAATAGCCGACCGTCGGCATAAGCGCCTGAAAGCCGCCGAACCACGCGCCGATAAGAACATAATGCTTCGGGCTGAGTTTGCGAACGGAAAGCCCCTTGCACACGGAAACGGCGAACGCGTCCATTGAAAGCCCCACGGCGATCATGATAAGATTGAAAATTCCGAATCCCATTTTTCCGAAAGATCCTCCGGATCTCCCCTGTTCGGGGGTATTTGCAGAGTGTTCCGTTCCGATGCCCCGATAAAAAGAGAGCGAACCCCTCCGCCGAGGCGCGGAAACGTCAGATATTCAGTTCTTTCGACGCGACCTGCGCCTCGACCCTTCCGATGAAATCGTCAAGCGTCATCGAACCGAGATCGCCGTCCTTGCGGCTTCTGATGCTGACGGTCTTTTCCGCCTGTTCCTTTTCGCCGACAATGAGCATATACGGGATCTTTTCAAGCTGCGCTTCGCGGATCTTGTATCCGATCTTTTCGGCGCGGTCGTCAAGTTCGGAGCGTATGCCGCGGTCAACGAGCGTCCTGTTTATCTCCGCGGCGTAATCCGCGAATTTTTCGGAGATCGGAAGGACTTTGACCTGTATCGGAGCGAGCCATGTCGGGAACGCGCCCGCGTATTTCTCGATAATGAGCGCGAGCGTTCTTTCATAGCATCCGAGCGATGTTCTGTGAATTATATACGGGTTTTTCTTCGTTCCGTCGCGGTCGGTATATTCCATGCCGAAGTTTTTGGAAAGCATCTGATCGATCTGGATCGTTATCAGCGTGTCCTCTTTTCCGTGAACGTTCCTGATCTGGATGTCGAGTTTCGGACCGTAGAACGCCGCCTCCCCGACGCCGACTTTGTACGGGATCTCAAGATGATCGAGGATCTTTTTCATCACGCGCTGAGCCTCGTCCCACTGTTCGGGCGTTCCGATATACTTTTCTCTGTCGGAGGGGTCCCACTGCGAGAAACGGTAACTCACGTCCTCATAAAGTCCGAGCGTTTTGAGCATATAGATCGCGAGTTCGAGACAGTGACGGAACTCGTCTTCCAGTTGGTCGGGCGTACACATCAGGTGTCCCTCGGAGATCGTGAACTGGCGGACACGGATGAGTCCGTGCATTTCGCCGCTGTCCTCGTTTCGGAAGAGCGTCGAGGTCTCGTTGTAACGGAGCGGCAGATCGCGGTAGGAGCGCGCCTTGCTCAGATATGCCTGATATTGGAACGGGCAGGTCATCGGACGCAGTGCGTATACCTCTTCCGTGTCGGATTTTGCGGGGTCGCCCATAACGAACATTCCGTCCAGATAATGATCCCAATGCCCCGAAATCTTGTAAAGGTCGGATTTCGCCATCAGCGGGGTCTTTGTCAGAAGCCAGCCGCGGCGCTGTTCCTCGTCCTCGACAAAGCGTTGGAGCAACTGGATCACCCTCGCCCCGTTCGGAAGCATGACGGGAAGCCCCTGTCCGATAACGTCAACGGTCGTAAATATCCCGAGTTCCCTGCCGAGTTTGTTGTGATCGCGCTTTTTCGCCTCTTCGAGTTTCGCGAGATGCTCTTCGAGTTCCGAAGCCTTCGGGAAAGACACGCCGTAAATGCGCTGCAACATCTTGTTTTTCGCGTCGCCGCGCCAATATGCGCCCGTGCAGGACGTCAGTTTTATCGCCTTGATCTTTTTCAGGTCGTAAAGATGCGGTCCCGCGCAAAGATCGACAAATTCACCCTGACGGTAAAAACTTATCGTTTCGCCGTCGGGCAGATCGTTTATAAGTTCCTGCTTATAAGGCTCGTCTGCCTCGAGTTTCAGCGCCTCATCCTTCGGAAGAGTGAATCGCTCGAGAACAAAGCCCTCTTTGACGATCTTTCTCATCTCGTCCTCGATCGCCGCGAGCATTTCGGGCGTGAACGGGACGGGAGTGTCGAAATCGTAATAAAAACCGTTGTCGATCGCGGGTCCTATCGCGAGTTTGACCGACGGATAAAGTCTCTTGACCGCCTGCGCGAGAACGTGGGACGTCGTGTGCCGGAACGCCTTTTTTCCCTCTTCGTCCGCAAACGTGTAAAGCGTCAGCGTGTCTCCGTCCTGCAGTTTTGCGTTCAGATCGCATACTTTGCCGCTTATCCCGCAGCAGAGAGCGTTGCGCGCAAGTCCCGCCGATATCTGCATCGCGCAGTCATAAGCGGAAGCACCTTCCGCGACTTCGAGAGATGAACCGTCTTTGAGGAATATTTTCATCTTGATTACCTCTTTTTCCGTATCTGATATATTTTTTTATATTTATTTCCGCGTCCCGCGGGAAAATTTCCGACAAAGACCGACGAAAAAACGCGCCCTTTCCCGAAATACCGTTCGTGCGCCGAATATGTCGGCTCGCGGAGCCTTAATATTCAAAATTTACTGCTTTTCCCTCGCTCAGAGCCTGCGCGTCCGCAAGAATGCGGTCTATAAGCGCGGAGGAAACATAGAAATGTCCCGAACCGTTCACGCGACAGAAATAGTAGAGCCCGTCTTCGTCGAGCGGAACGAACTCGACTTTTGAATCCTGCCCGTTAATTCCGAAGCATGTAACGGTCACGGCGGCTTTGCCCCCGGGATCGTCGCTCATTCCGAGATTTGTGACAGAGACGATTTCCCTGTAAAGGTTCTGCATATACGAAGCCGTCAGTTCTTTTCCGTTATAAGAAGCGAAATAAGTGACTTTTCCGTCGTCGGCGACCTCGGTCGAAACATCGAATTTGCGGGTGATCCCGCCGCCCGAGACCTCAAACGCGGAAAGTTCGTTCAGGTAGCGGATAAAGACGTTGCCCTGACAGAATTTGTCGGGCGTGTAATCGACGAACCCGAAAAGATCCCCGCTGACCGCGTATACGGCGTCGATATCGTCATACATAAGATAAAGATGCCCGTCCGCCCTGCCGCCCAGCATATAGGTCGAATAAAGCGTTATTTTCTTGCTTTCGGTTGCGGAAGCGTCGTAATACGGGTTCTCCGCGCCGTTGACGGTCGATTGAGAAACATCGACCTGAAAACCGATGCGGACGACGGGCGACGAGGACGAAAACCCGAGATCTTTCAGATCTTCCTCCGTCGGGTTCTCGCAGACAACGTCCTCCGCGGAAAGCGAAGCGACGCTTTCTGCCGCCGCGCGCACGTTTTCGGAACTTGCGCCGAACGTGAACGGAGAGGTCATGACCATCGAGTCCGCATACAGATTGGCGTCAATTTCCTCCTGTGTGCAGAAACGGAACTCGTAGTTTCTGCTTTTATCGTTGAAATCTATCGAAAGCGACAGAAAATCGGTCAATTCGTAAGGTTTGGAGATCGTCAGATCGAAAAATTCATTCCGCGCCTTCAAAACGCGCTGTGCGAAATACGTATTGACGCACCAGACCGTCGTATCTCCGTCTTTAAGAAAATAATACGCGCCGCCGTCGGGAGTCTTGTCTCCGATATAAAAAATGTCGGAAAAACCCCGTGTCGAATTGACCGAAAGCGTCGCCGCGGGCTCGTCCAGCCCGTAAACGGAAAGATCCTTGCAGTCGTCTTCGATCAGGCTTTCGGAATATATGACCAAAACGCTCTTGAAAAGATTTGACGCCGTTTCGGAGAGCAGGGGCACGTTTTCCGCGCCTCGCATCTTTATATTCCCGTCGCCGTCGCGGAACAGTTCATATTCGCCGCTCGCGTTTTTTATCCCGACGGACGCGATCTGACGGTCGGTTATCGTATATATCTCATCGAGTTCGCGCGCGTAAGTCGGCGTCACGTCCCCGTTGCCGGTCACATCCGTTCCGCTCCCCTTTTTCGGAAGGAGCTGAACGAGGAGAACAACCGCGACAAGAACGATAACTCCGAGCCCGCACGCGCCGATGCAGATAAGCCTTTTTTTAGTGTTCATCACAGATATTTCCTTTTACGCCATGTCACGATGCAGACAGCCGCGCAGATCGCGGGAACGAGAGCGATGCAAACGACCGCGACGGTATATGTCGTTCTGTCGCTGTCAAATTCAAGGACGCCCGTCGCAAGGCTCGAAGAGAGAATGCGGACGACGCTGTCATCGTGTGAAAGATACGAGAATATACCGAGCGTGTACTGTCCGGAAGCGGGAGTATAGCCCGCCGCGTTGGAAAGATAGTAGGTGTCGAGAAGAGAGGTCGTTCCGAAGCATACGACGCTCGACATCGTCACCTTTTCCTCCGCGTCAAGTGTCTGCGACCGACGGACATATCCCATCGCGCCGATGATATGCGGACCGGAAGAATCTCCGTCCTGTTTTTCGATCGATGCGAAATTGTCCGAGCCGACTTCAAGACTGCCCTGCGAATAGTCCCTTCCGAAAGAGTTCTTTCCGAAGGTCGAAAGCAGAGGCGTTGTCGAAACGGTGTTCTTGTTCTCGAAAGCGATATTGATCGCGCGCGTTTTTCCGAGCGCGGTCTTCAGATGTGTTCCGTCGTCCGCGAGCGTGCCCGCGATCCCCTTTGCCGCGACGCTCGTGCCGTAGTTTATCTTCAAAAACGGTTCATACGCGTCCGCGACCGTGCTCGAATTGGCGGGATCGAAAACCGTCTCGGTCGTATATGTCAACCCCCATTCCTCGGAAAGGAATTTTTCGAGAAGCGGGTTTTCGGGCGCGGAGTTGTCCATAAACACCGCAAGGCTTCTGTCATACGCCCCATCGTGGTAAAGATAATCGCGCAGAGCGGATATATCCGAGGAAGAATATGTCGTTTTCGGATTGATTATAACGAGAATATCGAGTTCCGCCGCAAGATCCTCGCTTAAAAGATCGGCGTTCAGCTCGACTTCGTAGCCGTTGAGTCTCAGAAGTTCCTCGAAATACGGGAACTGTTCCTCGCCGTGACCTTTGACGATGCCGATCTTCTTGACGTCGCTCATCGTCGTGTTTCTCATCGCCGCATCAAGCTGACGCTCAAACGGGATATACTGTATACCGCTGAAAACATCGTCGTAAATAAACGAATATTTCTGCGTCTGCGGACAGTAGACGGTTATATAAACGCCGTCATCGAGAATTATATTGCGTTCCTTGAAATAGCCGGGATTGTAACGCGTGTCGATATACGAGACCGAGATCTTGTCGCTCGCCTGACGAAAACTGTCGAGCAGTTCGGCGGTGTAGCGTTTTCCCGAATAGACGATCTGCGTTT
This sequence comes from uncultured Eubacteriales bacterium, assembly GCA_902373415.1. Lineage (GTDB taxonomy): Bacteria > Bacillota > Clostridia > Oscillospirales > UBA644 > UBA644. The sequence continues at coordinate 34,159 of CABKLX010000006.1, read as the reverse complement.
TCGTCTCTCCCGTTTCGGGATCGGTCGTCTGCTGTGTGTCGTATGTCGCGCCGCGGAAATCGTCTTCGTTGCCGTTGACGATGATCTCAACGCCGTAAGGAAGTCTGCCGACGATGTCCGCAGAGACGGAGTCGATGCCCGTTATGCGGCTCCCCGAAAAATCCGCGCTCAGATCGAATGCGGAATCAAGCCCCGTGAACAGGATATTTATCAGAACGGCGGCGACGATGCAGACCGCGGTCGAGACCGCCGCAACGGAGCCGTATTTGAATTTCTTTTTCATCTTCCGCACCTCCTATTCCCAACGGCGTTTTTCGAGCATCCGAACGGACAGGAACAGAAAAACGGCGGTGACGGAAACATAAAAGACGATCGGGGCAAGGCTCAGTATCCCCATCGCAAAATCGCCGTAGCGCGAATAAAGGCTTATGCTTTTAAGAACGACGGCGAGCCACGAGGGAAGATATTTCGAGACGGCTCCGATAATATACATGAACAGCAACGTGCCGAAAACGGCGGCGACGGTGCTTATCTGATGCTCGGTAAAGGTCGAGATGAAAACTGCGACGCTTATCATCGCCGCGCCGAGAAGAAGCACGCCGATATACTGAACGACGAACGTCGAAACGTCAAAATCGCCGAACATTCCGAGAATGACCGCGTAAAGGACGTTCACAAGCGACCCGATGAAAAACAGGCAGAGCGCGCTGACAAATTTTGACAGCACGACGGTGTAAAGGCTGACGGGGCAGGTCGTCCACAGTTTGTCCGTCCCGTTCTTTTTTTCCTCGCTGAAAAACTTGAAACTGAGAAGAGAGACGAATATCAGATTCGCGATATAAAGATAAAGCGCGAAATATGTATACATCGACGTCGTGTTGTTGTTGATGACCGCGAACACGAAGCAAACGCCCGAGATGAGCGTATAAACGCAAAGCGTGAACCACCCCGTCGGGTTCTTGAAATAAACGGTGAATTCTTTTCTGACGAGCGCGCCCATTTACTTCTCCTCCCCCTCGTCCGTGATCTCGACGAGTTCCTCGGTCTGACGGATCAGATTGCCCTCGGAATCGACGACTTTGCGGATTATTTTTTTGTATTTTTTCTTTTTGACCGGCTGTTCCGTATCTTTTTCGCTGTTATTCTCCGCCGCGAGCGCGTTCGCCGCGCGGTTCTCGGAAAGGCGCTTCGCCTCCGCTTCCGCGTCTCCCGACACGAGACTGATAAACACGTCTTCGAGCGACACTCCGAGAGGCGTCACCATCAGAATGTACCAATTCTTTGCGGCGCAGAGTTCAAACAGCGCGCGCCTGATGTCCGCGCCTTTCTCGGTCTGCGCCATAAGGTCGGCGGTGCCTTTCTCGAAAACGCCCATGAACTCGACTTTCAGAACACCTTTGAGCGTCCGTATCGCCGCCGCCGCTTCGTCCGCGGGCGCGGCAAGCCTTATCGCGTATCTGTCGCTCGAAGCGGAAATGTCGAGCAGTTCGTCGGTCGGGGAGTCTTTGACGAGGTATCCGTCGTTGATGATGAGAACTCTGCGGCAGACCGCCTGTATCTCGGAAAGGATATGAGAACTCAGAATGACCGTATGATTTTCGCCGAGCGCGCGGATGAGATTTCTGATCTCCTTGATCTCCCTCGGGTCAAGCCCGACGGTCGGTTCGTCGAAAATGAGTATTTCGGGATTGCCGATGAGCGCCTGTGCAAGTCCGACACGCTGACGGAAGCCCTTTGAAAGGTTGCGGATAAGGCGTTTTTCGACGCCTTCGAGTTTCGTCGCGGACAGAACCTGAGCGAGATGAGCGTCGCGGTCGAGTTTGCATTTTTTCAGGTCGAAAACAAAGTCCAGATACTCACCGACCGTCATTTCGGGATAGAGCGGAGGAAATTCGGGCAGATAGCCTATGCTCCGCTTCGCCTTTGCCGGTTCTTCGAGAATGTCATGACCGCAGACGGAGACCGAGCCGGAAGAAAACGAGGTATAACCCGTTATCATATTCAGCGTCGTCGTTTTTCCCGCGCCGTTCGGTCCCAAAAACCCGACGACCTCACCCTTTTCGATTGTAAAAGACACGTCGTTGACGACGGTTTTCGAGCCGTAGCGTTTCGTAAGCCCTTTAACTGTTATCATCTTTTTCTCCCGACATAAAAAACAGTGCGGGCGCGGCGGGCTTTCCGTCGCGCCCTCTTCAAAGGGATATTTCCCGTTTGTTTTATTCTTCTTCCTTCTCGACCGCGGTCACGGCGATCGAAAGTTCTTTGAGCTGTTCCTCGGAAACCGTTCCGGGGCTCTTCGTCATGATCTCGGACGCGTTCTGAACCTTCGGGAAGGCGATAACGTCGCGTATGTTTTCTCTGCCCGAAAGGATCATCACGAGGCGGTCAAGCCCGTAAGCCATGCCGCCGTGAGGGGGAACGCCGTATTTGAAAGCGTTGATGAGGAAACCGAACTGGGCGTTCGCTCTCTCCTCCGAAAAGCCGAGAATCTCGAACATCTTCGTTTGAAGTTCGGAGTTGTAAATTCTGATCGAGCCGCCGCCCGCCTCCATGCCGTTGATAACGATGTCGTAAGCCTTCGCGCGGACTTTTCCGGGATCGGTGTCAAGCAGATCGAGGTCTTCGAACATCGGCGAGGTGAACGGATGGTGCTTCGCGACGTATCTCTGCTCCTCCTCGCTGTATTCGAGCAGCGGGAACTCCGTGACCCAAAGCAGCTTGTACATATCTTCCGGATGCGCGGGATCGTGAGGGATCTTGTCAAGCCTTTTCGCAATCTCGCAGCGCAGCGCTCCGAGTGCGTCGAAAGTCACCTGATCTTTATCCGCGACGATGAACGCGCAGTCGCCGTCTTTCAGACCGAGAGCGGAGATAAGCGCGTCCTTTTCCCCGTCCGAAAGGAATTTCAGGAACGAGGACGAAACCGTCTCTCCCATTTTGATCCACGCAAGCCCCTTCGCGCGGTAGGTCTTGACGAACTCCGTCAAAGAGTCTATGTCTCTCCTTCCGAACGTCGCCGCGCTGTCCTCGACGACGATCGCGCGAACCGAGCCGCCGCCGGCAACGGTGTCGGCAAAGACCTTGAAACCGAAGTCTTTGACCGTGTCGGAAATATTTTTCAGTTCGTAGCCGAAGCGCAGGTCGGGTTTATCCGAGCCGAAACGCTCCATCGCCTCCGCGTAAGTCATTCTCGGAAGCGGAAGTTTTATATCGACGCCGAGGATCTCTTTGAACGCCTTTTGGATAAAGCCTTCGTTCGCCTCGATGACGTCGTCCACGTCAACGAACGACATTTCAAGGTCGATCTGCGTGAATTCGGGCTGTCTGTCCGCGCGCAGGTCTTCGTCCCTGAAACATTTCGCGATCTGCATATATCTGTCAAAGCCCGCGACCATGAGCAGCTGCTTGTAAAGCTGCGGAGACTGCGGAAGCGCATAGAAGTGACCCGGATGGATACGGCTCGGAACAAGATAGTCGCGCGCGCCCTCGGGCGTCGAGCGGATCAGGTTCGGAGTTTCGATCTCTATGAAATCGTTATCGGCGTAATACTCTCTCGCGAGGCGGCAAAGTTTCGCGCGGAGCATTATCGGAGCTTGCATATCGGGTCTGCGCAGGTCAAGGTATCTGTATTTGAGTCTCAGTTCCTCTTTGACGTTGGAATTTTCAACGATCTCGAACGGAGGCGTCTCGGATTTGGAAAGTATGCGCAGTTCCGTCGCAACGATCTCGATCTCTCCGGTCGGAAGATCTTTTCTTATCGCGTTTTCGCCTCTGCTTCGTATAACTCCGGTGACGGAAACGCAGTCCTCGGAGCGGAGCGTGTAAGCCTTGTCGAAAAGCGCCTTGTCCGATGTCTCTTCAAAACTGACCTGAATTATACCCGATCGGTCGCGCAGATTGACGAAGATAAGTCCTCCGAGAGCGCGTCTGCGCTGAACCCAGCCGTGAACCGTGACCGTCTTTCCGATGCTGTCGGCGCGGAACGTCGCACAGTAACCGGTGCGTCGGTGTTCGATCTTTTCAAATTCCATATTCGTAGCCTCTTTTTAATTATAATCGTCGTTTTTACAAATTTTCTGTCGGTTCTATGTCCGAACGTAGGAAATATTGCGGCACTTTTCAGCCGAGTTCGGAAACGAGCGCGTCGAGCGCGATCTCCCTTTTTTCGCCGTCCGACATTCTTTTCAGAACGGCTCTGCCGCTTTCGACCTCGTTGTCGCCGAGCACAAGCGTGTATTCCGCGCCGATCTTGTCGGCGTATTTCATCTGCGCTTTCAGCGAACGGGACGAGATGTCCGATTCGGCGGAGATCCCCGCGGAACGGAGCGCGTAGACCAGCGCCGCCGCCTTTTTCGCGCCGTTCTCTCCGATGTTGGCGATATAGACGCGGCAGGTATCTTCTTTTCCGAAATCGCAGCCCTGTTTTTCCATGACGAGAATAAGTCTTTCAAGTCCCGTCGCAAAACCGAGCCCGCAGACCTGTTTCGAGGGGTCGAGGTCGGTTACAAGTCCGTCATAGCGACCTCCGCCGAGAACGGTCAAACCCGTTTCGGAATCGACAAATTCAAAAACGGTCTTTGTGTAATAGTCAAGACCGCGGACAATGGACGTGTCGATCTCGTAACCGATACCGAAACTGCCGAGCGTTTCCTGCAATTTTCCGAAGTGATCGGAACACTCTTCGCAGAGGAATTCGGTCACTCTCGGCGCGCCCTTCGCGATCTTCGCGCAGTCGGGGTCTTTGCAGTCAAGTATCCTCATCGGATTTCTTTCGAGCCTGTCGCGGCAGGTGTCGCACAGCGAGTCGCGCGCGTTCTCAAAATACGCTTTCAGCGCGGCGTGATAATTCTTGCGGCATTCGGGACACCCGATCGAGTTTATTTTCAGCCTGACGCCCTTTATGCCGAGGCTCTTTATGAGCGTGTCCGCGAGGGCGATCACCTCCGCGTCCGACGAGGGCGACTGCGTTCCGTAAAGTTCAACGCCGAACTGGTGAAACTCCCTGTATCTGCCCGCCTGCGGTTTCTCGTAGCGGAAACACGAGATGATATAATACAGTTTCAGCGGCATAAGTCCCGCGAAAAGTCCGTTTTGAAGGCAAAGACGCGCAACGCTCGCAGTTCCTTCGGGGCGGAGGGTTATCGAATCCTCCCCTTTCGTGACGAACGTGTACATCTCCTTCTGAACGACGTCGGTCGTGTCTCCGACGCCGCGGACAAAAAGTTCCGTCTTTTCAAAAGTCGGGAAGCGCACCTCCCGAAAGCCGAACCGGGCGGCAACGCTCTGCGCCGTCCGCTCGACAAATCTCCATTTGTACGAGTCCTGCGGAAGAACGTCCTTCGTTCCGCGGACCGCTTCTATCGAAGAAGCCATATAAATTTTTCCTCTTTCCGTTTAACTGTTTCGCTCTCAATACTCGTCCGAAGCCGAGCCGTGGGGATCGCGCCAGTCGAGAGCATCGGTCGTCAGAGCGCGGACAAGGATCTCGCCCGTCGCAATGTTCGTCGCAAGCGGGATGTTGTGCATATCGCAAAGGCGAAGCAGGTTAAGATCGTCCCTCGCGTTTTCTTTCTGAGCCATCGGGTCACGGAAGAACAGAACCATATCTATCTCGTCGTAAGCGATCTTGTTCGCGAGCTGCTGCATTCCTCCGCGCTCGCCGCTCATCAGGCGTGCGATCTCCAGGCCCGTCACGTCCGCAACGAGCTTGCCCGTCGTCGCTGTCGCGCACAGACGGTGCTTTGACAAAATCCCGCAATAGGCGATGCAGAATTGCACCATAAGTTCTTTTCTCTTGTCGTCCGCAATGATCGCAATGTTCATATATTTTCCTCCGTTCTTTTCGGCGGCTCCGCAAAACGCATTCCGCCGTTTCGTTATATTTCAATTAAAAAACCGTTAAAAGGCTTTTCCGTTCGGGACGGTCAAAAGCGTCGCCTCATCCGAGTTTTATCAGCGGAACTCCGCCGCCGGTCAGTCGGCAGGCGATATTGGAAAAAGCCTGTCTGACCTTCGGAGAACCGCTCGAACAGGCGAATTTTCCGACATAGGTATACGCCGGGATGAGTTTATCCTCCGGGACAACTCCGATCAGCCGCACGGATATGCTGTCGATGATCTCGTCGATGTTCGGGGCGAGCCTTTTCCGTATCAGAGCCGCGTCGACCTTGTTGATTATGAGGCGGACGTCGCGGCAACCGTGTTTTTTCAGCAGTCCCGCCGTCCGTTCCGCATCGCGCAAAGAGGTCAGATCGCTTGTCGAAACGACGATCGCGGCGTGCTTTCTCGCGGCGAGAGCGCTTTCGCAGACGCTCGTCCCCGCCGGGCAGTCAACAAGAACAAAATCGTAAAAGGCGGCCTGACGGTCGGCGAGATCGGATATAAATCCGAACATCCGTTCGGCGGGAACGCGAAGCCGCGCGGGAGCCGCGAGAAAATCGATGTTTCCGACGGTCGGATGCCCGATAACGGCTTTTTCAAACGTGCAGTCGCCCGCGAACACGTCTCCGACATCAAGCACGGCGTCGTTTTGAAGACCGAGCAGAATATCGGCGTTTCTGAGCCATATATCCGCGTCGATGACGAGCACGCGCTTTTTCGTTTCGGCGAGTTTTACGGCGAGATTGACGCACACGGTCGTTTTTCCCGCGCCGCCTTTGCCCGAAACGAACAGAAAGATTTTTCCCATCGGAGACCTTTCCTTTCAGTTATTTTGCTAAGTTATTATATAATATAAATAAGCGTTTTGCAATACAGGAACCGTAAAATTTATAAAATATTCAAAACGCGGAGCGTCCGACACGCCCGTTCAGCGGACTTCGTCGAACTTATCCCTGTCCGAAAACCAGTATTTCATCATCTGCGTTATATACTTCGCGTTGAGCGGAATTGTTCCCGTTCCGGCGTTCTCAACAACGAGAACGAACGCGATCTGCGGATCTTCCGCGGGAGCAAAACCGACGAGAAGCGACGTCGCTTTTTTTCCGTCGACCTCGGCTGTTCCCGTTTTGACGGCGATCGTTGTCAGATCGTAATCGGCAAAGCCCGAACCCGCCGAACCGCCCGTTTTTGAGACCTCGACCATTCCCTCGACGATCGCGTCGAGCGTCGAAGCGTCAAAACCGAGGTCGGTATACTCGTCGGAGGATTCGTAAACGGTCTCGTTCTTTTCCGCGTCGCGGATGGATTTGATTATATGCGGGGAATAAAACTTTCCCCCGTTGCCTATCGTTGCAACGTAATTGACGAGTTGCAACGGCGTCGCGGCGTTGTCCGACTGACCGATCGCGGCAAGGAGCGTTTCGCCGGCCTCCCACGTTTTTCCGACGCTTTCGCGGTAATTTCTGCCTGCGACGATGCCTTTCATCTCGCCGGGAAGTTCTATACCCGTCTTTTTGCCGAAACCGAGTTTTTCGGAATATGAGTTGAGAGTGTCTATTCCGACAAGACGCCCGACATCGAAGAAGAAGATGTTGCAACTCTGTTTCAAAGCCGTTACGACATTGACCTCCCCGTGGCTGATACTGCGGAAACAGGACGGCTGATAGTCGTCGTAAAATTTATACATTCCCTCGCAAAAACGGGTCGAATATCTTGATATTATACCCTCTTCGAGCCCCGCGACGGCGGTCACCATCTTATAGGTCGAGCCGGGAGCGTAAAGTCCGGATATGGCGCGGTTTATCAGCGGCTTGTTCTCGTTCGCCGCAAGCAGTTCGTAATCGGCGTTGTAAGTCTTGATATTGAATGTCGGATTGCTCACCATCGCAAGTATCTCGCCGGAATTCGGGTCCATAAAAACGGCGGCGGCGGCGGACGCCGAGTTTTCGCCGTTCAGTTCGCGGCAGGAAAGCAGAAGTTCTTCAAGTCCCGTTTCGGCAAGAACCTGCATTTTTGAATCGATCGTCAGGATCACGTCGAAGCCGGATTTCGCATCGACCGAGGCATAGCCCTCCTCCGAGGCAAGATCGCCTATATCGGAAACGACCGTCCCCGAATCGTCGTTGATCGTGTAGCGGTAGCCGTTCGTGCCGCGAAGATAGTCCTCGCAGACCCGTTCGATGCCGTCCTTGCCGACGATATCGTCGAGCATATAACCCTTTTCCGACAGCGTTTCGTATTCCTCCGCGCTGATCCTTCCGACAGTTCCGAGAATGTGCGAAGCGATGCCGGGAAATTCATATTCGCGCGTCGAGGACTGAACGAGGGTCACGCCCGAAAGCGACGATCTGTTCTCCTCGATCATCGTCGAGGTCTTTATATCGACGTCCTCCGCGAACGTATACTCGGAGCCGCTTCCGTGAGTTTCGATCTCGTAACGGACGCCGACGATGCGCGTCGCCCGCGCGGGATCGCGGTCGGTGAGAGAATAAGCCTCAAAAAGACCTGTCATTATCGAAAGCGGGTCGTCGCTTCTGCCGACCTTTTTTGAATCGAGATACCTGCCGAAAGACTCGGGCGCGCTCTTCGATTGAAGATACGAGGCGGTAAACGCAAAAACACCGTTTGAATATTCGATCGGGAACGTGTTCGTATAATCGTCCCCGCAAATTTCAAAAAAGCCGATCAGCGCGTCTATCGTCGCGTTCAGATCCGAGGTCTTCTGTCTGTTGATAACGACCGAAACGGACGAGACGCTCTGCACGAGAGGTTCACAGTTGCGGTCGAGTATATCTCCGCGCGCCGCCTTGACGATGGTTCCGGAAACGACGCTGTTCGACGAACTTTTGTAATACGACTCGCCGTTCACAAGTTGAAGGCTGACGAGACGGGCGACGAAGACCGCCGCGATAAGGACGAACGCAACGATAACGGCGACGAGCCTTTTACCGTATTTTTTCATTGTATTTTCTCCATTTTCGGTTCGTGCCGATGAGTTTGACGACAAGATATATAACGGGAGCGACAAGCGCCGTCAGCAGGACTGACGGAAGCACGGTTCTGAGCAGAACGGGGAAAAATCCCGCGCCGTGAACGACCGAGTCAAGGATCGCGCGGAGCGTGTCGCGGCAAAAAACGGATATAACGCAAATGAGTTCGCATGAGAGCAGATTTGCTCCGATCCTGTTTTCGGCAAGCCACCCGACGGTGTAACCCGCAAACGCGAACAGCAGTGTGTTCACGCCGAAAACACCGCTTCCGCAAAGATCGGCGAGCAAGCCGAATATGAGCCCGTATATCGCACCGAAATACTCGTTTTCAAACAGGGCTGTCGCGACAACGGCGCAAAAAAGATACGACGGGCTGACGCCGCCCCAGCGAAGCGGCGCTATTATGTACGAAATGATATAAAGCAAAGTCATAAACAGACTGTAAAGCAAAACGCGGATCTTCATCACTCTGCTCCGTCCCTGACTTCCGTTATGATGTAAACGCGGTCAACGGAAGATATATCCGTGTAAGGCGTGACCTTCGCCCACACCGTTCCGTCGTCACTGCGGACGACGTCCGAAACCGTTCCCACGGGAATATTTTTCGGGAAAACGCCGCCCAGACCGGAGGTCACGAGCCTGTCTCCCCTTCCGAGAACGCTGTTCTTGTCGATATACGCGAGTTTCGCCGTGCCCTCGGAACGAAGTTCGGCGGACGCGGTCAGAATACCGCAGTCATGGGTCGTCGAGACCATGACGCCGACACTCAAACCCGTGTCAAAAAGCGTTTTCACTTTCGACCAGTTCGGTCCTGCCGACGAGACCGTTCCGACAAGCCCGTCGCAGGAAACGACGATGTCTCCCTCCTTGACGCCGTCGGATGTACCCGCATTCAGATGAAGCGTGTCGCTCCAACCGTCCGAGCCGCGTGCGACAACGTCGGCGTAAGCATAAGAAAATGTCTGTTCCGGGTCGGTCATTCCGAGCAGTTTTTTCAGATTTTCGTTTTCGATTTTGAGATATGCGTTCTCGTCCGCCTCGGCGCGCGCCTGAGCCAGCCGGGAACGGAGTTCTTCATTCTCTTTTTCGAGATCGTCGTATCGGAAAGGCGCGGAAAAAAGATCGGAGAAAAAGTTCTTGACAGCCGTTCCCGCGGTGTTGAACGGCGTCATGACAAAGCCGACGAACTGCTCATGCGGCATTTTCGCGCTTCCGAGCAGTGCGCTGAGAATGAAGCCGAAAAGATATATCCCGACAAAAACAAGAATTATAAACAGTTTGTTTTTGAAAAAATTTCTGTTCAAAGCGATTTCTCCCTTAATTTCCGAGCGTCGAATTTTCGTAATTGCGAAGTTTCTTCGCCATCGGAACGGCTCTCATTGCTCCGACAGCCGTCGCTTCGAGAGGATTGTCCTCAACAACGGCTTCCATGCCGGTTTCCCTGTAAATCAGTTCCGTCCAGCCCTTCATCAGCGAGCCGCCGCCGACAAGATGTATCTTCGAGCGGATGAGGTCGGAGGCTATTTCCGGCGGTATCTTTCCGAGAACGGTCATTATCGCGTCAACGATCGCGCGGACGGAATCCGAGATCGCCTGATGAACGTCCTCGCTTGAAAGCACGAAGTTTTCGGGAAGACCCGTTATCAGATGTCTTCCGTTCAGCGTCATCAGTTCCATCGTTTTGACGTCCGACGCACAGCCGAGTTTTTTCTTGACTTCCTCCGCCGTTCCTTCGCCGATCAGAATGTTGTAATTCTTTCTGACAAAATTGATTATATCCCTGTCGAACGTGCCGCTGCATTCGGGGATTGACCGCGCAAGCATAATCCCGCCCATAGAAACGACGCTGATGTCCGTTCTGCCGCCGCCTATATCGACGATGATGTGACCTCTGCCGCTGAAAACGTCGAGTCCGCAGCCGAGAGCCGCCGCGATCGGAGCGTCAACGAGAACGACTTTTCTGCCGTATGCCGCTTTCGCGATGTCCCGCATCGAACGCCTTTCAACGCTCGACGCCGCCGCGGGAACGACTATCGCCGAAGTTATCCCGATGCGGTTCCGGACAACGCGCGAAACGTATTGGCAGAGCATCGCGACCGTCTTGTCGAAGTCCGAAATTATTCCGTTCTTTATCGGACGGTCAACGCTGATCGTCTCGGGCGCGCGTCCGATCATTTTCTTCGCCTTATCGCCGATCGCAACGACCTTTTCGTTATAAATATCCGTTGCGATAACCGACGGTTCGCCGAGAACGACGCCCTTTCCGTGACGGGCGATATATGTATTTGACGACCCGAGAGATATTCCGAGCGTCGTTTTGTGAAACAAACTGAAACTGAACAGCATATCACCGAACTCCGATTCCTGCTTTTTCAAGCATCCTGATGACCGTACAAACCGGCAGACCGATTACATTCGACCGGTCACCGTTGATCTTTTCGACAAAATTCCCGCCTTTGCCCTGTATGGCGTAAGCGCCGGCTTTTCCCATCGGCTCGCCCGTTCCGACATAGGCTCTCAACTCGTCCTCGCCCGCGTCCCTGAAAAACACTTCCGTTCCGACGACCTCGGCCTCGTACACGGGACTGCCGTCCTTCGCGTAAATAACGCATACGCCGGTGTAAACATAATGCTTTCTTCCGACGAGCGCGCCGAGCATCCGCATCGCGTCCTCTTCGTCCTTCGGTTTTCCGAAGATCTCCCCGTCGAGGGCAACGACGGTGTCCGCCGCAAGCACGCAATCATCCGCGTGGGTCGCAAAAACGGCTTCCGCTTTCATTCGAGAAAGCGCCGCGACAACTTCCTGCGGAGTTCCGAGAACGCCGCTTTCGTCAACATCGGAGACACAGACCTCGAATGTTGCCCCCGCGCGGGTCAGCAATTCTTTTCTTCTCGGAGATCCCGAGGCGAGAATGAGTTTCATACTTTCGATCTTTCCTGTAAGATATAAAAAACGGATCGCGCGGCGGCGCGTCCGACGCCGTGATCCGCAATTGTTACAATATTTCATTTTATTTTAGCATATATTTATATAAAAATCAAGACGCAAACGACAGGAAAAAGCGGGCAAATAAATTTTTTGAAAAATCTTCATTGAATTACGGATTCGGATGTGCTACAATGTGCGGTAGAAAAAGTCACGGAGGTATAAAAATATGCTTATTCCCGTATATGACACGGCTGACGAATATCTGGACGGAGAACCGTCGTCCGAAAAGGAGACGGAACTCGGAGAAGAGGGAGCGGAGAAGTTTTTCTGGTTCCGTATGCCCGACAATTCGATGGAACCGCTGATAAAAGATGGAGAATACATCCTTTTCAGAGAAACAAAAAAACTCGGGGAGGTCGGTTCGGTGTCGCTTGTCGCCATCGGAGACGAATTGCTCGTCCGCAGGCTCTCATACGCGAAGGACTCGCTGTGGCTCGACGCGGAAAACGCCGCTTTCGAGAGAATATCCTACAACGGCGTTTCTCTCAGAAGGGTCAAATTGCAGGCGGTCAGGGTCTGAAAGAAAATATTTTCCGCGCTTCCGAAAGGAAACGCGGTCTTTTTTTATGAAATTTTCCCCGTTTCCTGACGGAAAGGCTTTGCGGGAAAGGTCTTTCGCGGAAAGATAAAGATTCTCTCCAATCACGACGCTCCGTGTGATCGTCCGCTCTTTTTTCCGCAAACGGTCGGGAAACGGGCTCGCGCAACGCTCCCGAGACGCGAAAACCCGCAGAGAATTGCTCTCTGCGGGGATTTTTCGTTATTACGGAGCATTGAAAAACAGGAAATGCGCTTTATGCATTCCGAGGCGACGATCAGTTCCACGGTTTGCGGATCTTGGACGCTTCGACGATCCTGCCGATCGCGACAGCGTACGCCGCGTTGCGGAAAGACGTCGAATACTTCTCCTTCGCCTTCGTAACGGCTTCAAACGAAGCGTTCATTCTGCCCGCAAGCTTTTCGTTGACATCCTCTTCCGTCCAATAGAAGTTCGAAAGGTTCTGAACCCATTCAAAATAGGAAACGACAACGCCGCCGCCGTTGGCGAGTATGTCGGGAACAACGGGGATACCGCGGCTTTCGAGGATCTTGTCGGCCTCGTAAGTCGTCGGGCCGTTCGCGCCTTCAACGATAAGGAAAGCCTTTATGTCCGCCGCGTTTTTCTCGGTTATCTGATTTTCGAGAGCGCAGGGGATCAGAACGTCGCAGTCGCAAGTCAGAACGGACTCGCGGGGCATCTGCTTCGCGCCCTTGTAACTGCTGAGTTTTTTGCCCGATCCGATGTAATCCCTGATCTCGGTTATGTTAAGCCCGTTTTCGTCATAAACACAGCCGTATACGTCGCTGACGCAGACAACGCGGTAGCCTTTGTTATACAGTATCTGCGCGGTCAGTCCGCCGACATTTCCGAGTCCCTGAACGGCGATGCGGTTCTCGGTCCCCTCTTTTCCGAGGTACGCGAGCGCGTTTTCAACGGTCATAACGACGCCGTTGGCTGTCGCGGGAGTTCTGCCGAGAGAGCCGCCGATCTCGATCGGCTTGCCCGTCACGACGCCGGGGCACTGCTTGCCCTGAAGTTTTGAATATTCGTCCATCACCCAGCCCATGATCTCGCCGTTCGTGTTCACGTCGGGTGCGGGTATGTCCTTCTCGGGGCCGATGAGCGGAGCGATCTTCTCGGTGAATTTTCTTGTCAGTCTTTCAAGTTCGCCCTTCGAGAGTTTTCTCGGATCGACGGTTATGCCGCCTTTTCCTCCGCCGTAAGGAATCCCCGCAACGGCGCATTTGAAACTCATCCAAGCGGCAAGCGCTTTGACTTCATTGATGTCGGTGTCCTGATGATAGCGGATACCGCCCTTGTAAGGTCCTCTGGCAGAGGAATGTTGAACACGGTAACCCTCAAAGACCTCGATATGTCCGTCGTCCATTTCAACGGGAACGGAAACTTTCAATTCGCGCTCGGGATATTTGAGCATTACGTATTCGTCGGGGGAGAGACCCATCATTGTCGCGGCGTCCTCAAGAACGCTCAGCATATTTTCGTAAGGATTTTTCATGTCGGCAATCTACCTTTCAAAAAACATATATTTTTTCCCGAAAGCCAACATAAGGGAAAACCGAACATCCGCAAAAACGGAAACGGCTCTCCCCCGAAGAATAAATGACACCTGAACGCCCGTCGGACAGACGTTTCCGCCCCGACGGTCGCAAATTTCAGAAAATCCCCATTGACTTTCTTCGTTCTATAATATTTTATCACAAAGAAAATTCTTTGTCAACCTTGAAAAGCGTTTTTTGTCAAAAATAAGCAAAACACCGAGATTGAGTTCGTGCAAACTCAACCTCGGTTTTGTTTGTGTTTCGGTATAACGGCGTTTGAAGGCTTCGTTTCCGTCAGCCGCCGAGATACGCTTTCTTGACCTGTTCGCTTTCAAGAAGTTCCTCGCCGCTTCCGGAAAGAACGATCTTTCCGCTTTCGAGAACGTAAGCCCTGTCGGCGATCGAAAGCGCCATCTGCGCGTTCTGCTCAACGAGCAGGATCGTGGTTCCCGCGCGGTGAAGTTCTTTGATTATATCGAAGATCTGATCGACGAGTATCGGCGAAAGACCCATCGAAGGCTCGTCGAGCATCAGCAACTGCGGCTTCGACATCAGCGCGCGCCCCATGGCAAGCATCTGCTGTTCGCCGCCGGACAAAGTGCCCGCGATCTGCTTCCGACGCTCTTTAAGGCGCGGAAAGCGCGAATAAACATCGGCTATGCTGTCCGAGATCTCGGAGCGCGGCCGCGTGTAGGCTCCCATTTCGAGGTTTTCCTCAACGCTCATCTGAAGGAAAACGCGTCTTCCCTCGGGAACATGGGCAAGCCCGTGTTCGACGATCCTGTGCGGAGCGACGCCCGCGAGGCTCTTTCCGAGAAACTCGATCGAACCCGTCTTTGAATGAAGCAGTCCCGAAACGGTTTGAAGCGTCGTGCTCTTGCCCGCTCCGTTCGCGCCGATAAGAGTAACTATCTGACCGCGGCATACCTCAAAGGAGATGTCCTTGATCGCGTGTATGCTGCCGTAATAAACATTGATATTGTCAACTTTCAGCATTATATCCGCCATAAATCAGTTCTCCTTTCTGTTCCCGAGATACGCCTCGATAACAACGGGGTCGGACTGGATCTGCTCGGCAGTTCCCTTCGCGATGATCTTTCCGAAGTTCAGCACGCAGATACCCTCGCAGATACCCATGACGAGCTTCATGTCGTGCTCGATCAGCAGGACGGCGATCTTGAACTCGTCCCTGATACGGACGATGTTTTCCATCAGTTCGGCGGTCTCGGCGGGGTTCATGCCCGCGGCAGGTTCGTCGAGGAGCAGAAGGCTCGGATTTGTGGCGAGAGCGCGGACGATCTCAAGTCTGCGCTGAGCGCCGTAAGGAAGCGAGCCGGCTTTCCAGTTGTGCATGTTGTCCATGCCGAAAATGGAAAGAAGCTCCATCGCCTTTTCGTGCGCCTGCTTCTCCTTTTTCCAGAACGCGGGAAGTCTCAGAACTCCCGAAGCGGCGCTGTATTTCATTTGGTTGTGAAGCCCGACCTTGACGTTGTCCTCAACGGTCATATTCGAGAAAAGACGGATATTCTGGAAGGTTCTCGCAACGCCCATCTTGCTTATCTGCGGCGTGGTTTTGCCGGCGGTGTCCTCGCCGTTTATCATGATAACGCCGCGCGTGGGCTGATAAACCTTTGTGAGCAGATTGAAAACAGTCGTCTTGCCCGCACCGTTGGGGCCGATAAGACCGGCGATCTCGGTCTTTCCGATCGTGAAGTTGAAATCGTCAACGGCGTGAAGTCCGCCGAAATCTATTCCGAGGTGGCGGCATTCGAGCGCCGGAGTTTCGTTCACGTCGCGTTCGGGAATTATCGAATGAGACGGAACGGGAACCATTTTGCCTTTCTGAAACTTATCCATTCTGCGTCTCTCCTTTCTCCCCGCTCTTCTTTCCGAAAGCGCGTTTTATGAGGTTTGTCACGGGCGAAACGGCTTTTCTCAGAAGGTCTTTCACCTGAGAGTTGTTCTTTGCGATCATCATAACGATCAGAATTACGGCGTATATCAGCATACGGTAATCGGAGAAGCCGCGCAGAACTTCGGGAAGGAGGTAAAGCACGGTCGCCGCGATGACCGATCCGAGCATATTTCCGAGTCCGCCGAGAACGACGAAGACAAGGATCAGGATCGACGTGTTGAAGTCGAACTTCGCCGCGCTTATGCCCGAATAGTTAAGTCCGTAAAGAGCGCCCGCCGCGCCCGCTATTGCGGCGGAAACGGTGAAAGCGATCATCTTGTATTTCATGACGTTGATACCGCACGCTTCGGCGGCGATACGGTTGTCCCTGACTGCGATTATCGCGCGTCCGGTGCGGCTGCGGACGAGGTTGAGAACGATTATCAGCGCGACCATGATGAGGATGAAGCCCGCCGTGAAGGTCGCGATGCGCTGAACGCCGCTCGTGCCCTGCGCGCCTTTTATGATCGCCTTTCCGCCCTCCAGGAGTCCGAGGTCGCTGACATTTTTACTTCCGGTAACATTGAAAATGATATGAAGTCCGTTCGAGTCAACGCCGACGATCAAGCTGTTTATGAGATCCTTTATGATCTCTCCGAAAGCCAGCGTGACGATCGCCAGATAGTCGCCGCGGAGACGCAGAACGGGAATGCCGATCAGGAGTCCCGCAATTCCGGCGAGTATCGCGCCGATAACGATCGCGAGAAGCAGACGGAGCCACTTGTCGGGAACGGCGTCGGCGAGTGACGTCGAAACGATCGCGCCGGAGAACGCGCCGATGCTCATGAAGCCCGCGTGCCCGAGCGAAAGTTCGCCCATGATACCGACGGTCAGGTTCAGCGAGATCGCCATGACGATGTAACAGCAGGCGGGAACGAGCCAGCCCTGCTGCGAACGGGAAAGCGCTCCCGCGGAATTAAGAGCCGTTACGATAACAAAAACAACGATGACGAGAAGATATGTCGCGTAATCGTATACGCTTGATTTCTTGAGTTTAAGTTTTTTCGATCCCATGGCGCCCTCCTTAAACCTTTTCCTGGACGTACTTGCCGAGAAGTCCCGCAGGACGGACGAGAAGCACGACGATGAGAACGGCGAAAACTATCGAGTTGGAAAGCTGCGTTGAGATATACGCTTTCGCAAACGACTCGATGACGCCGAGAAGGAGTCCTCCGAGGAATGCGCCGGGGATGGAGCCTATGCCTCCGAAAACGGCGGCGGTGAACGCCTTGATACCGGGCATGGAGCCGGTCGTCGGGGTCAGGGTCGGATAGGACGAGCAGAGCAGAACGCCCGCGACGGCGGCAAGCGCCGAACCGATGGCGAAGGTCAGGGAGATCGTTCTGTTGACGTTTATTCCCATCAGTTGCGCCGCGCCCTTATCCTCGGAGCAGGCGCGCATCGCTTTTCCGAGCTTGCTCTTTGAGGTGAACAGCGTCAGCGCGATCATAATGACGATACAGCAAAGAACGGTCAGCATCGCGACGTAGGAGATCGAGAGTTTGCCGTCGAACAGTTTCAGAGTGCCCGAGATGATGGACGAGTAGGACTTCGGATCGGAGCCCCAGAGAAGGAGCGCCATGTTCTGAAGCAGGTACGAAACGCCGATCGCCGTTATGAGGACCGCGAGCGACGAGGCGGCTCTCAGCGGCTTGTACGCGAGACCTTCGATGATAACGCCGAGCACGGTGCAGACGGCGACCGCCGCAAGAACGGCGACGATCGCGCCGACAAAGCCGGGCAGCGACGTGAATCTTTCAACGATGAACGAAGACGTGAAGAAGGAGATATAGCCTCCGACCATGATAACGTCTCCGTGAGCGAAGTTCAGCATCTTCGCTATGCCGTAAACCATCGTGTAGCCGAGGGCTATTATGGCATAAACGCTTCCGAGGCTGATCCCGCTGATCAGGTACGAGAGAAATTCCATAAACGATACCTCTTTTTCCTTTTCTCTTATGAGGTTGATTTGGGTTACCGTATATACGCACATACGCATACGCACGCGCGCGTAAAAATAAAAAGCAAACGGGGCATGAGTTCCGTCGCATGCGGAAAATTCCGAAGGTACGGCGTTTTCCGTACACGAAGGAACATCTGTCCGTCATTGAGAAAAAAATACACCTTTCGGCTGTCGCGGGAGGTCAGGCACGCGACAGCCGAAATTTCTCTTTTACATAAAGCCCTGTACGCCCGCGGGGATAAATGTCGCCGCTGAGGCGTCGGAAGGGTTATCCACGCATTGATTATTGATTTTCGGGAAGAACGTAAACGCCGTCTTTGATAACAACCGCTTTCGGAGCTTTGGAAACAGCGCCGGTGGATTCCCAGGTCATGCCCTGACCGGTAAGACCGTCAAGGGTGATCGTGGGCATCGTCTCAACGAGTTTTTCACAGATGTCTTCCGCGCTCATGTCGGCGGTGCAGCCCGCTTTGGTAAGAGCCTCATAGATCGCGTAAACGGCGTCATAAGCGTCGGCAGCGAACTGGTTCGGGATCTGACCGTAAGTGTCGCTATACTTCTTTACGAAATTCTTCGTCAACTCGTCGGCGGCGTCTGCGGCGAACGGAGTCAGAAGCATAACGCCTTCGGCAAGAGAAGTGTCAAAGTTTTCAAGAGTAAGGATACCGTCCATTCCGTCAACGCCGAAGAAGGTCGGAGCATAGTCCATGTCTTTCGCCTGCTTCAGGATAACTGCCGCCGGCTCATGGTAGATCGGAAGGAACAGCGTGTCGGCCTCAGCCTGCTTTGCGGCGGTCAGCTGAACGGAGAAGTCGGTCGCGGTGTCTTTGTTGAAGGTGCCTTCGTAAACGACTTCAACGCTCTTCGCGGCGGCTTCTTTGACAAATGTGTCGCGGATGCCCTGAGAATAAGCGTCGTCATTTCTGTAAATAACGGCAACTTTCGCGCCGGCCATATTTTCGGCTATGTAGTCCGCGGAGCCGATACCCTGGTTGGGGTCGGTGAAGCAGACCTGATATACGTTGTCTTTGCCGTCGATGACGTCGGTCGAGGACGCGGACGGAGTCAGAGCGAAGAGTCTGTCTTCAAAAGCGACAGAGGAAACCGCGATGGCGGAACCTGTCGTAACGGGACCTATAAGCACCTTCATACCCCAGTCGCGAAGGCTGTTGTAAGCGTTAACGGCGGTCTCACCGTCCGCTACGTCGTCGGCGGACTTGAACTCGAACTGCATACCGCCTTTCGCGTTGATCTCGTCAACGGCGATCTGCGCGCCGTTCATAACGGCGATACCGTAAATAGCCGCGCCGCCGGTAAGAGGTCCGATGGCGCCGAGTTTGAACGTTCCGACATCGGTTCCGTCGGACGAACCGCCCTTCGTGGTGGTCTGAGTGTCATTGTTGCCGCAACCCGCGAAAGCGAACAGACATGTGAACGCCATCACGACCGCCAGCAGCATTGCTGCGATTTTTTTCATGATTATTACCTCTTTTCAGCTCGAAACATTCGTATGAATGCTTTGATCTAAGATGTTAAGATTATACAACATATTCACGCGAATGTCAACGATCAATTCAAACAATCTTATACTAAATCAAAGCATTCGGTTAGTGCATTCTGCACATACACGACCTTTTCGGCGCTGACAGAATCGAGTTGTTTTGCTCCGATTCTTCCTATCTTTCCGCGCCGCCGAACATCTCCTCGGAAAATCAAGTGATATATATAAATATATCACAAAAAAAGAGCCTTGTCAACAAAATTCCGCCGACGCGGACACGTCGGCGGAATAAACCGTCTTTTTTATTCGGGAAAACCGAAAACCCGCGACGCGGCTGTCGGATCAGTCACAGCACGGATCGGGCTTCGTAGGGATCTTTTCCTCGGGAGCGGGCTTCGTAACGTCGCCGAGACCCGTTATCTCGGAGAAGAGCACGTTCGCTTTCGTCGCGTTTACTGCGTCGGTCGGAACGATTATCTTGGAAGCCCTGCCATTCGACATCGCGACGAGAGCCTCGTACTTTTTGAGTTCGAGAACTGCGGCGTCCGCGCCCGCTTCACGCAGGGCGGCAAGTCCGTCCGCTTCGGCTTTCTTTGCCAGGTATATCGCTTTCGCTTCGCCTTCCGCGCGGGCAATTCTCGCGTCCCTTTCGCCTTCGGCGGCGAGGATCATCGCCTGCTTGTCCCCTTCCGCTCTGGTGATCGCGGCGGCTTTGTGTCCTTCCGCCTGAAGCAGCGTTTCGCGGCGGTCGCGTTCCGCCTTCATCTGCTTCTCCATCGCGTTCTGGATCTCCGTGGGCGGTATGATGTTTTTCAGTTCGACGCGGTTGACCTTGATACCCCATTTGTCGGTCGCCTCGTCAAGGATTTCGGTCATTTTGCCGTTGATCGTGTCTCTGGAAGTCAGCGTTCCGTCAAGTTCGAGTTCGCCGACGATGTTACGCAAGGTCGTCGCCGCGAGATTTTCGAGCGCGGAGATCGGGTTGACGGCGCCGTAAGCGTAAAGTTTCGCATCAAATATGCAGAAATATATGACCGTGTCGATCTGCATCGTTACGTTATCTTTGGTTATAACGGGCTGCGGCGGCGAGTCGAGGACCTGCTCTTTGAGCGTCACGCGCTTCGCTATCCTCTCAAAAAACGGGATCTTGATATGAACGCCCGCAGACCATGTGGTCTTGTATTTTCCGAGAAATTCAATGACGTATTCCGCCGCCTGCGGAACGATCTTGATGTTCGCGAGAATTACGATGACAACGATCGCGGCAACCGCGATACCGATAATTACTCCCGGAGTCATGTTGAAAAACCTCTTTTCATATTTAATATTTCAAAACTCTGTATATGATACGACGGTCCGACAGCCCGTTTTCGCCGAAAGCCGCGCCGTCCGCCGTAATTATTTTTCGTCGTCGGCCGACTGACGGTACATCAGCGGCTCGGGAATGATCGCATCGAAGCGCCGTTCGCTCGCGGAATACAGCGACGCGACGCTTGCGGCGTAAGCCTGCGCCTCGGACGGAGGTTCGGGAAGCCCTTCGGGACAGAACCCGTTATATCCGCCGTTGATGATCTTTTTCGGAAAACCCGTGTAGCAGAAATTCATATCGACAATGGTCGCTATGCCGTCCACCGAGCCTTTTGAGGTGTATTGCCAGAGCCCGTACTCGCCTTTTCCGAGAAAACGCGATACGGCGGTCTCATAGGGAGTTCCGTCGTCGGGGCCGTATGCCGCGACCCAGAAATCGTAATCGCGCAACGCCGCGCGGTCAAGATTGTAAAAGAACACGCTCGCGCTCGCGTAAACGGCGGAATACCACCCCGCGTCGCGGAGCAGGGAGCAGAAAGTCGTTACGACTTCCGTTCCGAGTTGTTTTCCGAGAATATATTCCTCGTAATCGAAAAATACCGGATACGTTATCATTCCGCCGAGATCTTTGAGGGCGTCGATCGTCGCCATCGCTTCCGCGGTCGCTTCGGCGGTATTTTCGGCGTAGGAATAAACGTACACGCCGACGTCGAGACCCGCTTCGTACGCGGCTCTGACGTTCTCGTCGAACCGCGAATCCTTCTGCGACGGATTTTTCGCAAAATTGCCGACGCCGAGACGGACAATGACGGCTGTCACGCCCGAATCGCGGACGGCTTCAAAATCTATTTTTCCCTGATGGCTCGCAACGTCTATGATCTGTATCGGCGCGTCTTCCGAAACGGCGGGGGCGACGCGCAAACTGAGAGTATACGTCAGTCCGCCCGAAGAGGCGGAGATCTCGCAGGAACCGAATTTTTTCGCGACTATCTGCCCGTTTTCAACGGCGGCGACAGCCGTATCGGACGATTTCCACGCGGAGACCGGGAATTTAACGAAATTTTTCAGATCGAAAGTCTCTCCGACGGTAAGGCACATAAATCCGACCTCCGGATCGTTGTCTGCGGGTATCTCGACCTCGATCTGACGCTCCGTTCCGTCAAGCGCGTACCGAAGCGCAAGCCGCGCGTCTTCCGCTGTGACAGCGCCGTCTCCGTCAATATCCGCAACGGCTCTGATGTGATCGGGAAGAACCGTTCCGCTCTCGGCGTATTCAAGGATCTTTCGCGCGTCCGAACTGCTGACGACCCAATCGCCGTCAATATCTCCGACGAGAACCGTTTCGGCGAAAAGCGGCGCGGAAAGTCCGCAAATAACGGCAAGAATAACTGTCAGACCGAATATTTTTTTCAGCATTTTCAACCTCCCGCGAAATCCTCGTAAGCGATCTTTACGGACGCTCTGACATCCGCATAATTGTTTTTCAGGCTTCTGTACGAAAAAAACACAACGCCTTTACAACTCTTTTTTTCTTTTGCATAGGCGACCTGCGAGGCTATCTCCGAAGGAGAAGCGTAAGCCCCGCCCTCCGCGCCGCGGTAAGCGCCTATACCTATATATAATGCCGTTCCGTATTCGGAGCAGACCGAATCCCACCAGTCGGCAAGGACCCGGAACGGAGCGGACGGATGATCCGTTTGCCAATAAAGTTGCGGGCAGACATAATCGACCCTTCCGTTTTCGATCCATTCGTACACATCGGCGCAGACGTCCGAAAACGCGGAGACGGTATATCCGATGCATTCCGTTCCCTGCGGAGTTTTCTCGCTCTTTCGCGCCCATACTCCGCACGGGCTGACGCCGAACACGACACGTCCCGAACAGACGCCGTGAACCGCCTCTATCAGTTCGTTCACGTTCGACCGCCGCCAATCGTCGCGCGGCTGACCGTTTCCGTACTTTTCATAAGACTCGCCGTCGTCGAACGACGCGGCGTCCGAGTAAGGATAAAAATAATCGTCGAAATGAATGCCGTCTATACCGTAATTCTCGATGAGTTCCTCCACCCCGTCGCAGATCAGTTTTCTGACCTCGGGCAAAGCGGGATCGAAAAAGAGCGCGTATTTGCGCGTTCCGTTTTCGGTCCATGAATGGCGGACGACCCATTCGGGATGCGTCACGGCGGGGCTTGACGGAGCAAGCGTTTCCTCACCGTAACCCGATGCGGACGCACAGGTCACGCGATACGGGTTGATCCACGCATGAACGGCGATATTTTTCGCGTGAGCCGCCCCGATGAAGTATTCAAGCACGTCGAGCGGAAGTTCTCCCCCCTGCTTTCCGCAAACATACGCGCTGGTCGGAAAGATCCCGGACGGATATATCGCGTCGGCGCACGGGCGCACCTGCAAAAACAGCGCGTTCAAACCGTAATCCCCGGCGTTTGAGACGATCCCGTCGATCTCTTTTTTCAGTTCTTCGGCGGACAGCGACGGCGCGGACGGAAAATCTATGTTCGCGACCGTTGAGACCCACGCTCCGCAAAGTCCCTGCGGTTCGACCGCGCTTTTCGCGTCGGGAAGATATGCGGAGATATTCGGTATTTCGGGCGCTCCCGTTGTCGCCGAAGGGGTCGCCGTCGGTTCGCGAAAACATGAACCGAGACAAAACGATGTCGCGAGGATAAGAACACAGGCAAAGAAACGTTTCAAGAAGATCGATCCTTTCGAACGCCGAATATACTTCGGCGCATACGGTATGATATTCTTTCAACTTCCCTGATATTATTCTAACAGAATAAGGCTTCCCTGTCAACCTTTTTTTTGCAAAACCCGCTCCTGCGGAAAAAAAACAAAGCGGACGGAAGACATCGGCGTTTGCCTGACACTTCCGTTCGCTTTCCGACGACCTCCGATCGGCGATCGTTACGTTATACGAGTTTTTCGCCCATATCGGCACCTGCGAGCAGATGAAAATGAAGATGAAGAACGGTCTGTCCCGCATCTTTGCCGCAGTTGTTTATGATACGGTATCCGCCGTCAAGCCCGAGTTTTTCGGCGGTCGCTTTAATCGCAAGCATGATCTTCCCGACGATATAAGCGTTTTCCTCATTGACATCGTTCATCGACGACATCAGATGCTTTTTCGGGATGAAAACGATATGAACGGGCGCCTGCGGGTTTATGTCGCGGAACGCCAGGACATCGTCATCCTCGTAAACCTTCGTCGAGGGTATCTCACCCGCGGCGATCTTGCAGAAAATGCAATCCATAAAAATTACCTCCGAAATTTCGGGTTCGGCGGAGAAAAACGCCTCGGGAACGTCCCCGACGGAGATCCCCCGCCGATATGATCTTATTTAAGAGTTTCCTTCGCCGCTTTCAGGGCATCCTCGATCTTCGAGGTGTCCTTTCCTCCGGCTGTGGCGCTGTCGGGTCTTCCTCCGCCGCCTCCGCCGCAGATAACGGCGGCGACTTTGACGAGATCTCCCGCACGAACGCCCGCCGCAACGGCTTCTTTTCCGACTCCCGCCGCGATCGCGACTTTTCCGTCGGAAACGCCCGCGAGAAGGGCAACTCCGTTCGCGTATTTATCGCGCAGAGCGTCGCACATTGAGCGAAGCGTATCGGACGCGGCGTCGACACGGGCGATCATGACGAGTTTTCCGCCGATCTCCTCCGCGCCTTTAACTATTCCGTCGAGTTTTGCGAAAGAGAGTTTGCCGTTCAGCGCTTCGACTTCCTTTGCCAGCGCTTTTGTCTGGGCAACGGCGCTTTCCGCTTTGTGAACAAGTTCGTGTTCTCCCGCCTTCAGAACCGCCGCGACGCCGGAAACGATGTTTTCCTTTTCGCGCAGATATTCAAGGACGTTCAGCCCCGTAACAGCCTCTATTCGTCTGACTCCCGCCGCGACACCCGTCTCGGAGACGATCTTGAAAAGTCCGATCTCCGCGGTGTTTTTCGCGTGCGTTCCGCCGCAGAACTCGGTCGATATATCGCCCATGCGGACAACGCGGACGACCTGTCCGTACTTTTCGCCGAAGAGCGCGAGCGCGCCGAGTTTCTTCGCCTCCTCGATCGGAAGCACGAGCGTTTCGATCCCGGTGAGAGAAAGTATATATTCGTTTACAAGTCTTTCTACCGTTTGCAGTTCTTCCGCGGTCATCGCCTCGAAATGCGTGAAGTCGAAACGCGCGCGCTTATCGTCAACGTAAGATCCCGCCTGCGTGACGTGATCTCCGAGAACTTCGCGCAGAGCCGCCTGAAGAAGGTGTACGGACGAATGGTTTCTCATCGTCGCGAGTCTTTCGCTCCTGTTGACGCACGCCCTGACTTCGTCTCCGACCGTCAGAGAGCCGAATGCAACGGAGCATTCGTGCAGATATATCCCGTTCGCCTTTTTCGTGCCGTGAACGATCAGCGAAGTCTCGCCGGCGTTCATGACGCCCTTATCTCCGACCTGTCCGCCGCTTTCGGCATAGAACGGAGTTTTGTCCAGAACGACCGTGACCCTGTCGCCCTGTTCCGCGACGCCGACAGCCTCGTCGTCTTTGAGAATTGCCGTTACCTTCGCCGTATCGACAAGTTTTTCGTAACCCGTGAAAACGGTCTGTTCGAGAGACGCGAGAGCCTCGTTATCCTTCCACGCGGAAGCGGCAAAGCCCTTCGCGGAGCTTCTCGCGGTCTTTTTCTGTTCCGCCATCAGCTCGCCGAACCGTTCATCGTCCGTTTCAAGCCCGTTTTCGGCGGCGATCTCCTTTGTCAGGTCGATCGGGAAACCGAAGGTGTCGTAAAGTTTGAAAGTCTCTTCGCCGTTGAGCGTCTTTCCGCCCCCGGCTTTCGTTTTTTCGATCATTTCGGACAGTATCGCAAGTCCCTGGTCGATCGTCTTATCGAATCTGTCTTCTTCCTGTTCGATAACTTTCTTTATATACCCCGCCTTTTCGCGAAGTTCGGGATAAGCCGATTCGCTCTCATGAATGACGACCTCGGCAAGTTCCGCAAGGAAATGCGGTTTTTTGATACCGAGAAGGCGTCCGTGACGCGCGGCTCTTCTGAGCAGGCGGCGAAGAACGTAGCCTCTGCCCTCGTTGGACGGAAGCACTCCGTCGCAGACCATGAAAGTCGTGCTTCTGATATGGTCGGTTATAACGCGCAGAGACACGTCGGATTCGTGCGACTGACCGTACTTGACGGCGGACATTTCCGATATGCGAGCGGTTATGTTCTTTATCGTGTCGACGTCGAACAGGCTGTCAACGTTCTGCATGATGCAGGCAAGTCTTTCGAGCCCCATGCCCGTGTCGATGTTTTTCTTTTCGAGCGGCGTGTAATTGTTGTGACCGTCGTTGTTGAACTGAGAGAAAACGACGTTCCAGAACTCAACGTATCTGTCGCAGTCGCATCCGACATGGCAATCGGGACTTCCGCATCCCTTGTCCTCGCCTCTGTCAAAGTATATCTCCGAGCAGGGACCGCAGGGACCCGAACCGTGTTCCCAGAAGTTGTCTTCCTTGCCCATGCGGGAAACGTGAGAAGGATCGATGCCCACTTCCTTCGTCCATATATCATACGCTTCGTCGTCCTCGAGATATACCGTCACATAAAGTTTGTCAACGGGCATCTCCATGACCTCGGTGCAGAACTCCCACGCCCAGCGGATCGCGTCGCGCTTAAAATAGTCTCCGAACGAAAAGTTTCCGAGCATCTCGAAAAACGTCCCGTGGCGCGCGTCCTTTCCGACGCAGTCGATGTCGGGCGTTCTGATACATTTCTGACAGGTCGTGACCCTGTTTCTCGGCGGTTTTTCCTGACCGGTGAAGTAAGGCTTCATCGGGGTCATTCCGGCGTTGATGAGCAGAATGCTCTTATCGTTCTGCGGAATGAGCGGGAAACTCGGAAGGCGAAGATGTCCCTTTCCTTCAAAGAACGAGAGATACTTTTCTCTTATCTCATTCAATCCCATGTAATGCATTTTATAACTCCGTTCTGCCGCTTGCGCGGCGGCTCACCGAAAATCCGAACGGTAAAATCCTCCACGCGGTCGCGGAGGAGTTTTCCGGTAAGTCTTTAATTATTTCACTTTGATAAGTTCTGTTGTTTCGGCGTTTTTTCTCTGTCAACACAAACACAGGCGGAGATGAACGCGAATTCCTTTTTGTATTTCTGCAGGATCTCAAAAGCCTGCGAATACGTCTCGTAAACGGCGTATACCGCGGAACCGCTTCCCGTCATGTTGACCATTGTCGAAGTCGCGGAAAGTTTTTCAAAAGCATCCCCGATCTCGGGAACCGCCTCGACGGCGGCGGGGAACAGCGAATTTGAAAGAAAATCGTAAGGGTTCAGATCGAACGACATCGCGTGCAGGATCTTGCTCGTGCCGTCCGTGCGCGGATGTTCCGCGCCGTCAAATATGCGATAGACCTCTTCCGTCGACGCGCCCTTATCGGGAACGGCAACGACAAAATACGGTCTGAAATTGCAAGTGACGGGGGTCAGTTTTTCCCCGATACCGTCCGCGCGCTGCATACCGCCCCTGATAAAAAACGGAACGTCCGCGCCGACTTCGAGCGCGACTTTTTCGAGGACATCCGCGGGAGCGTCGATCTTGAGGATCTTGTTGAGCGCGTTGATAACGGCGGCGGCGTCGGAAGAGCCTCCTCCGAGGCCGGAACGGACGGGAATGCCCTTCTTTATCGTGATTTTTACGAGCTTATCTTTAATCCCGAAACAAGAGAAAAACGCAAAAACAGCCTTGTGGCAAGTGTTTCTTTCATCGCACGGAACTTCGGGATCGGAACATCTGATGCCGACCTCGTTTCCGTTTTTGGCGTTCTTGACGAGGATCGATATGTCGTCACAGACGGAGATCTCCTGCATCAGCGACGATATTTCATGATATCCGTCGCTCCTTCTGTCTTTGACGTCGAGCGACAGGTTGAATTTTGCGTAAGCTTTTATGTTCATAATACCCACCCAATGTATTTGCCTGTACATCCGACTTTCGGGGTCGGAATGAATGATCTACGCGCCGAGCGCGGAAAGAATATCTTCTTTTTTATCTGTTTTTTCCCACGCGACGGAAAGATCCTCGCGTCCGAAATGACCGTACGCCGCAAGTTTTTCGTAACCGGGTCTTCTCAGACCGAGCGTTTCGATTATCGCCTTCGGACGCATATCGAAGACCTTGCGGACGGCGTCCGCGATCTGTTCGTCCGTATATCCGAGGCGGGAACCTTCCGTCTGAACGCAGACGGATACGGGTTCGGCGACACCGATCGCATAAGCGATCTGGATCTGGCATTTGTCCGCGATCCCCGCCGCGACGATGTTCTTCGCGATGTAACGCGCCATGTAAGCCGCGCTTCTGTCCACCTTCGTGGGGTCTTTTCCCGAGAACGCTCCGCCGCCGTGGCAGGCATAGCCGCCGTAGGTGTCGACGATGATCTTTCTGCCCGTCAGCCCGCTGTCCCCGTGAGGACCTCCGACGATGAACTGTCCGGTCGGATTGATATAAAACTTTGTGTTTTCATCCATCAGTTCCGCGGGAATTACCGCGCCGATGACTTTTTCGGTCACGTCGCGCGCGATCGTTTTTTGGGAGACGGAGGGATCGTGCTGTGCGGAAACGACGACGGCGTCGACACGGACGGGCTTCCCGTCGTCGTATTCGACCGTCACCTGAGTTTTTCCGTCGGGACGGAGGTACGGGAGCGTTCCGTCCTTTCTGACCGCCGCGAGTTTTTTCGCAAGCTCGTGAGCGTAATAGATCGGCATGGGCATCAGCGTTTCCGTCTCATTGCAGGCGTAGCCGAAAACCATGCCCTGATCCCCCGCTCCGTCGCGGTCGACGCCCATTGCGATGTCGGGCGACTGCTCGTCGATCGTGGACATGACCGCGCAGGCGTCGCAATCGATGCCGTAATCGGAGTCCGTATAACCTATGTCGCGCAGAACGCGTCTGGCGATCCTCGAAATATCGATATAGTCGGCATGGGTCGTGATCTCGCCCATGACGAGCACCATTCCCGTCGTCGTGCAGGTCTCGCACGCGACGCGGGCGTTCGGATCGTGAGAAAGGATCTCGTCGAGAACGGCGTCCGATATGCGGTCGCAGATCTTGTCGGGATGTCCCTCAGTCACGGATTCCGAAGTAAAAAATCTTTTCATGCTTCCTGACCTCTTTTTTATTCCGTAATAAAGAAAATTCGCTGATAACAGCGCTTTCTTGCACACACTTTTCTTACACATTATAATACCATAAATTTTCAATTCTGTAAACAGCCGCTTGAAAATTATTTTTGTGATTTATCGTAACTTTTTGAAAAGGAAATCGCATATAATGTACGGAAAAAATAAATATAACACGCTGAAAGGAAATCTGTTATGGATCTGCGAACTCTCTATCCCGAAAGCACGGGGCCTCTTGTCGGGTACGTTCAATTTGTTCTGAAAAGACTCGGTTTTTATTCGGGAGACGTAAATTACATTTACGACAGGGAAACGGAGGAAGCGGTCGCGAACCTTCAATCCGCGCTCGGTCTTTCGGAGGACGGCATCATCGGTCCGAAAACATGGGAGGCGTTTGAGCCGTATTTCACGGGGAATTATTATTACACGGTCGAAGAGGGAGATACGCTCTCCTCGATCGCGTCGAAAAGCGGTACGAACCTGAAAATGCTTCTCGCAGCCAACGATCTCGTCGATCCGAACGCGCTGTTCGTCGGACAGAAGATCCTCATCCCGTTTTCCGAGTTCATCGTTCCGACAACGATCCGTTTTTCGTCGGAAGTGATGGGGATCGTCCTCTCCGCGCTTGCCGAAAGATACCCGTTTCTGCGTTTTTCCCCGATCGGGAAAAGCGTGCTCGGCAAAGATCTCGTCTCGCTTCGGTTCGGGCGCGGCGACACGGTCGTCGCATATAACGCATCGCACCACGCGAATGAGTGGATAACATCGCTTCTGCTCGTCAAATTTGTCGAAATGTTCTGTCACGCGCTCGTCACGGAGCGCAAACTCGGTGAATACGACCCGAAAGAAGTTTTCGAGAAAGCGACCGTGTATATCGTTCCGATGGTCGATCCCGACGGCGTCGATCTCGTGACGGGGCAGATCCCGGCAGGGAGCGGGATATACGAACAGGCGGAGAGCCTGAACACCTTCGGCCTGCCTTTCCCCGACGGCTGGAAAGCGAACATCGTCGGAACGGACCTGAACCTGAACTATCCCGCGGGCTGGGAACAGGCAAGAGAGATCAAATTCGCGCAGGGTTTCACGTCTCCCGCGCCGAGGGATTATGTCGGGGAATATCCCCTCTCCGCGCCCGAATCGCGAGCCATGGCGCAGTTCACAAAAGACGTCTCCCCGCGGCTGATACTCGCGTACCATTCGCAGGGAGAAATAATCTATTGGAAATATCTTGACCGTGAGCCCGAGCGAAGCTACGAGATCGCACAGCAGTTCTCCGCCGTCAGCGGTTACTCGGTCGAAACGACGCCCGAAGCGTCGGGATACGCGGGCTACAAGGACTGGTTCATCGACTCTTTCGATCTGCCCGGTTACACGATCGAAGTCGGTCGCGGAGTCTCACCGCTTCCGCTCGAACAGTTCCCGAAGATCTTTTCCGACAATCTCGGGATACTTATGCTCGGAGCGCTGCTCGCATAGGCGAAAGGGAGAAATATCCGTTTTTTCGGCGTCAGCCCGCCTGCACTCCGCTCTGTTTGCCTTTCAGTATCGGCGAAAGTTTTTTGTAGATCAGCATGGAGATCAGCACGCTCGCAAGTCCTTTGATGAACGTGAACGGAACATTGAAGATAAGGAGCGCCTGCCAGAGTTCGGTCACTCCGGGAAGGATCGCGGTGTAAAGAGCGACGATCTTGTCCATTCCTCCCATGACCTTTCCGTAGATCGGATAAATGAAGAACCAGTTCGTCACAAAACTGAACGCCGCCATCGCAAACGCGCCGGTCAGCGAGCCGGCAAACGCCGCTTTTTTTGTTTTTTTGCGACGGTACACGATCGCCGCCGGAACGACGAACATACAGCCGAGAATGAAGTTCGACAGTTCGCCGACGCCCATCGTCGTCGTAAAGAACACATTCACGAGGTTTTTGACAAGACAGACCGCCGCGCCGTAAACGGGACCGAGCGCAAAGCCCGTCAGAAGCGCGGGAAGTTCCGAAAAGTCGAATTTCAAAAACTCCGGAGCGAGCGGATAAACGTTGAAACTCAGGGACATCAGGACAGTCGCGGCGGCTGACATAACGGCTGTGACCGTGATGTTTCTGACCTTTTGGTTTTTCATAAAAAATACCTCCGTTTGAACGGCGGACGCCGTTCGCAAATTTTTTTTGCGGGGTTCGGAAGTCTTCGCACTCAAAAAAACAACGTCCCTGCGCTGCATACGCGGGGACGTAAAAATTTTCGCAAGCGTCAATACTTTCATCCGGACTGTAACCGTCGGTATCCGTAATGTGGATTCATGCGCTTTTCGCGCTCGCGGACTGACTACCGCCGATAAGGAATTTCACCTTTCCCCGTATCTTGCCGTAAGTATAGCACCGTTTTCGCTTTCTGTCAATAGCGGACAGGTGACTTTTTCATAAAAATTTGTGAAATTATATATTTACACGGGCAAAACTATTTGGTATAATATCAATTGATAAAATTGATAAAATACGGAGAATGAAATGCTCGACAAACTCACAAACATATCGAAGCGTTACGACGCGATAAACGAAAAGCTTTCCGATCCCGCCGTTTTTTCGGACAGAGAGGCGTTCGCGGCGCTGATGAAAGAGCGAAAGTCTCTCGAACCCGTCGTCGAAAAATACGGGCTTTACAAAACGGCGCTCGAAGAGATCGACGAGGCGAAGGAACTGCTCGCGTCGCGTCCCGACGAGGAATTGAAGGAAATGGCGGAGGAACAGCTTTCCGAGGCGAAAGAAGCGAAAACGAAACTTGAAGAGGAAATAAAGATCCTGCTTCTTCCGCGCGACCCGAACGACGACAGAAACGTTATCATGGAGATACGCAGCGGCGCGGGCGGAGAAGAGGCGGCGCTTTTCGCGCATTCGCTTTACAGGATGTATACGATGTACGCCGAGTCGAAGGGTTTTAAGACCGAAGTCCTTTCCGTCAACGAGACCGAACTCGGAGGGATCAAGGAGATCGAATTTTCCGTCGAGGGCGAAGGGGCGTTCAGCCGTCTGAAATTCGAAAGCGGCGTCCACCGCGTTCAGAGAGTTCCCGAAACGGAGTCGCAGGGCAGGATACAGACCTCGACGGCGACGGTCGCCGTGCTTCCCGAGGTCGAGGACGTTGACGTCGAGATCAATCCGAACGACCTTATAATCGAGACGCACCGTTCCGGCGGCGCGGGCGGACAGCACGTGAACAAGACGGAGTCCGCGATCAGGATAATTCATGTTCCGACAGGCACGATCGTTGACTGTCAGGACGAGAGAAGCCAATACAAAAACAAAGAAAAAGCGTTGAAAATACTGCGTTCGCGCATATACGAAAAGATGCAGGCGGAGCAGAACGAAAAGATCGCGTCGGACAGAAAAAGTCAGGTCGGAACGGGCGACCGCTCCGAGCGTATAAGGACTTACAACTTTCCGCAGGGGCGCGTCACGGATCACAGAATAGGGCTGACGCTTTACAAGATATTGCAGATCATGGACGGCGATCTTGACGAACTGATCGACGCGCTGATAACGACGGACAGGGCGGAAAAACTCGCCGCCTCGGAGGAAAACGAATGAATGACGAAGAGATCGTCGTGACGGAAGTGACGGAAGTCACCGTTGCCGAAGATCCCCCGAAAAAGGAAAAAAAGAAGAATAAAAAACTCGGAAAAGTCATCGCTTACGCTGTCGTTTTCCTTATTCTCGGCTGCGTTGTGACGGGGCTGTCCGCCGTTCTGCCGACGCTTCCGTATACTTTCACAAAGACGGAGCAGATCAGAACGGTCGGTTACGGTTTTCCGCTCAAATTCGCCGAACAGACGCGGACGGATGACGAAATGACCGCGCTCACGGACGGAGATTTCAATAAAAATGTGAACAAAGCCTTTATCCTGCCGCGTTACGACCTGTTCGAGACCGAGTGGAGCATCGGGAACGCCGTTGCGGATATTTTCATAAACACGGCGGTCATCGCGGCGATCGGCACGTTTTTCGTTCTTTTTGCGCGGCTTGCGCGTAAGTGCCTGAAATTCGCGGTCTTCGGACTGCTTGTGTGCCTTTTGTTCTGTCTGCTGCCCGCGATGCCCGGAACATTCACGGTCGAGGAGATCGAGCCGATGCATTTCGGCTTTCCCCTCAAATATCTCGAACAGACTTTCGATGTGGAAGCGCTGAAAACGAACGAAAAACTCGATCAGTTGCTGAAACAGAACTTCCTGTCCCCGAATCTGCTCGCGTCCGACCCGTCGAGAACGACGACGCATTTCGTCGCGTATAAACTGCTCGCAAGCATTCTGATGAACGCGGTTCTGCTCGCCGCCGCCGCGAATTTGATAACGGTTTTGAAGATACTGATAAACGGCGGAAAAGGAAAGGGCGTCGCGGCGCATTATTCCGCCCGCTTCGACTCGCTCGTTCTGCGCCCGCTCGAAAAGAAAAATCTGCTTTCCGAGAAGGCCGTTCTCCGCCTCTCGGCGAGAGCGGATACGCTCGGCTTGCCCGAGAAAGAAAAGAAAAAACTCTCGGACGGAAAGAAGAAATGATATGAACGGAGAAGAAAAGCTTCACACGCGCGAGATCTACGTACCGACCGAATATCCCGAACTGATGAAAAAACAGTCGGAATGCCTCGATCTGCTTTTCGAGTACAATTCCCTGCGACCGTCGGAGACGGAAAAAAAGACCGCGCTTCTGAAAAAGATGTTCGCCGAGATCGGGGAAGGCTGTTATATCGAAACGCCTTTTCATGCGAATTTCGGCGGCGCGCACGTTCATTTCGGGAAAAACATATACGCGAATTTCAATCTGACGCTCGTCGACGACACGCACATTTATGTCGGGGACAACACGATGTTCGGACCGAACGTGACGCTCGCGACGGCTGGTCATCCCGTATTGCCCGAACTTCGGGAGAAGGGATATCAGTTCAATATTCCGATACATATCGGGAAAAACTGCTGGATCGGCGCGGGAAGCGTTATTCTTCCCGGCGTGACGGTCGGAGACGGTTCGGTCATCGGTGCGGGAAGCGTCGTGACGAAAGATATTCCGTCGGGCGTTGTCGCCGTCGGAAATCCGTGCCGCGTTCTGCGAAAGATAGGAGACCGCGACAGAGAATACTACTACAAAGATATGCGCATCCCGCCCGAAAAAATCGTCTGAAAGCCGATATAATTTTACAGCCGAATAAAAAACTCGCGCCGTCGGGGAGTCCGGCGGCGCGATATTTATTTATAAGGCTATGTCACAACAAACAGTTGATAAATAGCCATTTTTATAGGGGAG
>CABKLX010000005.1 GCA_902373415.1 uncultured Eubacteriales bacterium | reverse complement strand
GTTGTCAGCAGCCCGTTTCACGGTCTGCGTGTAGTTCCTTGTAAACTGACCTAAGCAGAAGTAAAAATCACTTCTCATCCCCGCTTCTAATAGCAGCCTGTGCGGCGGCGAGGCGGGCTATGGGAACACGGAAGGGCGAGCAGGAAACGTAGTCAAGTCCGATCTTGTCGCAGAACTCAACGGAAGTCGGGTCGCCGCCGTGCTCACCGCAGATTCCGCAGTGGAGCGAAGAACGAACCTTCTTGCCCTTTTCGATCGCCATTTCCATAAGAAGGCCTACGCCGGTCTGGTCGAGTTTCGCGAACGGGTCGTTCTCGAAGATCTTCGCCTCGTAGTAAGCTTCAAGGAACTTGCCGGCGTCGTCACGGGAGAAGCCGTAAGTCATCTGGGTCAGGTCGTTGGTTCCGAAGCAGAAGAACTCAGCCTCGGTCGCGATCTCGTCGGCGGTAAGAGCCGCACGCGGGATCTCGATCATCGTACCTACTTCATACTTCATATCGCTTCCGGCAGCCTTGATCTCGGCATCGGCGGTCTCAACAACGACTTTCTTGACATATTTAAGCTCTTTGATATCGCCGATAAGCGGGATCATGATCTCGGGAACCATCTTCCAATCCGGATGCGCTTTCAGAGTTTTGAGAGCGGCGCGGATAACGGCTTTGGTCTGCATCTTCGCGATTTCGGGATAGGTAACCGCAAGACGGCATCCTCTGTGACCCATCATCGGGTTGAACTCGTGAAGGGACTCGATCATAGCCTTGATCTCTTCAACGGTCTTGCCCTTGGAATCGGCAAGTTTCTTTATATCTGCCTCTTCGGTCGGAACGAACTCGTGAAGCGGCGGGTCAAGGAATCTGATCGTTACGGGATCGCCTTCCATAGCCTCGTAAAGTTTCTCGAAGTCTCCCTGCTGAAGCGGAAGGATCTTTTCAAGCGCTTCTTCTCTTTCTTCAACGGTGTCGGAGCAGATCATTTCTCTGAATGCGGCAATTCTGTCAGCCTCAAAGAACATGTGCTCGGTACGGCAAAGACCGATACCCTCTGCACCGAGTTCACGGGCTTTTTTCGCGTCGGTCGGAGTGTCGGCGTTTGTGCGGACTTTAAGTCTTCTGTACTTATCTGCCCAAGCCATAACTCTTCCGAACTCGCCGGCGATGGTCGCGTCTACGGTCGGGATAATGCCGTCGTAGATGTTACCGGTCGAACCGTCGATCGAGATATAGTCTCCCTCGTGAAATTCTTTTCCGCCGAGAGTGAATTTCTTGTTCGCTTCGTCCATCGTGATGGCAGAGCAACCGGATACGCAGCAGGAACCCATACCGCGGGCAACAACCGCCGCGTGAGAGGTCATACCGCCGCGAACGGTAAGGATACCCTGAGAAGCCTTCATACCGGTTATATCTTCGGGAGAGGTTTCAAGACGGACAAGGATAACCTTTTCGCCTCTTGCTTTCCACGCTTCCGCATCTTCCGCGGTGAAAACGATCTTGCCGCAAGCGGCTCCCGGAGAAGCACCGAGACCTTTTCCGATCGGGGTTGCCTTTTTGATGGCAGCCGCGTCGAACTGCGGGTGAAGGAGCGTGTCAAGATTACGCGGGTCGATCATGAGAACGGCTTCCTGCTCGGTTCTCATACCCTCGTCAACGAGGTCGCACGCGATCTTAAGAGCCGCCTGAGCGGTTCTCTTACCGTTTCTGGTCTGGAGCATGAAGAGTTCGCCGTGCTCAACGGTGAATTCCATGTCCTGCATATCTCTGTAATGCTTTTCGAGAATATCGCATACTTCGACGAATTTCTTGTATGCCTTCGGGAACTTCTGTTCCATTTCGGAAATGTGCATCGGGGTGCGGACGCCTGCAACAACGTCTTCGCCCTGAGCGTTGGTCAGGAATTCGCCGAAAAGCCCCTTGTTGCCGGTTGCGGGGTCGCGGGTAAACGCAACGCCGGTTCCGCAATCGTCGCCCATGTTACCGAATGCCATAGACTGAACGTTAACGGCGGTCCCCCAGGAGTACGGGATGTCGTTGTCTCTTCTGTAAACGTTCGCTCTGGGGTTGTCCCACGAACGGAATACCGCTTTGATCGCGCCCATGAGCTGTTCTTTCGGATCGTCGGGGAAATCGTTGCCGATCTTGGCTTTGTATTCGGCTTTGAACTGATGTGCAAGATCTTTAAGGTCGTCCGCGCTGAGTTCAACGTCCTGCGTAACTCCCTTTTCAGCCTTCATCTTGTCGATGAGTTCTTCAAAATATTTCTTTCCGACTTCCATAACGACGTCGGAGTACATCTGTATAAATCTTCTGTAACAGTCCCAAGCCCATCTGGGGTTGTTGGACTTCTTCGCGATAACTTCAACGACCTGCTCGTTAAGACCGAGGTTCAGGATCGTGTCCATCATTCCGGGCATCGATGCTCTCGCGCCGGAACGCACGGAAACAAGAAGCGGATTTTCGAGATCGCCGAACTTTTTGCCGGTTATGGATTCCATCTTCGTGATGTATTCCATGATCTCAGCCTGAATTTCGGGATTGATAACCTTTCCGTCCTCGTAATACTGAGTGCATGCCTCGGTGGAAATGGTGAATCCCTGAGGAACGGGAAGCCCGAGATTGGTCATTTCGGCGAGGTTCGCGCCCTTACCGCCGAGAAGTTCTCTCATATTTCCGTTGCCTTCGGTAAAAAGATAAACATATTTTTTACCCATTTAGTTTATACCTCCTAAAATTTCGGGTGTTTTCTTCTATAACATAGGAATTATATCATATTAAAGGCGCAAACACAAGAGATTTTATGTGTTTTTAGTTTTTTTGTAACAAAAATTATCAAAAAAGCCTTTTTTATTATTTTCAGGAGATCCTTCCTTCTGTATTCTCCCTTTTTTCGGCGGCTGATAATCAAAATGCGGATCGGTATCCCGAATTTCAAAAAAATATCAAAATTATTCGCGCGGGTATTTACAAATCGGATTTTTTGTCGGATAATATATACAGTAATATTACGGAGAAAGATATATTATGGATTACATAATCGTCGGGCTGGGAAATCCCGGCAGGGAATACGAAAAAACAAGACATAACGCGGGGCGTATGGCGCTTGACAGGATCGCTTCAAAGTATAATGTCAAAATAAATAAACTCAAATTCAAGGCTCTTTACGCTCAGACGGAGATCAAGGGCAAAAAGGTGCTTCTGCTCAAGCCCGAAACCTTTATGAACGCCTCGGGGATCTCGGTGGCGGAAGCCGCGGACTTCTATAAAATCCCCGCGGAGCATATTGTAGTTTTGTGCGACGATATTTCGCTTCCGAACGCAAAACTCCGCATAAGGCGCGAAGGCAGCGCGGGCGGACACAACGGACTGAAAAGCATAATAAACATGATTGAAACGCAAGCGTTTCCGCGTGTCAGGATAGGAGTTGCAGACCGCCCCGACAGGCGTGAAGATCTCGCAAACTGGGTCTGCGGAAACTTCACCGCGGAAGAAATGACCGAGATCGAAAATGTGTTGAACGATGTCTGCGAAAGTTGCGAAATGATCGTTGCGGGAGACATCGACGGCGCGATGGCGAAGTTCAATCAGAGGGAAAAACATGGATAAACGGCTCGAATGCCTTTCGGAACTCGAACAATTCAAAAAGATAAAACGCGCGGCGGAGGAGAAAAAGACCTGCGCCGTTTTCGGCGTGGACGAACAAAAGCCTTACTTTACTGCGCTCCTTTCGGAATTGACGGGAAGAAAGCTGTTCATAGTCGTTCCGAATGAGGCGGACGTCGTCAAGACGCAAGCGGTCATGAACAGACTTGCCGGAAAGTCGCTTTCTTTTCCGACGAAAGATTACAATTTCAGAACGGTCGAATCCGTTTCGCGCTTCGACGAAAACAGAAGGATAGAGACCGTTGCCGCCATAAGAAAAAAGGACTTTTCATCCGTTGTCATTCCGGCGGAAGCGCTTTGCACGCTTGTTATGCCGCCGGAGGATTACCGCGAACTCACGATCAGACCGTCCGACACATTTGAATTCGACAAAATGGCTGAAACGCTCATATCGTTCGGGTACGAGCGGTTCAACAATGTCACGGGACAGGGACAGTTCGGCATCAGAGGCGGTATCGTCGATATTTTTCCCCCGTCGGAGTCTCAGCCTTACAGAATAGAGTTCTGGGACAACGAAGTTGACACGGTCTCTCTTTTCGACGTCAACACACAGCGCCGAACAGAACCCGCCGACGGCGTCCGGATAACTCCCGCGAAGGAATACCGCGCCGAGATCGCGGAAAAGATACTTGAACGGATAAAACCATTCGAGGGAAACAAATACGCGGATGAAGACGAAGAAAAACTGAAAAGCGGGATCTTGCCCAAGCACGACCGCTGGCTTCCCGCCTGCTACGGGAAAGCGGCAAGCATTCTCGATTACGCGGATAACGACACAACTGTCGTTTTCTTTGAATACAACGCCTGTCTTGAAGCCGTCAAAGGATTTTCCGACAGACTTCATGAGGATATAAAAGCGTTGACGGAAGAAGGATATCCTTTTCTTAACGCTCCGTATTGTTTCGACAAAGAAAGCGTGATCGCAAAACTCGGCTCCCCTATCGTGTTTGAAACTCTTCCGCGCTCGATGAACGACCTGACGCTCGATGAACTCGCGGAGATCAAACTGTTTCCGACAACCGTCGCGAACACGGCGGCTTTGCAGGAAGACGTTCTGAATTATCTTGACGCGGAATACAGCGTATTCGTCGTCGCGGCGAACGGGGATCACGCAAAAGAGCTCCGCAAGGAGTTCGGAAACGATACAAACCTCGATATTTCGACAGGAGACCTTCCGTGGGGCTTCGTATGCCCCGAAAAAAAGACTGCGGTTTTCAGTTTCGGGCAGAAAAAACAGATAAAAAGACCTCCGCGCTCCCGTTTCAAGCGAGGAGAGACGATAAAAGACTTTTCCGATATAAATGTCGGAGATTATGTCGTTCACGTCAATTACGGAATAGGTATTTACGACGGGATACACAAGGTCGAATCGGGAGGGATAATCAACGACTATATCCGTCTGAAATTCGCGGGAACGGACGTTCTGTACTTCCCTTGCTCACAACTCGATCAGATCTCGAAATACACCGTCGGGGACAGCGGTGTCAAAGTCAAACTCAACAAACTCGGCGGCAACGAATGGCAGAAGACGAAGACGAGAGTCAAGCACTCGGTCAAAGACCTCGCAAAACAGCTGATCGCGCTTTATGACACAAGAAGAAAGATCAAAGGTCATGCGTTTTCGCCCGATACGGAACTGCAAAAGGATTTTGAAGCCCTTTTTGAGTTTGAGGAGACGGAAGATCAGACGCGGAGCATCGCCGAGATCAAGAAGGACATGGAGTCCGACGTTCCGATGGACAGACTTTTGTGCGGCGACGTCGGCTTCGGGAAAACGGAAGTCGCCATAAGAGCGATATTCAAGTGTGTCTGCGACAATTATCAGGTAGCGTTCCTCGCGCCGACGACAATCCTCGCATTTCAGCATTATCAAACGCTTATCAAAAGAATAGGAGATTTTCCGATAAGCGTTGAACTTCTCTCACGTTTCAGAACTCCGACACAGCAGAAAAAGATACTCGAAGGAGTCAAAAACGGCAAGATAGAGATACTTGTCGGGACACACCGAATGCTTCAAAAAGATGTTCGGTTCAAAAAACTCGGACTGATCGTTGTTGATGAAGAACAGCGTTTCGGGGTCGCGCACAAAGAACACCTGAAAGAGCTTTCAAAAAGCGCGGATGTTCTTACGCTTTCCGCGACGCCGATACCGAGAACTCTGAATATGTCCATGTCGGGGATCCGCGACATTTCCGTGCTGAACGAAGCGCCGCAGAACAGATACCCCGTGACGACTTATGTCGCCGAATACGATGTCGGGATAATCGTTGACGCCATAAAGCGGGAGGTCGCAAGAGGCGGTCAGTGCTTCTATCTTCATAACAGAATAGATACGATTTATAAAACGGCAAATATGCTTTATGAAAAGACGGGATTCCGTATACAGGTCGCTCACGGCAAAATGTCGCAGGAAGATCTTTCGGAGATATGGACGGCACTCGTCGAGGGACAGATCGATGTTCTCGTTTGCACGACGATAATAGAAACGGGAGTCGATGTTCCGAATTGCAACACGCTTATCATCGAGGACGCCGACAGGCTCGGTCTCGCGCAACTGCACCAGATCAGAGGTCGCGTGGGAAGAAGCGACAGGAGAGCATACGCATATTTCACTTTCAGAAAAGGGAAAACGCTTTCGTCCGACGCATACAAGAGACTGATGACCATACGCGAATTTACGGAGTTCGGATCGGGACTTAAAATTGCTATGCGCGATCTTGAGATCCGAGGGGCGGGAAACGTCCTCGGCGCGGAGCAAAGCGGGCACATGATGACGGTCGGCTTCGATATGTATATGAAACTTCTCGAAGACGCGGTTGCGGAGGAGCGCGGGGAAACCGTTGCGACGAGGGACTGCGCCGTTGACATCAAAGTCAACGCCTACATTCCCGACACATATATCCGCGACATGGAAACGCGCGTTGAGATATACAAACTGATCGCGGGAATGACAGATGACGGAGACGAGAGCGAGATAATCGACGAGTTGATCGACCGTTTCGGCGAACCGCCGCGCGAAGTCATGGCGCTTATAGAGATCTCAAAGGTAAGGATGCTCGGCGTCAGATGCGGAGTCCCGCGTATCGAGCAAAAAGACAACACGATCATCGTTTATCTCGATTCCCAGCCCGAATGGGACGCGGTCTCGGAGGTTTCCGCGGCTTTTCCGAAGCGCGTGTTCTATACTCCCGCTCAGAAGCCTTACTTCACGTTGAAAACGACCGAACCTATCAAGGATGTTCAACAATTCTTAGTAAAATTGTCGCTTCCGGTAGACAAGAGAGCGGAAGAATGATATAATAAGTATTATAATTGCCTTGAAGAATAAAACGGAGGATAAAATGAAATTCAAAAGGACCTTATCCGCTCTGCTTATAATCGCATCGGCGCTGACCCTTGCGACCTCGTGCAAAAAGGAGCCTGAGCCGGAACCCGATCTTATAACGTTCACTCTCAGCACGTCTTCAACGGAAACGACTTCCGACCTGCGCGACGCGAACGGAAATGTTATCATGACCGCTTCGGAGCTGAAAACGGCATACAATTTCTTTTCGCAGTATCTGAGAGATTACTATTACAATCAGTATCTCGTTTATTCGCAGTATTACAGCATCAAG
Organism: uncultured Eubacteriales bacterium; assembly: GCA_902373415.1. GTDB lineage: Bacteria > Bacillota > Clostridia > Oscillospirales > UBA644 > UBA644. The sequence goes on along the minus strand of CABKLX010000005.1, from coordinate 169,230 downwards.
GACTTCGACACATTCCTTTCCACCTCGCTGTCGAGTACGGATCAGTCCGTGACGTTTGAATCGCAGTTAAGACAGGACATAAACACGAGATTTATAAACTATATCGTATGCAAAAAGCAGTTCACGGATCTGGGGCTGTCCTTCACGGACGAGGATATGAAAGAGATCGACGACACATATAATGATATGGTCTCAACGCTCAACGAATCGGACGGATCGAACGTTTCGTCCGCATGTCAGAAACTCAGCATAACGCAAGATCAGTTCAAGGATTACATCGTTATATCCGGTTACAGATCGAACAAACTGACGGATTACTATTACGGCGAAGACGGCAAAGAGCCTGTCACCGAAGAAGATCTGAAAGAGAATTACGACAAGAATTATACCAGATTCAAGGCGATCATACTCTCCACGACGGACAGCAACGGAAAAACGCTTTCCGACGAAAAACTTCAGGAAGTCAAAGACAAAGCGGCGGATATTAAAGCAATGGCGAAGAAAAAGGGCGCCGACTTTGAAAAACTCATTGACGAATATTCCGAAAACATATACGATCTTTCCGAGATCACGGGAGATGACAACATAAAAGCGGCGCAGGAATACAATGACCATTTCAGGAATATCGGCTTTCTTTACAACGAAAACGGCTACGAGCAGATGTTCTATGCGACGAGTAAAAGCGCGCTTCCGAGCGAGATAATGGACGCCGCGGCGACGCTGAAAACGGGTGAGGTCACATCGGTTACGGCAAGCGTCGGCGGAATATGGATCATCAAGGCTTACGACATCAATGAAAGCGAAGATCTTTATGAAGGCGTCAAAGACGATATAAGGGCAAATATAACATCGGCACAATTCAACAAGTTGGTCAAACAGTGGGAGACCGCTCTCAGTTATTCGTTCAATGAGACCGTCAGAGACAGTATCGCGGATCCGAAAACGAGAGAAGCCATATTCGCGGACTGACGGCAAACAGGATAAAAAGAAACAGAGTACGTTGAAAAGAACGTACTCTGTTTTATGGAGCTGATGATCGGAGTCGAACCGACGACCTCATCCTTACCAAGGATGCACTCTACCTACTGAGCTACATCAGCGTTACCTTGACTATTATACATTATAATCAGGGTTTTGTCAATAGCAAAATGTGAAAAAAAAGCGATAAAACTTTACAGGCTCTGCGGATGCGGAAACACGTGTTCCGCTGTCGCGGAAAGGAACTGAAATATATGAGGACAGCCATGAAGATCGGAGCCGTAATTCTTTGCGCGATCACACTTTACGGATGTGCGGGAACGAATACGGTGCCGACGACCGTTACGCAAACGGAAATGACTCAGACGCAGCCTACGTCAACAGTCGGACAGGAGATCACGGAAGGCACGGATATTCCGCACGGAGATCTTCTTCTTACGGTCAACGCGGAGGAAACCGCGAAATACGAAGACAGCATTATAGCAGACGGCGTCCCGACTGCGGATGTGAACCGAAGCGGGAAATTCAAGGTTCGGATAAAGGCGGACACCGAGATCGTCTCGGACGGAAAGACTGCGACCGTCTCCGACCTCAAAGACGGGCAAACGGTTGCGGTGACATATACGGGAAGGATATATCAGGGGTTCCCCTCTGTCGTTGAAGCAACGAGAGTAGAAGTATTCGAGTTTCCGGACAAAGTTTCGCGCGATGAGTTTTCATACGCGGAGGACGAAGCAAAAATTCAGGACGAAAGCGTTCGGAAGAGCAAAAGTTTCGTCAACAACATGAACGGATGCCAAGTCACGGACGCAAAAAACGCGATCCTTCGCGCATGGAACGAGGGCGGTTCCGACTATGACAAAGCGACTGTCGCGCTCGACAACGGCGCTCATGTTTGGCGCGTCTCTTTTTTCAATGAAGGCGAAGAGCCCGAAAACGGATTGCTCATTTACATATCGGCAAACGGACAGACGCTGATGAAAATAATCCCTGCCGAAACGGCGGAAAACAGCTTTTAAGGAGGATATACCGAATGAAAGTTTTGATGCTGAACGGAAGTCCGAAAGCGAACGGAAACACATATACCGCGCTTCTCGAGATCGGGAAGCAACTCAACAAAGAAAATATCGAATACGAGATCGTACAGATCGGCGGCGCGCCGATGAGGGATTGCATCGGGTGCGGCAGGTGTACAGAAAACGGCTGTATTTTTTCTGACGGCGGCGTAAACGAGTTCATCGCGAAGGCAAAGGAAGCCGACGGATTTGTTTTCGGGACGCCAGTATACTACGCGCACCCGAGCGGACGCATACTCTCTTTTCTTGACAGAGTTTTTTACAGCGGCGGCAGAGCGTTCAAATTCAAGCCCGCCGCATCGGTCACGGTTGCCCGAAGAGCGGGAACGACCGCGTCCTTCGACTGTCTGAACAAATACTTCGGCATCTCTCAAATGCCCGTTGCGGGCGCGACCTATTGGAACAATGTTCACGGTGCTGTGCCCGGAGAAGTTTCGTTCGATGAAGAAGGCATGCGAACGATGCGAAATCTTGCAAGAAACCTTGCATGGATGATCAAATGCTTCGATGCGGGGAAAAAGAACGGTATTCCCCTTCCCGAAACGGAAACGGGAAATAAAACAAATTTTATCCGATGAAAAAAAACATTGACGATCAAGGTATAAAGAATATCGCCGCCCGGCAGGGCGGCGATATTCTCTATATCTCCTGAATGACTCCTTCGGGAAGTTCACGCCAACCATCATCCTCTTTGCCTGCGATCAACGTGTAGCGCTTTCCGCTCTTTGTGTTGACAAGGCTCGTGCTGCCGAACCATGTCCCATCAGCGATATAAGGTCTGTGATGCTTTTCCGCGAGTTTCATCGCTTCGGAATCGGTATCCGAATAGACAACATAGCGGGCGGACATCGACTGGCCGAAAGATTCGACCTCGTACTTTGTCATTGCTCACGCCTCTTTTCACGGATATTGTATCACAAATATTACAAATTGTCAATATTTATGCAGAAAAAAAACATCGGGATCGCCGAAAAAGCGATCCCGAATGTATTTTTATCGGATAATATATCAGTCTACGAGAGAGATGATCGCCATTTCCGCAGCGTCTCCGCGGCGGGGACCCATCTTGACTATTCTCGTATAACCGCCGTTTCTGTCGGCATATTTGGGAGCGATCTCCGTGAACAGTTTGTTCACAACATCCTCCTTGGTTATAAACGCCATAGCCTGTCTCTTTGCGTGCAATGTATTATCTTTTCCGAGTGTTATCATTTTTTCTGCAAGGGAGCGAACTTCCTTTGCTCTTGTTGCGGTCGTTTCAATAGAGCCGTTTTCAAGCAGATAAGTCACCATACCGCGAAGCATGGACATTCTGTGATCGGCAGTTCTACCTAATTTTCTCATACGACAGCAGCCTCCTTTCTTACTCTTTGTCTATCGCAAACGAAAGTCCGTATTCCGCAAGTTTGGAAATGACCTCTTCCAGGGATTTCTTTCCGAGGTTGCGAACTCTCATCATCTCTTCGGGTGACTTGTTTACAAGGTCTCCAACGGTGTTTATGCCGGCTCTTTTAAGGCAATTGAAGGAACGCACGGAGAATTCGAGTTCTTCGATCGTCTTGTTGAGGATCGCCTCTTTATCTTTGCTGTCGTTATCCTTCCAGACTTCCGCGGTAACGTCCGTATCTTCTGCCAAATCGATGAAAAGAGCAAGATGCTCGCTCATGATCTTTGCGGAGAGGGAGACTGCTGTCTTTGCGGAAACAGTGCCGTTTGTCCAGACTTCAAGCGTTAACTTGTCATAATCCGTTATCTGACCCACACGCGTATTCTGTATCGTGTAATTGACCTTAGTTACTGGGGAATGAGAGGAGTCCATAACGATGAGACCTATCGGGGAATCAGCCGCCTTGTTTCTTTCGGAAGGAACAAAGCCTCTGCCCAGTCCGATGGTTATCTCCATATAAAGTCTCGCACCCTTACCCAACGTCGCAATGTGTAATTCGGGATTAAGTATTTCTATATCGGAATCGCCCTTTATATCGGCGGCAGTCACTTCGTAAGTGTCCTCGGTAACTTCTCCGATGTCGATATATGCGAACTTGGAGCAGTTGCCGTGAAGTTTCGCAATGACTCCCTTCATATTAAGGACGATCTCCGCAACATCCTCGGTAACACCGGGGATCGTAGAAAACTCATGCTGAACGCCGTCGATCTTTATGGAAGTCACCGCCGCGCCCTGAAGAGAAGAAAGAAGTATTCTTCTCAGAGAGTTGCCGAGAGTGATTCCGTATCCTCTTTCGAGAGGCTCAACGACGAATTTACCGTAAGTTCCGTCTTCGCTGCAATCTAAGGCTTCTATTTTTGGCTTTTCTATTTCTATCATATAAATACCCTTTCTAAACGCTCAGCGTTTTTTTTGTTAATCCGACGGGTCGGCTCCGCATAAGCTTTCCCGAAGGTCTGCGAGGGTTCGGAAGTCCAAAAGAGAAATCTCTTCAACCGGACCACCATATACTTTATACATAAAATATATAAGCGAACCTTATTATTTGGAATACAGCTCGACGATAAGGTGAACTTCGATCGGAAGGTCGATATCTTCAACGGTCGGAAGCGCAACTATCTTTCCTTTTACGTTTTCGGAGTCCTTTTCGATCCATTTAACCACGGGCTTCGCGGAATTTGCTTCGAGAACGCCCTTGATCTTGTCGGAATCTTTAGACTTGTCGGTCATGGCAACAACGTCGCCTTCCTTAATAAGATAAGAAGGAATGTTGACCTTTTTGCCGTTCACGGTGAAGTGTCCGTGGTTCACGAGCTGCTTTGCTTCCGCTCTGGACATGGCAAATCCGAGGCGGTAAACGACATTGTCAAGTCTTCTTTCAAGAATCTGAAGAAGCGCTTCACCTGTCGTCATACCCTTAACCTTGGTAGCCATATCAAAGTAATTCGCGAACTGACGCTCCATAACGCCGTAATATCTCTTTGTCTTCTGCTTTTCACGAAGCTGTGTTCCGTACTCGGTAAGTTTTCTGCGACGGTCACCGTGAGGTCCGGGGATCTTCACCTTCGGATTGTTCATCGGGCACTTTTCGCTCATGCACTTGTCGCCTTTAAGGAAAAGCTTCGTATTTTCACGTCTGCAAAGCTTGCAGACAGGACCTGTATATCTTGCCATTTCAGATTACCTCCATCAAATTATACGCGGCGTCTCTTCGGGGGACGGCATCCGTTGTGAGGAATCGGAGTTACGTCTTTGATAAGAGTAACTTCAAGTCCGGCGGTCTGAAGCGCTCTGATAGCGGCTTCACGTCCCGAACCGGGACCTTTAACATAAACCGCAACGGTCTTCATTCCGTGGTCAATAGCGCCTTTTGCCGCAGTTTCGGCAGCCATCTGAGCCGCGAACGGCGTAGATTTCTTGGAGCCCTTGAAGCCCATCTCACCGGCGGAAGCCCACGAGATCGCGTTTCCGTTAAGGTCGGAGATCGTGACGATCGTGTTGTTGAAGCTGGCGCGGATATGAGCAGCACCTTTTTCTATATTTTTTCTGTCTCTGCGTCTCTTAATAGCAACCTTTTTGCCTTTAACCTGTGCCATAGTTCATTTCCCTCCTAACTTATTTCTTCTTGTTTGCGACTGTCTTGGACGGACCTTTGCGAGTTCTTGCGTTGGTCTTTGTTCTCTGTCCTCTTACGGGAAGACCCTTTCTGTGTCTTACCCCACGGTAACAGCCGATCTCAACAAGTCTCTTGATGTTAAGAGCGGTATCTCTTCTCAGGTCACCTTCAACGGTCAGGTTATGGTCGATATAATCACGGATAAGTCCGACCTGCTCCTCTGTAAGATCCTTGCAACGGGTGTTCGGATCGATGCCTGTGGCGGCGAGGATCTTGTTGGACGTGCTGACACCTATACCGAAAATATAGGTGAGTCCGTATTCAACTCTCTTTGAGTTCGGTAAATCTATACCTGCAATTCTTGCCATGTTCTAAATACACCTCCGTTTTTATCAGCCCTGGGTCTGCTTATGCTTCGGGTCAGAGCAAATTACCATTACCTTACCCTTGCGTTTGATCACTTTGCATTTATCGCACATTGGTTTTACGGAAGGACGTACCTTCATATTAAAAACCTCCTTTTTTCGCCGAGATCATCGGCGTGTGAAAAAATTGTTTCTCTTTTCTTCGGCGATCCTCTCTTCCGACATCGGGGTCATTGATCGGAAGTTCTTCTCGCACCTCTCCATTTAATTCTGCCCTGATTGAGGTCATATTGCGACATCTCAACAACGACCTTGTCACCCAGAAGGATGCGGATGTTGTTGTCTCTCAGTTTGCCCGAGATATATGCCGTAAGTCTGTGGCCGCCCTGAATTTCCACGATGAACTTGGTGTTCGGCAGAATTTCAACGACAGTGCCTTCGACTTCTATGATACCGTCTTTCGTCATTACAGAACCTCCTCCGATGAGAACAGATTGATTACCTTTCGTATCTCGGCGTTCTCGATCCGAGTTCCCGTCATCAGTTTTTCGTAAACTTTCGACTCATGACAGTTGCCGAGGTATTTCAGATGTTTCAGCTTTTTAAGCTTCGGTTTTTCAAGCGGTCGCGAATGACCGTCTGCGATGTGGGCATACTCCCCGTCGGCATCGAGCACGACGAAAAGCCTGTTCTCGTCTCTTCCGCAAAGGGCTTTGACGATACTGCCCGCCTCAATGTCAACCATTATAACTTTTTCCTCCAAAAGTCTGAGTTTGCCTGTATTTCGTCGCAACGCCCTCAGCGTTGCTTCCTCCATACCGAACGGAACTCATCCGTCATAGAGATGTGAGTATTAACGGCTCTCCTTTGCGGATCGCGATCGTGTTCTCATAATGAGCCGACCATTTTCCGTCAAGGGTCTCCACAGTCCAGCCGTCTTTCAACCTCTTTACGTCCGGCACTCCGGCGTTGACCATCGGCTCGACAGCGATCGTCATACCGCTCTGGAGCCTTTTGCCCTTTCCTTTTATGCCGTAATTCGGTACATCCGGGTCTTCGTGCAGGTGTGTTCCGACACCGTGGCCGACATACTCGTAAACGACGGAAAAACCGAACTTTTTGACATAGGATTCAATTGCGTTTCCTATATCTCCGAGTCTGTAACCGTCCTGCGCGTACATAATGCCTTCAAAGAAGCTCTGTTTTGTCACGTCAATAAGACGCTGAGCCTCTTTCGAGACGTTTCCCGCGCCGAATGTGCGAGCCGTGTCTCCGTGGTAGCCGTTTAACAGAACACCGACATCAATACTCACGATATCCCCATCTGCAATAACTCTGCTTGCGGACGGAATCCCATGTATCACCTGATTGTTGATCGAGATGCATGCAGCCGCGGGATATCCGCCGTAACCTTTGAATGAAGGTATACCGCCTTTGCTTTTGATAAACCGCTCGATAACGTCGTTTACGTGCTTGGTAGTAACACCGGGCTTTACGTTTTCGCCGCCGAGAGCCAACGCTTCGGCCGCGACCTGCCCTGCCTTGTACATAAGATCGATCTCACGGTCGGATTTAATTGTTATCATCGAGTCACGCTTTCAAAGCTTCGTTTACGAGAGCGGTCGTATCCTTTACCTCTTCCTGACCTTCAACAAGAACGAGTTTTCCCGTCTTTTTGTAATAGTCTTTCAAAGGTGCCGTCTTTTCATGATAAACTTTCAGTCTGTCAATAACAACTTCCGGTTTATCGTCATCACGAAGGATCAGACTCTCTCCGCATTTATCGCACTTGCCTTCGACAGCCGACTTTTTGTAAACGGTGTGGTAAGACATACCGCAACCCTTGCAAACGCGTCTGCCGCTCATGCGCTTTACGATATCCTCGTCCTTTACCTCAATGCTGATGACCTTCGAAAGCTCAATGCCCATTTCGGAAAGCATTCTGTCGAGAGCCTCCGCCTGAGGTATCGTCCTCGGAAAACCGTCCAAAATAAAACCGTTTTTGCAGTCGTCTTTTTGCAAACGTTCTTTAACGACCGCGATAACATCCTCGTCGCTGACAAGTCCTCCGCCTTCCATGACGGATTTGACTTTAAGCCCGAGAGGTGTTTCGGCGGCGATCGCCTCGCGAAGAATGGCTCCCGTAGATATCTGCGGGATCCCGTATCTTTCCGAGATCTTTTCCGCCTGTGTACCCTTTCCGGCGCCGGGAGCGCCGAGAAGAATCAAATTCAACATTTTGCGTTCCTTTCCGATCCTCCGCCGGGGCGCGGCGTTATGCCGCGACCCGACTTCGGATATTGCTGTCAAACTTATCTGAGGAATCCTTTGGACTGACGCATAAGCATCTGGGATTCGAGCTGCTTAACAGTCTCAAGCGCAACGCTTACGACTATCATTACGGATGTGCCGCCGAGCGCAAGTCCCTGCATGGCGCTTCCTATAACCGCTTCGAGAATATACGGAATGGTCGCGATAACTCCGAGGAACAGAGCGCCGACGATCGTAACTCTGTTGACAACTCTGATGATGAAATCGGAGGTCGGCTTGCCGGGTCTGATACCGGGGATCGTTCCGCCGTTGTTCTTGATGTTGTTCGATATCTCGACAGGATTATACTGAATTGAGATATAGAAGAAGTTGAACGCGATTATGAGAACGAACGCGATTATTATATAAAGAGCGCTCGTCGAAGAGAAATACGTCGTTACAAAGTTCGCGAAGCCGCTGTTCGGGAAGAACTGAGCGATCGTCGCGGGCAGACCTACGATAGCATAGGTGAAGATGATGGGCATAACTCCGGTCATCGCAACCTTCACGGGAAGGAATGTGTTCTGACCGCCGTACATCTTTCTGCCGACCTGACGCTTCGCGTACTGGATCGGAATTCTTCTCTCGGCGCTGTCCATGAACACGATGAACGCGAACATGAGAATGCCGAGAACAAGGAATATCGGAACGATCCACCAATATCCGGTCTGGACCTTCTGGATGCAATATCCGATAAGGCTTACGCCGCGAGAAACGATGGAGGCGAAAAGTATCATAGAGATACCGTTTCCGATGCCCTTTTCATCGATGCACTCACCGAGCCACATAACGAGCAATGAACCTGCAAGCAGGATCGCAACGAAAATCACAACACCGAGCCATGTCGGCATGCCGGTCGGAAGATTGAGAAGCGAGGTCGAATAACCGTTGGTCATTATCGTGTAATAACCGAACGCCTGAATGATCGCGATGGCGATCGTCAGGAAACGCGTAGCGGTTTTCAGTTTCTTCTTGCCCTCTTCTCCGCCGTCCTTCTGCAGTCTTTCGAGTGCGGGGATCGCAACGGTCAGAAGCTGAATAATGATCGATGCGTTGATGTACGGCTGTATCGTCAGCGCGAAGATCGTTCCGTATGCGAGCGCGTTACCGGAAAGCATGTTGAAGTAACCGAGAAGGTTTCCGCTGTTATTCTGGAAGAACGATTCGAGCGCTTCGGCGTTAACAAACGGAACGGGGATGTTGATACCTATTCTGAAAAGTATTATAATAAAGCAGGTAAATACGATCTTTGCTTTGAGATCACTTGTTTTCCAAGCGTTTCTCAGAGTCGTAAAAATGTTCATTTATTATAACACCTCAGCTTTCCCGCCTGCCGCTTCTATCTTGGCTTTTGCGCTCTCGGAGAACTTCGCAGCTTTGACCGTGAGTTTCTTTTCGATTTCGCCATCACCGAGGATCTTGACAGCAACGGCAGTGCCGCTGATCATGTTTTTCGCGTACAGTTCCTCCGCAGTTACGACGGAACCGTCCTCAAACTCGTTAAGTACGCCTACGTTAACGGTTTCGTAAACCACCTTGAACGGATAGTTGGAGAAGCCTCTTTTGGGAAGTCTTCTTGAAAGGGGCATCTGACCGCCTTCAAAGCCGGGTCTTACTCCGCCGCCGGAGCGTGCGTTCTGACCCTTGTGGCCCTTACCCGCAGTCTTTCCGTTTCCGGAGCCGATGCCTCTGCCCTTTCTGAACGGAGCTTTGACAGCGCCGTCAGCGGGTGCAAGATCATGCAATTTCATATTGGGCACCTCCTTAGTCTTCAACTTTGATAAGGTAACAGATCTTCTTTACCTTACCTTCTGTCGCAGCGTTCTTGGGCTGAACGGTCGAATCGCCGATCTTTCTGAGTCCGAGGGAATTCGCCGTTGCGATGTGATCCTTGTGTCTTCCTATCAGGCTTTTGACAAGCGTGATCTTAATCGTATTTTCAGACATCTGCAACCCCTCCTTAACCCAAGATCTCTTCGACGGTCTTGCCTCTCGTCTGAGCAACCTGCGCGGCGTCTCTCAAAGTCGAAAGACCGTTGATCGTTGCGTGAACAACATTCTGCGGGTTGCGCGAACCGAGCGCCTTTGTTCTTATGTCTTTAACTCCCGCCATTTCGAGAACGGCACGAACCGCACCGCCCGCGATAACTCCGGTACCTTTTGCGGCGGGTTTGAGAACCACGCGGCTGGCGCCGTAGCAAGCAACGATCTCGTGCGGAATGGTCGTTCCTTTGAGGGAGATTCTGACAAGATTTTTCTTTGCGTCTTCAATACCCTTGTTGACCGCGTCGGGTATCTCGACGGATTTGCCGAGGCCTACGCCTACGACACCGTTGCCGTCACCGACAACCATAAGAGCGGCGAACTTCATTTTTCTTCCGCCCTTTACTGTTTTCGACACACGGCTGAGAGATACGAGCTTTTCGGTCAGATTCAATGCAGACGCATCAATTTTTTCGTACATTGTATACATATCCTCCTGTTACTTTATTAGAAGTTCAGTCCGCCTTCTCTTGCGCCTTCGGCAAGGGAACGAACTCTTCCGTGATAAAGATAGCCGCCTCTGTCAAAAACAACATCTTTAATATTCTTGGCCTGCGCCTTTTCGGCGATCTTGAGTCCTACGGCTTTCGCAGCATCTTTGTTTCCGCCGTACTCGTTGAAGTCCTTGTCAACGGTCGAAGCCGCAACAAGAGTCACACCGGTCTCATCGTCGATGATCTGAGCGTAGATATTCTTGAGCGAACGGTAAACGCAAAGACGGGGGCAAGCTTCGGTTCCGCTGATCTTTCCGCGAACGCGCTTATGCCTTTGAAGTCTTGCTTTATTGGAATCTTTCTTGCTAACCATAAAACGATTATCCTCCTATTACTTCGGAACGGTAGCCCGCTCGGGTTATTTTTTACCCTTACCGGCTTTACCTTCCTTGATTCTGACATACTCTCCGGCATATCTGATACCCTTGCCGTGGTACGGCTCAGGCGGCTTCTTGCCGCGGATCTCGGCGGCGAGCTGACCGACGCGCTGTTTGTCGCAACCGCTTACAACGACTGTCGTCTGGTTGGGACAATCAAGCTTGATGCCTTCCGGCTCTTCAACAACGACGGGATGAGAATATCCGATCGTGAAAACCACCGTGTTTGCCTGTTTCTGAACTCTGTAACCGATACCCTGGATTTCAAGGGTCTTGGAGTAACCGTTTGTTACGCCCTCGACCATATTTGCTATCAAGGTTCTTGTCAAGCCGTGCAAAGCCTTATGTTTCTGGTCTTCGGACGGACGTTCAACCGTAACTGCGGAGCCATCGATCTTGATGATCATATCGGGATGCATCGTGCGAGTAAGTTCGCCTTTCGGTCCCTTGACGGTTACCGTGTTATCGGGCGCAAGCGTTACGGTAACGCCTGCGGGTATATCAATATGCTTTCTACCAATTCTTGACATATATTTACCTCATTTCTTTACCAAACGAATGCGAGGACTTCGCCGCCGACATTTTCTTTTCTTGCAGCCTTGTCGGTCATAATGCCCTTTGAAGTCGAGACAATCGCAACGCCGAGGCCTCTCATGACCTGAGGGATCTCCTCTTTTCCGACGTACATACGAAGACCGGGCTTCGAAATACGCTTCAGTCCCTGAAGAACCTTGGACTTGTTGGGACCGTATTTAAGGAAAACCTTAATCACATCCTGCTTGCCGTCGTCGATTACGTTGAAGGACTTTATATACCCCTCATCAACAAGGATCTGAGCGATCTGCTTTTTCATGTTGGATGCGGGTATCTCAACACTTTCGTGTTTCGCATTATTTGCATTTCTGATACGAGTAAGCATATCCGCGATAGGATCTGTTATATTCATATCTGTTACCTCCTTAATAATTCAAACTAACAGCTTTACCAGCTTGCCTTCTTAACGCCCGGGATCTGACCTTTGTAGGCAAGTTCTCTGAAACAGATACGGCAGATACCGTATTTTCTGAGATAACCGTGGGGTCTGCCGCAGATCTTGCATCTGTTGTAAGCTCTGGCAGTATACTTGGCAGGCTTCTGCTGTTTCAAAATCATAGCTTTCTTTGCCATATTCAGATTGCCTCCTTATCTTGCAAACGGCGCGCCCATAAGGGTCAGAAGCTCTTTTGCTTCCTCGTCTTTGGTTGCTGTCGTAACGAACATGATATCCATACCGCGAACCTTGTCGATCTTGTCGTACTCGATCTCGGGGAAGATAAGCTGTTCTTTGATACCGAAGGAATAGTTTCCGCGTCCGTCAAACGCTTCCCCGTTGATACCGCGGAAGTCGCGAACTCTGGGAAGAGCGAAGTTGAAGAGTCTGTCAATGAACTCATACATTCTGTCGCCTCTGAGAGTCACTTTGACGCCGATGGGCATTCCTTTACGGATCTTGAAGTTCGCAACGGATTTTCTCGCCTTGCAAACAACCGGCTGCTGACCGGTGATGACCGCAAGATCAGCCATGGCGGAATCTATGACTTTTGAATTATCTTTCGCATCTCCGCAAGCGATGTTGATAACAACCTTGTCGAGCTTGGGGATCTGCATGGGGCTCTTGTACTCGAATTTCTTCATGAGCGCGGGAGCAACTTCGCTTTTGTAATAGTCTTTAAGTCTGGCCATTTTCAGTCGTCCTCCCTCTCAATTAAAATTCCGCATTGCATTTTCTGCAATATCTGATTTTTTTGTCGCCGTCAACCTTGTAAGCGGGACGTACGGCTTTGCCGCACTTCGGGCAAACGAGCTGAACCTTGCACGCATAAAGCGCGCCGTCGGTCTTAACGATGCCGCCCGTTTCACCCTGCTTTCTGGGTTTGACGTGCTTGGTCACCTGATTGACACCTTCAACGATGACTTTCTTCTCCTTCGGGGAAACGGCAACGACCTTGCCCTTGCCGCCCTTTGCCTTTCCGGAAAGGACTACTACCGTATCGCCTGTTTTAATATGCATAACGCGGTTCCTCCTTTACAGAACTTCGGGAGCCAGAGAAAGGATCTTTGTGTATTCCTTGTCTCTGAGTTCTCTCGCAATGGGCCCGAAAATACGGGTTCCTCTGGGGTTTTTGTCTTCCTTGATGATGACCGCAGCGTTCTCGTCGAACTTGATATATGAACCGTCTGCTCTTCTGAGTCCTTTTACGGAGCGAACAACAACGGCTTTAACAACCTCGCCCTTCTTGACCGTTCCGTTCGGAGCGGCTTTCTTGACGCTGCAAACAACTACGTCGCCGATGTTGGCGAACTTTCTGCCCGATCCGCCGAGGACTCTGATGCACATAAGCTCTTTTGCACCGGTGTTGTCGGCAACCTGCAGATATGTCTGCTGTTGAATCATAATAATTCTCCTTTACTTAACTGAGTATACTCGCTTTCGCTGGGCGACCGCCGCGACGCGGACAGTCACCGTGCGCATACGGAATTATTAAGCGTTTGTCGAAGCCGACACGCTTTATTTCGCCTTTTCAACGATCTCAACGATACGCCATCTCTTGTCTCTGGACAGAGGTCTCGTTTCCATAACGAGAACTTTGTCGCCGACGCGGCATTCATTGTTTTCATCGTGTGCTTTGAGCTTGTACGTTGAACGCATAACCTTTTTGTAATCAGGATGTCTGTAATGTTCCTGAACAGCTACAACGACTGTTTTATCCATTTTGTCGGATACGACAAGACCGGTTCTGGTCTTTCTTAAAGATCTTTCCATCGTTATTTACCTCCTGTTCAGATTAAGCGTTTTTCTTTTCGTTAAGGACAGTCATGACAACTGCGATTTCCTTACGAACGGACGCAATACGCATGGGATTATCGAGCTGATTGGTCGCATGCTGGAAACGAAGAGCAAAGATCTCTTCTTTCAGTTCCCCGAGTTTCTTTTCAAGATCCTCGACGGAAAGAGCCTTTATGGCTTCAAGATCCTTCTTTTTCATTATGCGTCACCTCCAACCTCGAGATCGGCCTTCTTAACGAACTTCGTTTTGATGGGGAGTTTGTGACCCGCAAGACGCATAGCTTCTCTTGCGATCTCTTCGGAAACGCCTTCCATCTCGAACATTACACGGCCGGGTTTTACGACCGCTACCCAATACTCGGGAGAACCTTTACCGGAACCCATTCGGGTTTCAGCCGGTTTTTCGGTTATCGGCTTATCGGGGAATATCTTGATCCAAACCTTACCGCCTCTTTTAATGTATCTCGTCATCGCGATACGGGCAGCTTCGATCTGGTTTGCGGTTATCCACGCCGGCTCGGTCGCTATAAGACCGTACTCGCCGGAGGAAAGCTTGGTTCCCCTCGTCGCTTTACCGGTAAGACGTCCACGGTGAACTCTTCTATACTTTACTCTTTTTGGCATTAACATGGCGTCTTTCCTCCCTTACTTCAAGTTTCTTGCCTGCATTGAGGATCTCACCTTTGTAGATCCAAACCTTTACGCCGATACGGCCGTAAGTCGTAGCGGCTTCGGCAAAGCCGTAGTCGATGTCTGCGCGGAGCGTCTGAAGAGGAATTGTCCCCTCGTGATAATGCTCGGAACGCGCGATCTCGGCGCCGCCGAGACGACCTGCGACGTTGGTCTTTATACCCTTCGCGCCGGCCTTCATGGCTCTGTCGATGGCGGAGCGCGTCGCTCTTCTGAAAGAAATTCTCTTTTCAAGGTCGATCGCGATTCTTTCCGCAACGAGCTGTGCGTTCAGATCCTGTCTCTTTTCTTCAACGATCGTCAGCGCAACGGGTTTATTGATAAGTTTTTCGATGCTCTGTCTGAGCTTTTCGATCTCGGTGCCGCCCTTGCCGATAACAGCTCCGGGTCTGGCGCAGTGAACGAATACCTTCACTCTTCCGCCGGCTCTTTCGATCTCGATCTTCGGAACTCCGGCAGACGCGATCTTCTTCTTGACGAACTTTCTGATCTTATCGTCTTCAACGACAAGGTCACCGAATTGATCATCGCGAACAAACCATCTGGAATCCCAGTTACGGATAATGCCGACTCTCAGGCCGTGCGGATTAACTTTCTGTCCCATAATGTCTGTCCTCCTATTCTTTCTCTGCCAAGATCATTGTGACATGCGATGATCTCTTCAGGATTCTGTCGGCGCTTCCTCTTGCTCTCGCCATAACTCTCTTCATCGTTTTGGCGGGATCGACATAGCAAGTCTTAACATAAAGCTTTGAAACATCCATATTGTGGTTGTTCTCGGCGTTTGCCATTGCGGATTTCAGAAGTTTAAGCACCGGCGCAGCGGACGCGTTCGGGGTGTTCTGAAGAATCGCAACAGCCGTTGCGGCATCCTTACCTCTGACGAGATCAAGAACGATCTTGACCTTTCTCGGGGTAATACGGAGACCTCTTAAATAAGCTTTTGCTTCCATAATTCTCGTTTACCTCCTTGCGCTTTACTTGCCGTTGTTGGACGTTTTGGAGCCTGCGTGGCCCTTGAACAGTCTCGTCGGCGCGAACTCGCCGAGTTTATGTCCGACCATGTCCTCGGTAACGTATACGGGAACATGTTTTCTTCCGTCGTGAACAGCGAAGGTGTGACCTACGAACTGCGGGAAGATTGTGGACGCTCTCGACCACGTCTTGATGACGCGCTTCTCGTTCGTCTTATTCATTTCTTCGACCTTTTTCATAAGCGATGCTTCGACGTAAGGTCCTTTTTTAATGCTTCTGCTCATATCTCAACACCTCCCGTTTACTTCGCGTTTCTGCGCTTAACTATGAATTTGTCGGACTTGTTCTTCTTGGAACGCGTCTTGTAACCCATAGCGGGCTTGCCCCAAGGGGTAACAGGGCCGGGTCTTCCGACGGGAGCCTTGCCTTCACCGCCTCCGTGGGGGTGATCGCAGGGGTTCATGACGGAACCGCGAACCGTGGGTCTGATACCCATGTGACGTTTTCTTCCGGCTTTTCCGAGGTTCACGTTTTCGTGATCGGAGTTTCCGACAGTTCCGACGGTCGCCTTGCAGTTAAGAGCGATCATACGAACTTCGCCGGAGGGAAGTCTGAGCTGTGCATAGCCGTTTTCTTTCGCCATAACCTGAGCATACATTCCGGCGGATCTCACAAGCTGAGCGCCTTTTCCGGGGTGCATCTCGACATTGTGAACGAGAGTACCGAGGGGAATGAATTCGAGCGGCAGGCAGTTGCCCGGTTTGATGTCGGCTTCGGCGCCGCTTCTGATCTTATCGCCCACGGAAAGTTTGTCGGGAGCGATGATATATGCTTTTTTGCCGTCCTCATACTGAATGAGAGCGATGTTTGCGCTTCTGTTGGGGTCGTACTCGATAGATAAAACGGTCGCTTCCGCATCCGTGGCGTTTCTCTTGAAATCTATCAGTCTGTACTTTCTTCTGACCCCGCCGCCCTTATGACGGACGGTTATTCTTCCGTAGCTGTTACGTCCGGAATGTTTTTTGAGGCTTACGAGAAGCGATCTTTCGGGCTTCTTCGCAGTAATCTCTTCAAAAGTCAGAACGGACATTCCTCTTCTGGAGGGAGTCGTCGGCTTATAAACTTTAACTGGCATCTGTCTTCCTCCTTATTACGTCAGGCTGTCGAAGAACGGAATGGTCTTCGAATCTTCTGTGAGCGTGACGATCGCTTTTCTGTAAGCGGCGGTCTTGCCGGAGGTATATCCTCTTCTGCGTTCCTTGCCTCTGCAATTCATCACGTTGACGGACTTAACTTTCGTACCCTTGAAAAGTGTCTCGACAGCTTCCTTGATCTCGATCTTGTTAGCGTCTTTCGCGACCTTGAAGGTGTACTTGCGTTGGCTACGCATAATGTCCATGGATCTCTCGGTCACTACCGGAGTAAGGATTATATCCTGTGCAAACTTACTCATTATGCATAAACCTCCTCTGTTTTATTTACGGCATCCTTCGTCATGATGAGAACATCGTGCTTGATGATGTCGTATACGTTGAGAGTGTTGACGTAGAGCGTCTTGACTCCCTCGATATTTCTTGCGCTGCTGATAACGATGTCGTTGGCGTCGGATTTCGCGTCAACAACGATGAGGGCTTTCTTTCCCGCAACTTTGAGAGCCGCAAGGACTTCAACCATCTTCTTCGTCTTCGGAGCGTCGAAAGCGAGGCTGTCAACAACGATGAGTTCCTCGGATGCAACCTTGGAAGAGAAAGCGGATTTGAGAGCGAGTCTCTTTGCCTTCTTGTTCATCGCGATTCTGTAGCAGCGCGGCTTGGGTCCGAGAGCAACGCCGCCGTGAGTCCACTGCGGAGCGCGGATGGAGCCCTGACGAGCACGGCCTGTGCCCTTCTGTCTCCACGGTTTTCTGCCGCCGCCTCTGACTTCGGTTCTGGTCAGAGTGGACTGCGTTCCCTGGCGCTGATTTGCGAGATACTGTTTAACTGCCTCGTGGATAACGATAGGATTAACGGGGATCGCAAATATTCCGTCATTGAGTTCAACGGTGCCGGCTTCGGCGCCTTTCATGTCATAAACTTTGTAGTTCATCTGTCATATCCCCCTTCCTACGAACGTTTCTTGACTGCGGTCTTAACTGCAACGAGACCGCCGTTGGGACCGGGAACCGCTCCCTTGATGGCGATGAGGTTGTTTTCCGCATCGACTTTTACAACTTCAAGGTTCTGGATCGTTACCTGAACGCTTCCCATGTGACCGGGCATTCCCTTGCCCTTCATAACTCTGGAAGGATCGGTGTTCGCGCCCATGGAGCCCTGGTGTCTGTGGTAACCGGAAGTACCGTGAGAGGTCGGCTGTCTGTGGAAGCCGAGACGCTTGATGGTGCCCTGGTAACCGTGACCTTTGGACACGCCCGTCACGTCGATCTTGTCGCCCGCGGCGAAGGTATCCGCTTTTATGATATCGCCGACATTGAGTTCGGCGGAGTTGTCAAGCTTGAACTCCTTAAGAACTCTCTTGTAAGCGACCTGTGCTTTGTCAAAATGACCCTTTTTCGGTTTAACGACGAGTTTTTCTCTTACGTCTTCAAAACCGAGCTGAACGGCATCGTATCCGTCGGTGTCGGCCGTCTTCTTCTGAACAACGACGCAGGGACCGCACTCAACGACGGTAACGGGAACGACATTTCCGGCTTCGGTGAAAAGCTGAGTCATGCCGATCTTTCTGCCAATGATTCCTTTTTCCATTTTTGAAATTACTCCTTTCGGTTATTGGTTGGCGTCAGCCAACTTGACCGCGTCCGATGATCTGCATCGACGGGAATAGCTTTTAGCGGTTAGCTATCATAAAACCTGTCATGGCAAAAGACAAATTGTTTTTTTTACTGTTTGATTTCCATATCGACGCCTGCGGGAAGTTCGATTCCTATAAGCGCTTCAACGGCTTTCTGATTGGGTTTGATCACATCGATAACTCTTTTGTGAGTTTTCGTCTCGAACTGTTCGCGGGAGTCCTTGTACTTGTGAACCGCGCGGAGGATCGTGATGACCTCGCGATCGGTCGGCAGGGGTACGGGACCGGAAACGGTAGCGCCGAATCTCTTTGCAGTTTCAACTATCTTTGCAGCTGACATGTCAATGAGATTGTGGTCGTAAGATTTCAGACGGATTCTGATCTTTTCCTGTTTAGCCATTCTAAATGTTCGCCTCCTCATATTATTCGGGTCTCAGCCCAGATTTGTTATGGGCTTTCAAGACCCATCAAGTATGGAGATGAATAACCGAACACTCAAAGCCTGATCTTATGTGTTTTTTGCATTTGCGCAAAAAAATCCGGGACAAGGCAAACCTATCCCGAACCATAAAACTTGCCGAGTGGTAAAGCGGCGGATCGGACGTTTTCCGGCGGCGAGAGTAATTAACGCCGTCTGCAACGCGAAAACGCGAAGCCGCATTACATCAACTAAATTCGGTATTCCATCCAATGTTTTGGATAATGCTCGCGCGGAATTCTCTGTCACCTTTACCGGGGTGAATTTCAGTAACCTCCGCGGTCATCGCACCTTTTGCATTTTTGCCATGCAAGTTATTATAACATATATTATATATGCTTGTCAATAGAAAATCTTCATTTTTTCGGCTTTTCAGGTGAATTTTTTGTAACATCACCCGTTTTTTACGTGTGTTTTTCCTTCTTGTGGATTTTCAACAATCTTTTTGCCCGAATTTCTCTCTTCCGAACAATCGGTTTCGCACACACGGAACGGTGTCAAACATAAATTCGCGGACTTTCGATCATCACGTAAAGCAACGGATACGGAGACTTTTTTCACACACACGGACAGGTGGTAATGTGCGGTCGGGAGCAGTATCCTGATCAGGGGAAAATACAAAACGGTCAAAACGGAGGTTCCGCCTTCCCCCTCGGAGAGAACAGAGACACTACCCTTTTATTTACAGACCCGTTTATGAACCGCAGACATTTCAGCACACACGGAACAGTGGAAAACATGCGCTTAAAATATATACGCGCGCCTCACGCGCGCGTATATATAATAAGGTAGATAACTTTCTGCATTTTGCGACCGTCACGGATATGCGGCAAGCTGAAAAGGGGACAATGTCCTCATCGGTATCCGAGACGGATCTCTGCGGTTTCCCGATCCGAAATCTTATTCGACCGAGGTTATCAATTCGTCGACCTTTCCCGCGATGAAGTAGAACAAAAGCATCGCATCCGCGATATCGACCGATCCGTCGCCGTTAAAGTCGCTCAGAGCGACCTGCTCATCGGTCAGTTTTTCTTTGCCCGCGATATGATAAAAAAGTATCATCGCGTCTTCTATATCCGTGCTTTCATCACTGTTAATATCGCCCGGATAATAAACGGGTTCGATAACTTCCGATACCGTGTCATATTCGGTATAATCGAGATATATCCACCCTGTCACCGAATCGTACGATACTTTTCCCCAAATACCGTTGACCTCTGTCACGCTGACAGACGCCGCGTTCGGAAGACTTCCGACGATATTCGAGTCGGTCGTTGCGGCGGAACGGACATTAAGCGTTGACCCCGTACTTGTCACGATATAGACACCCGGACAGTAATCCACGGTGACGTAAACGGTTTTTGCCGCGACAGAGCCCGCAGAATTTCTCGCGGTGACGTCTATCTGATAAGTTCCTCCGAGAGACACTTCGAGCGAAAGTTTGTTTTCCTTCACAACGGAGTTAAAAACTTCAAGACTTTCGACCGAGTTCTTGACCTTCACGTTGACGACATACTCGACATTTGCATCGGAAGAAAACTCCATGTCAAGCTGTTCGGAAAGATCCATTTTTTCGGTATTTACGCTGACGGTGCAGATTTCCGGAGCGTCCGTACGGGTATATTCAAGATATATCCAGCCGGTTATCCCGTCATAAGTAATTTTGCCCCATGAGCCGTTCACTTCCGTAACGCTCACGACGGTCCCGTTTTCAAGCTGTCCCACGATCTCTGATGCCGTGGTCGGGCTTTGCCTAACGTTAAGCGGGGTATTCGACGTATCTGACGTATGGACCGTATATACGCCCTCGATAAAAGACGGAGATTCCTCCTCGACCGCAGATTCCAGTTCATACGGCGCGGACAGCGTATACAGGAATTTCGATTTAAGCTCCGAAACGGACTTTTTGCCCCATCTTATCTCACAGCCTCTCGAAACTCCGACGCCGTTACAGTCGCCGAAGTAAACGTATCCGTCCTTGATTGCCGTAACGAAAAGATAATGCTCGCTTCCGTAATATCCGTTGTAAACGAGAATGTCTCCGGCTTTCAGTCCGTCAAACGAAGAGGATTTTGCCCTCTTACGAGCAGATACCCCATACGCGTCATAAGCGAGTTTCAGAACAAATCCCCAGCATTGGATGGCATTTTCAAAACTGTTGCAGCCGCAAGTTCCGTACCAACTGCAAGCGCTGTGATGCGTGCAGGGTTTATCCGTCCAACCGTCGGGGTTATTCGCGCCCGAGCCGTGGTTCCAATACTTTCCGTTCGGAAATTTTTCCATAAGTTCCGCGACCGTAAGCGTCTTTGCCTCCGCCTGTGAAAAGACGAAGCCCGAAGAAAGCGCAACGGTCATGATAAACGCCATAAGAAAGGCGAATACTTTTTTTCGCATAATCTATGCAACACCTCCCATTTTACCGTATCCCTCGGGCGCCCCTGCGCACCGACCTTGCGGCGACGTTTCTCGGTCAAAGAAGTGACCGCAAACACAAAAGAAACATAAATGCCGCGGGAAACGATATAAAACAGTCGCACACGCACCGCCGAGTTTACGTTTTGCGATGCCGAGTTTTGGGAATGAGAGCATCCGATCCCGCAAAAATACCGGACTGCCGCGTCTCCGCATTCCGTATCGGAGGCAGAAGAAAACGACGAATTAAAAAGTGTTTTTCTCGACGCTTTCGTTCACATCCGATCTGTACGACACGGATATTATACCATAAATTCCTCTTTCAGTCAAGCAAATCGGAGCCTTTGGCGGATATTGTCAAATTTTCAAAAGAGAAAAGACGCATTGATGACACTGAATACTGCACAGAAAAAAAACACCCCGCAACGATGGAGAAACACCTTCAAAAATCAAAAAAAATGCTCCGCGCGGGCTGAGAATAACTCAGTCCGCGCGGAACGGTTTTCGGCAGAATACACTGTCGGAAATATTTGTATGAAATATCTGAAAGGCGTGTTAAAACAATGCTTCGTCAATACTCAGACAGTTTGAGTCTCACGATCACAAGCGCTTTCTGCGCATTTTCGCTTCCGTCAAGGACATAATAATCGACGAGTTCTTCGCCGATCTCGCTGATCAGATTTATCTGAGGCAGATATGTGGTGAAAAGCATTATATCGCCGTTATTGGTTCGCGGCATATATACGGTCTTCTCCGCGCTGTTGATGTTATCAAGCCCCGAAACGGTCATAAAACAGATATATCCGTATTCGTCGTTTATATATCCGTCAACGGTACTGCTCAGTATGTCGAGAACGCTCTGCTCGGAATATGTTCCGTAATCCGGGATCTCCGAACCGTCAAAAAGATATTTGATATAGTTTTCGGTTATATAATCGGTCTCGTTTTCCGTCGTTTTCCTGTCTTCCTGCCGGGAGACCTCGTCCTTGTCATCGCGGGAGACATATTCGCTGTAACCGGGTTGTCTGCGTCCGAGAGAAAAAGCGCTTACCGCACATACAAAAACTATAAGCAGGCACGCGGCGACGGGCATCGCGATACGGGCGACGCGGTTGAAAGGAACGGTTCGTCTCTTCTTTTCGGGCAGAGCCGAGATCCGCCCCATGACGGAAGCGGTAAAATCGCCGCCGAGTTTCGGACTTTTATCGCGCAGAGTTTCCTTGATAAACTTCGCATCCTCATATCTGCGTCGGCAGTTTTCACATTCGGAAACATGCGAAAAGAACGCGCCGCGCACATCCGCAGAGGCGGAATTGTCGAGGACGGAGTCGATATATTTTTCAAGATCGTCGCATCTGAACTTCACGGTCGCGTCTCCTTTCTTACGTTCTCATTAATTTAGACGACAAAGCTTCTTAAATGTTCCGTTATTCCGATAACTTTTTTTGCAAATTTTCCCGAGCCCTGTTTATGCGCGATTTGACGGTTCCTTCCCTGACTTTCGTTATCGCCGCTATCTGCTCGTAACTGAATCCGTGAATATCGCGGAGTTCGATCATTCTGCGCTGTTCTTCCGGCAACTCATTAAGCGCCGCAACTATTTTTTCCCTTGTGAGTTTTCTTTCCAAAGCCTTCTCGGGAAGAAATTCATCGGATGAATTCAGATACTTTGTTTCCGGATCGTCCTCGTCACACAGACTGTGCATTTCAGGCGTTCTGCCCTTTTTTTTGCAGAAATCGAGCGCGGTGTTGTATGCAATACGGTAAAGCCACGTTGAAACGGAACTTGCGCCGCTGAAAGAGGCGATCGACGTATAGGCTTTGACGAAAGTGTCCTGAGCCAGATCGAGTGCATCCTCTTCGTTTCGGATGACGGTAAGAATGAGACGGTAAACGTTTTCCTGATTGTCGCGAACGATCCGTTCAAATATCTCACAGTCTCCGTTTCTCAGTTTTTTCAGTTCGTCACCGGTCAAATCCCGTCACCTCCGTTCTGCGTTTTCTCGGCAAGTATCAGTTCTCTTCAATAAAATCGGAAAGGATCTTTTCCGTCTCTTCATAACTCTTTGCGGCAAAAACGGCGTTTTTGATCTTTGCCGCGCCGCGCATTCCTTTCAGATAAAAAGCAAGGTGTTTGCGCGCTTCGGGCACAGCGACCTTTTCGCCCTTTATCCGACACATGTCACGAACCTGTTCAAGCGCCGTCGTAAGCCGTGTCCGCTTGTCATATTCCCCGTAGGTTCCCGTTTCAAAATAACTTTTTATCTGAGAAAAAATAAAAGGGTTTCCGAGCGCTCCCCGCCCGACCGCGACGCCGTCAACTCCCGTTTGCTCATACATTTTTTCGGCGTCCTCCGGACAGAATACATCGCCGTTCCCGAAAACGGGAACCGAAACGGCTTCTTTCACGCGGCGGATTATCTCTCTGTCGGCTTTCCCGGAATAAAGTTGAGTTCTCGTTCTCGCATGAACGGTCAGGCTTTTTGCCCCCGCTTCCTCGCACATAACGCCGAATTCGACGGCGTTGATATGCGCCTCATCGTAGCCCGAACGGAACTTGACGCTGACGGGCAAAGGAGTCGCGGCAACGACCGCTTTTATAACGATTTCGGCTCGTTTCGGGTCTTTCATCAGAGCGCATCCGTCGCCGTTGTTTACGATCTTCGGCATCGGACAGCCCATGTTTATGTCTATCCCCGCAGGTGACAGTTTTGTTACCTCTCCCGCCGCAAAAGCCATGATCTCGGGATCAGAACCGAATATCTGTATATATACGGGTTGCTCGGAAGGATCAAAGGCGAGCAACATCGCCGTTTTTTTATCGGAATAATAAAGCCCCTTGGCGCTCACCATCTCCGTTGTCACCGCGTCTGCGCCGAAACGCTTGCAGACCTTGCGAAAGGAACTGTCGGAAAACCCCGCGAGAGGTGTCAGGGAAGTTTTTAATCTCAGCATATCTGTTTTTCGTTTTCGGAATAACCGTCCGATTTCGGAGAAAACGTCTTCCTTTTTCAAATTAAATATAAACTTTCACAAATTGAGAATTGCCTGTTGACATTTCTCGCGTTTTGTGATATAATGCATACGCAAACAATGAAAGGAGTGTCCCGATGCTTTTCGGTAAAGGTTACGAAGAGCCCGTAAAGAAGGTCTTCGACAAATCAAAAATCATGCGGTTGGGAACTGAAGGGAAATGGTGTACCTTCACGGGACACCGTCCGTCAAAACTCGGTATCAGAAGCGAAGCGGATCATCTGTGTGAAGAGATAAAACTCGGGCTGAAGCGTGAGATCGCGATCGCCTGCGAACTCGGATACAGAAATTTTATAACAGGCATGGCTCTCGGAACGGACACCTGGGCGGCGCAGGAAGTCCTGCGCTTCCGCTACGTTTACGGCTTGCGGGGAGAAAACGTCAAGCTTTTTGCGGCTGTGCCTTTCGACGGGCAGGAGTTGCATTGGACAATGGAACAGCAGAAAAGATATCAGCGGATACTTGCCAATTGCGACGGCGTTTTTTATATAGGTTCAGCAGGAAACGCGGGTGCATACATGGCGCGGAACATCTATATGACAGACCACGCGTCGCGCCTGATCGCCGTCAGCAACGGCTCTGCCGGAGGCACTTTGAGAACGATCAACGCCGCGATCGAGCGAGGAATGGAGATCCGCGTGATCAACTGTCTGAAAGATCGGATTATGCAGACAACGACATTGGATTTTTAGAATATCTCATTCAATCGATTTCAGGGATTCTACCATATCGATTTTTTTCAGTTTGAAATGCATAACGAAAGCTACAAGCGCCGAAAATGCGATTGTCACGGCAAACGCTATCAGATAACTCAACGGATGTATCTGCCTTCCGAACATGACCGCATCGACTTCTGCCGTCACGATAATATACCCGTGAAGGAATATTCCGAGAATGAGTCCGAGCCCGCTTCCGAGAAGCGTCAGAACGACATTTTCACGGTAAACATACCCGGCGACCTCCCCGTCCGTAAAGCCGAGGACTTTGAGCGTTGCGATCTCTCGCGTACGTTCGGCGATGTTTATATTCGTCAGGCTATAAAGAACCGTGAACGCAAGCAGACTCGCGCAGACGATTATAAGAACGACAACGGAAAGGAGTCCGTGCAAGATCTTTGAGAAATTGTCCCTCATATCCGAAAACTTTGTAAGTCCGAGCACATTATCCGATTCCATGACAGACGTGCAGATCACCTCGGTGTCCGAGCCGTCGCGAAAAATTCCCCAAACCGCATTATATTCGGGATCGCTTCCGACGGCTTGCTCGTATTGCTCCGGAGTGGCGTACACATAGCTATGAAAATAATTCTCGGTGATGCCTCCGACTTTGAAGCTGTACTCGTTGATCCCGTCGGGACACACGGTGATCGTATCTCCCACCGAAATATCGAACTTGTAAGAAAGTTTTTCGGTTATCACAACGCCGTCGGAAGACGGGAAATCAACGGATCTCTGCGTTTTTCTGTCTTTGAAAACAAGAAATTCATTGAGTTTTTCCGCATTTTCGGGAACAACGATATAGATCCCGAATGCGGAATCCTCCGTTCTCAGGTCGGCGCTTTGCTGATAAATGTAAATACTTTTATCGAGATCTTCCGAAAGAACGCCGTTCAGTTCCGAGTTTGCCTCTGATGAAGAGGGCTTGTCCGTCTTTATGACAAGATCGTATTTCTGTATCTCATCAAACTGCTTATTCAGAATATCCCCGATGGAGTCGCGGAGACCGAAGCCTGTCAGAAGCAGTGCGGTACAGCCTGAAATTCCTATCAGCGTCATGAAAAATCTTTTTTTATACCTTATCAGATTCCTTGCGGATACCTTATATGAGAAAGAAAGCCTTCTCCATATCGGGGTTATACGTTCAAGGAATACTTTTTTTCCGCTTGCCGGCGGCTTCGGACGCATCAGCTGCGCGGGAACCGCTGAAAGAGACGCAAAACACGCCCACAGCGTGACGGCGCAAATGCAGACGACGGCGACCGAGGTCGTCCAAACGGCATACTTCACGTTGAATTCAAGAACGATGTCGAACGTATCGTACATCATCGTATATGTCTGCATTATGACGGACGGGAATATCCGGTAGCCGAGGCAAAGACCGACAACGGATCCCGTCAGGCTTGAAAGCCCCGCATATACGATATATTTGCCCGCAATCGCGGCTTTTCCGTAGCCGAGTGCTTTCAGAACGCCTATCTGCGTCCTGCGCTCTTCGACCATACGCGTCATTGTTGTCAGACAGACAAGCCCCGCGACAAGGACAAAAAATACGGGGAACACGGCGGAGATCGCGTCTATCTTATCGGAATTGTCGCTGAAACCCGAATACCCCGTGTTGTCGGAACGTGAATAGACATAATACGTCGGACGTTCGAGCTGTTCAAGGTCTTCTCTCGCCTCTTCGATTTTTTTCTGAGCGTCGGAGATCTCTTCCTCCGCCTGTTTTTTCCCGTCCTCGTATTCGGCGCGGGCGTCGGCAAGTTCTTTTTCCCCGCTGTCTGTTTCTTTTTTCGCGGATGTAAGCTGAGCAAGCGAAGCATCAAGCTGCTTTTTAACTTCCGCGAGCTGTTTTTCCGCCGCGTCAAGTTCGGCATACCCGTTATCGATCGTTTCTCTGAGCACGGCGAGTTGATCGCCCGCGGATTTCAACTGCGATCCGAAATCCGCGAGTTCGGCCTTCTTCCGTTCATATTCGGCGCGGTATACGGGAGCATCGGGCGAGGAGGCGGCTTCAAGAGCCTCTGTATATGCCAAAAGTTCAGCCAGCGCTTCCGCCGCATCTTCATATTGCGCGAGCGATGTTTCGTATTCGCCGTATCCGAGAGAATACGATCGTTCAAGTTCTTCGAGTTTTGCGACGGCGTCGGCTTTTGAAGAGATGAATTCATCGTATGACTGCCTGTATTGCGCCGACCCGTCGTTATATTTTTTCAGTCCGTCCGCGTACTCTTTTTTCGCGGACGATATTTTTTGTTCTCCGTTCTCTATCTCGGCGAGCGCATCCGACAGTTTCTTTTCGGCTTCCGCCTTTTCCGAGTCAAGTTCTGCCTGTGCGGAATTTATCTTATCGGAATATTCTTCATATATCAACTCATAACGGACGTCTTCGCGCGATGAAGCGAATTCTTCGATCTTCCGTTTGACCGCTTCCGTCAATTCTTTATAATCGTTTTCATAGCAGACGAGTTCTTTCGCCCCGCCGACCAGCGCAACGATCTCAAAATAATACTCGCTGTCAAACGAAGAAGACGGAACACAAACAAAACCGTCGAGAGAACCGTTTCCTATATTCGTATTTCCTCTTTCAAAAGAGATATATACCGGACTTCTGACATATCCCGTAACGGTGAACGCCTTCGGGGTGAGCGCGTCGGAAACGGTCTGCGTATTTTCCGCAGACAGGTCTATTTTGTCCCCGAGTTTTATTTTCCCCGAAAGTCTCGCGTCAACGGCGCATTCCCCGTCTTTTTCGGGGAGTCTTCCGTCTGTCACGAGAAATCCGTCTATGCTTCCCGCGCCCGTCTCAAAAACACGAAGAGCAAAACGTCCCGCTTCCGCGTCAAACAGAGCGTCCGTCGTATGCGTCGCATCGACCTCGGAAAGTTCCGCGTACTCACGCAACGCGTCAACGTCGTCACGGGTAAATCCGACAGTCGAAACGAGCCTCAGATCGTAAAAATCCATACTGTCGTAATAAGCGTCGGCAGACTTTTTCATGACACGGCTTGTAACCTTGAGCCCGGCAAAAAGACCGACGCCCAAGGCGACTATCGCAAATATGGAAATAAACCTGTTAAAGGTATTTTTTATCTCTTTGAAAAAATCCTTAAAAAGAACCGAACTCATTTTTACCTTGCATCTCAAAAAAATAAATGAACCTTTTCTATCCCCCGAGTCACCATTCCAGATCCATAGCGTCGGCAGGCGAGTCGTTCGTTCCGATATCCTCGACTTTCCCGTTCTTGATCTTTATGACCCTGTCCGCCATCGCGGTCAGAGCCTGATTGTGAGTTATGACGATGACCGTCATGCCTGTCTTTTTGCAGGTGTCCCGGAGCAGTTTCAGAACGGCTTTTCCCGTGTTGTAATCGAGCGCGCCCGTCGGCTCGTCGCAAAGCAGCATCTTCGGATTTTTCGCAAGCGCGCGGGCGATGGAAACCCTCTGCTGTTCTCCGCCCGAAAGCTGAGACGGGAAATTATCCGTTCTGTCTGCCAGTCCGACGCTTTTCAGAACTTCCTCGGGAGGCAGAGGATCTCTGCATATCTGTGAAGCAAGTTCAACGTTCTCTTTCGCGGTCAGATTGTTGACAAGGTTATAGAACTGA
This sequence comes from uncultured Eubacteriales bacterium, assembly GCA_902373415.1. Classification (GTDB taxonomy): domain Bacteria; phylum Bacillota; class Clostridia; order Oscillospirales; family UBA644; genus UBA644. The sequence goes on along the minus strand of CABKLX010000005.1, from coordinate 140,498 downwards.
AAAACAAATCCGACATCGTAACGCCGATAAGATATCAACTGTTTTCTCGAAAACGAGGAGACAGTCTTCCCGTCAACGATCACATCTCCCGACGTGCAGGAGTCCATTCCTCCGAGAATGTTCAGAACCGTCGTTTTTCCCGCTCCGCTGGGACCGACTATGACACAGAATTCACCCTTCTCGATCGCGAAATCGACGCCGCTGACGGCTTCTATCGTGACCTCTCCCATTTTATACGTTTTTCTTACGTTCCGAAATTCAATAAAACTCAAGGCAAACCTCCGTCACATACGCTTACGGCGCAGAAAACTCATTGAAGGAACGGGATCGGGATACGGAAGCAAAACCGTCATTTCGGGATGCGGCGCGGCAAGTATCTCTTCTCCCTCTGCGTTATACATTTTTTCGACCGTAACTTTTTTCGGACTTTTCCCGGGAATAAGAAACTCGCACTCGTCACCGATAACGAACTTGTTGCGCTGAGTAAGAACAACGCACCCTCGGGCATAATCATACCCTTTTACGATGCCCGAGACCTCATAATCCCGTATGTATCCCGACTCATTGAAATTCATAGACTCGGCTTTCTGATCGCCGTAATAAAACCCGGTGAAATACGGTCTGTGGCTGACCTTGCACACCTCGTCTCTCAATTCCGGAAGTATGCGCTCATATTCCCCGAGGTCGGAGAAGCAGGCATCGATCGCTCGGCGGTATGCCGCAACGACACACGAAACGTAATACTCCGTTTTGACTCTTCCCTCGATCTTAAAACTCGTTATTCCGGCGGAAATAAGATCGGGTATATGTTCTATCATGCAAAGATCTTTTGAATTGAAAATAAAAGTTCCCGTGTCCGTCTCCTCGACAGGCATATACTGACCGGGACGTTTCTCTTCGACTATGCTGTATTTCCATCGGCACGCCTGAGCGCAGTTTCCTCTGTTCGCGTCTCTTCCCGTCATGAAATTCGAGAGCAGACATCTTCCCGAATGGGACACGCACATCGCTCCGTGAACGAAAGCCTCGATCTCCAACGAATCGGGGATCCTTTGCCTGATCTGCACGATCTCGTCGAAAGACAGTTCTCTGGCAAGCACGACGCGTTTCGCCCCGAGCCTGTACCACGCGAGACAGTCGGCATAATTGCTGATGTTCGCCTGAGTCGAAACATGTATCTCCATATCTGGACACTCATCGCGGATCATCATGAACAATCCGAGATCGGAAACTATCAGCGCATCGACTTCGATCCTCCGAAGGAATTGCAGATATTCCGAAAACCGTTCGATCTCGTCATTTCTCGGAACGGTGTTGCAGGCGACGTATACTCTGACGTTGCGCCTGTGGGCGAATTCGACCGCACGCTCAAGATCGGGTCGCGGGAAATTTGCGACGGCTGTCCGCAAAGAAAACTCCTCGCCCCCGACATACACAGCATCGGCGCCGTATTCGACGGCGTAGCGAAATCTCGTGAAATCACCTGCGGGAGCAAGCAATTCCGGTTTTGCAACGTTCATATCGCACCTCAAAAGAATTCTTTATTTTCCGAGAATATTTTTCATCAGAGAGAATGACGAGCCGGAAAAAAGCATCGAAAAAAGAATGATCGCGCCCACGAGAACGAGTTGGACAAAAACAGTCGTCAGGACAAAAGTCTTTGCGGTCTCGGACTGCAATTTTCCGTTCTCGCGGCGAATTATCGCGTACGCGACGGCGACGATCATGCCGATAACGGGCAAAAGTATGCATACCGTCCGCAAAAGAACGGGGATCTCACGTTTTTGTTCATCGTCGAAGACCTGAGCCGCCGGACTTCCGCGAACGATGAGATCAAACCCGCATTCATCGCATTTTTCTTTTGTCAGCGAGTCATATTTTTTTCCGCAGTTCGGACACATCTTATACTTGACCGAAACGTCGAGTTCCCGTCCGCAGGATGAACAAGTCTTCGCTTCGTAAGGATTTATCTTTCCGCATTCGGGGCATATCTTTTTCATCTTTCCGCGCCTCCGATCCGAACGCTCACCGTCACTCCGTCGCTGATCGGAAGGATTACCGTTTTCAGCGAAAGATCCGCTTCGAGTTCTCTCAAAAACTCGGCAAGCCTTTTGACGATCGTCTTGTTCCGTCTGATATCGGGAACGCCGGTCGCGACCATTCCGTTAAAAAGGACATTGTCGGCGACTATAACGCCGTCATCGGAAAGAAGCCGCTCCGCTTCTCTCAGAAAAACGGGATACTGTCCCTTTGCCGCGTCTATAAATATCAGATCAAACGGAGCGGTAAGCGTCGGAAGTATTTCGACCGCGTCGCCGATAAGCATTTTTATACTGTTTTCCGCTCCGAAATCGCGGATATTTTTTTTTGCGGGTACGATCATGACGGGATTTCGCTCGATCGTCACGATCTCCGCATCGGGACACGCGTCGTGCATAAGCAATGAGGAAAACCCTATACAGGTTCCTATTTCGAGAATGCGTTTCGGCTTTCTTACGCGGCACATTATCTCAAGCATATCGGCGGTCTCGGGCTCCGCGATCGGATACTTTTCTTCACGCGCACGGCGTTCGAGTGCGCCGAGAGTATCCGTTCTTTCTCTTCGGACGGAGCGCATATATTCGGTTATGTGTCCGAAGACAAGTCCGTCTTTATCCATTTTGCTTTTTATACCACTCGTTGAACTCTTCGGCGTTTCTCAGGTGTTCCGCATAGGTGCGCGCGAACTTTGTCACGCCGTCCCCTACATAACAGAAATAGAAATAATCCGTGTCGGCTGGCTTCAATGCGGCGAGAACGCAATCTGCGGTCGGATTGCATATCGGAGTCGGTGTCAACCCCTCATAGTAATAGGTGTTATACGGATCGTCAGTCGCGATCTGCGCGGCGGTCAGAGAATATCTGCGCTCGGACTTCGGCAGTCTGTAACTGTAACAGGCGTCGCTTTGAAGCTTTATACCCGCGTCAAGCCTGTTGTGGAAAACGGACGACACAAGATCCGTAATATCGTATCCGCCGGATTCCTTTTCTATGATGGAAGCAAGCGTAACAATCTGATAAAAGTCGTATTCGCTCTGCGACAGAAGCGTTTTAACCTCATCGGTCATCACTTTTTTATCAAAATTATCGATGAGTTTCCGGAGAGCCGCCGTCTCCGTCGTATCGGCATAAAACTCATAAGTGTCGGGATAAAGGAACCCTTCAAGGCGGTTTTCCGTTCCGCTTTCGGGGATATAATCGTATCCGAAATCGTCTTCGTTTATCGCTTTTTCAAAGCCTTCTGCCGTCCCTATTCCGTTTTCGAGAAATTCCGCAACGATATCGCTGACCTCGGAACCCTCGGGAAAACGGATGGTGACAGTCTCACGCGGCTTGATCTCATGTTCGATTATCGCCTCATATATCTCGGCGTAACTCATCGACGTCCGCAGTTCTGTTTCGCCTGTTTTGAACGGCTTTGAAAAATCGTATCTCGTGCATATCCAGTTGTAGGCAAATCTGTAACGGACAACGCCCGTTTCGACAAGCTTGTCCGTAATCGTATCGAATGTTTCGGAGTCCGAAAGCGTTATCGTAACGGTTTTATCGTCCTTTTCATTACCTGTTCTGTCACGGTTGACATCTATGACGAAAAATATTCCCGCCACGATCAATACGACGGCAACGAGGGCTATACAGGCGGCGGCTATCTTTCCGCCGTTTTTCTTTTTTCTTCTTTTTCGGGGACGTTGATCTCCCCGTTCTCTGATGTAATCCGCTCTTGCCATGAAGAACCTCCCCTGTCGGAGCATTTGCCCGATCTTTTAAGATTTTTTCTGTTTTTCTTGATTGCAACATTCAGAATGAAATATATGCTGACAAGGAAAACGAGACCCGCAAAATAGATCATCACGCCCGTCAGTTCGACCTCGGAAAGAAGATCCGAATAATATGAGATCGCATAACTGAGGATGTTGTTTATGAAATGAAGCGTTATCGCGGCATAAACGCTTCCCGTCAGTTTCACGGAAAGACCGAACACCGTTCCCGCAAAAAACGTCGTAAGAAAATAAGGATCGAGCCCGTGCATAAGCGTGAAAAGAAACGCGCCCCAGATAATGTGAAAAGCGGTTCCTTTTTCGGTCATGAACGACTGCAACGCCCCGCGGAAGAACAGTTCCTCGTAAACGGCGGGAAGCAAGACCGCCGTGATCATAAGCAGAGCGTAATTTCCGTCCGTCAGGGAAACGGGGTCCCGCGTCACGGTTATGCCGAGAAGTCCGTAAAAGCCGTCCGCGAGAGCGTTCAGCATAAACGCTCCGAAAGCAAGGATCAAAAGACAGCCGATTATAGCGCCGATATCTCGGAACCGAAGCAGCCGAAGACCGAGAAATTGCTTGACTGTGCTTTTCGGCGAAAGTTTTTTCAGCAGATATGTCGCGCCCGCGAACAGCACGATCCCGACAAGACTGATGACTATCTCTTTATAGGGGAAATCAAACAAGCCCAAAACCGTCAGCACCGCGCACATTATCAGCGCAAGTATACCCGTAAATACAGTTTGTTTCATATAAGCACCTTTATCTGAGCCTGAACAGTCCCTCGTCCGTTATCAGAATATCGACGCGAACGTCAAATCTGCCGCGCGGCAATTTCTTTTCGATATTGTCCGCATAGCATATCCCGATGCACGTCCCGCGGAAAGAGGACAGAAAACGGTCGTAAAAGCCTCCGCCGTAGCCCATTCTGTACCCCTCGATGTCGTAAGCAAGCGCGGGGACGATACAGATATCGGCGTTGCTTGACTTGTATTCCGGAGCGGAAGAGATCGGTTCACGGATATTAAAAGCGGACGGTCGGAGATGAGAAAGATCGTCAACATAATAAAAAGACATCCTTCCTTTTTCCTGACATCTCGGAAAAAGAACCTTCTTTCCCGAATTCAATGCCGCTTCAAAGATCTCCGTCGTTTCTATTTCAATCGGGGTGGCTGAATACAGAAGCACCTGTTCGGCGCGTTCGAATGCGTTGGTCGAAATGAGATTACGGCAGACATTCGCGTCTTTGACAGTCTTTTCCTCCAAGGACATTTCGGCGCGCGCCGCCTTATACTTTTTTCGGAAAAAACTTTTCAGATCCCTTATGTTCGACATACCTACTTTACCGTATCGACGCGCGAATTCTCTCCGCTGTCTCTTTGCCTTTCATAATTTCAACAAGTTTCAAGCCGAAATCGACCGCGGCGCCCGCGCCGACGGCGGTCACGATGTTTCCGTCTCGGACAACTCTTTCACCTTCCATGATCTCCGCGCCTGCGAGATATTTCTCAAATCCGGGGAAACAGATCGCTTTTTTGCCCGCAAGAACGCCTCTTTTCCCGAGAATCATGGGAGCGGCGCAGATCGCCGCGAGATATGCGTTCCTGTCAAGACAGTGGCGGACAAGAAGATCTGTTCTCGGATGCTCGTCCAGGTTTTTCGCTCCGGGCATACCGCCGGGGAAAACGAGCATATCTATATCGCGGCTGTTCATTTCCGAGACGGTGAGATCCGCCATTATACTTATACCGTGCGTCCCCCTGACGTGAAGTTTTTCGGTAACGGAAACAAGCCTGACTTCAACACCGGCTCTCCTGAGCATATCGCAGGGAGCGAGAGCTTCGATCTCTTCAAAGCCGTCCGCAAGCAAGATGTATACCATTTCTTTCGCCTCCGAAGATCAAAATTCTTTTTTTACAATTTCGTATATCGTATCGGCAATACTGTCTATACTTTTGACATTTCCGTCGCGGTCAATGCATTCGATCCTTCTCATATACCCGTGCTCGCACGCGAACAGCGCAGTTTTATAGCATTTTTCGAGATATGTGAGATCCTTTTCGTGAATATCCTTTTTTGTATCGTCGCCGCCGTAACGCTTTTCGACCTGCTTTACTGCCGCGCGGGGCGGAACATCGAGGAACAATACCGCGTCGGGACGTGGCAGACCGAGGCGATTGAATTCAAAATCGTAAAGCCAATCGAAAAATTCGAGAGCATCTTTGCCTTCAAGTTTGGAGCCCTGATGAATAAGGTTTGACGAAACGTAACGGTCGCTGAGTATCGTCGCCCCGTTCTCGTACTCCTTTCCCCAGACCTTTTTATACGCGGCGTATCTGTCAACCGCAAAAAATGAGGAAGCGGCGAAGGCGTTAACGTCCGACGGCTGCGAGCCGAATTCACCCGAAAGATACATTCTCAGCAGAGCGGAGGACGGCTGATCATACTGCGGAAATCTGATATGCATCGGAGACTTTCCGTCGCGTTTCAGCCTTTCGACGAGGGCGTTCACCTGCGTCGATTTTCCGCTTCCGTCTATCCCCTCAATGACAAAAAGTTTTCCCATATTACATTTCCCCGAGTTTCGCGAATTTTTCTCTGACCTGCGCGGCTTTTCCGCAGCACATTTTTTTTTCGGGACAGGCGCCTTTCAGGCACCCGGGACCCGCGTTTTTGAACAGCGTCGGGCAGGCTTTGCGGACGAGTTCAAGCATCTTCGTCGCAACAGCCCTGATCTCCCACTGTGCGCGTTCACAGCAGCGGAGTTCAAAGAAATTCATCAGACTGCGCGCATTCATCGTCAATATCATTTTCGTATCGCAGGCGTTCGGCAAAACAAATCGGGCGTCTTCGAGAACCGCTCTTCCCGCCGCTTTTTTCGCCGCGACGGGATCCATACCGTTTTTGACAAGTTCTTCGGCTTCCGCCTCGGCAAGCGCGGCGGCTATCTTATCGTAAGACTCCTGCGCGCTCTTCATTGCCTTTTCAAACTCAGCCATCGCTTCGGGGCATTTTTCGACACGGGGAGGGATCACATAATCAAAGGCGTTTTCACGGACATATCTTTGGCTCTGGACGCTGAAAGAAGCAATTCTGTGACGGGTTATCTGCGCAAGCAAAGCGCGGCTTACCCCCTCGATCGCAAAAGTGAAGTAAGCGTGTTCGATCGGACTCTCATGTCCCATATCGACAAGCGTTGCCAAAAATCTTTCCGTCTCCTCGGGCGTTTGTTTTTCCATTATCGCGTCTATATCGGCAGCCGAGTAACAAAGTTTCGCCGCACTCGCGACTATCACCTGCGCCTCGGGCGTATATGCAAGAAGTTCGACTCTCATTCTCTTTCCTCCGCAGACTCTCCGAAAAAATCGGTGTAATATATTATTATTTATCATATATTATAACATAGTTTGCGCGATATGGCAATAGCAGGAACAAAATTACCGAAAAAAAATATATACCGACCCGACTTTCATCGTCGGATCGGTATAAAATGTTATAAAAAATTCAAAAATACGCAGATTTCCGCATCACTTCATCTCACGGAGAATATCAAGAAGAAATTCCCATGTTCTGTTCAGAGACGAAATGCTCAGCCGTTCGCGCGGCGTGTGTATGTCAAAAATATCGGGGCCGAAGGAAACGCAGTCGAGTCCTTTCATCTTTTCCGCGAAAAGACCGCATTCAAGTCCGCCGTGAATGGCGGTGACGGTCGGTTTCTTTCCGAATTTCTTTTCATATACTTCCGCGCAGAGAGACAGTATAGGAGAATCGGGTCTGAACTCCCATGCGGGATATTCGCCGGAATAAGAGATAGTTCCCCCGAGAAGAGAAGTCATTCGTGTCAGGCGCTGTTTGAGCATTTCTTTCTGGGAAGAAACGCTGCTGCGGACGCAGAAAGAAGCCGTAACCCTGTCGGATGATGTCGTCAGTATGCCGAGATTAAGCGATGTTTGGGCAAGTCCCGCGACATCCATGCTGAGTTCTATAAGTCCGTTCGGCATACAGGTCAGCAGCGTCAGAATTTTTTCGCTGTCTGCTTCCGTCATCGGTATCTCCGATGTTTCCGCGGCTTCAACGCCGAGACGGACGTCGGGATCGGGCGTTCTGTATTCGTTTTTAAGATCCTCGCCGAATTTTTCGAGCGCCGCGCGTGCTTTTTGCTCATCGGAAACAATAATGATACCGACGCTTTCGACAGGGATAGCGTTGTCTTTCAAGCCTCCGTCCACACGGATAACGCGCATGTCGCAAGCGTTTTCGACCTGTACGAGCGCTCTTCCGAGGAGCACGGAGGAATTGGCTCTGCCTCTGTTTATCATCTCGCCGGAATGTCCGCCGCGGAGCCCGTTCACGGTCACTTTCAGCGCCGTGCCGTCAAACTTTTCACGGGCAACGGGAATAACGCATTCCGTTCTGTTTCCGCCTGCGCACCCCGCCGTAAAAACGCCCTCGTCCTCCGAATCGAGATTGAGCATACGACGTCCTTTTATCGGAGAACAGTCAAGTTTTTCGGCACCGAGCATTCCTATTTCTTCATCGGAGGTCAACAGAACTTCCAATGCGGGGTGAGAAATGTCAGAAGCGTCGAGAAGAGCCAAACCCATTGCAACGGCAACGCCGTCGTCACCGCCGAGCGTCGTGCCTTTTGCGTAAAGCATATCTCCGTCAAGGCAGAGATCGAGACCTTCCGCGCCCATATCCTTTTTGCAATCCGCGCTCTGTTCGCATACCATATCGGTATGCCCCTGTATGATAACGGGCTCGGCGTTTTCATAGCCCGCCGTCGCAGGTTTTTTGATTATAAGATTATGCGCTTCGTCGCGGATGACTTCAAGTCCCCTGTCGCGAGCGAATTTTTCGCAAAAATCCGTTATCGCGTCAAGATTTCCCGACCCGTGGGGGATACTGCATATCTGTTCGAAAATTTCAAGGACTTTCGCGGGAACGAGCCCTTTCGTAATGTATTCCATACTATCCCAGCTTTCGGTTTTCATTTGTAACAGTATATCACGAAATCCCGTTTCCGTCAATACGGGAAGAAAATTTCTTCATGACAGTATACGGCAGGATCATGTAAAAAATGCCCGCATTAATCGGGATATATTCAGAAAAAGCCGCCGCACGTCCGTAAACATGCGAGGCTCTTTTCGCGGCCGAACCAAGCGGCAACTCTGCCGATTTACCGCAACTGCAAAACATACTTGCGTGCGCTTTCGTCGGGATTTTTATAATACCCGTCTTCGATCTTATTCAATACATATCCGCAGTCTTCAAAAACTTTTTGCATCGCTTCGTTTGAATTTCTCGTTTCCCCGCAAAAGCGTTTCATGCCCTGTTTTTTCATTTCTTCCGTGACATGATCCAACAGTTTATGCGCAAGCCCCTGCTTTCTGTAATCGGGATGAACCGCAATGTTCATGATCTTAACATAATCATTTTCGCCTTTCCAATTATAGATAAACACGTCTCCGACTATATTATCGTTATCGGTCAGAGCATAATAAACGGATCTTTTATCCGCAAGAAGGTCTTTCCAGTCCTCCTCCTTCCAAAAATCCGTCGGAAAGCAAAGTTTGTCAAAATCAATGATCTGTCTTAAACTTTCGGAACCGAGTTCTTTGATTGCGGTCATTTTCTCCTCCCATATCCCATTGCGCGGAACATAACCGCGTGTTTTATGCGATTTTATGAACCCCCGACCGAGGTCGGGGGTATTTCGGGATGTATATACGTTTATTATATATCGGCAAGTTCGCGTATTTTTTTATTTGACGAAAGAATGTTGACGAGCACTGCCGCGATCACGAGCCCGCAGACTCCCTGCACGGTATTTCCGATAAGCGATCCCGCCGCGCCCGCGACGCCGTAAAGGAAGGATTCATAAACAAAATATCCCAGAACCATTATCACTTCCGAAGCGAGCGCACCGACAGCGACAAATACGATTTTTACGCCGAGAACGGGTTGCTTCTTCATCGGAGCGACTGCAATGAGCCAGAAAACGACCGCCATAAGCGCCTTGATTATAAGTGTTGCGGGAGCATACGTCGCGAATGAAAGCAGAATATCTGCAAGTGCGGCTCCTACACCTGCGGCAACGGCACCGTAAACGGGACCGAGGAAAAACGCTCCGATCAGAAGTATCGCATCTCCGAGATTAACGTATCCGTTTGCCATCCCCGGAACGGGAATCTGCAAAAACATCGTTGCAACGCATGTCAGAGCGATGAACATTGCCGTCAGAACTATTCTTTTTACATGTTTGTTTTTCATGGTCGATCTTCTCACTCTCGCCGGAGCGTATTTCACGCGCCCGAACGAAAGGTGTTCCTTTCTCTGTGTTATTCGGGTAATTCCGTTACGGTTCGGGACAAACAAACATTCACATGAATGCATCCTCGAACTTTTGATTGATTATAACACCTCGAAAAGTATAATGCAATGAAAAAAATATGTCATTTATATTATTATTTTGATTTTACATGCTTTTTACGGGGAATTTATCGGAGCGCCTCATTTTCGTAAAAAAGAAGGGTTGCACGGGCTCTCGCGAAATTCATCTGTTCGGTTTGCGGCGCAAATGCAAGGCTTTACTTTCCGTCGGATCGCTTTATTCGAAGGCATCCTCGCATCGCCGCACCGAATATGAGGAAACGGCGACCGCTAATGCGGGAGAGGGGTTGACGGTAATATAAAACTCATTTCCGAGAGTGTACCCGCTGCAAGTCAGCGTCGGGTCGTACCCCGCCGCCTGCAAAACCGCGCTTCTGTTCGCTTTGAACGTTGCCCAGAACTCATCGATATCGCCGATTATATGAAGTTCGATAAATCCGTCCTCGCGCAGACAGCGCGCCGCTTTTTCAAGTTCAAAGCCATTGGATATCTTATCTTCGACGTGCCAATAATTTGCTTTGGTCGAAATGCAGTTCGGTATAGTCCACGGCATTGCCTCCAAGGTTCTCGATTTCAACAATTCTTCCGTCGTTATATTCATATACTCATGGAATATAGCGTTTATGCTGTCCTGATCCGCCCAAGTCGGGTCGCAGAAATAATACTCGCCGTCTATTCTGACAAGAAGCCACGCATGATATATGACATTGCCCGAATCGTCTTTTGTTTCGCCCGTTGTATAAGTGGAAACTATTCCCGCTTTATACAGCAAATATTGCAAGCCGCGCGCATATCCCGCGCATATCGCCTCACCGTTGCCGAGAGAGCCGTAAGCGGTCTGGTCATAATCATTGAAAACGTATGTAACGGCATTGACAAACCTGTCGTGAATAATCACTTCTCGCTCATATTCGCTCATCGACGCGGTTATGCCTTCAAGCAGTTTTGCGGCGGAAGCATCGACTTTCTGTTTCTGCTTTTCGAGTTCTTCGCCCGTAAAGAAATAGTTCGGGTTGACATTGCCGATATAAACCGTACCGTCCTGAACGGAATTGGAATAACTGTACGAACTCTTAAACCACCAAAATTCCGGGCAATCGTTGATAACGCCCGTAAAAACAACATTGAAAAATTCGTCGGAAGTCAAACGGTACGAAGAGAAATCAACGGTTTCTTCGCAGTTTGCAAGCGCTTCATAGAATCTGTCATATGCCGCTTTGTACTTATCGGAGATATGGTTGTAAATATAGTATTGATCTTTTGTTATCGGGGTCAACGCGCTGTTTTCGATATAAATAAGTCTTTCTTCGCCGCTTACCTCGGTTCCGTCAAGTGTCACATAGTACGCCGTCACCCTGAAAGGAATTTTTCCTATCGAAAACGGAACATTCGTCACCGTGAAAGACGTGAAAAACGCCGCATCGGAACATATATCGGTCGGTTTATAGACGATCGTTCCGTTATTTGCCGTCATTTCACGGTACGCATTGTGAACGGGTTGAGTTACGGTTTTTCCGTTAAAAGTAATTTTGAAGCCCGCTTCCGAATAAGCCACGGAATCAAGAGTTGAAATAAAACGAAGATTTCGGGGATCGGTAGGCTCATTTTTCGCCGTCACCTGTGCCTTTACGGTAAAAATATCTTCGTCCACGAATTTTGCATAGGCTGTACCCGTCGTTTCTTTGTATGGCACGGTCTTTGCACTGTCGGCAAACCAGCCGGCGAAAACAACGCCGGGACGCTCAGGAAAAGTCCCCGCCTTTTTATAAGGGGAAACATCGTATTTGTCTGTAACAAATACAATATTCATTATCGCCTTTTCAAGCTTTTTATACCTTTCGACCTGTTCATCGTAACGGCTGTCGTTGAACGTGTTGTAAGCATAATTGTAGTGCGCGTTTACAAGAAAATCGTTCAGCGCATTGAGCGCCGCCGCATAAGAGGAAACGGTCAGCAAGTTTTGGTCTTTTGTCGAAACGTAAGTGTAGTTTGCGGACGTATACGTCACGGCAAGAGAATCGGGCATATACCTGTTCCACAAATCGTAGGCACGCTTTTTGCCGCCGTCAAGAATATACATCTGTTCGCCGAATTCATTGAGAAAATACGATATGAATTTCTTGTTTACCGCAGGTATGACCAAATCGTCAAGTGCCGCGCCGTGGTTCGCCATCATAAACTCAAAGACGACCGAATAAGGCGTTCCGCTTGCTTTTTGCGCGGCATGAGCCGTATCGTCGGCAGAGGTCGGGATAGAACAAAGCGCCGCAAAATATTTATCCCATGAAAGCCCCGACGCGCCTATCGAAGCGTCAAACGTAAACGTCGAACGCTCATAATCGGGATTCGGGTCGGGCTCGGGATCGGGTTCGGTAGGAGTCGTCGGTTCGGGAGTTGTGGGGTCGGACACCGTTGGATCTGTCGGGTCAAGAGCCGTCGGTTCAATCACATCAAGCGCCGCGACAAGGACGTTATATCTTGCAAGTTGTTCGTCGTATCTGTTTTCGTTGTATGTATTAAAAGCATAATTATAATGTGCGTGAACAAGAAAATCGTTCAGCGCGTCAAGCGCCGCCTGATAGTCGGCAACATTGTAACGGGACTGGTCGGCCGCCGCCATATAATAATAGTAATCGGAAGTGTACGTTATTTTAAGTTCCGCCGCCACGGTCGAATTCCAAAGCGTGTATGCCCTCTTTTTGCCTCCGTCGAGGATATACATCTGTTCGCCGAACTCGTCAAGCAGATATTGAAGCAGGCTTTTACCCGTAGACGTTGTAAGGCTGTCATATCGGGTCGTCGAACCTATTCCCGTATAATCGGAGTCCATCGTCCCCGTCGCGGCCAAGTCATTTTTCATCGTTTGATCGACGATATAGTACGGAGTTCCCTCCGCGCGCATGGACGAATGAGCGGTATCGTCGGAAGGAATGGACTCTATCGCGCGATAATACCCCTCCCAGTTATGGTTTTCGGCAACGGCGGACGAATCAAAAATAAAAACGGATTGTGTCGCCGCAGACGAATGAAAAACGGTACAAACACTCAATAGCAGAATAACCGCCAACGAAACGGATATAAATTTATTTTTCACGACCGAACCCTCTTTTCTTATATGCTATTTAATTATAGCAAAATATACAAAAAAAGTCAATATAACATTGAACAAAAACAAACACCTTGCATACAATGCGGAGACCGACGATTATTCGCTTTCCTGATTTTACGATATGGTAAAAACAGCAGGCAAAGTCCTGTTTAACGGACACATTTGATGATATAATAGGTTCAAAGAAAAGCGAACGAACACTTTTTGCATATCGCAATTTGTAAAATAAATGTGAATAATATCACATATTGCAAAATCGCGCTTGACTTTCATTGCGAAGTGTGATACAATCATATCACACAAGGTGAAGTTCACGGAAATTATCACAAAAGAAATTCACTTTCAAGAGAGGGACAAAAAAATGACTACCGGATACAACGAAAAGAGATATAACATAGATATTACCGAAGACGCAAGATATGCGGCAAGAGCGGCAGAAAGAGCCGCAAAAAGAGCGGCGGCGGAAGCGAAAAGACGGGCGACCGATATGTGCATTCTTATCGCGGTTGCGGCGATCGCGCTGATCGTATTCATCGTATGCGGAACAGCTGCGGCCGCTTCGAGAGGCTTCGTTTTCGGAGTCGGAGGTGAAGCGTTGCTCGGCGGCGCGGTAGTTTTCGGACTTTTCAGATTTTGGAAAAAGATTAAAAAGCACCTTGATTGAGACAATCGGTCAAAATGTGCATATTCAGACTATAATACATCGGATATTCGGCAAAACAATTCATTGCCTTTTAACATTGCTTTTCCTACATCATTCATTTCTTCATAAAACGACCCTCACGCGCATCCGAAATGCCGTGAGGGTTGTTTCTTCTTTTATAATCCGAAATTAAAACAGTTAAGCCGTATCAGTCGAGAATTGAACTGTATGAGCCGATTTTTTTGCCGTCCTTTATATAAACTCTGGGAACACGTTTCCCGATAAGGCAGGTTATCTCATAATTTATCGTGTTCATACGGTCGGCGATGTCCGTTGCGGAGATAACTTCGTCACCGTCTCTGCCGATTATCGTAACCTCGTCTCCCCGTTTTACATCGGGAATGTCGGAAACATCTATCATACATTGATCCATGCAGATTCTGCCGACTATCTTTGCACGCTTACCGTGAATGAGAACTTCGCCGTTATTTGAAAGCAGGCGCGAATAACCGTCCGCATAGCCTATCGGAAGCGTGGCGAGCGTCATTTTTTCCGTAGCGGTGAATTTTCTGCCGTAGCTGACCGTCATCCCCGCATCTATCGTTCTTGTCTGGGATACGACGGCTTTGAGGCTCAGCGCGGGGCGGAGCCCGATGTCTCTTGTATTCTTGTCGGGAAGCATTCCGAAAAGGATTATGCCCGGACGGCAACGGTCGAGATGATACTGCGGATAATTTATGACCGCGGCGCTGTTGCAAACATGGTGCATCGCAAACCCGACGCCTTTTTCTTTTAATTCGTCAACCGTTTTTTTATAACGATCAAACTGAATATCCGTGAAATCGAGTTCAGGCTCGTCGGAAACAGCGAAATGAGTGAATATCCCCTCAAAATCAAGCCTGTCCGAAAATTCATCAACGGCGCGTTTCAACTGTTCGACCGTCTGTTTTCTCGTTTCGTTGCTCTGAACGTCAAAACCGAGACGTGACATTCCCGTGTCAAGTTTGACATGAACTTTCAGTTTGCGTCCGCTTTCACCCAGCGCGTTATATATATCGCGAATATAATCATACGAAAACACGGTCTGAGTTATATTTTCTTTCAGCAGAACATCGGCAAACTGTGAAGGCGTGTAGCCGAGGATAAGCATCTCTCCGCGAACGCCCGCGTTTCTGAGCTGAACGACCTCGTCGATCGACGAAAGCGCGAACATATCCGTTTCTTTTTCGAGAGCCTTCGCAACGGCGACCGCACCGTGACCGTACGCGTCGGCTTTCACGACCGCGATGATCTTTGAATTTCCCGTCAAAGTCTGCCTTATGACCTTCACGTTGTGCAAAATATTATCGATATCGACTTCCGCCCATGTGCGGTTAAAGAGATTTTCCATTCATTTACTTCCTTTGAAAACCGCCTGAAACCCGTTATATTCAAGTTGCATGGGTGCAGACGTTTTTTTTGAAACCGTCAGCGAATATCCGACGCCCTTATACATTCCCGACAGAATGACCGCATCAGACGTCGAAGATTTCTCGGAGACGATTTCCTCCGTCAGTATCTTGTTCAGAAGCTGTCCGAGATTAAAGACCGAATCTTTTCCGAAAAGCGACTGATCGAAGATCTTCTGACCTTCAAAACAGACGTCGTATCCGTTGACCGAAGCGATCACGGGACTCGAAAGTTCCCCCGCTCTGTCGATCACTTCCGTCTGAGTCTGGGTGAAGACTATGTCGTAATAAGCCGTTTGCGCTTCAAACCTGTATTCCGTCAAAGGTTTTTTTTCAATATCCGGAATTTTCGCACATCCTGTCAGAAGCATTGCAAATAACAATGCGAGGACAAAAGATCTGCGCATATATTTCTCCGTTAAATAAGATTTCCCATAACACGGGGAAGATCGGACGGAAGGATCTCCGCTTCCGAATTTCCGTTTTCCGTCAGTATCTCGGCGGCTTTGCCGTGGATATACGCGCCGAGTCTCGCCGCGGTCAAGGCGTCGTAGCCCTGTGCGAGAAGCGATCCGATAACGCCGGAAAGCACGTCCCCGCTGCCGCCCTTTGCCAGGGCGGAATTGCCGCTCAGATTGACATACACGTTGCCCTGAGGATCGGCGATCAGCGTTCGGTTGCCTTTCAAAAGAAGCGTCGTGTTGTACTTCATCGCGAAATTGCGGGCATAACCGAACCTGTCGGACTCGATTTTTCCGACGGAAACACCGCACAGACGCGCCATTTCGGCGGGATGCGGCGTCAGAACGCAGTCGGGTCTGAGTTTTTTCAATTTATTCGTATGCTTTGCAAGATAATTTAATGCGTCCGCGTCGATAACGCAGGGACGTTTTCTTTTCAGATATTTTTTTACCGTTTTGCCTTTTTTCCCTAGTCCGCAACCGACAACGAACGCATCGGCTTTTTTGACCTTCTTTTTACGTTTCACAAACACGGGTTCGGGAATATGGGACTGAACGATCCTTCTCGTTTTTTTGTCGGATGCGCAATATACAAGCCCAACACCGCTTCTCAACGCACCGTTACAGCACAAAACGGCAGCTCCCGTCATTTTTTTCGTTCCGCAAACGACCTGAAGCGTTCCGAAAGAGCCCTTGTTCGTGTTCTGCTTTCTTTTTTTGACGCAGGACATAACTCTTCCGTCGTTTTCGTATATATACGGATTTTGCTTGCCGAGCGCTTCGGGCGGAAGTCCTATATCTGCGAGCGTAACCCGTCCGATATAATCCCTTGCCGGATATAAAAACATAAACGGTTTCTTTGCCGCAAAAGTCACCGTGATGTCGGCTTTGACCGCCGTTCCGACGACATCTCCCGTATCGCAGTGAACTCCGCTCGGGACATCGCACGCGATAACATGTTTTCCGCAGGTTGCCTCCGCGAGCGCTTTTGCGTCCGTTTTAAGTTCTCCCGTAAATCCCGTTCCGAAAATGCAGTCAACTATCACATCCGCATTTCCGACAAGGCTGACGGCGTCGGCAACGCCTTTTTCCTGAACATCGTAAACGATCTGCGGATCAAGTTCCGAAAGCATGACCTCCGCGTCGGAAGAAAGATTTTTCGTCCCGTAAACAGCGACGACCGTCACGTTTTTACCCGCGTTTTTAAGCAGACCCGCAAGACAAAAACCGTCTCCCCCGTTATTTCCCTTTCCCGCAAGAACGACAAAATCGTTCGCGAACGGAAATTCTTCACAGGCTGAAAACAGCGCTTTTGCCGCAGAGCGCATAAGATCGGCGGACGGAATGTTCAGAACTTCAACGGCGTATCTGTCCGCGCCGTGCATCTGTTCGGACGTAAATATCATATTTCTTTCTCCTCCCGTCTCAGCGCAGAACGGCGGAAAGCCTTTTTTCGAGATCTTCCCTTATCTTTTCGTTCGGCTCAAAAATAAGAAGCGTCATTCCTTCGGACGGGTGCTGAATAACGGCATAGCACGCGAGCGTTCCCATGTTTGAACCGACGTCAACGACCGTGTCGAACTGTCGCTGTCCCAAACGGCTCTTCGCCGCGTCGTCGTAATCGCCGTATTCGCGAAAATGCTTGTAATTGACGGTGATAACACGTTTTCTGAACGCCTGACTCATGATCTTGTCTATATCTAATTCGCCGTTCATATATGTATATTCATATTCGATATACTTGTATCTCATATACACCTTCGCGCCGAAATAGATGATGACCATGCACGCGATACCTCCGAGCATATATGCGAACGCATTACCCGAAAGCAGTCTTATGCAGACCATAACTCCGGTAGACAGGGCGAGAACCGCCAGGAGAATTCCGAATTTTTTGAAATTCTCCGCGGCGGTATTTTTATGTCTGTATATCTGTTCTATAAGAGTGTCCATGCCGAGCCTCAGTTTTCAAGATATTCCTTGACAAGCGTTTCAAGCAACTCGTCGCGGTCGATTTTTCTGATGAGCGCCCTTGCGTTTTTATGGTTTGTTATGTAACCGGGGTCCTCGGACAGAATATATCCGACGATCTGATTGAGAGGGTCGTATCCCTTTTCGACGAGAGCGTCGTAAACCGTCGTCAGGATACGCTTCATCTCTGTGTCTTTGCTGTTTTTGATCTTAAAAACGATGGTGTCGCTCCCGATATTGTTTTCTTTTCTGTCCACGGTGTCCTCCTAACGAGCGTTTTACGCTCTCAAATAGATTTCTTCTGCTTCAAGCGCGGAAATTATCTTTTTCATCGTCGCGTCTATCTCTTCGTCCGCAAGGGTGTGGTCGGAACTTCTCAGAACGAGCGCGTAAGCGATGCTCTTGTATCCGTGCGCAACCTGCAAACCGGTATAGACGTCGAAGACTTTAATGCTTTCAAGCAGGGGTCTTCCCGCTTTTCTGATCTTCTCCTCGATGTCTCCGCTGTAAACATCCTCTTTGCAAACGAGCGAAAGGTCTCTCGTAACAGCGGGATATTTCGGAACGGGCTTATATTCCCCGATGCCCCCGCGGCATGCGTAAAGCGCGTCAACCGCGAATTCAAACGCGTATACTTCGGCGTTTATGCCGTAATTCTTCGCAACGGTCGGATGAAGCTGACCGACGATACCGAGATACCTGTCGCCGCTGTATACTTTCGCCGTTCTTCCCGGGTGGTACGACGGAGAGTCGTCACAGGGTCTGAATCTGACTTTTGATATATGAAGCTGCGAAAGAACCTGTTCAACCGCGCCTTTGACGGTGAAGAAGTCCGTTCCCTCGCCGTATATTCCCGCGGTCAGTATCTTCTTCTCTTCGGGGAGTTCGTTCTCGCTTTCCGACGGGATATAAACTGTCGCAAGTTCGTAGATCGCCGCCCTTTCGGCTCTGAACGAGAAGTTTCTCGCGGAAACTTCAAGCAGAGACGGAAGCCCCGTCGTTCTCATGACCGAGGTGTCCTCGCCGAGCGGGTTCATTATTCTCAGACAGTTTCTCAGTTCATGATCGGAAGGCAGACAGATCTTGTCGAGCGATTTCGGGCTGACGAAAGAAAACGTCATGATCTCGGTATATCCGCAGGAGCGCATGAGCTGTCCGATCTTCTTCTCAAACTTCTGTCTGTCGGTCAATCCTCCCGTTCTGATCTCCGCCTTGAAATTCTTTGCGGGTATCCTGTCATAGCCGTAAATTCTCGCGACTTCTTCGGAAAGATCGTAAACAGACTCGATATCCGTTCTGAAAGACGGAACCGTGACGGTGTTTCCCTCGACCGTCATTCCGAGCGCGGTGAAGACTTTCTTCATTTCATCCTCGCTCATATCCGTATCGACATAACGGTTAATCCAATCAACGTCAAGTTCGATCTTTTTCAGAGTTTTATCGGAGTTGTCAACATCTATGTAATTGCGGGAAACCTTGCCCGCGCCGAGCATTTCGACAAGTTCGCAGGCTCTGTCGAGAGCCTCGACCGTCATCTGCGGATCAAGTCTCTTTTCAAACAGCGCCGATGCGTCGGTCCTCATTCCGAGTTCTTTCGCGCCCTTACGAACGGTCGGACCGTCAAAGTTCGCGGACTCGAAAACGATCATCTCCGTCGTATCCTTGATCTCGCTGTTTTCACCGCCCATGATACCCGCGACCGCGACCGCTCTTTCTTCATCGGCGATGACGAGGATATCCGACGAAAGATCTCTTTCCTGTCCGTCAAGCGTAACGGTTTTTTCTCCGTCTTCGGCTCTTCTGACGTTTATTCTTCCGCCTTTAAGACAAGAATAATCAAAAGCGTGCATCGGCTGTCCGTATTCGAGCATGACGTAGTTGGTTATATCGACGATGTTGTTGATCGAACGTATGCCGCAGGAACGGAGTCTCTCGACCATCCATTTCGGAGACGGGGCGATCTTGATGTCGGTCACCACTCTGGCGCTGTAACGCGGACAGAGATCGGGGTCTTCGACCGTGACCGTCAGATAATCGTTGACATCGACGCCGTCGCCCTTAACGGACGGAACGTTGACGGTATACGGCTTGCCGAAAGTAACCGCGGCTTCTCTCGCTATTCCGCGGACAGAAAGGCAGTCGGGTCTGTTGGTCGCTATATCCGCGATAAAAACGGTGTCGTCCAGACCGAGCGCGACACAGATGTCTTCCCCGATCGGAGTATCGTCTTTGAGAATCAGTATTCCGTCTTCAATAGCGCCCTCATAATCGGCGACCGTCAGTCCGAGTTCCGCGACCGAGCAGAACATTCCTTCGGAAACGACGCCGCGAAGTTTTCCCTTTTTGATGGAAACGCCGCCCGCCAAAGTCGAACCGTCGAGCGCGACGGGAACAACGGCTCCGACGAAGACATTCGTCGCCGCGGTGACGATCTGTATCGGATCGCTCTGTCCGACATCGACCTTGCAGACAACGAGTTTGTCGGCGTTCTCGTGTTTTTGAATATCGAGTATTTTCCCGACGACGCAGTTTTTGATGACGTCGGAAGTCTTTTCGTAGCCCGTAACCTCCGTTCCGGTCATGCACATTTCGTGAACGAAAGTTTTTTCGTCGACATCGACCGGGGTGAACTGTCTGAGCCATTTATATGAAACGTTCATTTTCGTTTAACTCCTCTTATCAGAAATTGTTCAGGAAGCGCAGATCGTTGTCGAAGAACATGCGTATGTCGTCGATCTTGTATCGGAGCATAACAAGTCTTTCAAGCCCCATACCGAACGCAAAGCCGCTGTATTTTTTCGTATCGATCCCGCAGCCTTCGAGGACTTTCGGGTTGACCATTCCTGCACCGCCGATCTCTATCCAGCCCTCGCCCTTGCAGAATTTGCATCCTTTTCCGCCGCAACGGAAACAGGAAACGCAGATCTCCGCCGAGGGTTCGGTGAACGGGAAGAAGTCGGGACGGATCCTTGTTTTCACGTCGTCGCCGAAAAGTTTGCGGACGATCGTTTCCAAAGCGCCCTTCAAATGCGCCATCGTTATACCCTCGTCAACGACAAGTCCTTCGATCTGATGGAACATCGGAGAGTGCGTCGCGTCGATCTCATCTATTCGGTAAACTCTGCCGGGAGAAACTATTCTGATGGGGGGCTGCTGTTTTTCCATCGTTCTGACCTGAACGGACGACGTCTGGGTTCTCAGCAGGATCTCAGGATTGAAATAAAACGTGTCCTGAGTATCTCTTGCGGGGTGGTATTTGGGAATGTTCAGTTTTTCAAAGTTATATCTGTCGAACTCGACCTCGGGGCCGCTGACGACCGAAAATCCCATCGAAACGAACGCGTCCTCGAACTCTTCGAGAACCATGTTCAGAGGATGCTGTTTTCCGACGTGGGTTTCCTTTCCGGAAAGGGTCACATCGACGCGCTCCTCAGCAAGTTTTCTTTTAAGTTCCGCTTCGCGAAGCTGCTCCTTCTTGTTTTTTATTGCTTCCTCGATATGAGAACGGACTTCGTTAGCGACCTGACCGATAACGGGTCTTTCCTCTTTTGAAAGTTTTCCCATTTCGGAAAGAAGAGACGTGACCTCTCCTTTTTTGCCGAGAAATCTGACGCGGAAGGATTCAAGCTCATCCGAACTTTCGGACTTTAAGATCTTCTCCTCCGCATCGCTGCGAACTTTCATAAGTCTTTCTTTCAAACTCATCGTATCACCGTCTTTTTTTATCTCGCCGAACCGCGCGCACGGCAATCCGACGTATATATTCATAATTACATCTTATATTAACACAATGACCGTTGATTTTCAATAGGTTTCAAAAAATGTTCAAGTATCGTACATTTTTTTTGAATAAAGGCGGGTTGCGGACTTAAAATATTCGCGATAAAACTTTTTTTGGGGGAAAACGTTTTGAAAGCAATCATTCTTGCGGGAGGCATGGGTTCGCGACTCATGCCAGTGACGGCAAAAATTCCTAAACCTCTTGCTCCGATAGCGGGCAAACCCTGCATTTTTCACACTCTCGATCTTCTGAAAAAACACGGAGTGACCGAGGTGATCGCGACCGTGCGTCACGGAAGCGCACAGATACGCAACGCCTGCGCCGACAGGGATATAGTCTTCATCGAAGAAAACGAGCCGCTCGGAACGGCAGGCGGCGTTAAAGCGTGCGAAGGGCTTATCGACGGAGATTTTCTTGTTGTCAGCGGCGATGCAATAACAGATACAGACCTCGGTGCGGCGGTAGCCTTTCACAAAGGGCACGGAGGAACGGCAACGGTCGTTCTGAGCGAGGTCAAAACTCCGTTTGAATACGGTGTATGCCTGACAGACGAAGACGGAAGGATCACGGATCTTGTCGAAAAGCCCGGTTGGGAGCGGGCATATTCCGGGACGGTCAACACCGGCATATACGTCTTTTCCAGAGAGATTTTCGACTTCATCGAATACGGAAAAGCGCAGGATTTCGCGAGAGACGTTTTTCCCCGTCTGATCGCGGGAGGAAAAGACATTTTCGGTTACCGCGCGGCAGGATATTGGTGCGACATCGGCTCCGTTCATTCATATTTGAACTGCAACGCGGATGTGCTTGCGGGCAAGGTCGGGACAGAACTGCCCGAAAACGGAAAAGTTACGGGAGCTATCGTTCATGAACCGTGCCGCATCGGAAAGAATGTCAGCGCGTCGGGCGCCGTGATCGGTCCGTATGCGGTCATAGGCGACGGATGTACTCTGAAAAAAGGAAGCAGGATCGAAAGAAGCGTTCTTCTGAACGGCGTGACCGTCGGAGAGAACAGCGTTGTCAGAAACGCCGTCATATGCGACGGAGCGAAAATCGGGGACGGAGTCAGCGTATGCGACGGGGCGGCGGTCGGAGACGGATGTACGATAGGGAGCGGCTGTGTGATCGGAGCGGAAGTCAAAATCGCGCCCGATAACATCATCCCTCAAAAGACAGTTCTTACAACGAACGTGGCGGGCGAATACAGACCGTACAGGCTCGAAAAAAGCACGGCGGATCCCATAGGCGACATCACATCGTTCGCAAAACTCGGAGCGGCTTTCGGCTGTCTTTTCAGGGGCAACGCCGCCGTCGGTTACGAGGACGCCGCATGCGCGGCGCAGTTGCACGCGATAATCAGCGGAATACTGTCTTCATCGGACAATGTTCTGAACCTCGGCTGCTGTCAGCGAACGGAATTCAGATATGCCGTCCGCGCTTATTCGCTCTGCGGCGGGATTTATGCGGCGGCGGACAAGATATATCTTTACGCGGGCGACGGACTGCCGCTTTCAAACGCCGACGAGCGCGCGCTCTCAAAAGTATTTTTCGGGAACGAGTTCTTCTGCGGTAAGAGCGGGAATTACCGTATGCTGAAAAATTACGGAGAACCGTATCTGAAAAAACTGCGCAGAAGCGTTATCGCGATGAAGCCTCTGAATATGCGTGTTTACGGGGACGATATACTTTCCGAAGTCATTCCGCTCCGTGCCGGCGAAAGCGCGGAACACATGTATGTCGGAGACACTCTCGGAGTCGACGAATACCCCGACAGACTTGTCAGATGCTGTGTGGCAATCGCGTTCGGCAAAACTTTCGGAAAGGTCGTGATCCCCTACTCCTATCCCGCGATGATCGAAACACTCGGAGAAAAATACGGCTTTGAGGTGAAGCGGCTGACGCTCGATTCGCCGAACAGGGAAGAACTTTACGATGTGACCGATCCGAATATCTGCGCGTGCGTTCTCTGCGGGCATCTGTCACGAAGCAGAAAGACTTTCGCGGATCTTTCCTCTTCCGTTCCGTCATTTGACGTTTACAGCCGTGAAGTGGACTGCGACGGGGACAAGTTCGACGTCATGCGCCGTCTGTCCGAAAGCAGTGAAGAAAAAGAACTCGTCGAAGGAATACGTTTCGTCGATCGGAAAAAGCACTGGAATGTCAGAATTCTCCCGAAAAACGACCTTCACGGGTTCCGTATAGTCGCGGAAGCCGCCAACAGCGAAACGGCGGAGGAGATATGTGACTTTTATGTTAAAAAAATACGATGTGACAAAAATATCGTTGACAAGAGCGAATAAAATGCGTATAATTATAACAAGATATATATAGGAGAATGTGTCCGACGAAGGGCATAGCCCCGAAAAAGACATATTTTCGTGTTGACATTTCCCCGCAAACGTTTTTTCGCACGACGGCGGGCTGGACGGAGTTCGCGTTCCGTCCGTGTCGCGCGGGCAAAGGATAACCGTGAAAAAAGAGCCGAAAAACAGAGGGATTTTCGGCTCCGCTTTCATTGCGTCCGATCGGTCGGACAAGACCGAAACATGCCGACAATATATCTTTAATCCGGATCTTACATACGAATTATGAATGTTTTTACAAGGAGGAATTTTTCATTTGAAAAGAATTGACAAAGTAAGAATAATCCCGCTCGGAGGGCTTAACGAAATAGGTAAAAACCTGACTCTCATAGAATGCGGAAAGGACATAATCGCAATCGACTGCGGTATCGCTTTTCCCGACGAGGATCTGCCCGGCGTCGATTACGTTATTCCCGATCTGCAGTATATCGTCAAAAACGCCGATCGTTTCCGCGCGGTTTTTCTGACCCACGGACACGAGGATCACATCGGAGCGATCCCCTACCTGCTCAGACAGGTCAATGTTCCGATATACGGAACAAGGCTCACTCTCGGGATCGTTGAAAACAAACTGCGCGAATTCAGGCTCGACAAAACGGCGCAGTTGATCGAGGTCTGCCCGGGGCAAACCGTTCCGATGGACACGATGTCGATCGAATACATCCATGTCAACCATTCGATCGCGGATTCGGCGGCGATCGCCATCCACACTCCGTGCGGAACACTGCTCCACACGGGAGACTTCAAGATAGATGTCACCCCGATACAGGGCGAGATGATCGATCTTGCGCGCTTCGGCGAACTCGGAAACGCGGGCGTTCTGGCAATGATGTGCGAATCGACAAATATTGAAAGACCGGGCTTTGCCAGCAGTGAAAGGAAAGTCGGAGAAAGTTTCTCGACGATATTCCGCGGCGCGACGAACAAAAGAATAATCGTTGCGACATTCGCTTCAAATGTTGACAGAGTTCAGCAGATCATAAACGCCGCGATCGCGTTCGGCAGAAAAGTCGCCGTCAGCGGAAGAAGCATGGTAACGGTTCTCGAAGTTGCCCGCCAGCTCGGATATATGCAGGTTCCCGACGGAGTTATCATCGATATCGACGAGATAAACAAATACAATCCCGAAGAACTCGTCATCGTAACCACCGGAAGTCAGGGCGAACCGATGTCCGCGCTTTACAGAATGGCTTACTCGGATCACAAAAAAGTCGAGATCGGACCTCAGGATCTTGTCGTTCTGTCCTCCTCTGCGATACCGGGCAACGAAAAACTTATAAACCGCGTCATCAACGAACTTTACCGCTCGGGCGCGGACGTTGTATATGAATCCTACGCCGGCGTCCATGTTTCGGGGCACGCGTGTCAGGAAGAGACAAAACTCCTGATCGGGCTTGTAAAGCCGAAATTTTTCATCCCGATACACGGCGAATTCCGTCATCTGAAAAAGAACGCGATAGTTGCCAATTCGATGGGCGTCGCAAAGGAAAACATCGTCGTTGCGAACATCGGAAGCATTATCGAGGTCAGCCGTGAAAAGATCGAAACGGTCGGAACCGTTCCGGCGGGCAGAACGCTCGTTGACGGGCTCGGCGTCGGCGATGTCGGAAGCATCGTTCTGCGCGACCGCAAGCATCTTTCACAGGACGGGCTCGTCGTTGTCGTCGCCGTCGTCGATGCGGAAAACAGAGAGATAATGTCCTCCCCCGAAGTCGTATCGAGAGGTTTCGTTTATATAAAAGAAAACACGGATCTTCTCGACAACGTAAGGAAGCTGACGGAAAGCATACTTTACAAAGCAGCGGAAGAAAAGAACGAGGAGTGGCTCTACAACGCAAAAACAAAACTTAAAGACGACCTCGGAAAGTATATTTTCGAGCAGACAAAGAGACGTCCGATGATACTGACCGTTATAAAGGAAATCTGAAAAAAAATGATGTACTCGGAAAAGAAGGAAAACACAAAAAACAGGACGAAACCGTTTCTTTTGCTTGTTGCGGGGTTTGTTGCGGCGATCGTTCTGACGGCGGTGCTTGAGAAGATCGGAGTATCCTCCGCGATCGCGCAGACAGTAAGGATACTTCTTATTCCCGCCGCCGCGGCAGGCATATTCATTCTCATAAAAAAATATATGTATTCCTATACTTTTGTCATGGACGGCGCTCTGCTCTGCGTCTACAAGAACATAGGAAACCGTGAATACGCGCTCTGTCGGATCAAAAGCATCGAGATGAAAGATCTGGTCAGAGGAAAAAGCACTGTCGAAAAATTGCTTTCAGAGTTTCCGAAAGCGATAAAAAACGACTGTCGCGTCGGAGAAGACAGAGAAAAGGACGCGGCGATACTTTACAGGGATTTCAACGCAGACAGGGACGCTCTGCTTCTGTTTGAGCCGAGCGATGAATTGTTTACAATAATTTCGGAATCCATACTTGACAAACAGGAATAACTGTGGTATACTTATCGGGTAAAATGAAGAAGAATCGAAAGTTCTCACCACTGCGGCTGACGCTGCAAGGTCAATACCGAATGATTTTCATGTCATTTTTGTTTTGATTTCACGGCTGCGGACTTTTGCGTTCGCAGCCAATTTTTTTTCGGAGGTGTATCGGCCATAGGCAAGAAAAACGCGCAGCAGCTCAATGAGGAGATAAGAGACCCCGAAGTCAGGGTCATCAGCGACAACGGCGAACAGCTCGGCATCATGTCTTCCAAAGACGCACAGAAAATAGCCGACTCGAAAGGTCTCGACCTCGTCAAAATATCTCCGACCGCTGTACCGCCCGTCTGCAAGATCATGGACTACAACAAGTTCATGTACGAAAAGGCGAAAAAGGAGAAGGAGGCCAAGAAGAACCAGAAAGTAACGGTTCTGAAAGAAGTCCAACTCAGCCTCAACATCGAGGATCACGATCTGAACACGAAGATGAACCATGCGAAGAGATTTCTCGGCGACGGAAACAAGGTCAAAGTCGCGTTGAAACTCAGAAGCAGAGAGATACAGAGACCGGAACTCGGACTCGTTCTCATGGAAAAGTTCGCAAACGGAGTGTCGGAACTCGGAATCATCGAAAAGCCCGCAAAACTTGAAGGAAGAACGATGATCATGATCCTTGCCGCGAAGCCGGCGAAATAAGCCCGTGACCGTTCAGTCAGTAAAAAATGAGGAAACTCACTTTTATATCATCAAAATAAAGGAGAATGTCACATGCCTAAACAGAAGACACGCAGAGCTACCGCGAAGAGATTCAAGGTAACGAAAAGCGGTAAGATCAAGATGAACCACGCGTTCAGAAGACATATTCTTACAAAGAAAACGACGAAATACAAGAGGGGTCTGCGCAAGGCTTGCTATCTGAGCGCTGCCGACGCACCCGTAGTCAAGAAACTTATTCCTTATAAATAATTACGGAGGGTGTTGAAAGATGGCAAGAGTTAAAGGTGCGGTTACGACCCGCAAAAGACATAAGAAAGTTCTTAAACTCGCTAAAGGTTATTTCGGCGGAAAGTCGAAACTTTACAGAACCGCGAACGAAGCGGTAATGAAGTCTCTTCAGTACGCTTACGTAGGAAGAAAACTTAAAAAGAGAGACTTCCGTTCGCTTTGGATCACCCGTATTTCCGCGGAGTGCAAAGCCAACGGCATCAATTACAGCAGATTTATCAACGGTCTTAAAAAGGCAGACATCATGCTGAACAGAAAAGTTCTTGCGGAACTCGCTGTTTCCGACAAGGCTGCTTTTGCGGCTCTCGTTGAAAAGGCAAAGGCCGCTCTGTAAAAAGAGAAAAACAAATATCGGCGTGTCGGGCAAAACCGATACGCCTTGTTTTTACCGTATTTTCAATTACTGTCGGAGAATAAAATGAAGGAAATACTCAGTCCGCTCCGAAGGGCGGTCGCCGATTATGATATGATAAAAGACGGGGACAGGATCTGCGTCGGGGTTTCCGGAGGCAAGGATTCAGTCCTTCTTCTTGTCGCGCTCGCGCGCCTTGCACGGTTTTATCCGAAAAAGTTCGAGGTCGTCGGCTACACGGTCGACGCGGGCTTTGAGCCGACGGATTTTTCGGAGATAACTGCGCTCTGCGAACGTGAAAAGATCGAATACCACATCGAAAAGACCGATATTTTTGAAATCGTTTTCAACCGAAAGAAAGAAGATAATCCGTGTTCGCTCTGCTCGATGATGAGACGCGGCGCACTCTGCAACGGTGCGCGCAGAATCGGAGCGAACGTTCTTGCACTCGGACACCATAACGACGACGTGCTCGAAACGTTTATGCTGAATCTCATCAACGGCGGGCATATCGGATGTTTCTCTCCCGTCACGGAATACGACGGCGGCGCGCTGAGGGTGATCAGACCGTTCATATACGCGAGCGAGCGTCTTATACGCGCCTATGTAAAGAAAAACGGACTTCCGACCGTAAAAAACACCTGTCCGAAGGACGGATATACTCAAAGAAAATCCATGCATGATCTTCTTGCGGAGATCGAAAAAGAGCATCGGGGCGCGAAAAAAAGGATATTCGGAGCGCTCTGCCGAAGCGGGACAGACGGATGGAAAGAATTTTAGAACAACAGCCCCGACGCGATACGTCGGGGCTGTATATGTTTATTTTCTCAATTTGCACGCAAGATGAATGTTCTCGATCTCCGAAAACGTTCCGCCGTCGGCGTATTCGCCGTCGAGCGACCACGGAATGGGAATATCGGACTCAACGGTGATCTTTGAAGCGCGTGCGAAGTCGATCATTTCGCAATCCTCGAGTTTTGAAGAGGTTATTGCCGCCACGATCTGATTGAAATCGGAAATATTGGACGGATTTCGTACGAATGTGACCTCAAACTCTCCGTCGGAGAGATCGACAACACCGTCTTTGAGTTTGACGACACCTCCGACAGTTGACGAATTCGAGATTGCCCCGAAGATATAGTCGTCCTCCAGAATATTGCCGTCAACGGTCGCTTTTATATGATATTTCGTGACTTTTGAAAGATCTTTGATCGCCTCGAACACATACGTCAGATGCCCGAAAACGTTTTTGACGGATTGCGGAGCGGAATATGAGGAGGCGGTAAAAATTCCGAAGGACGCGATATATGAAAAATAGCGGTCGTTGAACCTTCCGACATCGATTATCGTGGGATCGTTTTTAAGTATGTTTTTAACCGCGGCAACGGGCTTCAGAGGTATCTTCAAACTGTTTGCGAAGTCGTTTGTACTGCCCGCGGGAATATATCCGAGTTCCGTCTCCGTGTTTCCGCTGCGCATAACGCCTGTCAGCATTTCATTGAAAGTTCCGTCTCCGCCCGCGCATACGATAATATCGCTTTCATTATTTTTCGCGGCGTTGTATGCGAATTCGGTTGCGTCTCCCCTGCCTTTGGTAGTCTTGACAACGATCTGACAGCCTGCGTCGCTCATAGCGGTAACGATATTGAAAAAACTCGGTTTGATCTGTTTTTTCCCCGCAACGGGATTAACTATAAATAAAATTCTTTTCATCTGCCCTCTTATTCCTTCTCCTTCCATTCGTTCTCATCCAATTCTTTCTCTATGATTGCCTCGAATTCGGGAGAACTTGTTACGGAACGGTGCGGATGCTTTGAAACAATTCTTCGCATAAATGAGTCGACTTTGTTGAAAATCTTCAGAAACTCATCTCCGCGAGCTCCGTTTCTCGGAAGCATTCCGCGTTTTTTCAGATCGATAACGCACTTATATCGGTCAACTGCGGCAGAGACGGCGTCTTCCCATGAAATATACAGTTGACGCATTGCGTTGTCCCCGAGTTTTCGCATAGTCTCTTTATCTTTCATTATTTCGGAAAGCGCCGCAAAGAGGGAATCGGAGTTCTCATCGATCAGAACGGCATTCACGCCGTCCGTCGTTCCTTCCGCCGCGCAACTGCCTTTGACCAGAACGCTTGCGCAGCCGCAGGCGGCGGCTTCGCGTACAACTATACCGTTCGTGTCGTAAGTTGACGGGAAAAGGAACAGGTCTGCGAGGGAATAGTACGCACGCAAAACCTCCCTGTCATAGACGGCTCCCGCAAAAATGCATTTATCTTCAATGTTGATCTCTTTTATGTATTCAAGGACCTCATCGACATCTCCTCTGCCACCGACGAGAAGCATTCTGAAATCCGCTCCGGAAGCGCGGAGAGCGGCGATCGCGTCGAGAGATATGCGAAGTCCCTTGTACCACATCATACGTCCTACATAGAGGAATACGGGGATATTCTCCGGAATGCCGTGTTTCTTTCTCAACTTTTCGACACACTCATCCGACGCACGCCCCTGCGGAATATCAACTCCGTTATTCATCACGCGGGCTTCGCCGGAATAACCGAGCTCGCGCATATTGTTTATCGCGCCGTTGCTGACAGCCCATACCTCATCGCAGGCTTCGAGATTGTTCAGAAACAGTTTTGTGGAAAGAGCGCGCAGTCTTTCCGAAGAAAAAACTCTGGCTATGTCTATATCGAATTTCGTATGATATGTGAAGACTATGGGAGCGTCGGTCTTTTCGCGGACAATGCGCGCAAGAAAAGTTGATACCGCAGGACAGTGGGAGTGAATGATATCTATGTCGTATTTCGCGATCTTCGCCGCCGTCGGCGATGCGAGCGGGTTCCCCATTCTGTACCCTGCGATCTTCACGGTGTTCAGACTTGTATATTGGAGAACCGGAAAAGGATATGCGGAAACATCGCGTTTGGGATACTTCGGTGTTGCAACGATGGGGAATCCGAACTTGCGGTCGATGACCTCCGCATAGTTGAGAACAGCGTTCGCTACCCCGTCGATGACGGGGGGAAAAGAATCGTTCAACAGGCAGATGCCGAGCCCATTGTTTATCATAACAACACTTCCTTACGAATGCTTTTGTTGGCGCATCCAGATGCGCATAACGAGTTTGTGAGGCAGCAATTTGACTCCGAGTATCTGCAATTTCACTCTGAGCGAATGCAAAGACGTATCCTTTTTCTTTTTCATATCTTTCAGCGCCTGCTCGACGATCTCCTCGGCAGTGAACATAACGGAATAATACGTGACGGCTTTCGTATCGGAGGTCGCGGCGCGGTCAAAAAACTCCGTTTTTGTCCAGAACGGGCAGACCGCGAGACAGCGTATGCCTCTGTCGCGAAGTTCAACGTTCAGCGCGCGGGAATAATTGAGGACAAAGGCTTTGGTCGCGCCGTAAACGTTGATATAAGGGATCGGCTGAAAAGCGGCGACGGAACAGAGCTGGTATATCTGTCCCCCTTCATGCATATACGGAAGCGTCGCGCGTGTCATAAGAACGAGCGCACGGCAGTTGAGATCTATCATTCCCGCTTCGTCCTCGGGAGAAACATCCGTATATTTTCCGAATTTGCCGAAACCGCTTGCGTTTACAAGTACGGCGACATCGGGTTCATATTCTTTGAGCAACGCCGTGTACTTTTCAAACGACGCGTCATCGGTCAGATCCATCGCAACGGGTCTGACTTTGCATTTCAGTTCGGACGAAAGGCTTTCAAGCCTGTTTTCCCTGCGGGCGACCACCCACATCTCGTCAAAATCGTTTTCCCTGTCAAGCTGTCGGCAGAATTCTCTTCCCATCCCCGAACTTGCCCCTGTCACAACCGCTATTCGCATACGATTCCCTTCTTTTGACTTATTATATCATATTATACAATTTTACACAGGAAATGTCAAGTATAAAACGGCTCCGATCGTTCAATACTCTCGACAGGAGAAACGCATGAGAAGCCGCGTCACAAAAATGTTTCACAAAAACAAGAAAACATTCTCAAAAAAAACGCGGATGGAAGACCGCCGCGCTTGACTTTTTCGAACATTATGGTATAATATGGTATGATAACATAGAAAGTATGGGCTTTTTACGAAAAGCGTCTTTCGGAAGGCTGTATTTACTGTGAAAAAATAAAAATTTATCATATATACGGAGGTAAAAATGGAGGCATTAACGACAGTTCTTGCAGGTGTTCCGGACTGGTTGCAAAATTTTGCAAATCAGATATTCGGTTATGCCGAACCGCAGGAAGGAGAAGCGTCTATCGGCATGGTTGTCCTTCTCGGAGTCGGCATTGTGTTTGTCGGACTTATATGCATCGTCATTGTATGTTCGATATTCGGACTGATCGGCAAGACAGGCAATAAAACGAAAAAGCCGAAAGAAGAGAACCTGCCCGTCGCGGCGGAGGAAGAGATCCCGGACAGACAGGAGTTCGTTGCGGCTGTGTCCGCGGCGATAGCGGAGGAACTCGGGAAAGACGTCTCGGCAATAAGAATTTTATCCATCAAGAGAATGTGAGGAACGAAAGATGAAAAAGTACAATGTAAACGTGAACGGAAAAACTTATCAGATAGAGATCGAAGAAGTCGAAAACTTCGATCCGAAAAAAGCGCAGACTCCGTCGGCCCCCGCTGCTCCCGCAGCCGCCCCGGCACCCGCTCAGGCTCCCGCAGCCGCGCCTGCGGCCGGAGGAAACACCGTTTCCTGTCCGATGCCCGGAACCATTCTTGACGTCAGATGCTCCGAAGGCGCAACCGTTAAAAAAGGCGACATTCTGTTCATTCTCGAAGCCATGAAAATGGAAAACGAAATCATGTCCCCCTGCGACGGTACCGTTCGCGGCGTAAGCGTTTCCAAGGGCGCATCCGTTGACACGGGCGCCGTTCTCTGCACGATCGCTTAACTCGGAGGCCGTAAAATGGAATACATCGTAAACTTCTTGAGGCAGACCGGGTTTTACCTTTTCTCCGGTGACAACTGGAAATGTCTGGTAATGCTCGTGATCGCCTGCGGTCTGCTTTATCTCGGTATCGTTAAAAAATTCGAACCGCTGCTTCTCGTTCCGATCGCTTTCGGTATGCTTCTGACGAACCTTCCCGGTGCGTCGATGTTTCACGAAGAGCTTTTTGCGGGAGGTCATGTCCACTGGGATCTGTTCGGCGGAGCGGACGCGAGCATTACGGCGGGGCTGCTTGATTATCTGTATCTCGGAGTAAAACTCGGGATATATCCCTGTCTTATATTCCTCGGCGTCGGAGCCATGACCGATTTCGGTCCTCTTATCGCAAATCCGAAAAGTCTCCTTCTCGGAGCGGCTGCACAGAGCGGTATATTCGCGACATACGCGGCGGCTCGCGGCTTCCTCGGATTTTCGGCGGCGCAGGCGGCGTCGATAGGTATAATCGGAGGAGCGGACGGGCCGACGGCGATATACGTAACATCGAAACTCGCGCCCGAACTTCTCGGTCCCATAGCCGTTGCGGCATACTCGTATATGGCGCTTGTTCCCGTAATACAGCCCCCGATAATGAAACTGCTGACGACAAAAAAGGAACGCTCGATCGTTATGAAAACGCTTCGTCCCGTTTCAAAGAGAGAAAAGATCCTTTTCCCGATAATCGTCACCGTATTTGTTTCGCTTCTCGTTCCGAGTGCGGCGCCGCTCGTTGCGTGTCTGATGCTCGGCAACCTGTTTAAGGAAAGCGGCGTTGCGGAAAGACTTTCAAAAACGGTTCAGAACGAATTGATGAATATCGTCACGATATTCCTCGGCGTTACAGTCGGAGCGACTGCCACAGCGAAGACCTTCCTGAACGCGCAGACGATTAAGATCATTATTCTCGGAGTTATCGCCTTCGGCGTTGCGACCGCGTGCGGCGTTCTTCTGGCGAAGTTCATGAACCTTTTCCTGAAAAACAAGATCAATCCGCTCATCGGCTCGGCAGGTGTTTCCGCCGTTCCTATGGCCGCAAGAGTCTCCCAGACCGTCGGACAGAAAGAAAACCCGTCGAACTTCCTTCTCATGCACGCGATGGGTCCCAACGTTGCCGGAGTTATAGGCTCGGCGATCGCGGCGGGCGTTCTTATCGCAATATGCGGCTGACGGAAGGACTGTGAGGTACAAATATGAACAGATTATTTATAACCGACACCATCCTGCGCGACGCGCATCAATCTCAGGCGGCAACAAGGATGAAGACCGAGGATATGCTCCCCGGTTGCGAGATTCTTGACAGCGTGGGCTATTGGTCTCTCGAATGCTGGGGCGGAGCGACTTTCGACTCCTGCATGAGATTTCTTGACGAAGATCCGTGGGAAAGACTTCGCAAACTGCGCTCGGCGATGCCGAACACGCGGCTTCAAATGCTCCTGAGAGGTCAGAACCTTTTGGGATATAAGCATTACGCGGACGATGTCGTTGACGAATTCATCGAAAAATCCATTAAGAACGGAATCGACGTTATCAGAGTCTTTGACGCGCTGAACGATCCCCGAAATCTGATGCAGTCGGTCAAGTCGATCAAAAAATACGGCGGTATATGCGAGGCTGCGATAAGTTATACGGTTTCGCCGGTTCACAACATCGAATATTTCGTCAAACTTGCAAAGCTGCTCGAAAAAATGGGCGCGGACACCATCTGCATAAAAGATATGGCGAACCTTCTGCTCCCCTACGACGCATATAAACTCGTTTCCGAACTGAAGCGTTCCGTAAATGTTCCGATACATTTGCACACGCACAACACGGCGGGAACGGGAGATATGACGAACCTCATGGCGGCTCAGGCGGGCGTCGATATCGTTGACTGCGCGCTGTCTCCGCTTGCAAACGGAACTTCACAGCCGGCGACGGAGTCTCTCGTGGCGACCCTTCAGGGAACGGACAGAGACACCGGGCTCGACCTCGTAAAACTCAATGAGGCGGCGGCATATTTCAGAAAAATTGCAGATAAACTGAAAAACGAAGGCATCCTCGATCCGAAGGTGCTGAGCGTTGACACAAAAGCGCTCATATATCAGGTTCCGGGCGGAATGCTCTCAAACCTTCTCAGCCAGCTCAAACAGGCGAAGAAAGAGGACAAATATTATGAAGTGCTTGCGGAAGTTCCGAGAGTGCGCGAGGATTTCGGATATCCGCCGCTCGTAACGCCGACATCACAGATCGTCGGAACGCAGGCGGTAATGAACGTACTTGCGGGAGAGCGCTACAAGATGGTTCCGAAGGAATCAAAAGGAATGCTGAAAGGCGAATACGGACAGCTTCCAGCGCCCGTCAACGAGGAAGTCAGAAGAAAATGCATCGGCGACGAAGAGGTCATCACCTGCCGTCCCGCGGATCTGATCGCGCCTGAACTTGACAAGTACAGAGCGGAAGCGGGAGATCTCGCAAAGAGCGAGGAAGACGTTTTGAGTTACGCTCTGTTCCCGCAGGTCGCAAAGAAGTTTCTTGAAAAGAGAAACGGCGGAGATGTCAGAACTCTCTACGTCGAAGACCTTTCAAAATAAATTTCGGCGGCGCGGTTCGCACATTCAAAACGTACCGCAAAAATAAAAAAAATCGGGGATCGCAGGATCCCCGATTTTCTTTTATCGCAACGGTTCAATTACGGCAGACAATGCCCCGCCGCGCGGTATATTTCATACCATTCCGAGCGTGTCAGAGTCACATCCGCGGCTTTGCAGATATCTGTCAGTCGG
This sequence comes from uncultured Eubacteriales bacterium, assembly GCA_902373415.1. Classification (GTDB taxonomy): domain Bacteria; phylum Bacillota; class Clostridia; order Oscillospirales; family UBA644; genus UBA644. Next base: position 105,025 of record CABKLX010000005.1, on the reverse strand, counting down.
TTCGTGTTCATCGTTCCCGCGATCAACTGCATATCGGCGGGATGACGCAATATCCAAGCCGCCGCGACTCCCGTTTTTGATAAACTGTATTTTTCGCCGATCTCGGCAAGTTTTGCATTCAACTCGGGAAAATCATCATTATCGATGAACGTTCCCTTGAAAAATCCGTACTGAAACGGCGACCACGCCTGGACAGTCATTTTCTTTATGCGGCTGTATTCCAGAAGTCCGCCGTCGTGCATTTGAGACTCCGCATTCTTCATATTCACATTCATGCCCGACGTCACCATGCCCGCCTCTGTGACAGAGAATTGCAATTGGTTGACGACAAGCGGCTGTCTGACTGCCGTTTTGAGCAGTTCAATCTGCATCGGGTTATGGTTGGATACGCCGAAGAAGCGCACCTTTCCCGAACTTTCCAGAAAATCGAAAGCCTGAGCGACTTCTTCGGGTTCCATGAGCGTATCGGGACGGTGAAGCAGAAGAAGGTCAACACAGTCCACGCCCAAACGGGAAAGGCTGCCTTCCGCCGAACGGATAATATGTTCTTTTGAAAAATCGTATTGTCCGTCATGAATGGCGCATTTCGTCTGTATGAACATCCGCTCTCTTGCGCCCTTGTGACGTTTCAGGTACGAACCGAACAAACTTTCGGAATTGCCTCCGCCGTAAATGTCCGCATGGTCAAAGAAATCGATCCCGTTGTCAATCGCGCAGTCAATGACAGCGTCTGCCCTTTTCTCATCAAGGCTTGCCATTCTCATACAGCCCAAAGAGACTGCGGATGCGGAGATCTGTCCGCCTATCGTGATGTGTTTCATCATAACCTCCCCGGTCAGCCGTTATTTTTGATGTCAAGCGTCCACCCGTGATCGCCGTGATAGATCATCTGATGTGTCATCCCGCCGTCGATACAGATGTTTTCGCCTGTGATAAATCCTGCCATATCCGAGCAGAGATAAAGCACCGTATCGGCAATATCTGTCGGTTTTCCAACCCTGCCGACGGGCTGTTGCACGGCGTCCGCGCCGTCATAGACGGTGAATTGATTGTCTATCCACCCGGGCGAAACCGAATTGACGCGAACCCTGCCCGCGAAACTGACCGCCAACGCATGGGTAAGCGCGGAGATACCGCCCTTAGCCGCCGTGTAACTCTCGGTTTGCGGCTGACTCATCCTGTCGCGGGAAGAAGAGATGTTGACGATGCTCGCGCCTTCGGCAAAATGCGGTGCGAAGAGTTTGGAAAGATAAAACGGCGCCGTAACACCGACCTTCAATGCATACTCAAAATCTTCATAACCGCATTCCGCAATGCCGCACATTTTCGGCGCGGCGTTGTTGATCAGATAATCGATATGACCGTACTCGGAGACAACTTTCTTTGCAAATGTTTCAAGGGTCTCCTTATCCGCAAGATCTCCCGCAAAATAATCGTTATCCGCCAGATCTATGACGCAAACCGTCGCCCCCGCCTTCTCAAACCGCTCGCGTATACACTTGCCGATGCCCTGCGCGCCGCCGGTTACAACGGCAATTTTATGTTTGAAATCGAACATGATATTTGATCCTGTCTTTCACTGTCTTCTGTTCTGAACATCCCGCCGCATTCAACGCTGTCACGCATTTAATACACACAAAGCGTATGTATTTTTTCGGACGCGAGTAATGTATTCCGCGGGAATGCATATATTGTACCGCAATTCTCCCGTTTTGTCAAGAAAAGGCTCGGACAAAGGTTTTACCTCTTTTCCGAGCCTTTTTACCGATAGGCGTATCGGTTCCCGACACGCCGCTCAAAAGTTTTCATTTATATTATAATGTGCCGATCTGAAATCGATTTTCCCGAGGAAATTCGACATTTACGGGAGATCTTCCGACAAAAGGGCTTCTTCCCGTCAGTTTTTCCGTCAGAGCGTCAACAAAACGCCCGTTTCCGCAATAACAGTTTATATAAGTCCTTATCTGAGGAACATCGAGCAAATGATACGGGTTTGCAAACGAGACGAAAACCGTCGGCACGCTGTGAACATAAGCAGGGACGTCCGCGCCCATCGGAGGGGCCCATTCGATGCGGACAACGGTCTGATTTGACTTTGTTTGCAGATTTGCGGCATATATGATCAGGTCATATTTTTCCGTTATATCCGAAACGGGAGCCATCATTCCCTCAAAGCCTTCGGCGGGTTTGAAAACTGTCACGGCAAACCCCTCGGAGCGAAGTTTTTCGAGAAATCGCTCACAGACGGACCCGTCGTTATTGAAAACCGACAGACCCTTTTTCATTTCAAGCGGATAAAAAAGCACGCGTTTGTAACGGCTCGGAGTCAGCGGGAGTATTCCCTTCTCTTCGCGGACGAGAGTTATGGCTTCCGACGCGCATTTTTCGCTCCATTCCGAAAAGAGCGGAGACCCGAGATTGCCCTCTTCCTCTTTTTGTTGCGCTTTATGCATACCGAGCGCCGCTTTCAGCGCAAGAATGCGATCAACGGCTTCGTCGAGACGTTCGGGAGATATTATTCCGTTCTTGTAACCGTCAAGCATGAACCCGACATCTTCTTCGATGTTTTTCGTGAACAAAAACATATCACAGCCTGCGGCGATCGCGGTCGGAACGGCAATACTGCGCGGCATTGCGCAGGCAAAACCCGCCATTGTCGTCGAATCGGTAACGACCAGTCCGTTAAATCCGAGCGTTTTGCGGAGAAGGTCTGTCACGATCTCGCGGCTCAACGACGCGGGCAGACCGCTTTTGCAGACCGACGGCAGACTGATATGTCCGATCATAACGCTCATAACTCCCGCATCGATGCAGGAACGGTAAACTCTTCCGTAAGTTCTCATCCACGAGTCTTTGTCAAGACTGTTGACGGAAGGCGCGATATGCTGATCTCTCTCATCGATTCCGTCACCCGGAAAATGTTTTGCGCACGCCGCGACGCCACATTTTTGGATCTCCTCGATATATGCGCGCCCCATCTCCGCAACCGTTGCGGGATCTGATCCGAAAGTTCTGGTATTTGTTATCGGGTTCCGAAAATTGAAATCGATATCGACGACGGGCGCGAACGCCCAGTTGACTCCGACAGCGCGCGCCTCCGTCCCGCAGACGTGCCCGAGACGGCGCGCATATTCCGTCCTTCCCGTCGCCGCGACCGCCATCTCCGAGGCAAAAGACGTTCCCTCTTTCGCAACGCCGTTGCCTCCCTGTTCAAGATTTGCGGCGACAAGCAACGGGATCTTTGAAAACGAATTCATCAGTCCGACCGTGCGGCGGCATTCCTCTGCGGGCATAATACGGCTCATAAAACCGCCCGGACGAACCGACGATCCGATACGGCGGCAGTATTCCTCATCATCGCTATAAGTTATAAGGCAGAAAAGCTGACGCAGTTTTTCTTCTTCGCTCATCGCAAGACGGGTCGAAACGACCCATCTTATACCATCCTCGTCAAGATAAAACGGTTTCGATCCGAGATCAAGCATATTTTTTCCTCTTTCGCAGAATAAGCCCTTCGTTGTTAAGATATATGAGAAACAGAACAAGTACGACTGCCTCAACGACCTTGTAAACGTCGGCGGTGAAAAAAGCCCTGACGCTGCTGATCTGCCCGAATCCTATCTGAATGAATTCATAAGCGACACATCCCATGAGAACAGCGATCTGCTTGTTGCAGAATTTGTTGATAAACTGAGAAAAAAACAGCGGCAAGAAGCACGCGAACATAGACGCGATCGTCGAAAAGTTTATCGTCGGAGTCACGCCGTTCGTAGAGCAGACCGAGATCGCGCCCGCCGCGCCGAACAGAAGTCCCGCGAGAGTGTAACAAATGATTGCATTGCTGTTTTCGTTTACTCCCGCATTCACGGAGATCGCCTGTCCGGTCTGCAACGCGCGGTAATCGTATCCGAATTTCGTAAAATGGAAAATGACTGTCATCAGAACGAGCGCGAGCAGCATTACGACAAGCATCGCCGAAGGATTGACAGCAAATCTGTAATACGAATCGTCCGATCCGAAACTGACAGGTTTGCATCCGTCCGTAACAACGGCGATCATGCCTTCCGTCACAAGGGTCATGCCGAGCCCGATGATCATCGGAGGAAGTCGGAGGATAACATACAGAAGTCCGACGATGCATCCTACGGCGGCGCTTACCGCAGAAGAAACAAGGATCATCACCACGGGACCGCCGCCGCTCGCATAAGCAACCTGCGCACCGATAACTCCTCCGATAAGCATCGTTGCTCCCGTGGAGAAATCAAATCTGCCCGTATGCAGATTTATCGACACGCCGAATGACAGAAGCAACACATAAGCAAGCCCGCGGAAAAAGAGTTGAACGGTGCTGAATCCCGTGAAAAGCGATGTCCCGACGAGTTCGCAGACAACGCCCGTCACAACGAAGCAAAGAAGAGGTATAACAGTTATTCCGACCGTTTTTTTAATATATCTCATAGCAAAAGACCTTCCGTCAGCAGTCGTTGAAAGTTATTCGTCTCTTACCATCTTTGCGGTCTCGTAATCAGCCATGCAGAGTTTTTCAAACTCGGCGAAAGTGCAGCCCCTGTACCGTTCAATGACCTTTTTCCCGAAGCAATAACCGTCGGTCGCGTTATCGGCTTTCAGCATATTTTCAAGATCTTCCTTGCTTTTTGCGATCCAATAACCGCTTCCGACGCGCGGGGCATTGCCGTCAGCGGCAGTCAGTCGGCTCCCGTTTACGGCGTTGACTATCAATATCAGCGCGGGCGCCATGGACGAAGCGTACTTTCCGCAGTCATAAGCATAACCGAGGTCGAAATCGGAAGCGTATTCGGAAGTTATAGCGTCTATTCCTCCGACGAGGATTTTCCCGACAGACGGATTGGCGGAGGTTATCCCGTAAGCGATCTTTGTGACGACTCCGCCCGCGCCTACGGTCAGGATGCATTTGCCTCCCGATGTCAGGCTGTTCGTCAGTTTCGTCGAAAATGCGTCATCGAACGCAAAGCCGTCCATATATCCGGATATTTTATATTTGTCGCTTTTGAACTTCGCGGGATCGAGGCTCTGCCCCGCGACCTTTCCGTAAAGTTCATCGCGTTTTTTCGCTCCGTCGTAAGAGGTCGAAGGATCCTCACACAGATACGAAAGCATTCCTGTCAGACGGTTTATATGCATCGTCGAGCCGTAAAGCGTCGCTCCGCCGAAAACGGTAAATGCCGTCTGATCTTTCTCTTCGACAAAATATTTTGCCATATCGTAACCGGCCTTGTACTCCGTGTCTTCAAGCGGAGCGACAGAGCCGAGATAAAACTCATTGTCTTTTATCTGATCGTACTGTTCCTCCGTCGGATGTCCGGTCGGAGAAAGAATATACATTTTTTTGTTGGTCGCGGTTTCGACCGAAGCGACGAAATCGTCGTCGGAAAAGAGAAGGATCGCGTCATATCCTTTCGACGCATAGGTGTTTATCGCCGAAACTTCCGAAGAAGAACTGTTCGTCGTTGTAAAATCAAACGTCATATTCAATTCTTTTCCGACTGTTTTCAGATATTCCTCCCATGTGCGCGCCTCATCAGAGGTGTCGTCTTCGCGCAACACTCCGATTTTAAGAGATTTCTGTTCATCCGTGTTGCCTTTGTTTCCGCCTTTTTGACATGCGGACAGTAACGAAAGCATAAATGCCGAAAAAAGCATAATGCTCACCGTTTTCAAAATTCTGTTTTTCATATTGACCTCCCGATATGTCACCGACGGAGAATTCGGCTTCTGTTTCCTATTGAGAACAGAGCCACGACGGTGACAAAAAGTATACCTTTTACTATTTGCAGATACCAGCTTCCTGTCACATAGATGTTCATGAACGAGTCCAGAAAAGCCATTGAAAAAGCTCCTAAGAGAGCCGAATACATTTTTGATTCGGGTCCGCCGTTCATATCCATACCGCCGAAGACAAGCGCGATAAGCATATTCATTCCGACCGCCGAACCCGACGAAGAAGAGATCGTCGGGGTTTCCACGATCATTGCAAACGCGGCGAGCCCGATGCCTATTCCCGCAAGAGCGAAAGAAAGAACGGTCAGTTTTTTCGCGCCTATTCCGGACAGCCTTGCGCAGACGGGATTTCCTCCGAGAAAGCGTTCTTTTCGTCCCAGTTTCGTAAAATAGAACAGGAAACAGCAGAATATCTCAAAGACCGCGAGAAGGATTATACGGAATGAAGTCGTATTCAGATCTCTTACGAGGCGCATCGGAACGGATATTTTCGCATTTGTTCCGAAGAGCGTTATCATCAGCGTTGCGACCGATGAATAAACGTTCATCATGACTATCGTCATAATGAACACGGGAAGATTAAAGAACGACGCGAGTACGGAGTTCAGCACGGAAAGACTGACGGCAACGGCAATGCAGACGACCACGGCGGCAAACAGGTTTTCCGTCTGTTTGCAGACGAGCCCCCCGACGATCGCGCTTATCAGCATATTTGATCCGAGCGACAGATCGAAAGATCCCGACGAGAATATGAACGTGGCACCTGTCGCGACGAGTGCGACGAGACACGCGTCGGAAACGACGCCCTGCATTCCGATCAGAATATCGTAGCCGTTCAGCGCGGCGGCGAGAATATAAGCGAGACCGAGTGCCGCGCAGGCAACGGCGGGAGCAAGGCGGACGGCTCTCCGCGTCAAAAGCGATTTTTTGCGCCGCCGAAAGAGTTCTTCGTCTGTCAGTGTCCGCTGACTTGTCTGTTGATCCGACATCCCGATCCCCCTTAAACCATATAACCGATTATATCCGCATCGGTCAACCCGGCATTGCGAAGAAATTCCTTCGTTATCCTGCCGTCCTTCATTATCAGCAGCCTGTCCGACATCCCGATAAGTTCGGAAAGTTCTTCGGATATCATTATTATTGTTTTCCCTTCCGTTTTCATCTTATACATCAGGCTATACATCATCTGCTTGACGCCGATATCTATTCCCCTTGTCGGGCAGTCGAGCACGAGTACGTCACAGCCGTAACCTATCCATTTTGAAAAAACGACTTTCTGCTTATTTCCACCCGAAAGTTCGGAAACGGGCTGATCGGGAGAAAAGCATTTCACGTTCATTTCATCTATCCGCGCCGCGACATACTTTCTTTCCTCGGACGGAAAGATCAAAAAACCGGCGGTTGCGAACCTGTCCATGCCGACAGACGCGATATTATCTTTTACGGAAGCGGAAAGACAAAGAGACTCCGTATCCCTGTCTTTTGCCGCATATCCGACGCCCGCTTTCATCGCCGAGCGAGGATCTTTCACTTGTTTTCCGCCGACCGAAACGCTCCCCGTTTTCGGCTTTTCCGCGCCGAAAAGAAATTTTCCGAGAGTGTGCATTCCGCAGGATGACAGTCCTCCGATACCGAGTATCTCGCCTTCGTATGCGTCAAACGAGACGCCGTTGAGTCTGTCAGGCAAAGACACGTCCCTGACTTCGACGGCGACCCGTGAAAAATGCGTCGCGTCAACATCGGAGCGGTAGTAGTCCCCCTGCAACTGCCTGCCTATCATCGACGTCCTTATCAGGTCGGGATCGAACTCTTCTTTTTCAAAAGTTCTGATTATCTTTCCGTCGCGGAGCACTGTCAGCGTATCGCATTTGTCGATTATTTCGTCAAGATCGTGCGAAATGAAGACGACCGCTTTATCCTCTTTTTTCATGCGTTCCATAAGTCCGTATATTATATCCCTGCCGTGCTGTGAAAGCGCCGTTGTCGTTTCGTCAACAACAAGCACCTGAGGATCGTGAAGCATGACTTTCGCGACTTCGACGAGTTTTCTGTCCATCATGTCGAGCGTTCCCGTCACCGTCCGCGCGTCGATATGGTTCGCACCGATCTCGTCAAGCGCGCGTTGAGCGGCTTTTACCATTTCCGAGCCGAGAACAAACCCTCTTTTTGAAAATCTGCGGCTGTCGTTCAGAAACATATTCTCGGCGACGGTGATCCCGGGAACCGTTCCGCTTTCCTGAACGATCATCCCGACACCGTGAATAAGCGCGTCGTGCATGGATCTCGGATGCCACGGTTTTCCCATGTATTCCATGCTCCCGCTGTCAAATCCCTGCATACCGGAAAATACAGACGTCACGGTCGATTTTCCCGATCCGTTTTCTCCTATAAGCCCCCGTATCTCTCCGCGTCTGACGCAGATATCGACACTGTCGAGAGCGACGACCGGACCGAAAGTCTTCGTCATTGAGGATATTTTCATAACTGTTCGTTCATCCGTCATAAAGCCTATACTCCGCACCGACGGCTAAAAGCCGCCGCAAATCGTTATTACTCTCTTATTATGCTTTCACGCCGCGCAATTTATTTTCATATTCACAAAATTTTTCATCGTCCGCGCCGATGCCGAAAGCGATCGCGCATGAACGGACGCTTTCGAGAAGGAACGCTCTGTCGCCCTTTTCACATGCGGCGTATATCTGCGGCAGACATTCTTTCAGCACATTCTTTGCGCCTTCGTGAGCCATGATGTCGATATTCGGTGTGTCGGGCGAAAACGGGTGAACGATACGTTCGGGAACAGGCAGTTCGTATGAGTATTCCCCGTCCGCAATACGTTCGATAAATTCTCCGAAGACCGACACCTGTGCCGTACATCCGGGAGGAACGGTTACGCGCAGTGAAAATACAGCCCTGTCCGTATCGAGCCGCCATGACACCTTCCAAAATCCCGTAACAGCCTCAAATTCCAATTTTGCCGACCGAAGGCGGCGATGCGGATGAGGTTCTATCAGAGCGCTCTTCCAACCTGCCTCGGTGCAGCGCAGTCCCGCTATCCTCGAATAGATCGCCTCGCACACGGAGCCGTAAGCGTAATGATTGAACGAGTTCATCCCCGTTTCGGACACAAGTCCGTTCGGAAGAAGTGAATTCCACCTTTCCCAAACGGTCGTCGCGCCCAATTCGATCTCACAGAGCCAGCCCGGATAGTCACGGTTGAGCAGAATGCGGAAAGCATCGTCGTCAAGCCCCGCGTCAAACAGCGCGGGAAGAAGAAGCGGAGTGCCTGCAAATCCTGTTTTAAGTTTGAACCCGTCGCGACGCAGACGGGTCACAAAAGCATCGGTGACAGGGGCTTTATGTCTGTAAATCCCGTAATAAAGGCTCAGAACGTACGCGGTCTGTGTGTCGAGCGCAAGTCTTCCGGACGGAGAGAAATATTCGTCAAGAACAGCCGCCCGTATCTTGCCCGCGAGCGTTGCAAGATCTTTTCTTTCGGGTCTGCCGAGTTCGTCGGCGGCTTTTGCCGTAAGACACACTGAATTGTAATAATAAACGCTCATTATAAACCCTTTGTCCGTCGCGCCGACCATAGAAGTCTCGCTCAGTCCGTCAAGGGCGAGCCAATCGCCGAAAGCGAACCCTTCCGTAATAAGTCCCCGGTCTCCCTGTTCGCGATCTTTTTTCCGAAGCACCGAGACATAATCTCTCATCATCGGATAACATTTTCCGAGCAGAACAAGATCCCCGTAATATTCGTATATCTTCCACGGAAGGATAACTCCGCAATCCGCCCAGACCGCGCCGCCCGCGGGAGGAATACCCCGAAGCGACGGACTGTACATCGGAAAGTCCCCGCCGTAATAAAGCGTACTGTCATCTTCGAGATCACGCAGATATTTTTTATAAAACGGGTAGCAGTTCATATTAAAGCACGCCGTTGCCGCAAACACCTGTGCATCCGCCGTCCAGCCGAGCCTCTCGTCGCGTTGCGGACAATCGGTCGGCACATCGATAAAATTCGAGCGCTGCCCCCACAAAGTGTTTTTTATCAGGGCGTTCACACCCGGATCATCGGTTTCGCACCGACATGTCTCGCGAAGATCTGCGCTCAGAACAACGCCTTCAAATTCCGAAGGATCGACGTTCATAAGTCCCTCGACAAGAACGTACCGAAATCCGAAATAAGTAAACATCGGCTCAAAACTTCGCGCCTGCCCGTCGCCGACATATTCCGCCGCCGCTTTTGCGGAGCGCAGATTTCCGTTGTAGAAGCAACCGTTCTGCAATACCTCTCCGTGAGACAGTCTGAGCGTTTGACCTCGCGCCAAACGTCCGTTAAACCGCACAAATCCGGCAAAATTCTGCCCGAAATCGAGTATCTTCTCATCTTTCGGGCTGACGGTAAGGATCGGGCGCAAAATCTCCTTTTCAACTGTCGGAACACCAAAATCGGGACAGACAGGGTGTTCCGTTTCCGTCACGGTACAGTAAAAAACACGGTCATCGGATCGTGTGAAATCATGCTTTTCGCCGTCATATACGGAATTTTCGACGCAGGAACTTGTTCGGGCGTACCAACTCCCATCTGTTTTGACTTCACCGATCTCTCCGTTCTCGAATTCAAACACGAGACGCGCCGCGACTTCATAACGCGTTCCGTAAACGTTCCTTGCGCGGTCAAGCCCTATCTCGCCGCGATACCATCCGTCACCGAGAAAAATATCGATCTCGTTTTCGCCCTCTCGGAGCAACTCCGTAACATCATAGCATCCGACGCGAAGATATGAACCGTAATCGTTGAAACCGGGGGTCATATATCTGTTTCCGATACGCTCGCCGTTCAGAAAAGCGCGGTAAAGCCCGAGCCCCGTCACATGAAGTCTCGCAGAGAGCGGTTTTTTGTCAATATCAAAACGGCGGAACACGCACGGCGCAAAAAGATCCCCGTCGCGCGGAGTTATAAAAGGAACATCGAATTTTTCAAAAGTCTCAAAACGCGATTCCGCGCGCTCGTTTCCGAACGCGACATTCCAACTGTATCTGCCGCAAAAACTCATTCCGAAACGAAATCCTCCGTTTTCGGGAGTTGTAATGTTTTTTTCGGCAACCTTTTTCCCCGTCGAATCGAACACAGAGACGGAAAAAGTCCCGTCTCCGTCGCAAAGAAACGAAAACAGAGGATCGTCTCCGTCAATTCCGAGAGGTTCTTTCCGATGTTCGACCGCAAGTTCGTATATTTTCATAAGCAAGGTTCCTTTCAGAATGCGAACAGTAAGATCTCATCGTTTTCTCCAATTGAATTATCCGAAAAAACGGCGCAATTATTCATTTTGAGCATAAAAAACCGCGATCCCGAACAGGATCGCGGTTTTGTTATTACCGTTAATATTCCGTTTTTGTTTATTCGGCGGCGAGATTGTATTTCTGAACGATCTCTTTTGCGAATATTCCGCCCTCGGGACGCTCTCTGTCCATGATGTACAGCGCTCTTTCGTTTTCGACACGCGCAACAAGAGTATCGATCTTGGAACCGTTTGCTTTCCTGTTGATCTCGTCCGCAGATTCTGCGATATCCGCAAAAGCGGTCGAAAGAATACCTCTGCCGTTCTTTTTGGCGATATTTTCAAGAACGTTTTCAAGGATATATGTAGCCTCAACGTTGGAAGCGGCAGCAAGAACGCCGTCGAAAAGAACGAGAGAATCGGAAGTGATCTGCGGAAGCATCTCGGAGATCATCGCACAGTCGTTCTCGACAAGTTTTCTGTTCTTGTCTCCCGTATCCATCGGGCAAAGCGCGAAAACATTGTCAACAGGGCTCATTTCAGCCTTGTCTGCGGCGACATACATACCGAGCTGGAACATGATCTGCGCTATTCCGACAGACTGTGTGAAGAGCGTCTTACCGGTCTTCGTTCCGCCGGTCAGAACGTATATATCTCCGACTCTGTCAAAAATAACGTTGTTAACAACAAGATCTCTCTTTGTTTCCCTGATTGCATAGATCGGGTTGTAAACGCCGGAAAGGTGAAGAACGTGTTCCTTCATCGAATGGATAACGGGCTTCGTAACGCCGAGTCTGTAACTTACCTTCAACTTGTCGAAGAGCATACAGCCTGCGGTGTAGAATGTCAGCTGTTCAACGATGTCGGAGAGGAAATCGAGATTTTCCGCAAGGAACTCCGCCACCATCGGCTGGAACTTCTTGACGGAAGCCTTGTACATAACGTCAAGCGCATTGTTCAAAGCGTCATAAACCGCATTGACTTCATCGGGAGCCATACCTCTCGTAACTATTTCAAGCGGAGACATGCAGGTGTATTCGTCGTTCTTGATCTCGGCTCTGAGGACTTTGTCGACAACGTTGCCGGACTTGTAAACGTCCTTGTTGATCGAGACTATACCGGCTTCCTTCGGGTAAAGCTGAGCGTCAAGGTTGATTCCGATAGTGATGGATTTGATATTCTTGACTTCATCCATCGCGGCAGCAACTCTTTTTTGCATGTCGGCGAACTCCGGAGCGGAAACTTTCTCGGCGATGAATTTTCCGAAATCGATGAGGGCCTGAGACTGAAGTCCGGTGGCTTCCTTGAAAATGGAATCAAGTTCGGTCAGCGTCGTGAAATAAAGATCCATATCGCAGATGCTGTAAAGGTGAGCGGTCGTATCTCCGCTTTCCTTGTTCTGCTTTCTCATGTCGAGAAGTTCCTGAAGATGCGGTATGATCTTCTCGATAGAGGCTCTGAAAGCGGTGTTTTTCTTGAAATCGTCAAACACCTGCTGTCTGTATTTGATCGTTTCGATGTCGGTCGTAACATAGTCAATAATCTTGTTACTGTCGCCGAGAGAGCCGAAAAGACGCATCGTTCCGAAAATGAGTCCCTGATCAAAACCGAGCTGTTTATAATATTCGGTATTTTTCAACTTGCTGTTTTTCGCTTCTTCGTTGGGATAAAACAGGTTTACCATTTTAATTTCCTCCATTGTATTTCAACAGAAATCGTTTTTTATTTAAAATAAAGCAGCATCGGTACTATCAATGACAAGGCGAACGCGATAAGATACGACAGAACGTACACGACCATTGAATAGTGATACGCCTTCCAGACATGGGAAAACATAACGATGAAATAAACGCATATAACGGCAAGCGGGCCGGTGAAAATGAGCATCAAGCCCATCGCGCCGCCCAAAGGCATGCCTGTCAACGCGCCTATGATGACAATAAACACAAGAAAAGCCGAGGCAACGCCGATAAGCCTGCCGCGGGGAACTCGTATAAACAACGCTTCTTCCGGAACCTCAAACAAGGAACCTCCGCTTTCTTCAGCCATACATAAACCTCCGGGTCGAATATATCACATATATAATACTATATTTTTTTGCGAATTGCAATACATTTTCTCAAATAATCCATTTTTTTTAACGCTTTTTCACATTTATTTGCGTTTAACCGGCCGGAACAAAACAAAGCGTTCGCAATTGCCCGATACTTTATGATTTTTTGTCACAGTTTTAAACTTGAAAAAGGATACGTATTGATGTATAATGTATAAAATATATCTCAAAATCTTTTCAAAGGAAAAAGGATCGTAACGGATTTATGAAACACCTGAACATCGTTCTCGTTGAGCCTGAGATACCGCAGAACACGGGCAATATCTCACGCACCTGCGCTTGCACGGGCGCGAGTCTGCATCTTGTCAGACCGCTCGGCTTTTCGATCGATGACGCGCATCTGAAACGGGCGGGGCTCGATTATTGGAAATATCTCGACGTGACCGTTCATGACAGTCTCGAAGCATTTCTTGACTTTGCAAAAGGCAAGCCTATGCGTCTGGCATCGACGAAAGCCGCAAAAAATCATACCGAAAAAGACTATCCGAACGACTGTTTCATCCTTTTCGGAAAAGAGAGCCGAGGGCTTCCCGAAAGTCTGCTGAAAGAACATTACTCCGATTGTGTGCGAATTCCGATGATGGGCGATCTCCGAAGTCTGAATTTGTCAAACTCCGTCGCGATCGTCGTCTACGAGGCTCTCAGACAGAGCGGTTTTGAAGATATGGAGCAAAAAGGCCGTCTGAGAGAATTTTCGGAGGACAGCGTATGAACCGAAGAAGAAAAGAAGAAAAGTTTATCACATTCAAAGAACAGCAGCACAGGGAATTTCTGAAAGAGGTTTTCAATTCCGTTCTGATAGCGGGCTGTTTCATGTTTGCGTCGATACCCGTTTTCGGAGTTTACCCGACGGCGATCGTTTCGCCCGACAGCGAATGGACAGGCTGTCTGAAAATAATCGTCAACTTTCTTTACGCCTCGGTCGGCATATATCTTCCTTTTCTGATATATAACGTTTTAAAATATAAGTCGAGCGGCAGATATTTCACGAATAAAGGCTCGACGGCAATGCCTCCGCACTATATTCTCGGTATCCTTGCGGGTCTCGGGATTTCGGTCTCGCTCAATTATGCGGGTTCACTCGCGGTCGCCGCGCTGAGAAACGCGGGGATAAACGTCAACGAAGCTGTCCCTTTCACGGGAGACAGCGCATTGACCCAAACCGTTTTCATCATTGCCGCGACGCTTATCCCGCCGTTTTTCCAGGAGATAACGTTCCGAGGGATAGTTGTCGGAGATATAAGGAAACAGAGTTATATGTACGCGATCGTTCTTTCAGGGTTGCTGAACGGCTTTTGCTTCAAGTCATTTCAGCAGATCCCGTATTTTCTCGTTCTCGGACTTTTGCTCGGCTGGCTCCGTCTGAAAACCGACTCGATCGTTCTGACGTTCTCGGTCAACGCAGCGTCGCATCTGCTGATGTCCTCTCTTTGGATATTCAGACTTCATAGCGAAAGCGCGTATGTTTCGGTCTTTCCGTATATCGCTCTCGGCGGGGCATTCGTCGCGCTCGTTTCCGTCATCATACTTTTCAGAGTTTACGGACTTCGCATTAAACGGAAAGAAGAAGACGGCGCGGGACTTGAAAAAAAAGAAGCACGAAAAGCGTTTTTCGGCTCTTTTGCGCTCTGGATATTCTTTATCTTCGCCGTTATTTTCATCATGCTCGGGCAGAACGGAAAGCCTTATCTGTTCAAAGAACCCGATCCTTCGGAAGAAACTCCGATCGTCGAACCGACTTCCGAACAGGAACGTGTCTCTGAAACTTTTACGAATTAAAGACATACAAGAAATATCCGCGGCTTCTTTCGGAAGAAGCCGCGGATCTGTTATTTTTGATTTCCGACCGAGAACGAGATCACGGACGTGCATCGCCGTCGGAAGAGTCCGACTCTTTCTCAGGAGATTTTTCAGTACCGTTTTTCTTTGTGAAAACGATCTTTCCGTCCTCACCCGTTGCGACGACACTGTCGCCCTCCGCGAATGTTTTTTCAAGCATTTTTTCAGCCATCTTATCCTCAATGAGCGTCTGGATTGCACGTTTGAGAGGACGCGCGCCGAAGGTCATGTCGAAGCCCTTGTCAACAAGGACGTCTATCGCGGAATCCTCGATCGTGACATCGAGCCCGAGCCCTTTAAGGCTCTTGACAACGGAATCGCAAAGCCTTGACGCGATCAGCTTTATATCCTTGCGGTCGAGCTGTTTGAATACGATTATATCGTCGATACGGTTCAGGAACTCGGGTCTGAACGAACGTTTAAGTTCGTCCATGACACTTTCCCTGATCTTTTCCTGATTTTTGTCGAAATCGTCCGCTTCGGGCGTAAATCCGAGTTTTTTCGATTCGGTTATCATTTTCGCGCCGATATTTGAGGTCATGATTATGACCGTGTTCTTAAAATCGACTGTTCTGCCCTTCGCGTCGGTCAAACGGCCGTCGTCAAGGATCTGAAGCATGATGTTGAACACATCGGGGTGCGCCTTTTCGATCTCGTCGAAAAGAATTACTGAATACGGCTTTCTGCGGACTTTTTCGGTCAGTTGTCCTCCGTCGTCAAAGCCGACATACCCCGGAGGCGAACCGATCATCTTGGACACGGTATGCTTTTCCATGTATTCGGACATATCGACTCTGATCATCGAACTCTCATCGCCGAAAAGAACCTCGGCAAGCGCCTTTGAAAGTTCGGTCTTTCCCACGCCGGTGGGACCGAGGAACAGGAACGAACCGATCGGGCGTTTCGGATCTTTGAGCCCGACTCTGCCTCTGCGGATCGCTCTTGCAACGGCGTTGACAGCCTCATCCTGACCGACGACCCTCTGATGAAGAATCTTTTCCATATTGAGAAGGCGTTCGCTTTCCTCGTGAACGAGTTTTTTAACGGGAATGCCGGTCGTCTGAGTTACGACGTCCTCAATGTCCTCCGCCGACAGAGTCAGTTTTTCCTTGCCTGCCTCGGAATTCCAGTTTTTCTTCATCTCTTCGAGTTCGGAAGTCAGAGATTTTTCCTTATCTCTCAGGACAGCCGCCTTTTCAAAGTCCTGATTTCTGACGGCGTTTTCTTTTTCGCCGGCAACTCGCTTGATCTCTTCCTCCTTGCTTTTCAGATCGGGGGGAGCGGTAAGATTTTTCATGCGGAGTTTGGAAGCCGCCTCATCCATGAGGTCTATCGCCTTGTCGGGAAGGAAACGGTCTCTGATATAACGGCTCGAAAGCCTTACAGCACTCTCGATCGCTTCATCGGAGATCTTGACTCCGTGATGAGCCTCGTATTTATCTCTGATCCCTTTCAGAATGGCTATCGTGTCCTCTTCGGAAGGTTCGGAAACGATTATCGGCTGGAAACGGCGTTCGAGAGCCGCGTCCTTTTCGATATGTTTTTTGTACTCATCGAGCGTTGTCGCGCCGATGACCTGAATTTCACCTCTTGCAAGAGACGGTTTCAGGATATTCGCCGCGTCCATGGCGCCCTCCGCGCTTCCCGCTCCGACAAGAACGTGGAGTTCATCGATAAACAGGATGACATTGCCTTCCTTTTTGACTTCATCAATGACATTTTTGAGACGCTCTTCAAAATCTCCTCTGTATTTGCTTCCGGCGATCATCGAAGCGATATCAAGAGTAACGACTCTTTTGTTTTTCAGCGGTTCGGGAACGCTCCCGTCAATAATGTGCTGTGCCAAGCCCTCGGCGATCGCGGTCTTGCCGACGCCCGGCTCGCCTATAAGACAGGGGTTGTTCTTCGTTCTGCGCGAAAGAACCTGAATTACTCTTTCGATCTCGGAGCCTCTGCCTATGATCGGATCGATCTTGTTCTCACGAACCATTTCGGTCAGATCCGTTCCGTAAGAGTTCAGCGTCGGAGTGTTTTTATTCCCCGCTTTCTTCGAGGGTGACTGTCCTTTGCGCGGAGCCGCTTCGGTATCTCCCGCCGAGGCAAGCCCCATGCTTTCGAGAACGCTCGCATAAAGAGAACGGACGTCTATACCCGCGGACTCGATGATCTCGACCGCCTGACAATTCGGCTCTTCGAGCAGAGCCATAAGTATATGCTCCGTTCCGATTATATAATTCCCCGTCCGCCGAGCCTCAACAAACGAACGTTCGAGTATACGCTTCATTCTCGGCGTCATATCCTGTCCCGAAACATCGGAAGGAACACCGACGCCGACATTCTCCTTGATCCTTTCAACTACAAATTCGTCGGTAAGTCCCGCGTCGAGCAAAACCTTTGACGAGACGCCGCCGTCAGCCCGAAGCAGACCGAGAAGAAGGTGCTCCGTGCCTATATAACCGTGCCCGAACTGTCTTGCGGCTTCAAGAGAAAGGTTCAAAGCGCGGGTGGAATTTTCGGAAAAGTTATTTGCCATAATTATCACTCCTTCAATTTGTCACGTACAATTTCCGCGCGTTTTATATCGCGCTGACGTATCTCCATGCCCTCTCCGCCGTAAAGCATAAGCGTGTAGGGCTGAACCTTGATGCAAAGGTCGTCGATGACCTTCGGATCGATTTTCAGAAGACCGCCCTCGACACCCAGACGGATGTCGCTCATAAGTTTCATAAATTCCTGTGAAGACATTATTCTCGCTTCACGCGCAATTCCGTATGAACGGAAAACTCTGTCTTCGATCGATATGTTTTCAAGCATTTTTTCGCGGAGCGCCGCCTCGTTTTTCGCGATCTGACGAACGATGTCGTCAAGACGTTCGATCGTGTCTTTTTCGCTGATTCCGAGCGTTATCTGGTTCGACACCTGATACTCGCAACCTGCGGGTTCGGAGCCTTCGCCGTACATTCCTCTGACGGTCAGCCCGACCTGCGAAACGGTGTTGATTATCTTGTTTATCAGCCCGCTCTCATGAAGCGCGGGAAGATGCATCATAACGCCGGCTCTCAGCCCCGTTCCGAGATTTGTCGGACAATGGGTCAGATAACCCAGCTTTTCGGTGAAAGCAAAATGCAGTTTCTCGTCGAGCGCATCGTCTATTTCGGATGCCGTCTGATAGAGTTTCATCAGTTTTTCGCCTTTGCCGAGAACCTGTATGCGAAGATGATCTTCTTCGTTTATCATGATCGAGACATTGTGTTTTCTGTCGAGAAGAAGCCCTTCGCCTTCCCTTGCATTGGCGAATTCAACGCTTATCAGATGTTCCTCGACCATCGAGCCCGCCTGGATCGCGGTGACATTCTCCATGTCGATATAGTCGAATTTATACCCGGGGATCGAAGACGCCACCTCTTTGACCTTTGCGCAGACCGCCTTTTTCTGATCGGGCGTCATGCGTCCGGTGAAAGGTATACCTTTAATATTTCTTGCAAGTCTTATTCTCGAAGAAATTACCGTGCTGTCCATATTTATTCCCCTTTTCCGTTATTTTCTTTCTTCTTGATCTCGTCTCTCAGGCGCGCGGCGTCCTCGAAACGTTCCTCGTCGATCGCTTTCTGAAGTTGAGCCCGAAGGTCTTCCGCCTCGTCGCTTCGCCCGCCCGAAAACGACGACGGGATTTTTCCCGCGTGCTTTTTGTTTCCGTGCATTCGGTTCAGCGCGGGTGCAAGCCTGTCGGCAAAAGTTTCATAGCACTGATCGCAGCCGACTCTTCCCGTTTTTCCGATCTCGCTGAAAAGCATTCCGCAGGAAGGACACCGAAGTTCGGAGAGTTCGTTTGAAGCGCCGAAAAATTTCGGAAGCATATCGAATCCGAACGAACCGAAGCCGGAATCGAGCCCGAGTTTCTGCGCGCACTCGGAACAAAGGAATATTTCATTCGTTTTTCCGTTCACAGTTTGTTTAAGATAAGTCGTAGCAACATTTTTCTTGCAGTTTTCACACAACATAAAATCAACCCCTTATTTCAATGATAACAGACAATTTTTAAGTATTGCCGCTCTCACTTCATCCCTGTTCTCCTGCGGCACGGAGGACAGCGCGTTGTCGGATGTCGCCGCTTTGATGATTATATGCGCCTGCGGCGAAATATATCCGTAATCTTCCATATTCTTCAGAAAAAGCTCCGTGTCAAACATATTGACGCTCTTTCCTATCGAATTGACTATATGCATTATCCGCGCGTTTCCGTCGTTATATTCGACCTGCCGTATTCGTATATATCCGCCGCCGCCTCTGTGGCTCTCTGTCACATATCCGTGTTCGGGAGTAAAGCGCGACGTTATAACGTAACTGACCTGCGAAGGAACAACGTCAAATTGCTGTGCAAGTTCGTTTCGTCGGAGTTCAACATTTCCGCCCTGCTGTTCGAGCAGTTGTTTGATAAACGCGCTGATAAGATCGCTTGATTTCATTTTCCGATCACCTCATTTTGCCCTTCTTTCATTTTCTGCGCATATTATACATCAAAAGTCAGAGAAAGTCAAATTTAATAAAAGTCAAAGAAAGTCAAAATCAGACTTTCGCTTTTTCACAACTCCGCGAAATTTATGATTATCTAAAAATATCTCGTTTTTTCTTCGATTTTCTCATTTTTTCTCTTTCATCGGAAAAAAATAAAAATCAAACATAAACAAAAATTCCGCCGCGAGAGATCTCGCGGCGGAAACAGTATTCAATTAAAATCTGACGGGTTTCGTGCGTGAATGCGCGATAAAGATATTATTTCGCGTCAACGATCCTGCCTCTGAAAACGCGGCAGGCGTGATAATTCATCGGCGGGCAGA
Organism: uncultured Eubacteriales bacterium; assembly: GCA_902373415.1. GTDB lineage: Bacteria > Bacillota > Clostridia > Oscillospirales > UBA644 > UBA644. Next base: position 85,190 of record CABKLX010000005.1, on the reverse strand, counting down.
AAGTCTCCGTCACGTTCTCGAACCGCTCCCCTGTCATAACATCGGTCAGGTCGAGGGCTTTGCCGCTTCCGAGCGAAAGACCGATATCAAAAAGTTCAACGCGGATCGGGCGCGCGTCGCCGTCGGTGAAATTGAACACACCGAGAGCGTATTCGCCGTCCTCGAGAAGGCGGAAAAGAATGAGTTTTGCGCTGTGCGTTCCGTCGGGGTTTTTGCCGCTGATTATCATGGGCGGACGGCACTCGGCGTCCTGGTCGATGCGAATGAGTTCCTTGTTTTTCAGAAGTTCTATCATTTGGGGCGTTGTATTCCTTATATCGCACCCGATCATCAGAGGAACACCGAGCATGCACCAGAGCGCGAAATGCATCGTGTATTCATCGTCGGTACAACCGCCGAACGCGACGTTTCCTTTATTATACATTCCGACGACGAGCATATCTATGTCGTTATAGCATCCCGTGGCGGAAAGCCCGATCTTGTCAAGTTGGCAGTAAGCGATGTCCCTGATGCTGACGATATTGTCGAGAATGTCGGTCGTCGTCCTGTAAAGATGCGCGCCCGTCGGTCTGATCCAGTCATGGACGTCGGGAAGGCTGTTGCACGCGGCGTAGACGATGTCTCTGCCGCACGAACGGAGAGCCAAGCCCATACGGCGGTAAAGGATCTGATAATCTATCGTCTGAGGCTTATAGCAATAATCGTATTTGAGATAATCGACGCCCCATTCCGCAAAAGTCTTTGCGTCCTCGAACTCATGATCGAAACTTGCGGGATAGCCCTTGCAGGTGCGCGTGCTCGCGCTCGAATAGATGCCGAATTTCAATCCCTTTGAGTGAACATAGTCTGCGACATATTTCATTCCGTGGGGGAATTTTTCGGGATCGGGAACAAGTTTTCCGTCAACTCTTTCCATTGCGGGCCAGCAGTCGTCGATGACGATATACTCATACCCCGCGTCGCGCAGTCCGAGTTCGACGAATTTATCGGCGGTTTCCAAAACGATCTGCTCGTTGACGAGCGGACCGAAAGTATTCCATGAATTCCACCCCATGGGCGGTTTTTGACAAAGCAGCATCGCGCATACCTCCGAATGATATTTCTCGGACTATTATACAGTACGCGCAGATATTTGTCAACCGAGCATAACAAACAAAGTTTTAATTAAAATACAGGCAATAATGCCCATAACCGTCGGCAGAGCAAACGCCGCCGCCGTCATTTTCGGACTCTTTGTTTCTTTGTAGACCGTCAGGCATGAAGTCGCGCACGGAAAGCGGAACAGAAACGCCGCGATCATGCAGAGAACGGTACACATCGTCCACCCGTTTGAAACAAGAAGATCGCGGAGCGCATCAAGGCTTTCATACTGCACAAGCGCGCCGCCTTTCATATAACACATCAGAATTATCGGAAGAACGATCTCGTTTGCGGGGAAACCGAGAATAAGTCCGAGAACGATCGCGCCGTCGAGCCCCAAAATCCTGCCGAAAGGATCGAGAAACGCGGTCAGCATCGAGAGCAAAGTCGTATCGGCGACGGTCACGTTCGCGAGAAGCCAGATCAGAAGTCCTGCGGGGACAGCGACGACGACGGCTCTGCCGAGGACAAAAAGAGTGCGGTCAAAGATCGAGCGGACGATGACGCTTCCCACCTTCGGGACACGGTACGGGGGCAATTCGAGAGTGAACGCCGACGCTTTGCCTTTCAGAAATGTGGCGGACAGAAATTTCGACGCGCCGAGCGTCGCCGCAACGGAAATAACGATGATCGCGAGCAAGATCAGCGCGCACAGCAGAGAATTTGTTCCGCCGACCGAAGATCCGGCAAGAAATATCGAAATGAGCGCTATCAGCGTCGGGAAACGGCCGTTGCAGGGAACGAGATTGTTTGTCAGAAGAGCGATAGATCTTTCCCGAGGAGAGTCGATTATCCGACAGCCTGTTATTCCGCAGGCATTGCACCCGAAGCCCATGCACATGGTCAGAGACTGTTTTCCGTGCGCTCCCGCTCTGCGGAAAAAGCCGTCGAGATTAAATGCGACGCGAGGCAGATATCCGACGTCTTCGAGAAGAGTGAACAGCGGGAAAAAGATCGCCATCGGAGGCAGCATGACGGAAACGACCCACGCAAGGGTCAGATATATTCCGTCAACAACGCAACCGACTATCGGAGCGGGGCATGAAACGCTTTCAAGGAAATCCCGCAGTTTTTCTCCGCAGAAAGAGAATATCCCCGAAAGAAAGTCCGAGGGATAATTCGCGCCGACGATCGTTATCCAGAAGACGACGGCGAGAAGCAGAAGCATGACCGGGATCCCCGTCAAAGGCGATGTCAATATCCTATCCGCGCGGCGGTCTCTTCTATCCGCGTCGGGAGGGCTGAAAAGACAGAGCGAGGATATCTGCGCGGCGCGGGCTACAACAGTTCCGACCTCTTCGTCGAGGAAAGAGTCTGCGTCAAACTTTTCGAGGATGCTCCGAACATGTTCGTCAGCGGAAAAGTCGGTTCCCGTATATTCATAAATACGCGTGTTCAGAGTGCTGTTGCGTTCGAGAAGTTTAAGACAGATCCATCGCGCGGGTATCCCGTTTGTATTTTTTTCGGAAACGATCTCCGAAAGTTCGCGCACGGTATCTTCCGTTTTTTTTCCGTACAAAAGGCACGGAACATAGCATTTTTTTCCCTCACAGACGGCGCGGACGGCTTCTTTCAGGTCTTCCAGCCCTTTTCCCGACCTCGCGGCGGCGGGAACGACGGGGACTCCGAGTTGCAAAGAGAGTTCATCGGCGTCGATCCTGATCCCTTTCTTTTTTGCTTCGTCCATCAGATTCAGAAGAACCACCGCTCGGTCGGTGAATTCAAGCAATTGCAAAACAAGATTCAGATTCCGTTCCAGACACGTCGCATCGACCGTGATGATGCGGCAGTCGCAGTCGCCGAAGCAAAGGAAATCGCGCGCGACCTCCTCTTCGGCGGAATTCGCGAGCAAAGAATATGTTCCGGGAACATCGACCAGCGAGTATTCCGTTCCGAGATAAGTATATTTTCCCCGCGCGTTGCCGACGGTCTTTCCCGGCCAGTTCCCCGTATGCTGATTCATTCCCGTCAGCGCGTTGAAAACCGTGCTTTTCCCGACGTTCGGATTGCCCGCGAGCGCCACTACGTATGTACCGCGCTCCGAATTTTTTCCGCCTACGACGGAAAAACCCGTCGAAGAAGAAGTAAGACCCAATAAACATCACCTGCGTCCGATATATATATTTTTTGCGTCGTCTCCGCGTATCGCTATGACGGCGCCTCTTATCATGTATGCAACGGGATCTCCGCACGGACTTTTATGAAGAGCCCGCACGCGCGTCCCCCCGACGATACCCAGATCGAGCATTCTCCGTTTTTCCGAGCCGTGAAAACCCGTTCCCACGACGCGGGCGCTCTGTCCCAAAGGCAGATCCCGCAAAGTTTTGTCAGCCATTTTTTTATATCTCCGTTCCGGCTCCGACTTTTCCACTATCACTATATGCCGTTCCTTCGGGTCGTGACAGTCAAAAAAAAAAGAACAGGACCGCCGATCCGACAGCCCTGTTCCGTGTATTCAAAAGTTTTTTCGACAGTATTTATTTTGACAGTTCCGACTCCTTGATCGCGTTTCCGAGAAGTTTTACGCCCTCGACGATCCTGTCCTCGGTCATCGAAGAGTAATTCAGTCTCATCGTTGAAGTCGGCGCGTTCATATCGACCATAAACGTGCTTCCGGGAACGAACAGCACGTTCTTTTGTACGCACTCTTTCGCAAGAGGCGCCGTGTCGGTCCCGTCGTTAAGATCGCACCAAACGAAAAGTCCGCCCTTCGGAGATGTTCTCGAAGCGGTTTCCGGGAAATACTCGTCGATCGCGTCAAGCATCGTCTTGCAACGCTTTCCGTAAAGCGCGCGGAGTTTTTCGATATGAGCCGAAAGATCGTAACGGGTCAGAAATTCGTAAGACATCATCTGAGTCAGCATCGGCGTATGAACGTCCGAAACCTGCTTGGCGATTATCATCTTGGCAATAAGGTCGCGATGTCCCGTTATATATCCGACGCGTATACCCGGGGTCAGTATTTTCGAGAAAGAACCGCTGTAAAGGACTATTCCTTCGTCGTCGATCGACTTGATCGTCGGTATCTTCGAGCCGTCGAAAGTCAATTCGCCGTAAGGATTGTCCTCGATCACGATAACGCCGTACTTTTTCGCAAGCGCACAAAGTTTTTTCCTTTTTTCTTCGGACATGGTCACTCCCGACGGGTTCTGGAAGGTCGGGATCGTGTAAATGATCTTGACATTCGCGTTTTCCGAAAGGCTTTTTTCGAGAGCCTCCATATCCATTCCGTCGTCCTTGACGGGAACGCCGACAAGTTTTGCGCCGTAAGCGCGGAACGCGTTCAGAGCGCCTATGAAACTCGGTTCCTCGACGATGACAACGTCGCCTTCATTGACGAGGACTTTCGTCGCGAGATCTATACCCTGCTGACCGCCCGAAACTATGATCGTGTCGTCAAAATCCCTTCCTATATTCTCTCTTTCGGAAATAAACTTCCTGACATAAGCGCGAAGGGGCGCATATCCTTCGGTCACGCCGTATTGCAGCGCTTCGGTCGGCTTTTTCGCAAGAATATCCGCAAGTATATCGGAAAACTCCTTTGCGGGGAAAAGTTCCGGAGCAGGGTTTCCTCCCGCAAGGCTGATGACCTCGGGACGGTTGCCGTATTTGAATATTTCTCTGATGGCGGAGCCCTGAACACCGCTTATTCTGTTCGAAAACTTAAATTCCATTTTATTATATACTCCTTTCGGTCAGTTCCGACCGTAAACCTCTTTTGCCGCACGCACCGTTGCCGCCGCATCTTTCGAATAATAATCCGCGCCTATTTTTGCGGCATAATCGGCGGTCAGAACGGCACCGCCGACAACCGTTTTGCAGAACGGAGCCTGTTCGTTGAGCAGTTTTATCGTTTGTTCCATCGCGGGCACGGTCGTTGTCATAAGCGCGCTGAGTCCGCAAAGTTTTGCTCCGCTTTTCAGAACAGCGTCAACAACGGTCTGCTCGGGAACATCTCTGCCGAGATCAATTATACGGAAACCGTAATTTTCAAGAACCGAGCGAACGATGTTTTTTCCTATATCGTGTATGTCCCCGTGAACCGTAGCGAGAACGACCGCGTCCTCCGAGCCGCTTTCCGACGGCGGGATCGCCGCGCGAACCACGTCGCATGCCGCCTTCGCGGCTTCCGCGGAGCGCATAAGTTGCGGAAGATATATTTTCCCTTCCTCATATCGCTTTCCGATGCCGTCAAGAATGGGGATCAACCGGGAATTTATGACATTCTGCGCGTTTTCGGTCTGCAACAGGGCTTTCATCGCCGCCGCCGCTTCCGGACAAAGTCCGCGCTCTATCGCGCTGCCGAGCGAATATCCGCTTCCGACGGGGACTTTCTCGGAAACGGACTGAGCAAACTTTTCTATATATTCCGCGCCGCCCGCGTCAAAGCCGTTCAGAAGTCTTGACGCGAACATCGTTTCGATCATCGCTTCATCGCCCGGATTGATTATCGCAAGGTCAAGTCCTCTGTTCAGCGCCGCCGCAAGAAACGTTCTGTTGACGATATCCCTGCGCGGCAGACCGAACGATACGTTGCTGACGCCGAGAACGGTCTTTGCACCGAGTTTTTTGACCTCCGAAAGAGCGTCGAGGGTTATCTTCGGATTTTCGGGATCGACGCCGACCGTCATCGTCAGACAGTCTATCGCTATATCCGCACGGGGTATTCCCGCTTCTTCACAGCGGGAGATGATCTTTTTCGCTATCTCCACCCTGCCCTCGGAAGTTTCGGGAATTCCGTTCTCGTCAAGCGTAAGACCGACGACGACCGCTCCGTATTTTTTGACTATCGGAAGAACGGCGGTCAGGGACTCTTCTTTTCCGTTGACGGAATTGACGATCGACCGTCCCCCGGCAAGGCGAAGTCCCGCTTCGATCGCCGCGGGATCGGATGAATCTATCTGCAAAGGAAGGTCCGAAACCGACCGAACGGCGGCAACGACCTTTTTCATAAGTTCCTCTTCGTTCGCGCCGGGGATTCCCACATTGATGTCGAGGATCTCCGCCCCCTGCTCCTGCTGAGCGACCGCCTGACGGCAGATATAGCCCATATCACCGTCCGTCAACGCCTGTTTAAGAAGTTTTTTCCCTGTCGGATTGAGACGTTCGCCGACGGTTACGGGACGGGAAAGAAGTATGTGTCTCGTCGAAGAACAAACACCGACGGGAACTTTTTCGGGGCGTTCGGGAGACTTTACCCCTCGGAGTTTTTCTTTCAGAAGCCTTATATGCTCGGGGGTCGTTCCGCAACAACCGCCGACGACGCACGCTCCCGCTTTCACAAGGCGGGCGGTATGCTCGGCGAACTCCTCCGCCGTCAGATCGTAACTTCCGTCGGCGCGGGGAATACCGGCGTTCGGCTTCGCGATGATGGGAAGCGTCGTGTATTTTCTCATTTCGGATATGACCGAAACGAGTTTGTCGGGTCCCACGGAACAGTTGACGCCTATCGCGTCCGCGCCGAGAGAGGACAGGCATACAGCCGCGGACGGAACGTCACAGCCCGTAAAAGTCCGCCCGTTCTCCTCAAATGTCATGGTCACGAACACGGGAAGCGATGTTGCTTCCTTCGCCGCCAGAAGCGCGGCTTTCGCCTCGTAAAGATCCATCATCGTTTCGATAAAGATCAGATCCGCGCCCGCATTCGCGCCCGCGGTCATTTGCGTTTTGAAAAAACCGACGGCGTCTTCAAACGGAAGCGATCCGAGAGGTTCGAGAAGTTCTCCGAGAGGACCGACATCGAGAGCGACAAGCCCGCCGAACTCATCCGCCACCCGTTTTGCGGCGGAAACGGCGGAGAAAGTCACCTCTTCGCAGGATCTGCCGCTCCCCTTCATTTTCGGGACGCTTGCCCCGAACGTATTTGAAAGAACTATCCGCGATCCCGCTTCAAAATATCCGCGATGGATATGTTCGAGTATATCGGGATGATCCGCGCCGAAAACGCACGGATTTTCTCCTGGCTTCATACCGCGAGCCTGCAACATCGTGCCCATCGCGCCGTCAAGGAAGATGATCTCGTCAAAATTCATCGTTTTCCACCTCTTTTATCCCCGCGATCGCCGTCACGGATTTGATGGGAGAAAGCATATAATTGCTTCCGACGGTAAGTCCGAGATCGCGTCTTGCATTCGTCAGTTCAAGGAGATCGGGCTGGATATTCATCGGAAGATCCCCGTATCCGGGAGAAAATCTCACTGTCAGAGACACACCGAACTCTTTTTCAAGGCTTTCGCAGCACGCGTCGCACGCATCTTCAACCGCGGAAGACGCCGCGGCGTCGGCAAGCAGAGACAGCGCGGGAGAAAGCGAACCGAGGGCGGAGATCTTCATATCGACCTCAAAACCGACGGTCACTGCCATAACTATGCACCGACGGCATCCTTCGAGGAGTTTTCCGATACTGTTCCCTTCGAGTTCAATGTCTCCGATGAACAGTTTTCCGTTTTCCCTTCTTATATCAAAAACGGAAGCGGCGGCGGCAGGGCGGATCAGAGCGTCAACGAGCCTCTGTGCCTTCTCCGCCTCTTTTTCAACGCCGACGCCGTCGCCGCACCTCGCGTAACGGAGCATTTCTTTTCTCCGCACGCAAGGTTCTCTTAAAAATTTAACTCTCATAACATATTCACGACCGCGTCATATATGCGCCGTGAAACCTCGGTATTGTTCATCGCATAAACATGAACGCCCTCGACGCCGCTTGCGAGCAAGTCGATTATCTGCTCGATCGCGTAACTTATGCCCGCGTCGAAAAGCGCTTCGGGTTTGGAGCCGTAACGCGCCATGATCTTCGTGAATTTTCTGGGGAGTTTCGCTCCGCAGGTGCTGACCATACGCTGTATCTGGCGAACGTTCACAACAGGCATAACGCCTGCCTGTATCGGCGCTTTCACCCCCGCGCGGCGGGCAAGATCGACCATGTAATAAAAATCTTCGTTGTCGAAGAAAAGCTGACTGATAAAATGCGTCGCGCCTAAGTCTTCCTTCATCTTCATGTACTTTATCTCCGACTCGACGCCGTCGCTGTCGGGATGTCCCTCGGGATAACACGCGGCGGCAATATCGAAACCTCCGAAATCGGAGATGTGCCGTATCAGATCGGTCGCATGAAGATATTGAGGATTAACGTCCGCGCCCTCGACAAGATCGCCCCTGAGCGCGAGAACATTTTCTATTCCCGCCGCGCGAAGCGAATGCAGCATATTGTCTATTCTTTCCGTGTCGGAATTTATACATGTCAGATGAGCAAGAGGGATCACGCCCTGCGCCTTTATATGCGTTGCGAGATCAAGCGCAACCGCCTGTTGCTTTTCCGAGCCTCCCGCGCCGTATGTGACGCTGATATACGCGGGGTTCAGTTCCGCGATCTTCTCCGCGGCGGAATATACCGTGTCCGCGGAGACCCTGTTGTTCGGAGGGAAAACCTCGAAAGACAGATGTTGCCTGCCTTTCAAAAAGAGTTCCGAGATCTTCATTTATTTATATCCCCGCTCTCACAGATTTTTAATATCTTCCTCGCTGACGAGTTTGATTCCGTGAGAAGAAAGCAACTCTGTCGCTCTGTCGTTGTCCTCAATGCGGAGCACAACGCACGCGTGTTTGCCCGAAACGGTTATGAACGCGTACATATATTCGATATTCACACCGTTGTCGGCAAGAAGTTTTATGACCTCGGTCAGCGCGCCCGGTCTGTCATCAACGGCAACCGCGGTGACTTTCGTTATGCTTACGATATTTCCGTTATTCGTCAGGACTTCCTTCGCCTTTTCGGCGTCGCTGACAATAAGACGAAGGATACCGAAATCCTGTGTGTCGGCTATCGACATCGCGCGGATATCTATTCCCGCGTGTCCGAGAACTTCCGTTATTTCGACGAGTTTTCCCGCCTTGTTTTCAACGAAGATGGATAATTGCGAAATAGTCATGATGGTCTCCTCCTGTTTATTTAAGTCGTTTATCTATGACGCGCTTCGCCTTGCCCTCGCTTCTGGCGATCGATTCGGGCGCGACGAGGCGCACTTTCGCGGAGATGCCGAGAAGGGAACGAAGTTCGTTTTCAAGTTCTTTCTCCTTCTTGGATATACCTGTCACGGTATCGGTAAACGCATCGACGGTCATCTCGACAAGAACGTCGAGAGTATCGAGATTTCCGACCCTGTCAACAACGATCTGATAATTCGGCGAATAGCCCATTTTTATCAGAACGGTCTCGATCTGCGACGGGAAAACATTTACGCCGCGGATGATGAGCATATCATCGGTTCTGCCCATGGGTTTCGACATACGGACGAACGTTCTGCCGCAGGAGCATTTCTCATGAGTTATCGTTCCTATGTCACGGGTTCTGAAACGGATCAGAGGGAACGCTTCTTTCGTCAGACAGGTGAAGACGATTTCTCCCTTCGTCCCGTCGGGAACGTGCTCGCCCGTTTCGGGATCGATGATCTCAATTATAAAATGGTCTTCGTTGACATGCATTCCGCGCTGTTCGGAGCACTCGTAAGCGACTCCCGGACCGCATATCTCGGTCAGCCCGTAAACGTCATACGCTTTTATGCCGAGTCTTTTCTCGATCTCCGCACGCATTTCTTCCGTCCACGGCTCTGCTCCGAATATACCCGCTTTCAGTTGAATTTGGGACAGATCAACGCCCTCTTTTTCCATCGTCTCCGCGATATACATCGCGTACGACGGGGTGCAGCAGATCACATTCGAACCGAAATCCTTGATGATCGTTATCTGCCTCGCGGTGTTTCCGCTTGAAACGGGGATAACGGTCGCGCCGAGTTTGGTCGCGCCGCCGTGAAAGCCCATACCGCCCGTAAACAGGCCGTAACCGTAAGAAACATGGACTTTGCTCGATTTATCCGCGCCCGCCGCAACAAGCTGACGCGCGCATATATCGTCCCACATATCGAGATCGTTTTTCGTATAGCCGACAACGATCTGCTTTCCCGTCGTTCCGCTCGACGCTTGAAGTCTGACGACTTCGTCCATCGAAACGGCAAACATACCGTAAGGATATGTGTCCCTCAGATCCTGTTTGCAGGTGAAGGGAAGTTTCGTTATATCGTCCACGGATTTAATATCCGAAGGTTTGACGCCCGCGGCATCCATGCGGTTGCGGTACAGTTCAACATTGTTATAAACTCTTTCGACCTGCTTGACAAGTCTTTCGGATTGCATTTCTCTGATCTTATCAGCCGGTAAGGTCTCGATCTCTTCCTGCCAGTATTTCATTCAAGACACCTCAATTTTCAGTCGCGTCGTAGCCGAGAGCGAACGCTTTTTTGTTCATATCAACGAATTTCGGAGCGACAGTCTTTTCAATTGCGTTTATCCATTTTTCGCGCGGGATGTCAAACTGACGGGCAAGTCTGCCCATCAGAACTATGTTTACGGCTTTTGCGGAGCCTGCTTCGAGAGCCGGCGTCAGCGCGTCGAAAGAATCGACGTCGACCCCGATATTCTTCATTTCGTCAAGCACGTTTTCGGGATATTCCGCCGCGCCTATAATGACGGGCATCGGATCGATCTGCTGCGTGTTGACGATCATTTTTCCGCCTTTTTTAAGGAACGGGAGCCATCGCGCGGCTTCCGCCTTTTCAAATGAGATTATACAGTCCGCTTCGCCTCTTTCAACGATCGGCGAATAAACTTTTTCGCCGAAACGGACATAAGTCACGACGCTTCCGCCGCGTTGGCTCATACCGTGGACTTCGGAAACTTTTACGTCATAACCCTCCGAAACGAGAAGGTTTCCGAGCAGTTTCGACGCGAGAAGCGTCCCCTGACCGCCGACGCCGACGATCATCAAACTCGTTGTTTTCATCACGCTCTCGCCTCGCTTTCAAATGCCCCGAATCTGCATAGTTGTTTACATACGTCGCACCCGACGCAAAGGGTCGGGTCTACGACCGCTTTCTTTTCCTTTATGCTTATGGCGGGACAGCCGAATTTCATGCACGATTTGCATCCGACGCATTTTTCGCCGTTGACATGCACGGGAGACCCGGTCTTGACGCTCTTCAGGAGAACGCAGGGTCTGCGGCTTATGATCACGGAAGGCTCTTCCGCGGCGAGTTCCTCTTTGAGAACTCTGTCGCATTCGGCAAGATCGTAAGGATCGACTACCCTTACCCTGTTGATGCCGAGCGCGCGGCAAAGCGCTTCGAGATCTACTTTTGTCGCGGGGTCGCCCTTTATGTTGTAGCCCGTCGTCGGATTCTGCTGATGCCCCGTCATTCCGGTTATCGAGTTGTCGAGGATGATGACGGTCGAATTCGTCGCGTTGTATGCGATGTTGACAAGCCCCGTCATGCCCGAATGCATGAACGTGGAGTCTCCGATGACCGCGACAGTCCGTTTTTCTCTGTCCGCGTCGCCCGCTTTATTGAAGCCGTGAATTCCCGAAACGGATGCGCCCATGCAAAGAGTTGTGTCGAGCGAGTTAAGCGGAGGCTGAGCGCCGAGTGTGTAGCATCCGATGTCCCCGAAAACGGTCACTTTGTTTTTCGCGAGGACATAATACATTCCTCTGTGCGGACAGCCCGCGCACATCATCGGAGGACGGACGGGAACGGGCTCTTTAAGTTCGGAGAACTGTTTGTCTTCGAGCCCGAACGCTTCCGCGATCTTTCTCTGCGAAAGTTCGCCCAGATAGCCGAAAAGAGACTTTCCCTCGACTTTCAGACCGAGCGCGCGGCAATGATTTTCGATAACGGGATCGAGTTCTTCTATAACGACAAGGCGATCGACCTTTGAAGCGAAATCTCTGACGGTCTTTTCGGGAAGCGGGTTCACAAGTCCGAGTTTCAGAACGGACACGCTGTTTCCGAACACTTCCTTGACATACTGATAGCAAGCGCCCGAAGTGATGACTCCGAGTTTCGTATCGCCGTATTCGACCCTGTTGAGATCGCAGGTTTCGGAAAACTCGCGGAGGCGTTCCGTTCTCTGTTCGACTATCGGATGTCTCCTGATCGCGTTGCCGGGCATCATTATATACTTAGCGGGATCTTTTTCATACGGTTTATCGGGAATTTCTCTGCGTTCGCCGACCTCGACAACAGACTGTCCGTGCGCGATCCTCGTGCAGACACGCAGAAGCACGGGAGTGTCGAATTCCTCGCTCAGTTCAAACGCGCGTTTCGCGAATTCGAGACACTCGGAAGAATCGGAGGGCTCGAGCATCGGAACTTTCGCGCCGATCGCGTAATGACGGGAATCCTGCTCATTCTGGGACGAATGCATTCCCGGATCGTCCGCGACGCATATAACGAGTCCTCCGTTCACGCCCGTATACGAAAGCGTGAACAGCGGATCCGCCGCGACATTGAGTCCGACGTGCTTCATCGCACAGGCACAGCGGACGCCCCCGACGGAAGCGCCGAAGCAGACTTCCGCGGCGACTTTTTCGTTCGGAGCCCATTCGCTGTAAATATCATCGTATTTTGAAAGAAATTCCGTGATCTCCGTGCTGGGAGTTCCGGGATACGAGGAGACGACCTTCAAGCCGCCCTCATAAAGACCTCTGGCAACGGCTTCGTTGCCGATCATCAGTTTTTTCATGCTTTTATTCCTCCTTGCCGCGAAGATCGACGATACGTTTGGATTTGCCTTCATATCTCTTCAAAGCCTTCGGAGGAACGAGTGTGACTTTCGCTTTTATTCCGAGAACGGTTTGAAGTTTTGCGACCGCTGTCTGACGCAGAGTTTCAAGGTTTCCGAAATTGTCGAGAAGTCCCGCGTCGTTTATTTCTATTCTTACTTCAAGATAATCCGTGTAATTCTTTCTCGTCAGCACGAGTTCGTAATGAGGAGATATTCCGTCGATATTCGCCATAACGCTTTCGATCTGTGACGGGAAAACATTGACGCCGCGGATCTTGAGCATATCGTCGGATCTGCCTTTGACTTTATCCATGCGGCAATGCGTTCTTCCGCACGCGCACGGCTCATAGTTGAGACGGGTTATATCCTTCGTTCTGTAACGGAGCAGGGGAATGCCCTCTTTCGAGAGCGTCGTGACAACAAGTTCGCCCGTCGCTCCCCTTTCGAGGACTTCTCCTGTTTTCGAGTCGATGATCTCCGGCAGGAAATGATCCTCAGCGAAATGAAGTCCTTCGCGGCGGTAGCATTCGCCCGAAACTCCGGGGCCGCAAAGTTCGCTCATTCCGTAGTTATCCGTTGAAAACAGACCGAAGCCTTTTTCGATCTTGTCGCGGAGTTCGTTCGTGCATCCCTCCGAGCCGAAAAGTCCTATGCGCAGCCTCAGCTGATCGTTGGATATTCCCATATCATGGGCGACTTCGCTCATATACATGGCATAGGACGGAGTGCTTATCAGAACCGTCGATCCGAAATCATGGAGCAGTTTGACCTGTTTTTCGGTATTTCCGCTTGAAACGGGAATGACCGCGGCGCCGAGTTTTTCAAGCCCGTAATGAAGACCGAGAGCGCCCGTAAAAAGTCCGTAGCCGAAAGAGATCTGCGCGATGTCGTCATCGGTAACGCCGACGGCGGCGCACAGACGGGCAACGCAGTCCGACCACATATCGATGTCGTTTCGGGTATAGCCGACGACCGTCGGGTTCCCCGTCGTGCCCGAGGACGCGTGAATGCGGACGATCTTTTTCATCGGCTGTGCGAAAAGCCCGTAAGGGTAATTGTCCCTTATGTCGCTTTTTTCGGTATACGGTATGTACTGAATATCGCTGAGTGTTTTTATTTTGTCTCCGCTTATGCCCGCTTTTTCAAGGCGCTCGGCGTAAAACGGAACGTTGTTTTTGCAATAATCGACGATGTGCCTGAGTTTTTTCAACTGCAATTCTTCCAGTTCGCGGCGAGGCATCGTCTCGATATCCTTCTGAAAAAACATATTCTTTTCTCCTTGGGAGATCATTCTTTTTCTTTAAGAGAACTCTTCGCGTGAACCACAACTTCCGCGGAATAGCAGGAGAAGATCGAGTCCACATCCTCTTTCTTCATTTTCGGTGTCACAAGGCTGACAACGGGAACGAGAACGAGTCCGACAAGCATCGCGAGAACACCCGAGTTGATCGGAGAAGAGAAAAACGGAGTGATGAATGTCGTTCCGGTAAATGTGCAGATAAGGTTCGCGACCATGATCCCGACGCCGGACGCGAAAGACACCCAGACGCTCGCTTTTGTCGTTTTCTTCCAATAGAGCGAATACAGGAACGGAGCGAGGAAAGCACCCGCGAGCGCGCCCCACGAAACACCCATAAGCTGAGCGATGAAAGAGATCTTGAATTCGGGGTTTGACTGAACGATCGCTATGATCGCGGAAACGGCGATAAAGAACGCGACGAAAACTCTCATGCAAACGACCTTTTTCTTCTCGTCGAATTTCTTTGCGGCGGGAGCGATAAGGTCGAGAGTTATCGTTGAGGACGAGGTCAGCACGAGACTTGAAAGCGTTGACATCGAGGCGGAAAGGACGAGAACGAGAACGATCCCGATAATGAAATCGCTGTCAAGGCCCGAAAGCATGGACGGAACGATACTGTCGTATCCGTTCGCTTTGACCGCTTCCTGAGTGGTGAAAAGTCTTCCGAAGCCGCCGAGGAAATAACATCCGCCCGCAACAACGATCGCAAAAAAGGTCGAAATGATCGTTCCTTTTGTAATGGACGATTCACTCTTGATCGCATAAAACTTTCCGACCATCTGCGGCAAGCCCCATGTTCCGAGAGAGGTCAGCAGAACAACGAACAGCAGGGACAGCGGCTGAGGTCCGAAGAACGACGCGTACGCGCCGGGGAAATCCGCGGTCTCGGGAGACGTTGTGTTTGCAAGCAATGTCACGCTTTCAGTAAAACCGCCGTTCTTCTGAAGCACGAGCGCGATCACGGCAACTATACCGCCGAGCATGATAAGTCCCTGAATGAAATCGTTGACCGCCGTCGCCATATAGCCGCCGACGATGACGTATATACCTGTCAGCACCGCCATGACGATAACGCACCATGTATAATTAACCGCGGGGAACGCCATCGTGAAAAGCCTTGAAAGCCCGTTGAACAGAGACGCGGTATACGGGATCAGGAAAATAAACACGATAACGGACGCAACGATCTTCAACGCGGGCGACTTGAAGCGCAGACCGAAGAAATCGGGCATGGTTTTGGAATCGAGCGAGTGCGTCATGACACAGGTGCGTCTTCCGAGGATGACCCATGCGAGAAGAGAGCCTATGAACGCGTTTCCGAGCCCTATCCAGGTCGAGGCAAGTCCGAAATTCCAACCGAACTGTCCTGCGTAACCGACAAATATTACGGCAGAAAAATAAGATGTTCCGAACGCGAAAGCCGTCAGCCACGGACCGACATTTCTGCCTCCGAGCACGAAACCGTTAACATCCGTCGCTTTCTTTCGGCAATATATTCCGACACCGAGCATTACGACGAAAAATACGGCAATAAGAATGATCTTGACAGCCATTTTCAACACTTCCGATCAATATTTCATATAAAATGAATAAATTCAATATATAATAACATATTTATTCGGAATTGTCAATACGGACAGAGCCGAAATCGGGCGTTTGAAAGGTCTTTTTGAAAGAAACGGTCGCTGTTCAGTCATCAGTGCGGTTCTTTCCCCCGTGAGGCAGTAAATTCCGCCGTTTTGTTCCGCGTTTTGAAGCGATCGCGCAGAAGATCAGAGCGATGACGCCTATGGCGGAGCATACCGCGCCGAGATCAAGAAAAGGCGTCTTATAGCGGAGCGTCACCGTATGCTCGCCCGCGCCGACGGTCACGCCCGTATACATGACGTTTGCATTGAAAACGTCTGTTTTTTCTCCGTCAATATACGCTGTCCATCCGGAAGAGAACGGAACGGCGAAAACGACCGTTTTTTCGCGGTCGAACGATGTCTTGCAGCCGATACCGTTTTTGAAAGTTTTCACGTCGGAAACGGTGTCTTTCAGCCGCGAGGCAAGCGCGGATACACGCTCGGAGGAAAGGCACGAAACGGTCAGATCATCAAAACGGTACTTACCGCAGGTCTCAAACGACAGCGTAACGCTTGTCTTCCCCTCCGCGGAAGTTCCGAGATTTACGGCAAAATCATCGTCGCCTTTATAGTACGAATAAGACGGATTGAAACAGGTCATCGTCTTTTTCACATCGCCCGAGGAGATATTGACATACAACTTCGACGTCGTTGTCTCTATATTATACATACTCCGAGCCTTGCGTCTTTGCTTTTCCGTCATCGAAGCCCATTCTCCGTCCGTAAAAAGATCGGATCGTTCAAACGGAGCAAATCCGACGGAATCGAAGCAAATATAGGTTTCCGACAGAGCGTCGCCGTCAAAAAAGAGCGTTATCTCCGCATTTTTCTTCGTGACGGTAAAGTTCTTTCCGTCGTATTCAACGCCCTCGCCGCATTCGAAGGTATACGGCTTCACGCTTTCAAAAAACTCGGGAGCGGTCTCATTTTCGGAAGTATCCGTAACGGCGGAGCAGATCATCGCCTGCTGTTTTTGCAAAGGCGACAGCGTATCGAAAACCGTTCTCGAAAACTGAATATCGAACGCATAAACGAGCCCCGGACAATCGGGATTTTCATATATGTTATACTCAACGCCGCCCGAAACGGAGGAAGCGACGGGAGTTGTATAGCCGTACGGCACGCCCGCATTATCGGAAGCGACGAAATATCTGCATCCTGCGAGCATATCGAGTGCGAGCCGTCCGTCCGAATCGGAATACTTCTGCTCCATCGGAACATTCAGGTACAGCGCGTCGAAATACTCGGTCACGAAGGGATTTGAGACGCTGTAATAGAAAGATGTCGAATTAACGCCGCGCTGCATCGCGACATTATATCTTCCGCCGGGATAGAGGTCGTAGCGGACGGTATCCGCATCGGGAAGAGACGAAATGACAGCCTCGGGAGTATCGGGCGAAAAAAGCGTCTCGGAAACCGCGCCTTTATCATGAAACTCCGACGCGTAGTCCAATCCCAAAGCGGCATGAGAATCAACACCCTTGCCGTAATACATCAAAAAAACGTTCACGGCAACACCGAAAACGGTGCAGGCGCAAAGAGCGACACGCGCCGCGCGGGCGTTTTCTCTGAACGCAAGGAACGCAAAAGAAGTCACGCAGAGAACCGAGAGCGCAATCATTTCGACATAACCTGTCGCGGAAACGGTAAACGCGCACAGAACCGCAAAAACAAGCCCCGCGATGCCTGCGGCAAGACGCGCACGAGGAGAAAATTTTTCCATATCCTCCATACCTGTTGAAACGATATACGAGACAAGCAGACAGTACATCCATTCCCAGCGGTTCGAAACATAGGAAAACCCGTTCAGAACGTGTCCGAAAAACGGAAGCAGGAGAAACAGCGTCAGAACGCAAAAAACCGCCTTATGCGCCGTTTTCCGCTTTTTTCGAGTGAAAAGAAGCGCGACGGCGATAACGGAAACGCCCGTAAGAGCCAGCCTCGTCCAACTTCCCGCGCCGACGGGGCATAAAAACGACGAAAGAAACTTTTCGTAATACGGGAGCGAATAAAACAGCGGGACGGACACTTCGGAAGAAGTCCTCGACGCCGAAAGCAAGGCGTATGCCGACGGGAGGACGACTGTCCCCGCCAACAGCACGGCGACGGCAAAAAACAGAACGAATTTTCCGAACCATTTCATAAGGTCGGAGAATCTTCTCTTCTCAAAAAACGAGAAATATACCGCGACGGCATAGATGAACATACCTATGCAGATCATATAGAAAAAGTAAATATTGAATACGGCGCAGACGGCGGTCGAAATGATGAACGGAAGCGGCGATCTTTTCTCGAATATCAGATCTATTCCCATGAGAACGAGGGGAAAGAACACGCACGGATTAAGAAAATACGGATGCCGCACGCCCGCGAAAAGCATATATCCGCAAAAAGCGTAGATCAGACTCCCGCAAAGCACGGCGGGAACGCTGCGTCTGCCTCGGTGACGGATAAAGACGCAGAAAACGAAGCCGCACAGATACAGGCGGACAAAGATGAGGACATTGTAAAGGACTTCCGTGAAGCGCTCGGGAACAAACACCGAGAAAAAGGCGAAAGGATCGCCGAAGACGTAATAATTCAGCGTCGTCATTATATCCGAACCGTAGCCGATCGACAGGTCGAACATCGGAAGTTCGAAATCGCCCCGGAAAAATCCCGAGAAAACTTCACGCAGGTATTTGCCGTAATACGCCAGCGAATTGACATGCTGATACATCCCGTCGTCCCACCAGACGAAACTTTTCCCCGCGGCGGAATAAAGGGCGACGATCATCGCGGACAGGGCAAAAAAGCAGAGTGTGTATAACAGATACACACTTCTGCCGCTCTCTTTTTTTCTGAGTATATTTCTTTTCATAAATTCATATCGGAGATTACTTCGGGTTTTTCGGATCTGTCCGTTCCCCCTGATACTCTTTCTTTCGGGAACACGTATTTATATGAAGTCCGACGGGCTTGCGCCCGTCGGAAACAAAGATCGTCAGTTGCACTCGGCGACCAACGGTCCGGCAAGCTCTTTGAGATAGAAGAGTTTTCCGGGAAGCGTCGGGATATATGTCGAGGTGATGTGTCTGTCCGGACCGTAATGAAGCGTTGTCAGGAAAGACATTCCCTGCCAGCCCATACCTCTGCTCAGCGCGCCGTCGGCTCCGCCGATAGCGTAGTCGGCCTGAAGGAACAGACCGGGGCCGATCGTGTTCGCTCTGCACGGAACGAGCGTCGTTCTGGATTTGAACGAGGTTATCGCGTTCTGCTCTATCGTCAGCGGATGAAGTTTAACGCCTATTCTGTACGGCTGCTTTGCCCACTCTTCGTCGCTGTCAAACTCCGCGCCGATAGTCGGCTCCCAGAACGCGATGTGGCACATTCTGCCGATGCCGTAAATAAGAACGAGTTTTGCTCCCTCGGCCTTCAGTTTCGCAAGTTTTTCGGGATAAGTGGGAAGATTGTCCTTCGTCGCGAAGTTTCTCTGCGACTCGGGAACGGTCAGTTTGCCGAGTTTGTTAAAAAACGCTTCCTTCATCGAATATTCAAACGACGCGTGATCGGTCGAGTCAAGGGTATTGCCCTCGCCGTCAGCCCACTCGTCCATGTTGAACGTCGTGACATGATCGCAGCAAACGTTCCATTCTTTCAGGAAGTATACCGCCCACTTGTACATTCCCATAGGTCCTACGGGAAGGATCATCGCGAGTTTTTCGCCTCTGTCTCTCGCCTTTTTGATCTGCAAAGCGATCTCATGACCCATATATGTGTCGAGATCGGCAACGGTGTCGCAGGCAACGGGCTTGAAGTTTTTGTTCCAGAAAGCCTCTTTCTTTGTGCCTTTTTCACAGCATTCGTCGATCTTCTTCATGTCCCAGCCCTGAGGATAAAAACCTTCAAGAGCGGAACCTTTTACGGTTGACATAAAATTCATGATAATTTCCCTCCGTGTTTTTTTTATATTTCGCGGTGCTTGCGGCGAAACGCCCGCGCTTCGCCCTTCTCCGTCTTAAAGTCTGTCAAGAGCCGCCATGACGCCTTTTTTGATCGCGTCTGCGGGCTGACCGTGCTTATGGCACAGTTTGATCGCGCCGAGAAGTCTGTCGTTCGGTTCGAGTTTGCGTTCGGGATCTCTTCCGACGCGCTCGGTCGTGTCGCCCAGATATCTGTTCTTGAAACGGAACATAAGATCCTCGGCGTAGGCAAGAACTTCACTCTCGTCCTTCCCGTGTTCGGCGGCGAGCGCTTTCGCTGACGCGGTCATAGCGTCGCGAACCATGGACGCTATTTCGGGATCTTCCATCGCTTCCCAGATATACGTATATCCCTTGTTCATGCCCAGATACGCAGCGATGGCGTGTCCCATGTTATGCAGGAACAGTTTGGACTGAATATAATATTGGAACGGTTCGGACGGAACCATGCCTTTTATATCGGGGATCGGATTTCTGAACGCCGCTTTATCGACGGGAAGAGTGCAGAACGGCTCGACCCATACCTTGCAGATATTTCCCTCGCGCATTTCGTCCGTCATAACGGGAACCATTCTTCCGACGGAAGCCTCAACATATCCGACATCGTCTCTGTCAAGCCCTACGAGTTCTTTCAGATACTTATCGGCGTCCATCAGGTTTTCGCATATGACGATGTCCACGCCCTTGCTTCGCTTCTCGATCCCCGCGCGGAGAACGGGAGCGACATAAGGAAGGATACGAACGCCCGCGGACGTGAAAATTATATCCGCGGTCGCGATCTCATCGACAGCGTCGTCCGGAGTGACGGCGCGCACGTTGCGGATAACGACCTCTTCCTGTTTCTCGTTTGAAACGATCTTTATCGGATAGGAACGTGTCTCGTTCAGTTTGTCTATCAGTTCACGGTTGACATCGACAAAAACAGTCTCGAAGCCGCTGTTGTAAAGAAGTTGTCCGAGAAAGCCTCTGCCGATATTGCCTCCTCCGTATACTACTGCTTTCATATAAAAATTACTGTCCTTTTTTATCAGATTTGACGATCGGATAGGTCGTCAGCCGGGTATATTGTCGCGCATAAACGCTTTGACCGTATCAAAATCTTTGATACCCGTCGTCGCGCCCTTCGCGCTTACGCAGAATGTTCCGACCGCGTTTGCGAACGCGCCGCACTCTTCAAAGGTCATACCCTTTGCAAGTCCGGTTATAAAGCCTGCGCAGAAACTGTCGCCCGCGCCTGTAGTGTCAACAACGGGCGCTTTTGTATATGTCGGAAGAAGCACGGGCTTTGCATCGGCGCTTTCGCGCAGATAACATCCGTGTTTTCCGTTTTTGATCGCGACCTGTTTCACGCCTTTCGAGAAGAAGAAATCGGCGATCGCGTCGAGGTCTCTCGTGCCCGCAAGTTCAGCCGCCTCGTCGATCGAGGGAAGGAACACATCTATGTACGGCATACAGGGTTCAAGCACTTTCATCCATCTTCCCTGCGAATCCCACGCGGTGTCAAGCACCGTGATCTTGCCCATTTCCTTGCACTTTTTCAAAACTTCGGCGCAGGGCTTGCCGTCAAAGGCGTCCATCAGCATCGTGCCCGCGACAAAAACTATCCTCGAATCCGCGATAACGTCCCAATTGACGTCGTCAAGGCAGAAAGTGCCGTTTGCACCGACGCAATGGAGGAACGTTCTTTCGCCCGAAGACGCGGAAAGTACGATCGACGCGGAAGTCTGAGTTTTCGGATCGACGGCGATTCCGTCAACGCCGACGCCGTATTCGACGAGAGCGTTTTTCAGAAACTCTCCGAAACTGTCGGCTCCGATCTTTCCGAGAACGGCGGTCTTTATACCGATCTTCGCCATATCTATTCCCGCACTCATCGCGCAGCCGCCGGTAAAAGTCTCGATCCCGCTTATTCTTTCAAGGAGACCGGGCTCGGGGATCTTGTCAACGGGTTTTGCGATAACGTCGGCTACGAGAATTCCTATGCAAGCAACATCGTATTTCACGGCAGTAACCTCCTCGGCTGTACTTTCGGATGAACGAACGCCTGAGTGAACGCCTCGGCGTAAGCGACTCCGCACTGGAAGCCTCTGTACTTGGCGATCGTGCGAACGAAATCCGCAAAGTCCATATGATCGTGTTCTCTCATCCATTTGAGCTGGCTCTCATGGCATTCGAGCATTTCCATTTTCAGTTCGATGACATCGGAAACGTCAACATATTCGGTCGGAACGAAGCCGTGACCGCCGAGATTGTCCATATAATAAAGCGGAGTCACCTTTGAAGCCTTTCCGAGTTCGGGCATATAATGCGGACAGGAAGCGGCGAAACTTGCGTCAAAGACGAGTTTCGACACCGCCACATGGTCGCACATATAGTCGGTCGGAGCATGAGTTATTATCAGATCGGGGTCGGCGTCGCGGATGATCTTTATCGCCCTGTTTCTCTGCTCCATATCGTAACCGTTGGCAAGAAGATCTCCGATGTCTCCGTTGATGACCTTGATGCCCGCAAGCGCGCCTGCTTTTTCCGCTTCCGCGGTTCTGATCTCCCGCAGTTCGTCGGGCATTATGACCTCATGCCCCATGTTTCCGTTGCAAAAATGGCAAACGGTCACGTTATCGCCTCGCTGAACACATCTGATCAGCGTTCCGACGCAGTTTATCTCAACGTCGTCGGGATGACATCCGATTGCAAGTATATTCATAATCTCACCTTTCATACCTGTTTTTGCAGGTCTATTCGGTTATATCGGAAACCAACATATCGGATATAACCAATCTGTTATTTTCTTCTTTTACATTTATAAAAGCCGCATAGTTTTTATCGCTGTCAATATGAAAACTCATTTTCATTCGACCGTCAGAGTCCGTGAACAGCATACCGTGACCGCCGCTTTCCGCGCCGTAATAAGATGAATACAGCATACTGTCAAACAGCCAGTCACCGTCTATGCCGTTCTTGCTGCGAATAACATTGACGCAGTAGCCGTAATCGTCATCATATGTAGACCAGAGCGAAAGCAGGTCTCCGTTTGCCGCCTTATAGATAAAGCAGCCGTCGGTCACGCCGCCCGCGTTGAAAACATCTTTCGGTTCGGAAATCAGGGTTTTCAGATCCGATGACAGTTTTGCGCAGGAGAACTTTCCGCCCGCGCCGTCCGTGGATGTCCATTCGTGAACGAAATAAAGCCACGGCTGACCTTCGTCATCGATATAGAGCGTGCCGTCGATGCAATCCCATGTGTCCGGCGTGATCTGCCCGTCGGACCAACGCGTAAACGGACCTTCCGGAGTTTCGGCGCGAAGAATGACCGTTCCTCTGCCGTCGTACTTGTGCTCGCCGTCCGAACTGCCGCGCTCCGATGAATTATATGTGGTTATCGCATAATACGCGTCGCCGTATTTGTAGACCTCGGGAGCCCAGCATTGCTGTTCGTAATCGGGAAGAATCTCGCTGATACAGTTCCAATCCACCATGGAATAAGGTCCCGTCCACTCGCCGTTCAGATCTCCCGAAGTATTCTTGTAATACTTCCAACCTGTGCCGTACATATAATATACGCCGTTATCTTCGAGGATGAAGGGGTCGCGTATTTCGCAGGCCGTTTTCACCTGACCGGCATCGACATTAACGGGCCAGATATCCTTCACGGATAAATAACACTCGCCGCCGTGATCCGAGCAAGTCAGGAAAAACTTTATAAATTTCGAAAGGTTTATGGGCTCGAACTTTGAAACGGGAAAGATGACGATGCCGCTCTGTCCCGGTTCGAGATGCGTATACCCCGTCGCGCTCTTGTTCGTAAATTTGGTCGAGAGCGTCAGCGCAACCTTTTCCAGTGCGAATCCGTTTTCATTCGTGATCTCAAAAGCGATGTGCGAAAAGCCCGAGATATTTTTGTCGAAAGAAAACGCCGACATGGGGAAAGCGTATCTTTGAGCGGCGTTGAAACGGACGCTGCCCTCGGAATATGTTCCCGGATCGCTTTTATTCAAGGCGGAGATCTTCTCAAACATATCTTCGGTTATTCCGTCCGGCGCCCAGGAGCCGAAATGGGAGGACTTTTCCGGAACATACTTGCGCACTATCCCGCACCCGCTTACCGAAGCGATCGCCGCGACGCACAGAATAAGAGATAAAAACCGTTTCATCTTCTTTATTTATTCCAAAGCCACGGCTTCAGTATATCGGGATTGATGTCGCCGAACATATCGAGGATTTTTTCTCTTGCCGAAGCGGAAAGTGCGGGAGCGTTGGCAAGTTCGAGATTCTGTCTGACCTGTTCGGAATTTTCGGCGCCGAGAACGAGGGAGTTGACTCCCGTGAGATCGCGCATAAAAGTGATCGCGATCTGAGCGACGGAAAGCCCCTCTTCCTTCGCGAGAGCGTGAAGCCTTCTCAGCGGCTCCTTCGCCTCTGAAAGCAGCCCCGTTTCGGGAAGCGTTTCGGGATCTCTGAAAAACAGTCCCTGCAAAAAGACGCTTCTGATGAAAACGATAACTCCTTTTTCCTTCAACTTATCTATGCCTCCGTGAAGCACGTTCTGCGTGTCCATCATATTGAGGGGTATCTGGACGGCTTCGTAAAGATCGTTCGCGAGAACGTCCTTGACGTATGTGCATCCGTTGAGCGAAACTCCCACGCGGTCCACCATTTTTTCCGATTTAAGATCTTCCAGTTCGCGGGGAAGCACATCGCCGTAATCAAAAAGTTCACTTTCTCTGTGCAGCATGAGGATCGGAAGCGAATCGTAACCGAGTCTTTCGAGAGACGTCTCGACCTGAGAACGCAGATTCTTTCTGACGTCCGATATCGGCGCGACCTTCGTGTGGTCGTTCTCGATCTTGAACTTCGTGACTATCGTGGGCTTTTTGCCCTTGTACTGCTTGAAAAATTTTCCGACGACTTCTTCGCTCGTTCCGTAGTCGGAAGAAGTGTCTATGACGGATATACCGCCGTCAACAGCGGTTTGAAGAAGCTCGAAAGCCTTTTCTTCCGTCGGCTTGCCGCCCGCGTTATTGATTCCGTAATCAAGACCGAGCTGGACTGTTCCGAGAGAAAGAGCGGATATATCAAGCCCTTTGAGAGTCTTACTTTTCATAATTCAAAACCAACCTTATAAAAATCTCTTATTCGCATTTTCGGGAAGAGGGAAAAGCCTGTTTTTCAAGACTTTTCCCGTTTTATGTCACGCTTCGACTTCGCTTATCATGTCGAGAAGGATCTTATCCTTTTCAAACGTATAAACAGGCTCTTTGTCTTCATTTACATAGGCAAAGAACGCTTTGATCTCGTTCAGATATGCGTTTTCAACGACGAACGACGCGTATTCGCTTCTGTTTTCGGCGTTGTTGCCGTATATATCGACGCTTGTCAGTTCGACCTTGTTCGGATTCTCCGCATTCGGGTCGGGATGCCATTCGCGGATGCCGCTCGCGCTTCCGTCCCACGAAAGGAAGAAGTTCTCGCCGTATACCTCGAAATCTCTCTCCGTCTTCGGAGTCACGACGTCGCAGACGAAAACGCCCTTATTGCCGTTCTCATGCTCCATCATGATATATACGTTGTCATTGAACGCGATGTCGAGATCCGTGTTCTTGGACTTCATCGCGGAGAACTTTTTAACGGGTCCGAAAATGTCGAGGATCCACGGCATATCGATCGCCATGATCTCGCGGCAACCGTTCGTTCTCGGATTCGCGTAAAACACTTTTCTGTAATCTTCCCACGGATGCCAGTTCGGAAGATACTGACCGATGTGGTAAATATAATTGAGTTTTCCCTGTTTCGCCGCGTTGCACGCTTTCTTTATGTAAGCGACTTCGTCCCTGTAAAGGAACGTCGAGGAAAGGAAGAGTTTGACGCCCTTTTCCTTTGCGGCGGCGATATTCTCCTCATAACCGTCGGCAACAAGGTTTATCTCGGTGAAGACATGCAATCCGTATTTGATGCATTCTTTGATGATCGGATTATGCGAAAGAGGTCCCGTGCTGATAAAAATACAGGACACCTCCGGTTCCGCCGCGACGAGGTCGGGAATGGACGCGAAAGTTTTCATTCCGTATTTTTCCTGACACTCGGCGCATCTTTCGGGCATCGTGTCAATGCCGAAAACCTCGATCGAACTGTCGTACTGCTTTATAAGGCGCGTTCTTCTCTGCCCCATTGAGCCGAGACCGACTACTGCTACTTTCATATTCGTATTACCTCAAACTGAAATATTTCGTTTTCGGGGAAAGGGATGTCTTGCCCCGTTATTAGTATAGTGCTTTACAGGTTTTCCGCCGCGGTCTTTTCAAGAAGTTTCTTCTCGTCCGCGGTCAGTTCTCTGAACGGCTTGCGGCAGCATCCGACGTCGATACCCGTCGCAACGGTCGTCATATACTTCATTGCGGGAAGGCCTCTGGTCTCGATGATCGCCTGAACGCAGTTGTTGATCTTTCTCTGTTCGTTCTGCGCGGTCGCTATATCGCCGCCGTCGAACGCTTTCTTGATCGCGATGAATTTCTCGGTGCAATAGTTCATCGAAGTTCCTATACCGCCGTCGGCGCCCGCCATAAGAGCGTAAGCGAAGCATTCGTCCGCGCCCGAATAAATATAAGCGCCGGTGTGCTTCTTTATTCTGTCAAGCGTGTAATAGTTGACATCGGTATATTTAACGGCGACAACTCTGTCATCGGAAAGAATGTCCTTGAACTGGGCAAGTGAAAGACCTACGCCGGTCGTTCCGGGAACGTTGTAAATGATGACGGGAAGATCGGATGCGTCCGCGATCGCGGTATAGTATCCCTTGATCTCGGAGGGCTGGAAACCGTGATAAAACGGAGGTACGGATGCGATGGCGTCCGCGCCGGCTTTTTTCGCGTGAGCGGCAAGATCGCAGGCGATGCCCGTTCCGATCGCTCCGACGTGCGCAACGACCTGCTTGCCGTCGGCGACTTTGATCGCGAGTTCGAGAAGTTGTTTTCTCTCCTCCTGTGTCAGCGAGAAGCACTCCGCGGAAGAACCTCCGACATATACGCCGTCGGCGCCCTTATCGAGAACATATCTTTCGATCTTTGCGAACGTATCGTAATCGACGCTTCCGTCTTTGTTGAAAGTGGTAAACAGCGGTACCAGAATGTCAGCCTTTTTGCTCATGATAATTATCCTTCTTTTTATATAAAAAATTTTAATATCTCTGTTTTATGAAAAAGTGTTTTCTTATTTTCTCTTTGTGATCGTCAGTTTGCAGCGCGCGTGATCGACTTCGGACATATCGTAATCGTAATCGAGTCCGAGAGGTTCGACAACGCGGCGGTAAAGAAGATCGCAATGCTTGCAGTAATCGGGATAAGGCGTTATGCGCTTGCAATCGAGAAGTCTGCCCTTCGAGGGACAGTGGAACATCTCGATCGTGAACGTATCGCCGTCGAGGGTCATGCGGAAATCCGCAGCCTCCTCGCTCAGGGATTTTGCCCAATAATTGTAACATCCCTCGATCCCGTCCTTCTCGACGCACGCGCCGAGTCTTTCTTTGACATAGTTGTCGGAGATGTGCTCCCAATAAGTTCTGATAGCGTCTTTTCCGCCCTTTTTCTCAATGAACTTGAAAAGTTCGCTGTATGAATAAATAAACTCGGTGCAAGAGATCATTTTGAAACCTCCCGAAACTCAAACGAGGTCTTCCCCGTCTTTTTGTCGTAATCTCCCATCACGAAATCAAACCCGCAGGTCTTTGCCCACACTTCGTATACGACGGTCGTGGTCATATAATACCACGGCGAATGACCGTGTCCGATCGAGGTCATATACCTGATCGCGGGACAGTATTCGATCCGTACTTCAAGTTTTCCGTCCGAGAGCGAAGTTTTTAGCGCTTCGGGCTCCTCTTCCGCCTCGTAGATCTTTTTGAAGTAATCTTCAAGTTCCGCGAGCGTCATTTTCGGGTAGTAGGCTTTCGCGAAGGCGGTCAGATACTCTCTGACGGCATCTTCTCCGCCGAAATGTTCCCCGATATACGTGATACCGAGATCGAGCGTGACGTGAAAGTCCTTGTGCAGGTACTTGTTGTCGCTCGCTTTTCTTTCCATTTGCAGCATTTTCTCAACTCCGTTTTACTAATATATTCCCGGTCATTTGCCGAGAGAGATGTCGGTTATGTATATGCTTGTAGGGCTGCTCACACTGAGGACCAGCCGTCTGACTTTTTTCTTGACCGTCTGAAAAGAGCCTTCTTCAAGATCTACCGAAGCATACGTACTGTCATACTGATATACTTTTGCTTTTGCACTTCCCCTTGCCGTCGCCATACCGTTATCAAGAGCGACATTGATGTATACGGGAGAGTTCACTTCACCTTTTTCGATACGGAACGTAAGGTCGGAATATCCCGTCCAGTTATTAAAAGGAAGCGATCCGCTCGGAAGGCAGACTTCTTCGTCGGTGTTTTCAAACGTTATTTTCATCGCGGTCTTGCCGTTGATCTCGACTTTTTCGATGCGCTCGGCGGGAACCGTCGTTTTGGAATTCGAGAGCAAAGCCTCTTTCAAAGAGTCAAAATCCGTTTGTATGTCAACGAGAGGCGTCAGTTCCTCATAAACATCCATGCGGTAAGTTTTCAGGGAGTCTCTTCCGTTGACCGTCACGGTATGTCGGTCGAGCCCGGTCACGGCGCTGTCGGAAAAGACATGCTTTTCATATTTTCCGCAATCGACGACATTCTCCGATCTTTTTCCGTCAAGGAGCACGTCCGCACCCTTCTCGGCAAAGACCTCGACCTTCACTCCGTTCGGAGAAGTCCGGGATCTGTCTTCGGCAATGACGGTGAAAGACGTTACTCCGTTCATTATATCCGTATAAAGTTCATTTCTGACCCGTTCAAAAATATCCGCCGGAATGATGTCCGTGTTTGCGGTCTTTGTATCTATGATATTTGTATATACGCTGCGTATAAGTTCATCAAGCGTATATTCCGTTATGCCGAGATCCTCGTAAAGAGCCTCCGCCGAATTTTTGAAAAGGAGAAGTTTTTCGTATTCCTCGGAAGCGTCGCGGATACCTTCTGCCGCTGTCGTTGTCACGAGCCTGTTCTCATTGACGACGCCGTCCCCAACCCGTCCGGGAATGACAAACGCACCGCTCTTCTTGTTCCAGTAGTCTTCCGCAGCTATACGGACATCATAAGCACCGGTCTCGTCATTCAATGTCGTTCCGAGTCCGTACTCCCAGTTCAGATAACCGCTCGCGCCTATCATGCTCGTATACCAACCCGAAGAATGATGCTCTTTCAAGAAGTATACCCAAAAAGGCTTCCCGTCGCCGTAATCAGCATAATCCTCAGCGAGATCGGGATAAAAGAACGGGACAAAAAGAGATGTTTCATTCGCATAGAACTCCTCGATTGGAGATGCCGTGAGAATACATCTGATCTTAGGATAATACTCCTTAAACTGGCGAAGGACCTCCAAGGCATACGCCCTCTCTGCGTTATTCTTCTCTGGTTCATCTATCGGGTAAAATGCAAAATAATCTTCTATCCCTTCCTCAACTATGGCATTATAGAACGCGTCAAGAGAATCCGATCGCACATCGAGGTTTGAGTAATCTCCTTCGAAATAATCCAACCACGGACCGATGGCGATAATACCTCTGTTAGGATTCTGCTCGAAAAGATGCTTAAACCTGCGTGCTCGACCGGCCTGTCCCGTAAGTCCGTCCGCCGAATAGCCTGCCAGTTCCGAGTCAGGCATGATGTTAAGGGAGAGTCTTTGCTCCGCCGCAAAAGAGCGGAACATTGAAACAACTTCGTCATGGCCCATATAATCTGCATAATACCAAGCGGAATCTCCGCAGCGGTCCACGAAGTAGAGCTCAAACGAACGTTTTTCCGGAAGAGTTATGTCGAGAACATTCACAACAACTTCTGTCTCTTTTCTGCCCCCGTCATAATCGAGAACCGCCGTTCCTCGATAGGTTCCGGCAGGTGTTTCCGCCGAGGTCTCAAAGCGGATGGCATAGACCTGGTTTTCGGAGGAATTTACGCAAGAGTTGTTCGTAAAATCCGTCAAAGGAAGATACCCGAAAGGCTCTGTATAATTCTTATTACCGTTCTCGTCAGATATCTTGGCGTACTGAATTTTGTACCCTTCGATCTTGTCCGAGGGAAAGATATTCACGCCGTCGGAAAACTCGCCGAAAGAGAATTTGACGCCCGTCAGGTCTTTTTTCGCGTCGGAAATCGCAATATAAGCGATCTCACGCTCGTTTTTGCACATTGTCACCGTTGCGGGCGCGTCCTTATATTCCTCGGGGAGCTTTTCTTCGCTCCCGAAAAACTCGGTCGAAGACGGAAAACCGTAAACTTCGGGATCGTTGCCGTAACGGACAACGGAGCAAGCCGCGAGACACAGGACGGTCGCGACACAGAGAACAGATGCCGAAAACTTCTTCACATTCATGGAAAACCTCTTTCGTACAGCGGAGTCATCGGTGAATTATTTTGCTTTGTTTGCAAGTTCAAGTGCGGTGTCCGTAAAGACATATCCGGCTTCGGGTTCAAGATAACTCGTACAGCCGAGTTTCGATTCATAAACGGTCGGCGCGAACCTGTCGCGGAGCGGAATATACCCGAAAAGTCCGTTGGAATTGGTAAAAATAAAATTATGGTCAAAAGGCGATTCATTCTTGATACGCTGACCGAATTCGACGAACACTTCGCCGGGAAGTTCATAAAACGCATTGTCCCCGATGCGGACGAACTGAACGGGAACATCCTTCGTTTCGTTCTTGTCCTTCGCGTAATTCAGAAGGTCATAAGCGAACACGGCGCGCAACTGATCGGGATCGGACTGTGAACCGATCTCCTCATCCTCGCGCAAAACAACGGTTTTTGTTATATTTTCAAGTTCGGGAATTTCACTTTCGGGAACCATTCTCTTTTTGACGGTGCAGATCTTATTGTATGACGCGACCGTGTCGTCGGAGCAATATTCGCGCGAAGGAAGAACGCGGAGTATCTCATCCGAAAGTTTTTTACCCATAAGGCGATAATAATCTTTTTGCGCGTGCTTGCCGCCGAACACATCAAAGTGATTGATATTGCCGCACGTTCCCGGGAAAAAGACCGAGACAAAGCGGAAGCCGAAACGCTCTTTTAAGTTATCCGACATTGCGCTGGAAAAATCGCCGCTGTAAGCCATGGCGTCAACGCAGTCCTGATGACACGCGAAATTGACGATCGCACCCATCGGCTTGTCGGTTTCGGCGTCCTCGACGAAAAGAACCGTCACATCGGGGTCTATCGGACCTGCGGGGCGGACAACATCGGGGTTGCGGACACCCGGATTTGTCTGATACGTTCCGTTTTTCATCAGATATATGCGGTGGAATGAAATATCGTCCACCTTGCCGTTGGCATAACTTACTTTTGCGGGACGCAGATGTTGGTTTGCGACGATGACCGCGTCAGCCGCCTTTTCTGAGACAAATTTAACATACCAAGGGCTGTGTTTTACAAGTTTGCCCCAATCCACGGTGGGACCGCCGTTGTGAATGTGCGTTGCGGACATCGTAACATTTTCGGGTTTTATATCGGAATGAGCCGCGATTCTTTCTTTTGCGTCGTTCGCAATCTGTTCGGTTATGAAATTCGCTTCGACTGCTATCATTGCGACCTTTTCGCCGTTGCCGCCCTCGACGACTATCGCTTTGGCATAAATCTTATCCTTTATATCCGTCGCAAGTCGCTCGTTGAAATATCCGGGCATACAGTTATACAAAGGCGGGGTGATGTCACTTTCAAAAAACGCACACTTAAACATAATATCTTCCTCTTTTTTTGTCCGCTGCGGCGGAGTGTCCCGCCGCAGCGGTCTGAAATTGCCGTTATTTCGGTTTACGCTCTGCCGAAAAACTTATCGATCGAAACGACCTTGTCGTTTTCCGCCGCGTAATAAGCCGCCTCGACGACCTCCTGAACCTGTACTCCGTCCGAAAGAGGAACGAGCACGGGAGTGCCGTTGATTATGGAATCGGAGAACGACTCGATCTCCTTCGTGTAAAGATTCGTGAAGTCCGCCGTGATCTCGGGGTGAGAGCCGTCTTCGAGCGTCACTTCGACCGAACCCGTATCAAGCTGATGGATCGTGTCGTTCGCGGTGATGCAGCCCTTCGTGCCGTAAAACTCAAGTCTCCACTTCGCAGCCGCGTCGGGGATATTGAAGTTTGCCTCGACATAAGCGTTGCAGCCGTTTCTCAGATGCATGAGAACGGACGCGGAATCGTCCACTTCATATTTGAAAGTCTTGGTATCGATCAGAGCGGATACCTTGTCGCAGGTCGTTCCGAGTATGTTCTGGATCAGGTCGATACAGTGAACGCCCATGTCCACAAACGCTCCGCCGCCGCCGTTCTTCTTCTGCTGACGCCAGCAGTTCGGCATATCGGGATACCAGCAGGTGAACTGCGCTTTCGCGGAAACGACCTGTCCGATATTGCCCTCGGCGATAAATTTCTTTATCTGCTGATTGAGCGCGCCGAAACGCATCATGAAGCCGCAAGCGGATTTGACGCCGCAAGCGTCAACATCGGCGATGACCTGTCTGCCCTGCGCAACGGTCATTGCGATCGGCTTTTCCATAAGCACGTGCTTGCCCGCGCGTGCGGCTTTGACCGCCTGCTCCGCGTGGAATACAACGGGAGTTGCAATGTAAACCGCCTCGATCTCGGGATTTGCGATAAGATCGTCGGCGTTGGTATAAGCGTACTTGGCGTTATACTTTTCTTTAAGTCCCTGAATGATATTCTCGTTGACGTCCATGACCGCGATCAGTTCGGCGTTCTTCGCGAGCATCATTCCGGGCATCGTTCTTCTGTCGGCTATACCGCCGGCGCCGATAACGCCCCATTTGATTTTTCTGTCCATAAAATGTTTCTCCTTTCGGCAGGAAAGACGAAAAAACCGCCGTCAAACCTGTCCCGTATACTTCGGAAAGACGCTGAAAAATGTTCAAAAACCGTTTTGCGCTTCCCGACGAAAAATCCGTATAGAGGGACGGCAAAAGCCTATCCCTCTATATATTTTCCTATGCGGTCGGATTATTTCTGATGCTCGGCAAGGATCTTTTTGAGAGCATCGATGCATCTCTGAATGTGTTCGGGCTCCCAAGTCGGGTGCAGGAACAGGGAAACGGTAACGGCACGAAGGCTCTTTGCTTTCGGGCAAAGAACGTTCTTGTAGTCAACCTGTTTCGGATCTGCATACTCTTTCGACTCGAACGGGAATTTCGCGGAGCCGAATCCGACGTGCTCTGCGTAAGCCTCTTCCTGATATGCTTCGGGCCAAAGAATACCGGAGCAGGGAATGTTGTTTTCTTTGAGAAGTTTGCAGACCTCGGCGGCGTCGATCGTGATCTTGTCAAGGTCGAGGTTGATCGGATACCACCAGTAAGCGCACTGTCTTTCCTTGGTGTTGAGAGGAAGTTTTGCGATTCCGGAAACGCCTGCAAACGCCTCGTCGTACATTTTCGCGTACTTCTTTCTTCTCGCAAGGTTCCAATCGTCAAATCTTTCAAGTTCGTTGATACCGATAACGCTCTGCATCTCGGTCATACGGTAGTTGAAGCCGACTCTGGTATGAACGTACGGAAGCGCCTCTTCCATTGCAAGCAGGTTCATACGAAGTCTTACGTTGTAACCGTGGTCACGGAACGAACGAGCTTCCCAAGCGGTGTCTTCATCGTTGGTAACGACCATACCGCCCTCGCCGCCGGTCGTGAAGTGCTTGGACTGGCAGAAAGAGAAGCAGCCTACATCGCCGACGGTACCTGATTTATGTTCAACGCCGTTCTCGTCGGTGTAAACGCCGCCGAAGCACTGAGCACAGTCTTCGATAACTTTCAGGTTATGTTTCTTCGCGATGGCCATGATCTTCTTCATGTCGCACATAACGCCGTAAAGGTGAACAACAACGATACCCTTGGTTCTCGGAGTGATAAGTCCCTCGATAAGGTCGGGGTCGATCGTGTGATCGTCCGTTACGTCGCAGAATACGGGGATCGCGCCCGCCTGAACGATCGAGAAGGACGAAGCGATGAACGAATAAGAAGGAACGATAACTTCATCGCCGGGGCCGATGTTGAGAGCCGCGATGGCGATGTGAAGAGCGGCTGTGCCGTTCGTACAGGAAATAGCGTAGTCGGAGCCGATCCACTTCGCCCATTTCTCTTCAAATTCCATACCCTTCTTGCCCGTCCAGTAAGAAACCTTTCCGCTTTTAAGCGTCTCGGTCACCTGATCAAAGGTCTTGGGGTTGAATTGAGGCCACATCGGGAAACCGAGATCAACGATTCCGGACCCGTTCATAGCGCCGTCTGTTTTTTCAGCCATAGTAAATATCTCCTATCCGAATATAATAGATTTTTAATATATTATCTGCCTCCGATTGTACCATAGTTTACCTGAAAAGTCAAGGGATTGCGGGCTTGCGCAAAATAAAGAAGGAAAAATGTTAACCTTATTTCAAAATTCGTCTTGCACCGAGGCAAAACAACGCCGGAAGCGGCGTTCATCCGCATCCGGCGTCAATAATTTTTCACATAAAAACGCATCGCACGTTTTCCCGTTCGGTTTATTTCCGAACTTCTGTTTTTTCTTCGGCGCGCGAAGTTTTTTCTTCGCTCTCGAAAGCTTTCTGCCTTTTTATCTCGCCCGTACCGCCTTCGACGACTCCGTCATGACGGAAAACCGCGGAAACCGTTCCGAAAAGACATTTACAGTCAAACACAAAACCGATATTTCCGACATATTCGCCGTCATATTTCGCTTTTTCGGATATTTCAAGTTCGTCTCTTCCGTTGATCTGTGCCCAACCCGTCAAGCCGGGTCTGACGTCGTTCGCGCCGTACTTATCGCGTTCCTCGATAAGATCGTACTGGTTCCAAAGAGCGGGGCGAGGACCGACAAAACTCATCTTCCCGATGAATATCTGATATATCTGCGGTATTTCATCCAAACTTGTTTTTCGGAGAATTCGTCCGATCCGAGTTATGTAAGAATCCGGATCCTGCAACAAATGCGTCGGAACATCATGCGGAGCCGAGACCTTCATCGTTCTGAATTTGTAAAGACGAAAATATGTCAACTCCCCGTTTTTCTTTCTTCCGACGCGCTTTTGCGCAAAAAACACAGGTCCCGGATCATCGATGACAATGAGAAGACAAATAATCAGAAAAGGGATCAGCGAAAGAATTATTCCGATAAAAGATAAAACCGCATCAAAAATTCTTTTGACAAATTTGGGATACATATAAAACCTCAAAACCGACAAAAACATTAAAATGATCCGATCGCCTCGCGAAACGGACAGAATGCTTGTCGCTCATACCGCAGAATATTATATTATGTATATTAGCACAAAAATGGGAAAAAGTCAATACAACTCCCCAACTTTTAAGCGCTTGCAAAAACCGTTTGCGGGATCTGGTTATCAAACTTTCACGGAGCCCCGCGCCGAAAAACATAAATCATTTTTGGGAAAAATTACATTGCGGAAACGGTATTTTGGGAAAAAATACATAAATACGCAACCGCAAAAGTTTCATAATACTATTGCGACCGCAAGATCGCGTGATGAAATCGAGTAATCACAAACAATGTGCTTAATGCACGAAGGAGATTCACAAATGGCTAACAAGAGTCTTGTTCCCGCAGCGAAGGAAGCTCTCAACAAATTCAAGATGGAAGCTGCCGCTGAAGTGGGAGTAAATCTTAAACAGGGCTACAACGGCGACCTTACCTCCAAGCAGGCCGGTTCCGTAGGTGGTCAGATGGTTAAGAAAATGATCGAAAGCTACGAGAACGGCATGAAATAAGACCTTCGGTCTGTCCTTTCTCAAAGATCGGGACGCGTCGCAAACAGCGCGTCCCTTCTTTTTTTATAAACACACCCGAGAACAGACAGCGGGCGCAAAAACGCTGTTCAAAATATAAAAAACATGAATAATCTCCCATACCGTGTTAATAATATTAAAGCACAGCAGACAAAACACGGGAGACTGACGAGGGAGATATATATTCAATGAAAGCAACGGGCATAGTCAGAAGGATCGACGATCTCGGAAGAGTCGTTATCCCGAAAGAAATAAGAAGAACAATGCGCATCCGCGAGGGCGCGCCGCTTGAAATATTCACGAACAAAGACGGAGAGGTCATATTCAAAAAGTATTCGCCGATAGGAGAGATCAGCGAATATGTCGATGTTTACGCCGAGACCGTCAACAAGGGAACGGCGAACACGACGGTCATAACAGACAAAGATACGATCCTTGCCGCATCAGGCGAAAAGAAACGGCAATTGGCGGACAAAAAGATTTCGCCCGAGATCGAGAAAATGCTGGAAGAGAGAAAGACCTACGTTTACAGGATAGGCGATCCGAGGATACCTATCTCCGACGGAACGGAAAACTGCCATGCGGGGATAGTCTGTCCCCTTATCGCGGACAGCGATGTCATCGGCGGCATAATCGTTCTTATCAGAAACGACGGAGCGGCGCCGAGCGAAACGGACGTCAAGATCACGGAAACCGCGGCGACGCTTTTTTCGAGACAGCTTGAAAACTGAAAACCGAAAGCTATTCCGAGCGCGCCGTCAGGCGCGCTCCCGTTTTTCGCGTCGGCTTGACAAGATACGGGTAAAAATGATATAATATCTTATAAAAAGCGAAAGGAAATGAATCTCTCATATGAAAAAGATCTTAACGCTGTTACTGCTCCTCTGCCTGATATTTTCCGTTACTGCCTGCCGCACGAAAGACGCGAAGCCGACAGAGACTTCCTCAGAAAGAGAGCCGACACAAACGACAACGCAGTCCGAAGATCCCGGAACGGCCGTAACAGAAGTCGTAACGCCTCTTTTATGGAAAGTTTCCGGAAACGGCTTCACCGGGGAGTTTTATCTTCTCGGATCGATACACGCGTGCCCGGACGGCACGAACGTTTACCCGCAGGAAATGCTTGACGCATACGGTAAATGCGACGCGCTCGCCGTCGAAAGCGACATCCTCGCATTGGAAAACGATACGCAGGGGCTCATCGAAGGTCTGCGCCCGTATGTATATGCGGACGGAACGACGATCGCGGATCACATAAGCAAAGACCTTTACGACAATGCCGTTGCGCTTATGACGGAACTCGGTATATACAGCAGCGTGATGGACTATTACAAGCCCTCCTTCTGGGCGTCGATGATCTCATCCGAAATTCAGAGCAAGACCGTTTTCGAAAACGATAACGGCGTTGACCGCTTCTTTTTGACGAAAGCGAAAGACGAAAAGAAAACGATCATCGAACTTGAAGACTACAGGGATGTTTATGCTGCGGAAGCGGGGCTTTCCGACAAAACGCAGGAGTTTGTATTGCTCGATACGGTAGAAAGTTTTGACGAAGCCGACGATCCCGCTAAAGAATACGAAGAAAATCTCACCGAACTTTACACGGCATGGAAGACCGGAAACACGGAAGAACTGCTCGAGTTGCTTTTCGACGACGAAATCGAATACAGCGGAGACGAACTTGACGCGCTCGAAGAATACAACGATTTTATTCTGGTCAGCCGCAACGAAGGAATGGTCAACAAAGCGCTTGAATTTCTCAAACAGGGCAAGAACGTTTTCTATGTTGTCGGAACGGCGCACATGCTCGGAGACATCGGTCTCGTTCAGAAACTGACCGACGCGGGCTACACCGTCGAACTCGTCAGATTTGACTGACACTTTGCAAAATGTTGCGACGAACCGTCGCGACGGAAGAACATAAAATAACAGAATTACAAAAGCCCGTCGGCGGATATACGCCGACGGGCTTTGAATTCATTCGGTTTCAATCCGCGATCATCTGCGCCATTTCTTCGGCGGATATACGGTATACGGCGCCGTCGACCCCGTGCGAACGAAGTGAAGACAAAACGTCTTCTCTGTCGTAACGGCAACCGATAAGCGCGGAGCAGATCGCGTCGGCGTCGAGGGTCGAGAAAAAGTCTCCGAACACGGACGCGTTTTTTATAACGCTGTTCGATACGTCGAGGCGGAATGTCATTTTTCCGCCTTCGAAGCGCCCCGTCCGTTCGATGTTGAACTTCGGATTTGCTCCGAATATGCTTTCCCAGCTCTCGAATTTTTCTTTTGCGAGCTCCCTTATGCGTCTGTCGTCTTCCTCGGTCACCTTATAAACATCGGTGCTGTCGCCCATAATATGCCTTACCATGCTTTCCTTGAAAGCGTCGGGCGTCATCGGGTGAGGAAGATGTTCCGCGATGTTGGTAACCCTGTCACGAACGGATTTTATGCTCTTCGATATTATCTTATAACCGTCGACCGTAGTCGAAGCGACCATTTGACCGATATCCGTGTCAAACAGCAACGAACCGTGGTGAACAAGGCTGTCTCCGAGCCTGTACTGCGCGTTGCCGGAAAACTTCTTTCCGCCGATAGTCAGATCGTTTCTTCCGTTAAAGCCCGCATCAACGCCCATTTCGCGAAGCGCGTCGATAACGGGGGCGATAAAGCGACTGAATTCGATCTCTTTTGCCGCACCCTGACATATAAATGTGAACTGCCATCCGCCCTGATCGGTATATATCGTGCCGCCTCCAGACATACGGCGGACGAGCCGGATACCGTGTTCATCGGCATACGGTTTGTTTATCTCCTCCGCGACATTCTGATACTTTCCGACCATCAGCGTCGGTGTCGTTCGCCAGAACAGAAAAACGGTATCGGAGAATTTTTTTTCGACGGTGAAGTAATATTCTAACCCGAAATTGTAATAAACGTCGTCGGAACCTGTCTCAATATAGATCATGAACATCCTCCATTACTTCCCACGCGCGATAGGAACTGCGCGCGAGAGGCGCGGAAGCAACGTGGCGAAAGCCCTTTGAGAGGGCGAGTTCTTTATACCGTGCGAAATCCTCGGGGGTCGCATAACGCGCGAGGGGATAGTGCTCGGGCGACGGTTGCAGGTACTGTCCTATCGTCAGTATATCGCATCCCGTCGCAAGAATGTCGTCCATCAGCACGGAGATCTGTTCTTCCGTTTCGCCGAGTCCGACCATAAATCCCGTCTTTGTCAGAAGCGACGGATCTTTTTCTTTGCAATACCGCAAAACTCCGAGCGAACGCTCGTAACCCGCCTGAGGGCGTACCGCCTTTTGAAGTTCTTTGACGGTCTCGACGTTATGATTCAGGACATCGGGATGAGACGCGATGACAATGTCAAGGGCGTCGGTGTTGAATTTCATATCCGAGATCAGCGTTTCAACGGTAGCACCCGGACATTCGCGCCGAACCGCACGGACGGTCTTTGAAAACTGTTCCGCTCCGCCGTCCGCAAGATCGTCTCGCGTCGAGCAGGTCAGAACGACATGACGGAGTCCGAGTTTTTTTGCGGCAAGAGCGACATTGTCGGGTTCGTCGGGATCGGGGGGCAAGGGTCTTCCCGTCGCGACATTGCAAAAGCGGCAATTCCGCGTGCAGACACTGCCGAGGATCATAAAAGTCGCCGTATGCTTCCGATAGCATTCGCCGAGATTGGGGCAGTTCGCCTCTTTGCAAACGGTGTTCAGTTTCAGATCGCGCATCAGTTCCGCGACCTCTTCAACTGCTTCGCGGTTATAGCGCACTCTGAGCCATTCGGGTTTTCTTTCCATATCGGATCACTCGGCATCGACGGTCGCGACGATTTCATCGACGGCGACGGTGTCCCCTTCCTCAAAAAACGTTTTTTTCAGAACGCCGTTTTCGGTCGATTCGACCTGATTGACGACCTTGTCGGTCTCGATCTCAAAGATCGGTTCTCCGACGCTGATCCTGTCGCCCTCGTTTTTCAGCCAGGCGCACAGAACGGCTTCTTTCATTTCAGGACGCAGTTTCGGCATTTTTATCTCTTTTTCCATAATATCTCTCCTTTTGGGATCTATATATAATGTAATTATCAAAACAACAAACCGAAAAGTTCTTCCCCTTTGTCATCGGCAAGGTCGGAACATATCGCCGCAAAGACTTCGGGATCGAGATACGCGCCGTTCAACAGCCCCGATGCGCGTTCCCTGTCAATAAAAGGACTTTCGATTTCGGCGTCCGAAACGACGCCTTTTTTCGCGCGGTAAAAAATACGGACAGGCTCTCCGAGGAACTCTCCGATCCGCTCGAAGACGAACGGAGGGGTCGAGCCCCATGTCCACTCCCGGCTTCCGTACTTTTCATCGCGTAGTTTTTTCACTTCGGCTTCCTGAGCGGCGGTCAACTCAATTACGCGTCGGTCGGGAGGAAGCAGGAGTTCCGTCAGCCGTGCCTGAAATTCTTCGACAGTCATCGGTTCCGGCAGATAATGTGATATATTAGTCACGGAACTGATCGCGGAAAGAGTTCCTTTCGTTCGGAAGCATTCGTTTTTTCCGAATGTCGTAAGTCCGTCGAGGACTCCGAGATCGCAATTGAAAAGAAGCGTTCCGTGATGAAGAAGACGCCCTTTGACAACGCGCTGGGCATTTCCGGATATTTTTTTCCCGAAAACGGATATATCGCAGACACCGCTTTTACGGGCGGGAACGCCGAGCGAATTCAGAGCCTCTTCAACGGGACGTATACATTCCCCGTAATCGGGAGATCCTTCTGTATTTCTTATATATGTGTAATTCACGTTTCCGAGATCGTGATACACGGTTCCCCCGCCCGAAATGCGCCGAACGACAGGGATCCCCGATTTTCTCAAAGCGGGAACGCTGACTTCGCGGCAAATATTCTGACAGCAGCCGACGATGACGGAGGGAGAATTGCGCCAAAGAAAAATAATATCTTCATCCCGAAACGTATTGAAGACATATTCCTCGAACGCCTGATTGTAAAACGGGTCGTGTGAAACGTTATTGAAAGTCAGCATACTTATTTCTCCGGAAAAGGCTCAATAACTCCGCCGCCGAGGACGGTGTCCGCGTCATACAGAACAGCCGCCTGTCCCGGGGTGATCGCGCGCTGAGGCTCGTCGAAGCAAACTCCGACCGTTCCGTCATCTTTCGGAGAAACGGTCGCCCACTGTTCGGTCTGACGGTATCTGACCTTGACCTTGCAACGGAAAGGCGCGGTCGGCGCCTCGCCGGAGATCCAGTTGAAATCACATACGGAAAATTCGCGGCTGAACAGATCTTCCCCGTTGCCCAGAACGACCTCGTTTCTCTCGGGATATATGCGGCACACGTATTTTTTCTCGGGCAAAGACAGCCCGAGCCAACGGTGCTGACCGATCGTGTAACGGATTATTCCGCCGTGCTTTCCGAGAATGTTTCCGTTCATATCCACAAAATTCCCGGGAACGGTCTTTTTTCCCGTGTTCATTTCGATCACGCGCGCATAGTCGCCGTCCGGAACGAAACATATATCCTGACTGTCGGGCTTTTCGGCGTTGACAAAGCCGCTTTCGTCGGCGATCGCTCTCGTCTCGGTCTTGCAGAGTTCGCCGAGCGGGAAGAGAGTGCGCGAGAGTTGAGCCTGCGTCATCGCATAGAGGACATAACTTTGGTCTTTTGTCGGATCGACCGCTTTTTTCAAAACGTATTTTCCGTTTTCAAACACTATGCGGGCATAATGACCTGTGGCGATATGATCGCATTCGAGTATATCCGCCCGCTCGAAAAGTTTATCGAATTTCATAAATCGGTTGCAGTCGATGCACGGGTTCGGAGTCATTCCGCGCAGATACGAGTCCACAAATCTGTTTATGACTTTTTCTCTGAAATCATCGGAAAAGTTGAACACGAAATACGGTATTCCGAGTTTTTTCGCAACGCTTCGTGCGTCCTCAACGTCATCAAGGGAACAGCATGTGTGCGCCTGCGGGATGCCCGCGTCCTCGTTATTATACAGTTTCATCGTACAGCCGACGCAGGTATTTCCCCCGTCAACCAGTATTTTTGCGGCAACGCTCGAATCAACGCCGCCGCTCATTGCGACAAGAACTTTCATATTGCTACTTATTACCTTCCACGCGTCTCAGTTCTCCGTTCCCGGCAAAAATCCCTCGAAAATATATGCGTCGAACGCGGGATCGTGCATCCCCTTTTCGTCTCTGACCGTCCATCCGACGGGAATGGCGGAGAAATACTTCGTGCAGATGCGGAACGGCACGGAAGATGAAAATCTGCGGTCAAACGCAATGAAATCGGGACGCGACAAGAAATTGAAAAGGAACTTTGCGGCAAAAAAAGCCGTGAATTTTCGGTTGCTCGTTTTCGAGATCTTGAAAGACGTCGCCAACTGTCCGCGAAGGATCTCGGGACGGTGGATCTTATACCACCTGAGCGCGAACGGATTGAACGACTCGACCATATACGATCCGCTGTAATGGCGAAGCAACAGTTCGCTCTGAGGGCAAACCGAAACATCGGTCACATCGGTTTTCATCTCTATAAGCAGAGGAACGCTTCCGTCAACAAGATCGAGGACATCGCGAAGAGTCGGTATACAGTCCGATGTGTCGAGAAGTCTGAGTTTTTTTAATTCGTCGATGTTCAGATCTTCGACATTCCTGTTCACTCCGCACATTCTTGTCAAGGATGAGTCGTGCATGACGACGGGAATACCGTCTTTCGACAGGCGCACGTCAAGTTCGATGCCGCAGCCGAATTTCATCGCGGCCTTAAATGCCGAAAGAGAATTTTCGGCGACTATTTTATTGTCAAAAAGTCCTCTGTGCGCAAATTTGCGAGTCGTTTCAAACACATCGGACTTGGGTCTGAAATGCTTCGGGCGCGGGAATATAAGAAAAAGATACGCTCCGGCAAGCAAGATCAGAGCAAGAAGGATATAAACAAACCACATTTTTATAAACTACTCCGTCAATGTATTATCGGAAACATGTTTCAGACAGAAAGATACGCGCGCCACGGGATCCCGTCGGACGAAACGAAACGCACGGACTTTCCCGTATCGACCGCCGCGAGGATACCTGTCGAGCGGAAGGAAAACAAAACGGTGTACGAACCGTTTTTGCCCTTGAAATCGAAAAGCATGGTGTCGGTCAGCAGATCGTTGTCAAGCCATGCCGCCGCGACATTCGTCAGGCTGAACATCTCTTTTCCGCTCTCGTCGACGCGTGAAGTAAACACGTTTTTTTTCACAAGTGAAGAAAGCGTTATTTCAAATATTTCGGGATTTGTCTGTTCGAGGATCTTGTCCACCGTATCTCGCGCGTTCATAAGTCCGAGCGCACGGAAATTCGATTTCAGATAGTTCGCGGGAGGAACTTCGGTCAGACACGATCTGTCAAACCAGACGTCGGGATCGGGATCGGTCACGCGCTTCATATAAACAAACTGAGACATCAGAAACATGAACCACTCGTTATATGTCAGTTCAAGATCGATGCCGAAAGGAACTCCGACCGTCCGACGGTAGCCTTTCGTAAACTGTTCGTCAAGCCAATTGCAGAGCATATCGGTGTCAAAATACGCGAAAACGGTATTTATCATCCGTTCTTCGTTACGGGAAAAAACATACCAGATGCCTTTGCGGGAACAACAATGCCATATTCCGTCGTCGCTTTTCTTTCGTCCGACCGTCAGAACTTTTTCGGGACGCATGAGTATTCTCGCAAGCAACAGCCCCTCGGCAGACACTCCGCTCTCCCCGCTCGCCGCTTTCTTTTCAAACAGTCCGAGATCGGCAAGCCCGCGGCGGTTTTCGTCAAGCATTCTTCCTTCGCTCTGCGCGCCGTCCGAAAGAAAAGACGCGATCGGAGACCTGACATTTGCGGAAAATCCCGATTCCGCGCAAAGCAGACGCAACTCGCTGTCGGAAATCAGATAGATCATGCTCCGCCCTCCCTGTTCATTTCGTTCAACTGCGGAAATCTGCTCCGTTTCAGATACGAAACGGAAGACGATTCGGCGGTGTAAAGAGCGCATTTTTCTTTAGCAAAGCGTTGGACCTGAGGTTCCGAACTTCCTACCGCGACGGTCATGCGGAACGGCAGTTTCAGAAGTTGATGTATGCTCGACTGATCGACGCCCGTCCCTTCGAGAACGGCAGAGATCGCCTCTTCATTCTTTTCAAAAAAACCTTCCTCGAAAAACGGTCGTGCGGCGCGGATCTTGCTTCCGTCAGTCGACCGCGTCGCCATGTATACGGCGGAAAGATCGGCAACGGTCTTTCCGTAAGCGCCGTTGATCGCGGCTTCAAGAGTCCCGTCGGCGTCGAGATAAGAGCCGAGGGAGAAAAGCGTCATATCCGTCACCGCCGTGTTTTCATCGCCGTGGAAAGCGACGGCGTTCGTCAACTCGTATGCGGCGATACCTATTCCGATATCTTCCGACGGCCATTTGATATTTTTTTCCGCCGCGGCGGTGATATCCGACTTCTTTTTCGGAGTTTCCGCGGTTTTTGCCTGTGTTTCGATCTTGTCCATGATCGTCGCATGGTTCTTGCGCTGTTTTTTCTCAAAATTCTCCCGTGCAACCGTGCTGTTTTTCTTCCGTGCGGAGAATATCCACAAAACAAGCGCGAATATGCCGAGAACGATCACGCCGCAGACGATCTGTGCGACGGCGGACGGACGCGGGACATTTTTCATGACGATATTTCCGTCAACGGAAAGCGCTTCGAGTTTCTGCGCGGTCGCTTTGTCCTCACAAGTGCAGAGGGGACAACTGCTGCCGCATTTTTCGCATATAAGTATCTCGCCTTCCCCCGTCTCTATCACGCGGGAAGACCTTCCGCACCAACAATCGCACACACACTCGGAAGGAACTTTTCCGCATTTCGTGCAAAGACCCGACTCATCGAGCAATCTGTCGCAACGGCAACGCGTGCCTTCGGCGAAAGAGCCGAAAGATAAGGCGAATATAAAAACAGGAAGGAGCATCGCGAAAAGTTTCTTTTTCATAACACACCTCCCGAAACGACCATCCACGCGGCGGTCATGATCGCGCAGGCAAGCGCGGAAATACCGAAAAGGCGGAACACCGAAGCCGCAGGACGCCCTTCCTTCCGATAGAAGACAAAAGACGCGTCGAGACACATCGCCATTGACGCGACGAAAAAGAAAATATGGCTCACGCCTTTTCCGAAAAGCAAACAGGAGATGACGCAAAGAACCGTAAACGGAGCGAAAAGAAGCCAACTCTTTCCCTCC
Source organism: uncultured Eubacteriales bacterium (assembly GCA_902373415.1). Lineage (GTDB taxonomy): Bacteria > Bacillota > Clostridia > Oscillospirales > UBA644 > UBA644. Next base: position 40,386 of record CABKLX010000005.1, on the reverse strand, counting down.
GCGTCAGGCATAAATCCGGAAGAAAAAAACCAGAAGGCAGATCCGACAAGACAGCAAAAAACGCCGTAAAGCACGCTCGTAAGAACACCCGCGCCGCAAAAAACCGCACCGCAGACGCACATCACGAGAGTGCAGACAAGACCGCAGATTTTATACCGTTTCTTTTCCATAACCGTTCACTCTTTCCCGACTTTCGGACGAAAGCGGGGCTTTTCGTTTTCTTTATGTGATCCGTGCGCAACACGTCAGAGAAGAAGTCTCAGAACTATAAGTTGTACGGCCCCTATCCCGACGATCGTCGCAAGTGAAATGAGCTTCCGTTTCTTTATGCCGCCGAGGTTCAGATAGATCATCAGATAATAAACGGGAATCAGCTGTATCAACGCGGTGACAAGCAAAAAAACTCCCGAAACGTTAAGCGAAAAAGCGAGGCGCAGAACAAATCCCGTGAATGAGATAAGCAGAGGGAATCCGAAGGACGCGCCTATCGCGTAGGACAACTCCTGAAAGGCGACCGTATCGCCTGTAAATGCCGAAATTATTTTTATAACGGAAGCGCGGAAAAAGACGGAGCAAACGCCGAAAGCAAGTCCGAGAAGAGAGATCTTGACCACATCCGCAACGCCGCAGAGTTCCGCATAATACCTGTCCAGCCCCGCGCAGAGCATGGAAAAAAGACCCGTAAGAGCAGGCAAAACAAGACTTAAAAGCCACAGATGCGGGAGTTTTTCTTCATAAAAGAACTGAGGGCAAATGCTCGCCTCAATATAATTTCTCAGTTTTTCTCTCATACTTTTTTCTACCGTCCGTTCGCACGCGCAGACGCGGCGGGCGCAAATATTTTTACAGATATATTATAACATATATTTCGACATTTTGCAACCCCCGCCCCGATTTAAGGACGAAGCCTTTTTCGGACACACAAAAAAGGGTCGGAAAAGCCCGTAAAAAGACTTTTCCGACATTGACGGTTGTCCGTATGGCAGATCCGACTCCGTTCGCTTATACGGTGACATCTCGAAGAAACGGGATCGAGGATGACGCACCTTTAACGGACACCGCGACTGATGCCGCCTTTGAAGCGACCGCCATCGACCGTTCAACGCTTTCTCCCTTTGTGACGGATGCGAGAAAATATCCCAGAAAAGTATCTCCCGCCGCGGTCGTATCGACGGTTTTCGTCTCAAAGATCGGCTGAGCAATAAACTTTTCGCGGTTTTTGAAAACACTGCCGTCTTTCCCCAGCGTCAGGATCAGATCGCCGTCGGGGATCTGCGTAATAAATCTTTCCGTTATCTCCCGAATGTCACGGCTGCCGAAAAGCGCTTCGCCTTCCGTCTCGTTGCAGAACAGCCATCTGACAAGCGAAAGCGGAAGTTTTTTAATGTCGGAATGAAACGGTGACGGGTTGAAAGCGATCCTCATATTTTTGCGAGATGCCGTTTCAAAGGCGATATCAAGCCCAGAGATCTCGTTCTGGACGACCAATATATCGTCCCTTTCCGCATCGGAAAGAAAATTTTCAATATACCGACGGTCAATGCAGCGGTTTGTTCCCGGATAAAGCAGAATGCAGTTCTGCCCGCTTTTATCGACCTGGATAACGGCATGACCGCATCGGCGGGGAATCGTTTCGATCCGTGATGTATCGACTCCCGCAGACGACAGAATTTCGGTCAGGAATCCACCGTCCTCTCCGATAACCGCGCCGTGGATGACCTCTGCGCCCGCCCTTGCCAACGCAACGGACTGGTTGAGCCCCTTTCCCCCGGGGAATATCTGCATTTTATCCGAGGACAATGTCTCCCCAGCGGAGACAAAATGATCCACGTCATAAACATAATCTATGTTCAGCGACCCGGGATTATATATTCTCATAACGTTCTCCCAAAGCCTTGAACAGATCTTCAAACAGTTCATCTCTGTTTATCTGATACACACATTTGATGAGATTCCTGTTTTCATCGCAGGCATACCGCTTATCGTATTCCGGGACGGGACTCGGCGTAAGCCTGTCGCTCATAAATCTGTCGCCGTCATTCAGAAGCCACGCCACCGCCGTGACGTCCCAGAGAACTCTTGTCCACGGTTTGCCCGCTCCGTAAGTCTCGGCTTCCGAGACCGTGTTGTCGCACAGATAGTCACACAGCGCGTTCTTCCCTTTCAGCCAATGCAACAGTTCGTATTTTGACGTTGCGAAGCGGTCTACCACCCCCATGCAAGGCAGTTGCACCAAAGGCACTCCGCAACCGAAAACGATCCGCGCCGCGGCAATATCCTGTTGCATATTGAACTCGTAAGCGGCATTTGATACGTGTTTTGCGTGTCCTCCGAGCCAGACTATAACGCAGTTTTCTTTCATATCCGGATTTTTCAGAATTGCGGAAGCCACGTTTGTGACGGCTCCGATAGAAACGATATACAAAGGCTTTTCCGGCGAATACTTTTTCGCAAGATCCGCCATAAAATCCGCAGCCTGCGACTCAATCGGCGTATTTTCGTCCGTCAGATAGTTTTCGGAGCCCTTAAAAACAATGTCTTTGAGGTCTTCTTTTCCGGCAAGGGTCAAAAGTTTCAATATTTCAAGATAACTTTTTTCCATGCCGTCTTTCGGAGAGACCGATTTGCAGTTCAGAAACGGCGCCGCGCAGATACCTTTGACATGCAATCTTTCGGGACAGCTCAGCAGATAGCTTATAGCGAACTGGTCGTCGATTTCATTGTATGCGTCCGTATCGAGCACGACATCGACCTCCCCGCTCGGTGAGGTTAAGTTTTTCAAATACTGTTCAATCTTCATACATAAGTCCCCTTTCCGATTAAAATTTTACTTCCTATCGCCTTCCGATACTATAATACATCGGCTGATTTTTTATATTAAACGGCTTTGACGAAAAAAATTACTTGAAAACCGATCGGTTATGGGTTATAATTATAAAAAACGGATTTTGAGGTGCGAAACATGCAGAATCTGAAACTGATTTCGATCTGGAAAGCCCGGAGACAGGGGTATTTTCATGTAAATTATCATTCGCATAAATATTACGAATTGGTTTACTATACATACGGCAACGGACAAACGACAATAGAGGACAGCACCTACCGTTTTTCCGACAACTGTTTTTCGGTCATTCCGTTTTCCTCGGAGCACGATGAAACGCACTTTTCGGATTCGGAGGTCATCTGTCTCGAATTTTCGGGCGTGCGCGATCTCCCCGAAGGTTTTTACAAGGATTCATCGCTGACGGTTCACAGAATACTTACCGATCTGCTGAATGAAGTGAAAGAACAGGATTACGGCTATGACGATATGATGTCATTAAAACTCAACGAACTTTTGCTGTATATTCTCCGCAAAGGACGAAAGGCATCGGACACAAAAAACTTTGAATACATAATCAACTGTTTGCGAGAGAACTTCCATGAGAAGATTGTCCTGTCGACGTTCGCGGAACAGCTCAATATCAGTTATGACTATTTCCGTCACCGCTTCAAAGCGATCACGGGTCTTTCCCCGCAACGGTTTCTGACGGAGCAGCGTTTGCTCGCGGCGGAACACATGTTAAAGACAGGGACATATAACTGCACCGAAATATCGTACCGATGCGGTTTTTGCACATCGGCGCAATTCTCCGCGCTGTTCAAAAAAAAGTACGGTGTCACCCCGTTGCAATTCAGAAAGACGCACGGTTAGTTTTCTCTCTGACGGATTTCGCAAACAGCAGGCGGCGCGCCCCGATCGGGCGCGCCGTCGAATCTTTTTCCGTCTGTCGGAATTTTCGGAAGTAAGATCAAAGTCTGACCTTGTAGATCGCTTTCGTGATCTTTGAATGTTCTCCATCGGGAACCATCGGCATATGAACGTCATTCGGAAGGCAGACGCAGAAATATCCGGCTTTGAGAGTGACGACCGACTGCGGTTTTCCGTCCGCAAGCAGATAGTCGCCCTCCGCGTCGTATTCTTTCGTCACGCTCATTTCGGAAATATCCGAGACATACACTTTTTCGCCGCCGGTCACGTCGACGTGAATATCGACATACACGCGATGCGCCTCATAAGTATTTTTATCAAGGGGAACAAGGTCGCCCTCATTGATAAAATTGTAGTAGATGTCGTCGCCGTCGACCTCGTTTCTTCCGGGAACGGACTTTGAAAAATCATTGTGCGCCGCATGTTCCAGCGCGCGGTAAATACGTTCGTTTATGCCTTTGTAATTTGAATAGTTCGTAAGTTTATCGCTGATCATAAAATATCTCCTTGGTTCTTATCTTTAATCTGTTTCGGCAAAAAAAACATTTGTTCTGCCCAAAATCTCGGCGAGCCGAAACGGACTTTTCCGTTATCGGAGTTCGATCTCCGTCGCCATGGTCATATACTGTCCCTGTTCGGCAAACCAATGGCTCATCAGGACGTTTCCGTTTTTAAGAACGATCGCACCGGGCTGTCCGAACTTCAAAAAGCCGAATATCTCGGCGGCTTTCTTGTCGCGGACAACGGGCGTTGCGGGCTCCCAGACAAGAAGCTCGTCCTCGATCTCCCATTTCCCGTTTTCAAGGTTGACGATATATGCGTAAATGCCGGGTTTGTCGGTATCTCTTCTGCAAGCGTGAAGAGCGAGCAGTTTATTTCCGCCGATCGCACAGACGCTCGAAGCCTGTCCGCGTATACCCGTATCCGCCGGTTTGGAGAACGTTTTTCCGCCGTCGTAGGAAACCGTGTAATGATTGTTCATTCTTTCGCCGGTCTTAACGTTTTCATTCCAGCCGATAACGACGATCGCTCCGTTTTCGAGTTCGCAGCATCTCTGCTCGTAGCAGGTGACACAGTCGCCCTCAAACTCCATGCAAACGGTATCGTCGTTCCATGTCTTTCCCTCGTCGGTGCTGTGAAGAAGTCTTCCGCAAAGGCGGGACGACATTTTTCCGCTCCAATCGGGAAATCCCGTTATCGGAGTTATCCAATCTCCGTTTTTGAGAACGGTCACGGGAGCGGACGCTTCCGTATGATGTCCCCACGCGTTCGGAACTTCCTCATGCGCGGACCATGTTCTGCCGCCGTCCTCGGAACGGGTGATATAAACTCTGTCGTCGATCAGTCCGCCCGTCTCGGGATTTCCGATCGGCCATTCGGGATGATCCCTGTCGTACTCGTACCCTATACCGACAACGCGGTCGCCGCCGAGAGAGGTCACCTTGCAGCAGTCGGTGACGGGGATCTTCTCTCCGCTCTTATCGAACATTTGAAAAGGTCCTTCCCATGTTTTTCCGCCGTCCGCACTGCGGGAGATGTAACTCGTTCCGTCAACGCTCTCGAAGGCTTCCCCTATCTGATATGAGCAAATGACCGTTCCGTCTCCGAGCTGAGCAAGGAACGGAAACGCCGCCTGACGCGAGCGAAGCTGCGGAAGCGGATTATCGTAAATAATTGATTGAGAAATGACTTTCATCGTGTTTCCTCCGTATGTTTTCGTTTATACTAAGAGTATACAATAAACTTTCCTCTTTTTCAATAGGTGAAAGCAAAATTTCAAAGAAAAAAGTATTGAAAAACAAACAAAATTATGATATAGTAGATTATATAAGTAAAATTTTGCCGTCCCGAGAAAGGCGAAAACCGGCAAGACAATGTTTCGGAGCCGGATCACCGCTCAAGAAAGGAAAATTTAATGTCGGAACTGTCAAAGGTCGTTATTCTCATCCCGTCTTACGAGCCGGATGAAAAACTTCCGAAATTGCTGAATGAATTGCAGGGACTTCCGTTCGGCAACATACTGATCGTCAACGACGGAAGCGGAGAACGATACGAAGATATTTTCAACGAGTGCCGCGCGTTTCCGAACGTCGAGGTAATCGGATATGAAACAAACAGAGGCAAAGGCTTTGCTCTTAAAAAGGGATTCGCATATATCAGGGAAAATCATCCCGATTTTACCGCCGTCGTAACAGCAGACAGCGACGGACAGCACACGCCGAACGATATTCTCCGCACGGCGCAGACTACGCTTGAAAATCCGGACAAGCTCGTTCTCGGGTCACGGTGTTGGAATGAAGAAAACATTCCTTTCAGATCGCGATACGGGAACAAAATAACAAAGTTCATTTTCAAATGGATCAGCGGGACAAAAGTCGAAGACACGCAAACGGGGCTGAGAGGCTTCTCCCCCGCCGTCGCGGCAGAGTTTCTGAAGACAAAGGGAGACCGCTTTGAGTATGAGATGAATATGCTCATGGAAGCGCGGCTCCGCCATATCGAGATCCTTGAAATACCCATCGAGACAGTTTACATCGAAGAAAACAAGTCTTCTCATTTCCGTCCGTTCAAGGACTCGGTCAAGATATATTCGGTCTTTTTCAAGCACCTGAGCAAGTTCATCATATCGAGCCTGTCCGCGACAGTTATAGACTTTGCTCTATATGCGATCATGTTGAATGCGGTTTTCGGATATACGGGGGAAAACACGGGATTTCTCGACAATCTGACCGATTACAGGATCGTGATCTCATTCGTTGTCGCGCGCGTTCTGTCATCCGCGTTCAATTTCGCGATCAATAAGTATGTCGTGTTCAAAGAGCGCAAGCGCAGCGCAAAAGAGATAGTGAAATATTATGCGATCGTTGTCGTTGTGTTCTTATGCACGGTGCTTTTGAACAGTCTCTTCCTGACGGTCGGCGTCGCGCAATGGCTCTGCCAACCCCTTGCGACTTTTATAATGTTTTTTATCAGTTATTATTTCCAGCGCGTGATCGTGTTCAAATAAACGGAAAGGAAATGAAAAAATGGGCTTTGCAATCTTCGGAGGGAAAAAGAAAAATCCGCTTATAAAAAAGAAGACCGACACAAACGTGTATATCATACTTGCGTTTATGATCCCGTTTGTTCTGATGTTCCTTCTTTACGGGCTCGAAAACTTCTCGGGTTTCAACAAGATCATACCTGATTTTGTTCACGATCTTCTCAGGAAACTCGGATTTTCGGTCAGGGAAGACGAACAGCAGATACTCGTCATCGATATGTGGCATCAGTATTTCCCGTTCTTCAGACAAATGAACGAGACGCTGAAAGAAGGCGGAAGTCTTCTTTATCAATGGGAAAACGGTCTCGGAACGAGTTTTCTGCCGATTATCGCGTACTACTGCTCTTCCCCTCTCAATATTCTTTCTTTGCTTTTCCCGTCCGATTTTCTCGTCGAGGGAATGGCGCTTCTCGTCATAACAAAAATCGCGCTTTCATCGACCTTCATGTTCATATACCTGAAAAAGACGTTCTCGCGCAACGATTTCGCGACACTTCTTTTCGCATTCATGTACGGTTTCTGCGCGTTCAACATGGGCTATTCGTGGTGTACGATGTGGCTGGATGTCGTTATGCTGCTGCCGCTTTGCATCCTCGGTTTCGACAGGCTTCTGAGCGAAGGTAAGTTCCTTCTTTATTCCGTAACGCTCGGTCTGATCATGTACAGCAACTATTATATAGGCTTCATGGTCTGTGTTTTCCTGGTTTGCTATTATCCCGTGCGTTATTTCTCAAATCCCGAAAAACGGGGCACGAAGAAATTTTTCTCAACGACCGCGGAAGTCATTGCCTTTTCCGCACTCGGGTGCGGACTTGCGGCGTTTATGCTCATTCCGACCTTCCTTTCGATGCAGAACAACTCATACATGAACAAGGGCTTCTCGGCGGCGCTCACAACGTATCAGACATTTATAAGAAGCATCGGGAACCTTATGCCCGGCGTCGATGTGACTTACAGAAACGGTCTGCCGAACATTTATTGCGGCTTCCTGACCGCGATTCTCGGAGCGACCTTCTTTGTGAACAAAAAGATCCCCACGAGAGAAAAGGTGCTCAACGGCGCGCTCCTCGGATTTCTTTTGATCAGTTTCAACTGGAACATACTCAACTTTGTATGGCACGGATTCCATTTCCCGAACGAACTGCCTCACAGATTTTCTTTCCTTTTCTCATTCGTCCTGATAACGATCGCGTTCAGATCGTTCAACCTGATAAAAGGCGTCTCCAAGAAAAAACTTGCGGGAGTCGCGGTGGGTATATTCGCGTTCCTTCTCCTGCTTGAAGCGATCGAGAAAGATACGTTCTCGTATGCGACGATATATATCGGCATAGGACTTCTGATCATATACACGCTTGCGCTGTACGCATACAAAAAAGGAAAACTCAGAAAATGGGGCAGCCAACTCGTCATTGTGATCGTGGCTGTATGCGAGGTCACGGCGGTCTCCTTCCACAGTCTCGCGCAGGTCGGTTCGTCAAGCAAAAAGAGTTATTATTCGACCTACAATGACGTACAGACGCTTCTGAAAACGGCGGAAGCAAACTCCTCGGGCTTTTACAGAGTCGAGGTCTCGCGCAACTGGACGGTCAACGACCCCGCGCTTTACGGGTACAACGGAGTTTCCGAGTTCTCATCGGTCATCAACTCGCATCTGACGGACTTTACGCGTTCTCTCGGACTCAACTCGGAAAAGGGCGCGAACAGCCTGGTATACTGTCATGCTTCACCGGTAATAAACTCTCTTTTCAACATTAAATATCTGATAGGAAACGGCTATACGGTCGCAGATGACTCGCATCTTACGCTTGCGGCACAGTCGGGAAACTCTTCTCTTTATGAAAACAAGTATCCCCTGTCTCTCGGCTTCATGGTAAAAGACAGCATATACGAATATACGACGGATGAGACCTCCGTCCGCACCGAGGCGCAGGAAAATCTTATCAACTACGCGACGGGATTGAATGTTAAGCTGTTTGATGAGATCGAGTCGCCCGAAATAAGTTCGACGAACACAACGAGCACATATCGCGGAGCCGGATCGATCGTCAACTCCGCGCCGACGAACACAAAACAGTCGGCGAGCGTTTCGCTCACATATGTATCGGACAAGGATCAGGATATTTATTTCGGTATTTCAACAACAAACCTGAGCGGCATCAGCGTTACGGTAGGTGAAGACGGGGAAAAGATCTCTTATCCGAGTCAGGGTAAAGCCGCCATTCTCTCCGCGGGCAGAGCCTCCGCGGGTGATAAGATCCGAATTGACGTCACCTTCTCCCCCGGAAAGATCGGAGATATAAAAGCCCGTGTATACGGTTTCAACGATTCCGCATGGGAAAAGGCTTACGCGCAACTCAGCAAAAACATGATGACGGTCACGGATTACACAGACAGAAAGGTCACGGGAACCGTCAAAGCGGATGAAGACGGCGTGCTTCTGACGTCGATCCCGTATGACAAGGGTTGGAGCGTGAAGGTCGACGGCAAAGAAGTCGCTGTCAAGCCTCTCTGCAACGCGCTTTGCGCTGTTCCGCTCTCTGCGGGCGAGCATACTGTCGAGTTCTCGTTCTTCACTTACGGGCTTACGGCGGGAATAATCGTCAGCCTTGCGTGCGCGGGACTTCTCGTTCTGATATTCATCATGTCGAAGAAGAAACCCGACTCTCGGAAAACCGACGGCGGAGAGGATGAAAAACAAGCCCTGTACGAAGCGGAGGAAAACGTTTCCGATGACACGAACGGGGAAGATACCGACGTGTCGGAAACAGAGAAATATACGGAAATCGTTTCCGAAGAAGACAAGGCGGAAAGCAAGACCGACGGAGAGCCGAACGAAGTCGGGGAAGATGAAAATATCTCCGAAACAGAGGACGGCGAAGACGGTCACGCCGAATGACCGGACAGATAAAACTTTATGCGGCTGAACGGAAGTTCAGCCGCTTTTTCCGTATAATGAGACACAGACCGGTCAATACTTTTTCCGAGGTGAATATTATGCAACTTTCCCAAAAAGAAACTGCCCTTCTGAAAGACATGAAGGATCAGGAAATGCTGTGTGTCGAAAAATATACGAAACACTCGCAGTCAGCGATCGACCCGCAGCTCAAAAACCTGTTTTCGCAATTTGCGCAGACGGAAAGAGAACACTACGATATGCTCGTTCAGATGGAGCAGGGCGCGGTTCCGTCGCCGGCGGTCGCGTCGGGAGCGACGCCGACATTTTCCGCGACTTATCAGACGGAAGAAACGCCCGACAAACAAAACGACTGCTATCTTTGCACAGACCTTCTCACAACGGAAAAGCACGCATCGCATCTGTACGACACCTGCATTTTCGAATTCGCGGACGAAAATGCGAGAAACCTGCTGAACAGCATACAAAAGCAGGAACAGGGACACGGAAAAGCCATCTACGACTATATGAGCGTAAACGGGATGTATTCATAAAAACTTTCCGCACCGATCTCCGTGTATGGCGGGGATCGGTGTTTTCAGGGTAAAATCAAAAATTTTTATCAAAAAATTTTACATTTTTTTCTTTTTATCCCTATCCGAATATAGTATAATTAAGGTATAATATTTCGATCCGGCGGGACGGGAAAGATCACGGGATCGCATTCGACCGCAAATCGAAGGATCGGAAATGAAAGGAGAATGTCGGGATGAAAGAAAAAGAGAAAAACTATCTGAAAAAATTTGCAAAAGAATGCACTCTCCCCATTTTCGACAGAGAACTTTACGCAAAATACGATGTTAAAAGAGGTCTGCGCGACATAAACGGCAAAGGAGTCGTCGCGGGGCTGACAAATATATCCGAGATCAAAGCCTCCGAGATCGTTGACGGAAAATCCGTTCCCGCGGAAGGAGAACTCTATTATCGCGGATATCCGATAGAAGAACTCGTCGGCGGCTGTCTGAAAGACGGAAGATTCGGGTTTGAAGAGGTCACATATCTTCTTCTGACGGGAAAACTTCCGACGGCAAAGGAATTGGACGAATTCAGAAAATACCTGACATCGTTTTATACTCTTCCGAAAAATTTCGTCCGCGACATAATCATGAAATCTCCGTCCGAAGACATGATGAACACGCTTATCAGAAGCGTTCTCGCGCTGTTTCCTTACGACGCGAAGGCAAACGACACATCGATTGAAAACGTCGTTCGTCAATGCGTCATGCTGACGGCCGTTCTTCCGATCTTCACCGTTTACAGTTATGCCGCGTGCAATTTCTATAAAAAGGGCGAGTCGCTGATAATACACAGACCGAGAACCGATCTGTCAACCGCTGAAAACATACTTTATATGCTGCGCCCGGACTGTTCGTACACGGAACTTGAAGCCCGCGTACTCGATCTGGCGCTCATTCTCCACGCAGAGCACGGCGGAGGAAACAACTCGACGTTCACGACCCATGTCGTGACCTCCTCCGGAACGGATACATACTCCGCTGTCGCTGCCGCTCTTTGTTCTCTCAAAGGGCCGAAGCACGGCGGCGCAAATATCAAGGTCGTCCGCATGATCAAAGATATGGAAAAGAATATCAACATCACAAACGACGACGAAGTCAGAAAATACCTTGAAGACCTTGTTGACGGCAAGGCTTTCGACAGGGCGGGGCTCATTTACGGAATGGGACACGCAGTTTACAGCATTTCGGATCCCCGTGCGAAAATATTCAAGAATTTCGTTCAGAAGCTCGCGAAAGCGAAACACAGAGACAAAACGTTCGCACTTTACGACAAGATCGAGCGTCTCGCTCCCGAAGTCATCGCCGAGAAACGTCACATTTACAAAGGCGTTTCGGCAAATGTCGATTTTTACAGCGGCTTTGTTTACGATATGCTGAACATTCCGACGGAACTTTATACCCCGATATTCGCTGTCGCCCGTATCGCGGGCTGGAGCGCGCACAGGATCGAAGAACTGACAAATGAAGGGAAGATCATCCGTCCCGCGTATAAGAGCGTCGGAGAACATAGGCAATACGTTCCGATGAAGAACAGATAAAACACAAAATCATCATGCAATGCACGGACAGGCAAAAATCCCCGTCTGCGTGCGACATATCGCGGCACAAAACAAACTGCGCAAAAGCGTTATGCTTTTGCGCAGTTTGTTTTTTCGCCGCCGGCGGAAGAATAAGGATGCCGACGGAATTTTCCGTTTTCACACAGCCGTAATGTATGAGGAGACGGCTGTACGAAATATACACCTTAAAAAGTTATGTTCCAACGCCCGGTATACGCAATCGGACGGTCAAAACGAATAACCGCCGTGATTGCTGAAGGCATAACCGACAGCCGCAATGATCACGATAAGCCATATAATGAAAAGCACCGTCATCACTATACCTGTAATAAGCCCGACGACCGAAAGTATTCTTCCGACTTTTCCGCCCTTATTGACGGGACATCCGGTCAAACGGGTATAAAGGTTCGCCTTTGACATGCCTATCGCCGAAAAGATTATTCCGAGAAAGCTGAGAAAGAACGTACAGGAAAAACTGAGGCCGAGAATTCCCCACAGCAAAACATTCGGAAGTTCCCGCTGATCGGAAACAGACATCGGCTGAGAATAATCGGGTTGTGCATCCTCGTACACCGGAACGGGCTGAGACTGCTCCGGATATCGAACGTCGGACTCCGCGTTAACGGAAGGCTCCTCGCGTACAAGAGAAAACCCGCAATTCGGACAAAAAGATGATCCTTCTCTGATTTCGGTGCCGCAATTCGGACAAAACATAAAAATACCGCCTTTCCTGCGAATTATCGCTTAAAAAATATTATAATTATAAATTTTCAAGAAACCCGATGACCGTTTCGTCATATTTTTCTTTGTCAACGGGACGGATGCGCGAATGCGCTCCGTGCTCGAACCATGCTATCTGCTTATGTTCGCTCCCGCAAGAGGAAAACAACTGCTCGGCTTTCCCGGGAAGAGAGAAATTATCCTCTCTGCTGTGAAGGAAGAGTATCGGTTTTTTCATTTTCGGAATGCGCTTTATCGGACCGTCGGTCACGACATTTGCGCCCGCAACGACGCGTATCCAAAGCATTGTTTCGATCGCAAACGGAAACAGCGGATGATGATCGACGATCATATGCTGTCTGAACGTATCGTAGAAATTAACATACATTCCTTCCGCGGTCATCCCTGTCATGTAATCGGGACAGCCGTCGGAAGTAAGAGCGAACAGCCCCGTCGAAGAACCGATACAGATACCGTGTATAAAAACCTTGCTGTTGCCGAGTCCGTCATGAAGCAGTTTTCCCCATTCGAGAACGTCTCTGTACTCCTTATATCCGAGAGAACTGATCTTTCCTTCCGAAAGACCGTGGGCACGGTTGTCGATCGCAAGAACGTTATACCCCGCACGGCGGTACGGTTCCGCAAAATAGCAGCAGTAAAGGCACGACTCCGTGCGTCCGGCAATGATTATGACAGCCTTGTCAGAGCCGAAATCGAAATATTCGCCGCGGAGAGTAAGTCCGTCGCTTTTAACGCTGACTTCCGTCATCCGAGATAAATATTTTTCACGCCACGCTGTCCCCTCGTCAAACATGCCCATATACTCTTCGTCGTCAGGCATACTGCATTCGCGCCCCCACTTTTCGGGTTTGTCCCGAACGAGTAGGATCTTGTACAGAAACCCTGACATAATGATCGTCGGTATGACGAAAAAGAAGAGAAAAAGTCCTATTACCGTAAGTATTATCCAGCCTGCAATTCCCATTTTATCCTCTTTATATAACTCCGATGACCCAACGGCGTATTTCCTGCCCGCCGTTTATGAAAGTCACGTCGAGCAACGGATACTTTTGTTCAAGTGCTTCTCTGAGATTGTCTTCATCCTCTTCGGAAGCGTCCGCGCCGCGTATAACAACGCAGACTTCCCTGTCCTCCATATCCCGTATGCTTTCAAGCGCTTTCATGATACAGTCCGTCTGCGATCCGCCGCAAGCGACGACACGTTCTCCCAAAAGCGCGATCTCATCGCCTTTTTTGCAACGGATACAGCCGTCGGAATAGTCTTTCGACGCGCGCGCCTGAGTCACGGACGCAATGTTGCCGAGCGTTTCTTTCATACTTGAAAGCCGTTTTTCAGTATCGGGATCGTCGCCTATATCCATTGCGAGAGAAAAGTAACCGCCCGCGAAATCGCACGAGGGCAGGACCTCGACGTTTGTCAATCCGCTCAGACGCACCGCCTGCTCCGCGACGGAGACCGAAGCGGAATTGTTCGGAAAGACGGCTATACGATCCGCATCTGTCATTCGGAAAGCGTCAACGAAATCTTTCGCGGAAACGTTCATCGTCGCTCCGCCGTCAATAACAACGTCACAGCCGAGTTCCCTGAACAGTTTTTTGACTCCGGCTCCGGTTGCAACGGCTACGACCGCCAGCGGCTTATGCGCGATCTTTCCGCGTTTGTTCGCATCGCGGATATTTCGCTGGATCTGCATATTATCCATTTTGAAAGAGATGAACTCTCCGTACACGCGGCTCATCGCGATGACTTTTTCGGGGCAGAAAGTATGTATGTGAACCTTCACAAGTTTTTCGTCGCGCGCAACGACGAGCGACTCTCCGAACTGTTTCAGTTCTTCCGTGAACGAATTGAGGTCAAAACTCTGTTCGTATGACGCTCCGTTCATGAGTTGAAGAACAAATTCGGTGCAATACCCCTCTTCAAACGGACTGTCCTCATTGAAGACCGCTCTATCGGGTTTTGTTAATGTATAAGTTTCTTCCTGTGTGTTAAACGAAGGGTCACGGATATCTCCGTAAAAGTATTTCAGCATTCCCTCGAAGATCGTGATAATCCCCACGCCGCCGCTGTCAACAACGCCTTCCTCTTTTAACACCGAGAGCATTTCGGGGGTGCAGGCAAGCGTTTTTTTCATCTCATCGACATACATCGAAAGGAGACTGTCCACAGTTGTCGATCCGTCGATACGTGAGAGTATATGTTCGATGCCCTCGCGCATGACTGTCAGCGCGGTTCCTTCGACGGGGTGTACGACCGCTTTATAGGCGGCTCGGTACGCGCTTATCAAAGCCTTTTGCAATCCGGAAACATTCGCGCTGTCCGAACGGGAAAGTTCGGAATAAAAACCCTTGAAAAACTGCGAAAGGATAACTCCCGAATTTCCTCTTGCACCGAGCAGCATTCCCTCCGTGACGCCTTTCAGGTATGTTCCGAGAGGTTCGCACGGTTCGGAGTTTTTCAGCCCGTGTTCGAGCGTCATTCGCATATTCGAGCCCGTATCCCCGTCCGGAACGGGGAATACGTTGAGCATATTTATTTCTTCTTCCCGCGTTTCAAGTTCCGCCAGCCCGTTTCTGAGCATTCCGCAGAAATGAACGCCGTTGATTGTTTTTGTCTGCATAACGATCACTTACCGTCGCCTTTTTTATGTTTCTTTCCCATATCGACAAGCGATCTCGGGAGCATATATGTCAAAACAAAAGACAGCAACGTTCCCGCGGCGCTTACGGCGGTCATAAAATATATCGGATTGACCGAGGAAGTATCGGAAATGCTTCCCGCGGCGGCTTTGAGAGCGTTCAGAACGACATAAGAACCGATTGCGGTAGCAACGCCCGAAAAAAGCCCCTGCACCGCGAAATACATTGCGGAATTGGCGATTCCCGTTTTCTTTTCCTCGTCTGCGGCAAGTTGCGACGGAACGGAATACGCGACAGAGAACAGAGCGCCTATCGCAAGAGAGCAGAGGATACCCGCCGAAACCGAAAGAACGGTTCTTGCTCCGCCTGCGGGGATAAACGACACTCCGAACAAAGAGAGCATTCCGACGCTGAAAGTTATCAGTGCGTAGCGGAACGCCGTTCCGAAGCCGTATCTTCCGTATATCCGACGGTATATCACGAGAGCCAGCGGAACGGGGGCAAACGAACCGACCATGACAAGGATCATGCTCATTCCCGTACCCGCAAAATACTCATTTATACCGCTTAAAAAGAGTTGAACGCCGAAGGTCATGAACGAATAAACGATCATCCAGAGAACAAAATTTCTGTTCTTCATCGTACATCCGATCGAAGTCAGCAGACCGACGCTCTTTTCGTTTACGCCCGAACTTTTGCGGTTATCCGCTTCTTTTATCATGAAAAGAGGGATAAGCATGGTCAGAACGATCGGAAGAACGATCAGCGCGACCGTTCGGATATTCATTCCGTTCAGCATCGCGCGGACACCGACATAGCCGAGAATAAAATACAGAATATCGCAAACGGATTTTACGTTAGATATAAACTCTCTGTCCTCATTCGTATCAACGATCTCGGTATAAGTCGCATAATATGTAACCATAGTCAGCGTATACGACATATAGAAAAGGCAAAGAACGACGCCGAGATAAACGGTGTTCAGAAGCGTTGCCTGACCGGGATTCGGAACGACGAGAAAGAGCAGATACGCGACGATCATCGGAACGAGCCCGATGATTATCGCAGGTCTGCGCCTGCCGAAGCGTGAGCGCAGATTGTCGGCAAAGGACGCCATCGGAACATCGATGACACCGTCCACGATCTTCGCGATAATGCCGAAGACCGCCCAGACGGGGATCAAAACAAGGTCTGTGCCCGCGAATGTCTGAAACGGTTTTACTTTTTCGGCAAATCCGCTCGCGATGATAGCGCTGCAAAGATAAGAGCCCATCATAAGATTGAGCATATTAACGCCGAGACCGGACAGCGCGTACAGCATTTTCTGTCCTCTCGTTTTCAGTTTTCTCATTTACCTTCTGCCTCTTTTATCAGCTTTTCAATAAGTTCGCGCTCGTATTTGAGATCTTCCGTAACGGGTTTTCCCATAAAATACGCCGCCATAAGACCGGGACCGACGTTTATGCCGCTCGACGGATAAAGATCCATAATATGTATCTCTTTCGGAGAAAACTTTTCTTCCAGCATCTTTTTATACTGTTCCGCCTGAGCAAGTCGGTCGGACTGCGCGATGACCACGATCTGATCTCCGAGGTCTTCGCCTACCTCCGCTATGTATGAAAGCAAAACCGAAAAAGCGTTCTTCGCGCCCTTCACCTTGCCCAAAACAGTCGTCATGCCCGTTGAGTCGATCTCGCCGATCGGCTTGATGCCCGCAAGCGTCCCGAAAAACGCTTTCGCGTGGGTCAGTCTTCCTTTTTTCGCAACGAAGGAAAGATCGTCAAGCCAGCCCGCCTGATGAAACCTCTGCTTGTTCGCTTCAAGCCAAGCGACCGTTTCTTCAAGGCTTTTACCCTCGCTTCTCAGCATGGATGCATAGATCGCAAGAAGACCGAAGGAAGGACCGAAACGAAGGCTGTCAAGACAATATATGTTCGCGTCGGGATATTTTTCGAGAACCTGTTCGCGCGCTTTATCCGCAAAGCTGAACGAACCGCTGAGCGCGCCTGAGATCGTTATGACAAGAACGCCGAAACCCTGTTTGACATACTTTTCATACTCTGCCGCGAACTCGTCGATATTCGGCGGCGACGTTTTGAAAGAATCGGGATCTTTTCTCAACTGTGCGTAAAACTTTTCGCGGGGGATCTTATCCCAATCGAGGAACGAGATCATTTCTGTGTTTCCGGGAAGTACGAGATGCCCGAAAATGACCTTTATGTCATACTTCTCCCGAAACTCCGCCGTAAGGTCGCAGGTGCTGTCTGCAATAATGACAAACTTCTCCATTTTTTTATTTCCCTTCTCTTGAAAAATGAGCGTTAATAAAATTCATAAGAACACCGTCGGCTTCTTTTCCTCCGACGAGATATGACACCGTGTGATGTGCTTTTTCCGCCGTGAACATCGTTTTTTCGGAAGCGCAGGCTTCATAGTTCGCGACACCGTCCGAAAACGGGACGGTTCTGTCGTCCGTTCCGTGGAAAAAAAGCGCGGGGACTCTGCTCGCGGAAAGCGACGATGAGACATTTTTCTTTATATCAGAATGAAGCAGGAACTTTGCGACAGCACGCGTCCAGACTATGACGGAAGCCGACGGGACGTGCCTTTTTTTCAGGTCATAGCAAAGTTGCGAGAATACAGACGAATAACCGCAGTCGTAAACGGCGCCTTTAACAAACTCGGGATCGAATCTGTCCGAGGCATATTCGGCGGCGGTACAGCCCATCGACATACCGTAAACGAGAACTTCATCCGTTGAAGTGTTCGCTTTGACCCACTCGATCCAATCAAGCAGATCGTACTGCTCGTAAACGCCGAGCGTGGATTTTCCGCCGCTGTCGCCGTGTCCGCGCTGAACGGGGAAAAGCAGATTGAACCCTTCACCGTAAAGACGCGTCGCCTGAACTCCGAAATTTATAAAAGGATCGGAATGATATCCGTGAAAAAATATCGCCGTTCTTTTTGCTCCGCCGTCGATAAAGAGCCCTTCAAGTTCAGTATCTTTATATCCTTTTATGCGTACTTTTTTTCCGTAGAGCGATTCGAGCCGTTTTTTTGCCGCTCCGATCGCGCCTATATACGGCTTAAAATACTCCGTCGCCGCGACCTCTTCGAATGAAGCGGTTTTTCTGCGCGAAAAGACCGTGAAATACGCCACTATTCCCGGTGCGACAAAAAAAACGATCCAAAAAACGGCGAGCGCCGCGACAATTATGATAACGGCCTTCATCACACTCTCCCCGACGGTGTTTTTTCAAAGAACGAACCGTCTCTCATTTCGACAAAGACAATTCTTGCGGACTCGGAATTTTCTCCGCATACAGACAGGACAATATCCTCGTCTCCGAATACGAATGTCGAGGTTTTCTGCGACGATGTATCGGTCTTTTGCGGGAAGAAGTTATTGTCCCCAGAAGCCTTGAATATGCTTTCTTTTGCCGTCCATATCTTCAGAAACTCGACGGGAGACTCCTGCGCGCGGGCTCTTTCTTCTTCGGTAAAAGCGTGCTTCATCATTTTTTCAAGCGTCTCTTTTCCGTACACCTGTCCGCGACCGAGATTTTCGATATCCACCCCGCAACGGGAATTTGAAACAGCGACGGCAACGGATGTATCGGTATGAGAAAGCGAAAAGAAAAACTTATCGCACTCCCACTTTCCGCTACGCTTTTTTTTGAAACGCAAAGTGTCGGTATCGCAGGCAAAAACCCTCTTTGCCGCATATCCCAAAAGTTTCCAATCAACGTATCTCGCGGCTTTCAATCTTTCATTGCGGCAGGTTTCGATCTCCCTGTTACGGCTTTCGGGAAAAACCTTTTCGATCCCGACGCCGTCCGGAATATCCGAAACGAAAACGCAGAGTATCTTTCGGGAAGCCCATCGCTTCCGTGCGTTTTCTTCCTGCTCGCTTCGCTTCACTCCGAGAACACATTCGTAAGCGAAATGCTCGCAATTGTTATGAAGCAGATCGTAACCGCCTTCCCCGAGCCTCGATTCGGCGATCTCAACGGTCTTTTCCGGCGGGATGCGCATTTTCGCTTCTTTTCTGTCGAACACCGCGACTTCCACAATATTTCCGCACGAAAACTCGTCGATACCGCTGCGGCAAACGACGATCTCGCCGCCCGCCGCGTATTGCGGCACGGGAGGCATCCCGAATTGAATGACTTCGCCGTCGGAAACAAAAACACCGTAATGATAAATACTTCCGAGCCTGACTCTTATCATGTCGCCCGGTTTACATTCGGCAGGCCACCACTTCATCCGAGTTTTGCCTCGATATAATCGACAACGTCCCGGAGCGTAACGAAATCGGCTACGCCCACGTTGTCAAAGCGGATGCCGAATTCTTCCTCTATGGCTATAACGATGTACAGCATTCCGACGGAAGTAAGCCCCAGATCCTCGACAAGCCTCAACTGCTCCGTACAGTTTTCGATGACCGCGGTGTTGTTTTCGTTCGCAAAAAGAAGAATATCCTTCAATTTGTCGATTATCTCTGTTCTCGTTAATTGCATTTTTTATATCTCGCAATCTTCATGCTCGGAGTTCTCGCAAAATCCGTGTCACGGACGGCAATGCGCGAAACTCTTTGGAATGACGGAAGTGTTCTGTTGATCTTTTCAAGTTCGCCGACGATATAGGGCTTGGGATCGTCAAGTCCGAGTTTTGCGACTTCCGTCGCTCTCGGAACGACTTCGAGCGCCAGAATATGCTCTCCGTTTTCGAGAACGTCCTCGAACACCTGCGAATCCTGTATAATATCAAGTTCGTTGAATTTTGCCTCGACCTCGGCGGGCGAAATGTTTTCACCGTTTGACAGTATAATTATCTCTTTTATTCTGCCGATTATGTAAAGCATTCCGTTTTCGTCCGTGCGGACAAGGTCGCCCGTTCTGAACCATCCGTCCTCGCGGGGATCTTCCTCTTCTCCGACGTAGCCGAGCATCATGTTCTTTCCTCTCAGCCAGAGTTCGCCGTCAACGATCTTCAATTCCTGATTCGGGTACGGAATACCGACCGATTCGGGATATTTCAGGCATTCCGGATTGCCCGAAACGAGGTTTGCAGACTCTGTCAAACCGTAACCGGGGAACGCGGTGATCCCGAATTTCTCATATTCTTTTATCAGATACGGAGAAACGGGAGCCGCTCCGCAGATGATATATTTCATATCCTCTCCGAGCATATTCTTCCCGAATTTCTTGGAGAGATTCAGAGCCATTTCCGCAAGCGCGGGAACAAGCACGAGTATCGTCGGACGGAAGACCGCGATATCGCGGAACATATCCTTGTTGTTGCGGCAGATCCAGAGCGCGCTGCCCGTGTAAAGAGATGTCAGAAGGTTTCTTATAAGCCCGAACACATGGGAAAGCGGGAGAACAAGAAGATACCTCTGTCCGAACACGTCACGGTATCCGTAACAGCCGTTGACAACGCCTTGCATGACCGCGCCGTGTGACAAAAGGGCGCCTTTGCTTTTTCCCGTCGTGCCTCCCGTGAACATTATGACGCACGGGGTATCGGCGGTGCATTTCGCGGCGGGAACCGACGATGACGAAAGCGCGTCCGCCCTGATCAGTTCTATATCGGGTCTTTTGGCCGCAACGATCTTTGTTTTTTCTTCAAGTTCGGACTGATAAACAAGTTTGCCTATTCCGAACTTCATACAGCACCCGAAAACCGTCATATCGTCAAGATGTGCGGGAAGAATGACGGCGGTGAGTCCGAGCGTCGTTATCGCAAGAAACGCCTTGACGAAATCATAGGAATTCGACGCAAGTATCCCGACCCTCTTCGCGTCTCCCGCAACGAGCGGGCGAAAATGTCCGACGTCCGAGCCGAGTTGTTCGTAAGTATACTCCGTTCCGTTATCGCAGATCGCAATATCGCGGGCAAATTCGGAAACGGATCTTTCGAGCATTTCGTTCAAAGTATCTGTCTCGACGATCTTTTCAAAAGTCGCGTCATCGGTATACTTTCTGAAAATTTCTCTTGTCTGTGTAATCATATTTCTCTCCCTCATACAAGTTCTTTCAATTTTTCTTCTTTCTCTTTTATGATCGCCGAAACGCCGTCTATCGCAGAAAGGGACGGTCGATTTCCGAGGATCGAACAAACATCCACGGGTTCTCCGATCGCCATTACGACTCTGCTGTAAAAATGTTCCTTCGGCTTTATATAGATCGGTATGATCGGGCTCTTTCCCTGCATAGCCATCAGCACCATACCGGACTTGAACGAACCCATACGCTTGTTCTCGTCTTCGCTTATGTGGCCTTCGGGAAACATGGAAACGACATGTCCGGCTTTGAGTTCGGAAACTATTGCGCGCAGGGAGTTCATGCTCATATCTTCCCTGTCGATCGGGATACACAAAAATCCTTTAAACAGCAGTGCGGCACGTCCCTCGAAAAGTTTTTTCAGGCAGACAAAATGCTGTCTTCTGTACCAGACCGCGAATTGAAGATAAACGGGGTCACGGAAACCGACATGATTAGAAACGATCATAGCGCCGCCGCGTATTTTCTTTTTCGCTTTTTTGTTTTCGTAAACGAGTTTCGGTCGGAAACATATAAGTCCGGGAATCGCCGCCGTGATCTTCACAAAATCATAGAACAGATAACGTATCGAAAACACTTTATTTTTTCCTTTCGGTGTCTTGCGGGAGCAGTTGCCCGAGGCTTATCACCTTTTGTCTGAACGCTTCGGAAATTTTTTCGAGTTCCTCTTTCTCCGTCAGCGAACCGTCCGAAAGGTCTTTCGCATACATCGGCTTTCCGATAACGACCCTTGCGCGCCTTTTGCAAAAATACGAGCCGTTCGTATAAACGGGAATCACGGGAGCGCCTGTCATCAATGCGAGATATGCCGCCCCTTCGTGAAATCCAAGAGGACGGGCTTCTCCCGGTTTCGGGAGTCTTCCCTCGGGGAAAATTCCCACGACGCCGCCTCTTTCGACAATATCGCGGGATTTAAGCACAGCACTCATATCGTGCGCGGAACGGTCGACATATATTCCGCCGAGAGCGCGCAGAAACAGTCCGAGCCCTTTTTTCCGAAACAGGACTTCCGCCATCTGAACGCGGAGCGTTCTCCCGAAGAAAACGAACAGATAAACGGCGTAATCGAAAACCGAGGTATGGTTTGATATAATTATCGCTCCTCCGCGGACACGCCTGCCCTGAACGCTTTTGTCCTCATACGAAACTTTTGTTCGGAAGCAGAAAAACTGCACCGGCCATGAGGTTATTTTTACGAACCAGTTAAACAGAGACACCGACATCGTTCACCGAAGCCTTTACGAATTCATACAGATCTTTTGTCTTTCCGAGAGGTCTCACACCCGCGAAGGACACGGAAAAGACCTCTTCGAGTTTTGAAATCATCGCGAAATAATCGAAACTTGATCCGCCGCCGTCAACGAAGAAATCGAAATCCTCCCCGACGGTCTCCTCATCGATATTCAGAGCGACCGCAACGGCGGCTCTGATCTCATCAAACAGAGGATCGCCCGAGAGATTTTCGCTTACCGAGCGCGCCGTTATCTGTTTAAGAGTGCCGTTTTCGACCTCGGAAGCAAGCCTGCGGCGGTTGAGTTTGAACTCATCGTTCCGAAGCAGAGGCTCCGGAGTGAAATATACGTTTCTGATCTGCGACGACAGATCGAGTTCGGAAAGTATTTTACCGATCTCGTCGGAAACGGCGGCAAAACTCTTGTCGGAAATATATCCGTTGACGCCGACAATCAGAACAGGGCTTTTCGGTTCGGTCTTCCCGACGCCGACGAGACAAACGCCCGTCACGCCCCGAATGCGAAAACGTGGTTCTATCAGACACGGGTTAAGGTTTTCTCCGGAAGACGAGATAACGAGGTCGTCTTTTCTTCCGAGGATCCTGTACCTTCCGTTTTTCATTTCGGCAAGATCGCGGGTAGCGAACCATCCGTCGCGTTCGCGGCGTTCCCCGTTTTCGATTATGTATTTTGCGATCACCTGTCCGCGGACGAACAGTTGACCGTCTTCGATCTTGTACTCAACACCCGAAAAAGGTTTTCCGACCCAACCCGAGTTAAGCAGTTTCTTATTTTTCGAAAGTTCGACCGAGGTTATTCCGATTTCGGTCATCCCGTAACCGTTTGCGAGATGATACCCTATCGCGTTGAAAAATTCAAGCACGTTTTCGCTTATTGCGCTGCCGCCGCTTATCATGAACTGCACGCTCTCGCCGAAAATATTCTCGCGCAATTCCCTGAATGCCGTCTTTGAAAAAAGTTTCCCGATCACGGGAAGATTTCCGATCGCGCGTGAAATGCGCATTCCCTTTTCAAACTTTGCGAATGTCTTTTCGCCGCGGGCTTTTATCCCCTTTATCGCCTGCGCGTAAACGGTCTCCCAAAAAAGAGGAACGGCAAAGATATGCGTGACTTTATGGCGCTTGACGGTATTTACGATCGTCTGCGGCGACATGTCCGAAAGATGGACGAAGGTTCGGGAAAAGAACGCGAACCAGATATATACTGCGACAAGACCGAAAATATGGTAAAAAGGAAGAAATGTCAGTTGTTTGAGGCATCCGTCGTAATGTTTCTTAAGCCTTCGGCAGTTTTTGATTATTCCGTAACTGCAGATGACCTGATGCCGGAATTCCTCCGCGGAGTAAGCGCATATCTTCACGCTTTCGGAAGTCCCCGACGACATGACAAGAACCTCCGTTCCGAAAAGGTCGGGAGATATTTCTTCCGAAGAAATCAGTTCGGAAGATGCGATCGTTTCAACGGAATAACTGCGTCCGTCGCTGATGACGGCTTTCGCACCGCTCGCGGCAATCGCCTTTTCAAGTGTCACATCGTCAAGACGCAGATTGAGAAGCAGCGGACGGAAGCCGCTCGCAAGTACAGCCCAGAAAGTTTCGATCCATTCGGGACCGTTGCCCATGCTTATGCCGACGACAGCGTCATATTCAAGACTCGAAAGCCTGTTTTTCAAGGCGTTCGCCCTTTTCAGCGTCATTGACTTTGCTTCGCCGTAAGTCGTTTTAACAATGCGGTAGCCGACGCTCATTTCATACATTATATTCTCTTTTTCGCTGAACATCAGTTCAAAAAAATGCGCAAAATCCGCATTTTCTTCACTGAATGCGCGGAGTTTTGCCCAAACGAAAGAACCGATCGTTCTATGTTCTCCGAGACCGAGATTTCTCATTTTGCTCAAAACTCCTTTGGTGTCCGGCCGCTTTTTATCGGGAAAGAATATTTCGACGCAGCCGTTCGTTATCAGTATAATAAAATATTATTGTAATTATAATAATCTAATATGTATTATACTAAATACGGCTGATTTTCGCAATAATATAAGTATATTGTACAAAAAAATGTTACATTTTGTCGTTTTGTGTCGAATACGGGAGATAAAAACGGCTTTAATGCGTATTTTTTCGTCATTTCCGGCATGATTTTTCAGGAATAAAAACAGTTTTTTCCTGTTCGCATAAACAAAAAAACAATCGCCCTTTTCCGCAAAAACGGAAAAGAGCGATCAGGCATGATCACGCCGCTCGTTTTATGTAAATTTCTTATCTTGACCGGACGAATTTCATTTCGCCGTTTTCGTCAAGATCTATCATCGCGAGAGAATGGACTTCGATGCCCATATCGCGGATGATGCTTCCGCCGTCCTGAAAGACTTTTTCGACGCATATCCCGACGCCGACGACCTCCGCCCCCGACTGTTCAGCAAGATCGAGAAGACCGAGAACAGCTTTGCCGTTCGCAAGAAAATCGTCGATGATCAACAGTTTATCATCGGGTGAAAGATACTTCTTCGCAACACGCACCATGAACTCTCTGCCGTGAGTGAAAGACATAACGGGCGTCTGATAAACATCCTCGTCAACATTCTTTGTCTGAGCCTTTTTTGCAAAAACGACGGGGACGTTTCCCATATGACGCGCAGCGCTGATCGCAATCGCTATACCGGAAGCCTCTATCGTCAGGATCTTAGTTATCTTTTTTCCGCCGAACAGACGCGCGAACTCTTTTCCGCATTCATCGAGCAACTCAACATCGAGCTGATGGTTGAGAAAGTTGTCAACCTTAACAATTCCGCCGGGTCTCACAGTCCCGTCCTTGATTATTCTTTCTTCGAGCAATTTCATTGCAATCCGTCCTCCTCGGTTTTGAAGCCTCTTCCGACGACTTCCGAAACGTCTCCGACAATGACGAAGGCGTGTTCATCCGTTCCTTTTACTATCTGTTTGAGTCTGAAAAGTTCCATCGGGCGAACGACAATCATGAGCATCGGCTTCGGTTCGTTCGTATAGCCGCCGAATGCGTTGATGCGTGTCACACCGCGGTGCAGATGTTCTGTCACTGCGGCACAGATCGCGTCTCCCTTATTGCTTATTATATAAACGACTTTCGCGCTGTCAAGGCCGTTAAGAAGTTTGTCGACGATAACGCCGTAAACGCAGACGATTATGGCTGCGTACAACACGGCGGTCAGGCTCTTTGAAACAAGTCCCGCCGCGATCACGATGACCATATCGATAAACATCAAAAGTTTTCCGTATGAGATAAACGGAAAAAGTTTTTCGAGAAGAAGAGCGATCAGATCGACGCCGCCCGTCGTTATGCCGCGCATAAAAATAATTCCGAGCCCTATTCCCGTCAGCGCGCCGCCGAAAACACACGCGAGCAACGGATCATCGGTATATTTGGGAAACCACGGGAGTGCCGCCGTAATATCTATCAGCGCAGATGTTATGACGATCGCGATCGCGCTCTTGAAAAGCGTTCTTTTGCTGACAAATCGGAACGCCAGCAAAAACAGCAATACGTTCGCCGCAATGACGAAAAGACCTATCGGTATATTGAACAGATAATTCAGTATCGAGCCGATACCGGTAATACCCGACACGACTATCTTGTTCGGAGCGGTAAAAGTATTTATGGCAACGGCATAAATAACGCCGCCGATAAATATGACCCCGATATCGCAAAGAAATCCGACAACCTTCTTTTTCATCGGCGAAGACCTCCTCAGTTGACCATAAGCTCAAAAAGTTCTTCTATTCTTTCCGTTCTTCCCGAAAGATACAAATACCCGAAAAGCGTTTCAAGACCCGTCGCGCGCTTATAAACGGCGACATCGGTATTCTTCGGCGGAACGGCATCGGAATTTCTCCCTCGCTTGTAAACGGAGAGTTCCTCAGGTGTCAGTGTGCCCAAAATCTTTTCGACAAATTCGCTCTGTGCCTTTGCGGAAACGAAACGTGTCGCCTCAAAATGAAGTTTTCCGTTCGTTTTATGCGAATGTATAACAAGTTTCTCGCGGACAAGCAGTTCGTAAACCGCATCGCCGAGATATGCGAGCGTCAGAGCGGATTGCTGAGACGCCTCGGCGGGAGAAACGGCGTTGTCATTCAAAAGCATTTACATCTCTCTCCTGTTTTCGAGCGAACGCGAGAGCGTTATCTCGTCCGCATATTCGATATCGCCGCCGACAGGGATTCCGAAAGCGAGCCGCGTGACGCTTACTCCGAGAGGTTTCAGCAGATTTGCAAGGAAGATCGCGGTCGCATCCCCTTCGACGGTCGGAGCGGTCGCAACAATGACCTCTCTGACGGTGTCCCCGTCCATTCTTTCGAGCAATTCGGAAACTTTCAGATCCTTCGGCCCGATATGGTCGATCGGGGAAAGAACTCCGTGAAGGACATGATAAACTCCGCGGTATTCGTTCGTCTTTTCAATGGAGATAACATCCTGCGGCGACGAAACGACGCAGATAACGGACTTATCCCTCTTCTCGTTTCCGCAGATCGAGCAGATATCTCCGTCCGTCAGGTTCTGACAGATCGGACAGAGGTGAATGACTTTTCTCGCGTCATTGATCGCTCTCAAAAACTCTTCCGCCTGTCCGTCGGTCATGCGAAGAACATGAAAAGCGATGCGCTGCGCCGATTTTTTGCCGATACCGGGAAGTTTTCGGAACTGTTCGGTCAGCACGTCGAGAGGGTTGACATTATACGACATATCAGAAACCGAGACCGGGGATATTGAGTCCCGACGTTATTTTCGCCATTTCCTCTTCGGCTGTCGATTCAACTTTGCTTACAGCCTCGTTGACTGCGGCAACAATGAGATCTTCCAGCATCTCAATGTCTTCGGGATCAACAACCGAGGGATCGATCTTCAGAGATTTTATCTCTTTCGTTCCCGAAATCGTTATTTTAACCATTCCGCCGCCGGACGTGACTTCATATTCGGCCGCTTCAAGTTCCGCCTGCTTGTTCTGCATATCCTCCTGCATCTGCTGGACTTTTTTCATCATTGCGGCTTGCCCGCCGCCCTGGTTGGGGATCCTTACTTTCATTGTACGATTTCCTTTCCCGAAGCGCATACGCGCCCCGACGGTATTTGTGCTCTATTCAAAATCGAACAGAGGATTGTTTTCGAGGTCTGTATATTCCGCGGAATTCAGGTATTCGCCCTTTCTTCCGAGTTTGATATTTACCGTATAATGCGCCTTTCTCAGCGCGTCAAGCGCTTTTTTCATGCTCTCGCGGCAATGCGCCGTGTCAATATCGCGCAGATCCTGTTCGGTCTTGCAGAGTATCAGCAGTTCGGTGTTCCGGTAAACCGCGCTGCACGCGGTTTTCAGCATCATACCGAGGAACATGTCGTCGTCCGCGACAAGTCTGCAAAAATCCTCCCATGAGCCGAATTCGCGGTATGCTCCGTCGTGCGTATCTTCTGCGGACACGGCGGCACTTTCGGCAGGAAGAGCACTTTCGGGTTTTTCCGACGCTTCCCCGTTACTCTTTGTGTCGGCGAGGGAAGGCTGTTCCCGAGTTTCTTCCGCAGAACCGGAAATTTCCGAAATATCGGGCAAAACAGGGGCTTCTCCGTATTCGGGAGGAGGCTCCGGAATAAAATCGTCGTCGGAGGAAAAAGAAGGCGCGTTGCCGATCGCTCCGAAAACTTCTTCCGGGGTCGGCGCCGCCGTTCCGAGGCTTTTCGCCGTTTTCTTCGCGGACGCGGGGGTATCCGTAAGTTTTGCTTCCGCATAGCCGACGGGCTGAGTTTCCGGCGCGGCTGAAAATCTTTCATTTTTTGCAGGGACGGTCACGCCGCTCCGTTTTATATCTTCAAGTTCTTTTTCAAGATCCGAAATCCTCGCGTTCAGCGCTTTAACGCCTTCATTCAGTTTCGGTCCGGAAATACGAAGAAGGCATATCTCCATATCCGCGCGCTTGTTCGAACTTCTCGAAAGTTCCTGCAAGGTCTGCTGCGCGGTGTCTATCGCGTAAAGTATATGTTCGGTTGTGTAAAGCCGCGCAAGTTCTTCCAATCGCTCTTCGTCCCGCTCGTAAAGATCGAGTATTCCCGTCCTGTCACGAACATTTTTAACGACGAGCAACGCCCTGTATTCGTCAAGAAGTTCGCGACACAGAACGCTCAGGTCTTTCGCGCCGTTATAAAGGGATGAGACAGCCGAATAAAGCGCGTCAATATCCTGCTTTGCGGCGGCTTTCATCAGATCGTGTATAAGTTCCGTGTCGATCACGCCGAGAACCTCGCGGACTTCTTCCGCGGAGCCGAGCCCGATGACTTTATCGAGAACGGACAGACTGTCGCGGACGGAACCGTCGCCGAGCCTCGCAACGGTCAACAGGCTTTCGTCATCCATCGTGACGCCTTCGGCGTCAACAATGCGGCGCAGGTGCGAAACAAGCGTTCCGACATTGACCCTGCGGAAATCAAAACGCTGACAGCGCGAAGCGATCGTCGCGGGAACTTTGTTTATCTCCGTCGTCGCAAGGATAAAGACCGCGTGCGCGGGCGGCTCCTCGATCGTTTTCAGAAGCGCGTTATACGCCGCGGGCGAGAGCATATGAACTTCGTCGATGATATAAACTTTATATTTTGCCAGAACGGGAGAAAATGCGACTTCCTCACGGAGTTCGCGGACACTGTCAACACCGCTGTTGGTCGCGGCGTCTATCTCAACGATGTCCGAAACACTTCCGTCGGTTATTCCCCTGCAAACCTCACATTTCCC
Organism: uncultured Eubacteriales bacterium; assembly: GCA_902373415.1. Lineage (GTDB taxonomy): Bacteria > Bacillota > Clostridia > Oscillospirales > UBA644 > UBA644. The sequence goes on along the minus strand of CABKLX010000005.1, from coordinate 11,118 downwards.
GCAAGGCTCGCCGTCCTCGGGAGAAAGACAGTTGATCGCTTTCGCAAATATACGGGCGCAGGTCGTTTTTCCCGTGCCCCGCGTTCCCGTGAAAAGGTACGCATGGGCAAAGGTCGAATTCTTTATTTGATTTTTCAGCGTTTTAGTGACCGGGTCCTGTCCTATAACATCCCCGAACACCGCAGGGCGGTACTTTCGGTAAAGTGCCTGATGCAACCTTTTCGCGTCCTTTCCGTAAAGATCAAAGCGTCTTCCGCGGCGCTTTTTCTCCGTTTTTTACTTAAAAAGAAGCGGGTTCCTTGCTGTGCATCCCGAAATTCCCTTAATGCTGCTCAGTTCCCTGCCTGACATGGTTCGAGACACGGGATCACGCAAGACCCGCTTCGATTTGTATTATACACCATAAAGGGAAAATAATCAAGCCCTTTGCGGCGTTTTTTTATTTTGTCAACAATTTGTTACGCGCTTAAAGACGCATTTGCGGAAAGTTTTTTTTGATGCGTTTATGTGACCTTGCGAAAATCGGACACATTAACAAAAATCGCCGTATAAAAGTATAATGTTACGGGAGAGAAATTCTCCGAGGAAGCGGTTACGGAAAAAGCCGCTCCGAAAAGAAAGGATGAAAAGACGAATGCCCGAAAACTTATACCTTGAAGACGAATACGGTCTTCCGACGATGACAATGCCGTGCCGCGGCTGTGAGGACTGTCGGACTTATTTCTGTCTCGACAGCGAAAGCACTCCGCTTGCGACGTCATACACACCGATGCAATCGTTCACGGATCTTTACACACCCGAACAGGGATACAGGAGAGGAACGATATTCAAGGCGCTCGACAGACCGTTTTGCGCGGGAGGAGGAAATTCGATATGAAAAGAACGGGAAACGATCTTCTGAACGAACTCGGCGCATACGCGCTTGCCGCGCATGACACGGCGCTGTTTCTCGACACGCATCCGAACAACGCATCGGCGATGAAGAGTTTCTGCGAATACCGTGAAAAAGCCGACGAACTGCGCCGCGAATACGTAAACTCCTGCGGTCCTCTGCGAAAGAGCGACGTAACAAAATGCTGGGACGAATGGATCAGATCTCCGTGGCCGTGGCAATAAGGAAAGGATTGATAAAAGATGTTTGATTACGAAAAAAGGCTTCAATATCCGATAAAGATCAAAAACCCCGACCCGGCAATGGCGAAATTCATCATCAGCCAATACGGCGGACCGCACGGCGAGATCGGAGCGTCTCTGCGCTATCTTTCGCAAAGGTATACAATGCCGTATGAAGAGCTTCGCGCCGCGCTCAACGATATCGGAACGGAAGAACTTTCACATTTTGAAATGGTCGGAACAATCGTTCATCAGCTGACGCGGGGGCTGAAAGAAAACGATATCAAAAACACGCCTCTCGCGGACTACTTCATAGACCATACCGCAGGCGTTTATCCCGTCGCGGCGAGCGGAACGCCGTTCAGCGCGGAGACGATCGACTCGACCGGCGACACCTTCGCAGACCTGACGGAAGACCTTGCCGCCGAACAGAAGGCGAGATTGACTTACGACAATATCCTGCGCTTTGCAGACGACCCCGACGTGCGCGACCCGATAAAATTCCTTCGCGCCCGCGAACTCGTTCATTATCAGCGGTTCGGCGAAGCAAAACAATCAAAACGGAATGACTGCGGAAGATCCGATTGGGACCGGGCATAAAAACACGGTCCGTTCATTTCGCCCCTCTGTACGATCTGAGTTCTTGATATTTACATAAAAATCTTCATTTTATATGTTCACAACAGTCGGCAGAGCCGTAAGTAACTGCCGGCTCAAAAAAAGAGCCGGCAGTTTTTTTGTCCGCCGTCATTGAGGAACATATCTGTCAAAACCGTTTTTTGACAGATTAACATTCTGTTATACAGAGAGATCCTCAGTCCTCTATTGCCGCCTTTTTTCTGTTTGCGGCGATTATCCGGGAATAGTCGTCGAATTTCTTTTCACGGCTGTACGTATAAAGTCCGTTTACCTCCTGTTCGATATCGTACAACTGTGTATAACAGAACCCCATAATATTAGGCGCATCGAGAAGCGCGGAAACAAGTCCCTCGTAGCGTGTAAAAAATTCCTCCTCGGTTTTCGGAGCATCGCCGTAGCCCCATGAATTGTTTGCGGCTTCTTTTTGCTTTGACTCGGGGATCCATTTGATCCCGCCGAATTCGCTTAAAAAGAACGGCAGATCCGGAATGTAAACCTGTTCGTTTTTGTAAAAGAGGTTAAAACTGTCTGCTTTGCCGTTATATCCGATATAAGATCTGCGGAAGTTTTCGGGATTCTGATCGTAGTCGTGCTGGTCGTAAATATCCGTTATAACATGATAGGCGCCGGAAGTATCTATAACCGGTCTTGTGGGATCGAGTTTTTTCGTTTCGTCGTAAACGGCTTTAATTGAACGGCGGACAGTTTCGGTTGCTTGTCCCCATGTTTCGTTGAAGGGACACCAACCGATTATTGCCGGATGGTTAAAGTCGCGCTCAATCGTTTCACTCCATTCGGGGAGGAAATTCAATAATCCGCCCTCATTATTCAGATCAAGCCCCCAGTTGGCATGCTCGCCCCAAACAAGGTATCCCGCCCTGTCACAATGATAAAGAAATCGCGGTTCAAACATTTTTTCATGCAGACGCGCACCGTTAAATCCGAGAGACATCGAAAGATCTATATCGCGTTTAAGCGCTTCGTCGGAGTTTGCGGTATAAATACCGTCGGGATAAAAACCCTGATCGAGTACTGTACGCTGAAAAACGCTTTTACCGTTAATCAGCACCTTAAATCCGTCAATTCTGACATCTCTGAGTCCCGCATAACTGTATAACACATCTGTGCCGTACTCGGTCTCAAGTGTGAATTTCAGGTCATAAAGTCTGCCTTTACCCACATCCCACAGGTGCTTTTCGGCAAGCGGAAGATGAAATCTTGCATAACTTCCCTTTATCTCTTTTGAAGATGTGCCTGCGGGTTTACCCTCGTACAGTGCTTCAACCGTCAGTTTTCCTCCGTACGAAAGGGTCAGTTCAATATCAAATGCTCCTTCCTCTGTGTCAGGATAGTATTTTGCTGTTTTGATATAACCTTTCGGGACAAATTCGAGCCATACCGTCTGCCAGATCCCAGTGGTACGGGTATAGTCGCATCCCTGTGAATAAAACACACTCGCCTGTTTGCCTTTCGGCTGTTTTCCCGAACGGTTGTTATCCCTTGCATTTACGGTAAGGTCGTTTTCTCCGATATTCAAAAAATCGGTAATATCAAGAGTAAAAGAACTGTAGCCGCCGAAGTGGTTGCCCGCTTTTTTGCCGTTTATATATATGTCGCACGCATAATCCACCGCACCGAAGTGCAAAAGAACACGACCTTCCAACTGTTCCCCGGAAACGGTTATGCCGCGTTTATACCAGACCGCAGGAATAAAATCCTTATAGGCTATTCCCGAAAGTTCACTTTCGGGACAGAACGGAACAATGATCTTTTTTGTGTATTCTTCCGCTTTATCGGGTTTGAAAAGTCCGCGCTCGGCGCCGGAGACGCCGAAATCGAATTCAAAAAGCCATTCGCCGTTGAGATTTTGCCAATTTTCCCGTTGCATCATCGGTTGAGGATGTTCGGGACGGGGAATTTTTTTCTCTGTCATAAAAACCTTTCCTCTTCTTGCATTTTGATATTTTTTATTGTATAATATCATTACCAAACAGAAAAGAGAATGAGTTTTTTAAGCATAAAAGTTAGGATTTTAAGCATATGGAAAAAATATTTTTTCTTTCGGCAGTTAACGGGCATAAAACCTCCGCGTTTGAAGTTGTTCTTGCGGGGATAACATACTCCGATCCGAATTATAAAGTGTACCGCAAATGCTCCGATATATTTGTGGCGGAGTATGTTTCCGAAGGCGAAGGGACCGTTATATGCGGAGGTAACGAGTATCGGATAAAAAAAGGTGATGCGTATATTCTTCCTGCGGGAAAGGAACATTTCTATTTTTCCGACCGCACCAACCCCTGGACAAAAAAATGGTTCAATATTTCGGGTGTGCTCTGCGAAAAACTGCTTGCCGCCTACGGAATTGAAAACAATATATACTTTCCCGATGCACCGGTGGGTAATATATTCGATGAACTTCTCGGTTTTTTCGCCTCAACCACGGATATTGACAGAATAAACAGATCGGGCGCACTGTTTTTTCACCGTATAGTGCAACAGCTTTCGGCTGATACGAGCAATACTGTCCCAAGCGCGGCAGCTGAGATAAAGAACTATATTGACGGCAACATATATGAAAAACTGACCGCCGGATCGGTCGCGGACAATGCGGGATTTTCGGTCTCACAGCTCGGACGGATATTCAAAGCCGAGTACGGTGAAACAGTCTATTCATATATCCTGAAACAAAAAATCAAAACAGCGGAAAATCTTCTTATAAACACCGGGCTTTCGGTCAAGGAGATTTCAGATATGCTGAAATTCACCGACGAACACTATTTTTGCAATATATTTAAGAAAAAACTCGGAGTGACTCCGGGAAAACTCCGTAAATTTGCGGTTTACGGCAATAATACATTGCCGAATACATAAAATATTTAAGACAGTAATGTGAAATTCGTCTGCAAATAAGTTCGGAAAAGATGAATGTAATTTTCAAAGAGGCTCCCTGAGACTGTTAATCGGTCTTTGGGAGCCGAGTTTTTCTTAAAAAGATCTTTCGCACGGAAGGCAGGTCTCCTGCCCGATTTCCCGACGAAAGTTTTTACCTTGAACCGATGACGGAAGATCTGCGTACACAGCCGCAACAAAAATAACTTAATGCAATTGCGTTTTGACATGAGGACAAGACTCAAATCATATTTATTAAAAGAAAACTGTCGCAAAAAGGAGGGACGGACAGCGTGACGAGCTATATTACACAAACATGGGAGCGAAAAATCGGAAACAAAGTCATTTCGATCACAGACTTAAACCCTCAGTTTTCCGCGGACGAAAAGAGAGAGATCAAACTTCAGATCGAGAGAAAACTATATGATGTATTTTCCAAGTATGTGTCCGATAAACCTTGAACGCGGATTCATGTGACGCCGTTTACGTCAGGCAATCGGTCGACAGGATAGACAGCATATCCACCGAAAGTCAGGTCGAATTCTGTAAAAAAGAAGTGGATGGGCAGAATTTTAAGGTATATTCGGACAAAGGATACAGCGGAAAAAACATTGATCGCCCTGCGTTTCGGGAGTTGTTGCGTGATATAAAATCCGGAAATATAAACCGTGTAATAGTTTATCGGCTTGACCGTATCAGCCGCTCTGTGCTTGATTTTGCCAATTTAATTGAAGTGTTTCAAAAGAACCGCGTTGAATTTGTCAGTACAATGGAAAAATTTGATACGTCAACCCCTATCGGGAAAGCTATGCTGATGATCATAATGATCTTTGCGCAACTTGAACGTGAGACGATTCAGCAACGTGTTATTGACGCCTATTCATCCCGGAGCAAACGCGGATTTTATATGGGCGGAAGAATTCCGTTCGGTTTTTGTCTTAAAGAAACGCGGATAGACGGCATACGCACAAAAATGTATGAGCCGATCGAGCCCGAGGCGGAAATCGTGAGGTTGATCTTCACTCTCTATTCCGAACCGCAAACATCACTCGGAGACGTAATGCGCTATTTGGACGCGCACGGAATACGAAAGCGTGACGGAAAACTCTTCAACCGCAGCCGTTTGCGGGATGTGGTGATCAACCCTGTATACGTGAAAGCAGATTATAGTCTGTATGAGTTTTTTAAAGCACAGGGCACCGACATTGCCAACGTACCCGAAGATTTTATCGGCACAAACGGAGCTTATCTGTATTCAGGCGATACACAAAAGCGGAAGACGGTATGTCTTGAAGGGCATACGCTTGTCCTTGCTCCGCACGAAGGACTTATTGATTCACAAACATGGATAAAATGCCGTTCCAAATGTCTGAACAATCAAAGTGTTGCAAAGCCCGTTAAAGCAAAAGCAACGTGGCTTGCGGGCAAAATCAGATGTGCCCATTGCGGGCACGCTCTTTGCGCAAAAGTATACCGATGCAAACATAAGTCCGATAACCGCTATTACCTGTGCAATAACAAATACAATGCCGAAAGATGTCACTTCGGTTCTCTTGATGCCGATGCGGTTGATGAGATCGTATTTGAAGAAATGAAGAAAAAGTTAGAAGAGTTCAAAACACTGTCCGGACACGGACAGGATGGCAGTAACATGCAAATCGTAAAACTGAAGATCCGCACAGATGCCGTCGACAGCGAAATATCATCCTTGCTCGAGAAGATCCCGACAGCCAATGACTCGGTCATGCGTTACATAAATAACCGCGTTGCCGAATTGGATTGCGAAAAAAAAGAACTGCTTTCGCAGATTGCGAAATCAGACAAAAAATGTGAGGACAACAAAGGAAAAATCAGCGGTTATACGGAGTATTGGGATAAATTATCGATCAGCGACAGGATCACGGTTGTTGATGCTCTCATTGAACGCATTGTTGCCTCAAAAAACAGTCTTGAAATCAAGTGGAAAATATAAAGATCTATATCGCGAATGCATTCCGCCCTGATTGTTTCGGCGAATGCCTGCGCATATTGCAGGATAAACTGAATTGTCGGAATTTTTATGCGTTCAATCCGTCTTTCGACAAAAAAGCAAGATAGAAAAAAGTTGCGATCTCCGTTTATCGGAAGACCGCAACTTTTATTTTCAGATCAGACTCTTCGTTATTTCGGATCTTGCGGAAGACGGTTAAACCTCTGCTGAGACTTCGGTCTCAAAAAACCTGACCGCATCCGAGATGTCTTTTTCGTTCGGACGGTTTTTGCTTATCCCGCCGATAAGCTTGAACGGACCGTATGTGTCGAACCCCGGACAACCGAAACTTCCGAGGACTTTACACCCGCGCTCTTCGCCGAGAAATTTCAGAACGCGCGCCATATCCCGATTGTGGCTCCCGCAGGTATAGAGGAAAAATATCTTCTTCCCCGCAGTCATGTATTTTTCCGCCGCCTCGCTGACGCTCGGATAAAACTTGCCGTACGCAATTCCGCTTGCAAAACCTATACAATCATATTCATCCAAAGACGGAATACTGTCTTTTTCCGCATCGAAAAGCGCAACTTCGTGAGCCGCGGCTATCGCAAGGACAAGTTTTTCCGTATTTTTGTGGTGTTTTGACGCATATATTATCGCCGTTTTCATAACGTTTCACCTCATCATCTGTCTTTGAAAGCATTATAATCGCATTGCCGTATCTTTATTTTGATTATATCATCTTACGCCTCTTTTGTCAATCGGGAAAGCCGTCAACGCTCTCTTTCCTCACGTTTTCGATGATTTTTCCATTTACCCGACAACGACCGAATGAACAAAATGACAGAAATTATATAAATACGGATTTCCGCAAGCCTCCGCAGAACATATCTTCGGCGTACCGCCTCAGATGAAACCAAATCCGCCTCCCATCTCCCCGCGAAGCGGGATTTCATCGCGAAGCGATTTCATCCACCAAAGGTGGATTTCTTCCGCCGGCAGCGGATTTAACTGAAAAAAGCAGACTGCTTACGCAATCTGCTTTTTTCTTGTGTTGCCACTACAAAATAGATCCATATAAGGCTACCGTACAAAAATAGTCCATAATTTTTGCCATGAGGGTAGGCTTGCCCCTTGGCGATGATGGGCGCCAAAAGTGATCCTAGGTCTATCGGGCTTTCGCACCATGCTTGCAAACGAATCTATGTAGTAAAATCAATTAAGTCCTATCCCTATATATCTTGTTCTAAAAAATCATATGATAATTTACTTAATTCTTGCGCGCTGATTTCTCTGCCAAATCGACGTTATTCACCGCTAAAATATTTTATTAAATAAATATCTTCACTTAAAATCTTCACTTAAAATTGCATCAATCCATTGACAAACTCAAAAGGTCATGGTACAATCAAAAGATAAAGAATAATTAGGAGGAAAGTATATGACAGAGCATTTACCACTATCTGTTCGGGTTCCGATTGAATCGGATAACCCAAGTATCTGCCGCAAAGAAGATCTTTGCATCAAGTGCGGACAATGCCGTGAGGTTTGCACGAATGAAATCGGTGTTCACGGTACATATTCCTTCGAGCAAACCGAAGGAAATGCGATCTGTATCCACTGTGGACAGTGCGCAAATGTCTGTCCTACCGCCAGCATTACCGAGGTCTACGAATACCCGGACGTGAAGGCGGCTATCGCAGATCCCGATAAGATTGTTATCGTCAGCACTTCTCCCTCTGTGCGCGTTGCTCTCGGTGAGGAGTTTGGAATGGCAAAAGGAAGCTTCGTGCAGGGTAAAATGATCGCCCTTATGCGTGCTCTCGGTGCCGATTACGTTCTGGACACCAACTTCGCAGCAGATCTCACCATTGTTGAGGAAGCAAGCGAGCTTGTTCGTCGCATTACGACAGGAGATAAGCCCCTGCCTCAGTTTACAAGCTGCTGCCCTGCGTGGGTGAAGTTTGCTGAAACCTATTATCCCGAAATGCTCCCGCACGTATCAACTGCCAAGAGCCCCATCGGTATGCAAGGTCCCACCATTAAGACCTACTTCGCACAGAAGATGGGTATTGATCCGAAGAAGATCGTTAACGTAGCACTTACCCCCTGTACTGCGAAGAAATTCGAGATTCGACGCGAGGAAATGAATGCCGCAGGCAAGAAGCTCGGTATCCCTGAAATGCGCGATATGGACTATGTTGTTACAACTCGCGAGCTTGCTCTTTGGGCAAAGGAAGCGAAGATCGACTTTGCTTCTCTTGAGGATAGCGATTACGACCGCTTTATGGGTGAAGCATCGGGGGCAGGCGTGATCTTCGGTAACACCGGAGGTGTTATGGAGGCAGCGCTTCGTACTGCATACTCCTATATCACGGGTGAGGTCCCTCCGAGCGCACTTCTTGACCTTAAGCCCGTTCGCGGATACGAGGGCATCAGAGAAGCAAGCCTTGACGTCAAGGGAACCACTGTAAACGTAGCTGTTGTTTATGGTACGGCAAACGCTCGCAAGCTCATCGAACTAATCAAGAGCGGTGAGAAGAACTACCACTTCGTAGAGGTGATGACCTGCCCCGGTGGATGCATCGGTGGTGGCGGTCAGCCCAGAGATTTTGCAGCAGATGCAAACGCAAGCCGTAAGGCAAGAATCGAGAGCCTTTATAAGAGAGATGCCTCTATGACTCTTCGTTCGAGCCACGAAAACCCTGAAATAAAGGAGCTTTACGAGGAATTTTACGGCAAACCGCTCAGTGAGCTTGCGGAAGAAATGCTCCATACTATGTACACTGATCGCTCAAGCGACATCAATAAAGAAATTATAAAAGGAGAAACAAAGAAAATGGCTAAATGGAAATGCACAGTTTGCGGATATATTCACGAGGGAGAAATGACGGACGATTTTAAGTGCCCCGTTTGCAAGGTACCCGCATCCAAGTTTGAAAAGATCGCAGAGGCAAAAAATCCCTTTGCAGGCACGAAAACCGAAAAGAACCTTTGGGAAGCATTCGCAGGTGAGTCTCAGGCGAGAAACAAGTACACCTACTTCGCGTCTGTTGCAAAGAAGGCAGGATACGAGCAGATCGCAGCGCTCTTCCTTCAAACTGCAGATAACGAAAAGGAGCACGCAAAGCTTTGGTTCAAGGCACTTGGCGAGCTTGGCGATACCGCCGAGAACCTTCTTCACGCCGCTGAGGGCGAGAACTACGAGTGGACCGATATGTACGACGGCTTTGCTAAGGACGCTGAGGAAGAGGGCTTTACCGAGCTCGCTGCACAGTTCCGCGCTGTTGCTGCTATCGAGAAGACTCACGAGGAGAGATACCGCGCACTTCTGAACAACGTAGAGCAGAAGGCAGTATTCGAGAAGAGCGGTGTAACCGTTTGGGAGTGCCGTAACTGCGGACACATGGTTGTCGGTACTGCTGCACCCGAGGTTTGCCCCGTATGCAAGCATCCCAAGGCATATTTCGAGGTTAGAAAAGATAACTACTAATATCACAAAAAAACAGCGTGGAAGCAGTGTCTCTGCGCTGTTTTCTTGTATAACGAAAACCACGCGATAGTCGCGTGGTTCAATAGGGGTTAACCTGTGAGAAGAAATCGTCGGCTCTCCAACAGACTTGGCGTAATTGTCGAAAGCCGTCTGACAATAATCAGCATATCATCCTTTCTGCAAATAAAAAAAGCCAAACGCTTGGCTGATAAGCATTTGGCTATGTATGCAGAAGGCTTTTTCTTTGTCTTCAGTGGGGCAATATTTGGGATTCGCTGGTTCAAATCCTTTTGTCGGCTCAATGGATCTATTTCAAAAAAATCTTTTTTTAGCGTTTCGTGGGTTCGAGTCCTTGCGGAGAAGGGATGGATCTGTTTAGGAAGGGACTATTTGTAAACAATTTGTGTCTAACGCAAAAAAACCGGAAGAATTTGAAACCCTGTCGTGGGTTCAAGTCCTTCCGGTCGCTTGTGTTCCGTATTCGATTCATGAAAAAGTGCGTTTTCGGTAGTTCGAATCCTTCGACTCGAAGAAAAATAGAAAATGGATCTATGGAAATTCGAAAAAAGTTAGGTACGAAAAAAGCGGAGAAATCTCTCGAAATCTCCGCTTTTCTCGTTTTTTCTCGGTCGGATCTAAATCGACCTAAAGACTTGGCAGGGGCAGAAGGGATCGAACCCTCGGCACGCGGTTTTGGAGACCGCTGCTCTACCTGCTGAGCTATACCCCTATAAAATAAAAAAAGTGGTGGGGATTCAGGGACTCGAACCCGGGACCGACCGGTTATGAGCCGGTAGCTCTAACCAACTGAGCTAAATCCCCATATATTACCTCAAAAAATATGGTGACCCGTACGAGAATCGAACTCGTGTTTTCGGCGTGAGAGGCCGACGTCTTAGCCGCTTGACTAACGGGCCATAAGATGAAGGTATTATATACACAACCACTTTTTTTAATAAAAAAAAGGAAGGTGTCGGCATCGCCCTATTTTCCCGGGCCGCTTCCAGCCAAGTAT